>CBESNA010000010.1:0-95977 GCA_965530755.1 uncultured Acidimicrobiia bacterium | reverse complement strand
CCAGAAGGTCGCCACGGATGGAACTATCTCCACGGTCGCCGGCGGCAACGGCCCGGGATCAGCCAACAACCAACTGTCAGGCCCATTCGGGATTACGTTCGGCAATGACGGCAGCCTCTACATCGCCGACACGTACAACCATCGAGTCCAGAAGGTCACCACCGACGGGACCGTCACCACCGTCGCAGGCGGCAACGGCCCGGGATCAGCCAACCTGAATGCAGAATCTCAACGTCTGGCGAATCGGTGACGGAGGTCCTTCTTCGAACGGGTTCTTTCGGGCCACCGGCGCTGCCTAGCTGCGATCAGTAGTCTGCGGCTATGACGACCCTCGTGCTGACCGTGATCGGTGACGACCGATCGGGTTTGGTCGATGCGTTGTCTGGCGTCGTCGCTGATCATGGGGGGAACTGGGACCGCAGCCAGATGGCTCGCCTTGGTGGCAAGTTCGCCGGCATCGTGATGATCACAGTTCCCGATCGGTCAGCCTCGGCTCTTCTGGTCGCTTTGGAGCCGCTCGAACACGATGGGCTGCTCGACATCACGGTCGAGACTGCACATCTCGATCAGGAGTTTGGGCCGTCGACCGAGTTGGTGCTCGAGCTGGTAGGACTCGATCGTCCCGGAATCATTCACGATGTGTCGCACGCCTTGGCCTCCCAGCAGGTGAGCATCGAGGAGCTGCAGACCGAGACGGCGAGCGCACCGATGGGCGGCGGCACGCTGTTTCGAGCGTCGGCTCGCCTCCGCGCCCCTGCCACGACTTCGATCGACGAGTTGCGTTCGGTGCTCGACGATCTTGCCAGCGAGCTGTTCTTCGACGTCGACCTGACTGAAGAAGCAGGCCACTAGCGCTGCCGTCGTCGATCGGCCCTCGTGGCGCTGAGGGTCTGGTCAGATCGACACCGTCGCAGCGAAGACAAACTGCGCGGCGTAGTACAGCGGAAGACCCCACAGCCGGTTGAGCGGTCCCGGGGCCACGAAGCGGTCGCGGGCGACAGCGAGGTCAGAGCAGAGGAACATGACGGCGGCAGCGACGATTCGGCCGTCTTGTTCGAAGACGACCGTCCCGATCGCCATCGCCACCATCGCGGAGATCACGGCCACGTAAGCGGCGACGGGAGGCTGCATTTTGGATGAGACATGCGGCCACAGCCAGCGGATGACCAGGAACGCTGGACCGCTCAGTGCGAGCAGCGCGATGATTGCAGCGCCGCCATCGACACTGCGGGTGGCGAACGCAGCAACGTAGGCGACATGGCCGAGGAGGAAGCTTCCGAGCCCGACGAGAAACAGCTTCGACGACCTCGAGAGGAGCGCCACATCGCCGACTGCCGAGAGGGCAAGCCCGGCGAGCACCCACCTCCCGTACCCGGTCTCGATGGCGCCGCCCAGCAACGCAACGGCGATGAAGCACGCGGAAGCCGCTGGTTTCGCTGCGAGCCGCAATTGGTTCCCTCGCAACTCCGACCACACGAGCGCAGCGACCGATATGGCACCGAGCGCTGTGATCGTGAGCATGCAGCCACTGTCGCGCAACGTGGGGTCTCCGCTGGTGGATGAACGGCGAGACCACGACAGCGAGAAGGCGAAATGGTGACCACTGAGCGGGTCTCTTCAGTCAGGCCGCCATCGGCTGCTGGTTGGCCTCGAGCCGGATTTCGTAGCGGTCGGGAACTCCGGTGCTTTCAGCGAATCCCATGCGATGCAGGTACTTGGCGTGGTCAGAGTTCGAGGCAACAGCCCACACGCACGTTGGCGCGATGCCGGTCAAGAGATCGGAGTCGGATGAGTAGACGTAGCTGCCGATCTTGAAGTCTCGATACTGGGGGATGACGAAATCGAGTTGCACCTCGAACGTGCCATCGTCGCGCGGCCGTCCGATGAGGAGGCCGGCGGGGACCATGTCGCGCAGGATGAATGCCGTGACTTGCGCTTCGCTCGGCTCGTAGACGAAATCGGGCTGGAATCGTCCTTGGATTTCCTCACGGTAGAACTCGAGAAAGTCGAGGAGATACTCGGATCCCGGAAGCACGTGCAGCACGCGGAAGACCTCATTCTTGTGACGAATCAGCTGACTCAGATACCAGCCATGGATCCCGGCCGCGATGATGTTGACGATGGCGATGGGATAGGCGCTGATGGCGATCGCATAGACCAGGAACGTGAGTGAGCCGGCGAGCCCGATCACCCGCAGCCGCAGGATCGACTTCTGCGTGATCGAGACGACGATCAGCGCCGACGCGCAATAGCCGACGACCTCGAGCGCAATATTGGTTTCCATCGCCCAGACGCTACGGCAGCTCCTCCGCTCTGAGCTCAGCGAAGCTGGCGAGCCTCGGCCTCACGTAGGCGCTCGTGCAGCCGATTTCGCAGCTCGTCGGAGTTCGCCTCGACGAACTCGCGGCGGTTGCGCTTCACCGTCGCTGCGCCGGCCGCGGTCCCCACAGCGGCAACGCCGACGATGCCGGCCAGACCAACCCACTTCCACAATCCCATCGATCACTACCATACGGTCCACGATGACCGGCCCCGAGCATGCGACAACGACCTTCGACGAGGCAGCAGGACTCGCACGGACGGGCGACGTTTGGCTGTTCCGAGGAAAGTCGACAGCAGATCGGGCCATCAGGGCCTTCACCAACAGCCCGGTGAACCACGTCGGCATGGTCCTCGCGTTCGACGATCTCCCGCCGCTGCTGTGGCACGCCGAACTCGGCCGCACGATTCCAGACGTGTGGGCGGGCGTCAGCCATCGCGGCACCCAACTCCACCGTCTCGCCGACGCCGCAGGGCAGTGGCACCACCGCTACGGCCAGGCAGCGTGGATGCGCCCGATCGACATCGACGTCACCACCGAGATGGAAGACTCGATCATCCAGACCGTGGCCGAGCTCAACGGGCGGACCTTTCCGGGCACGCGATCGCTCGTCGGCGGATGGGTCAAAGGACGGGTCAAGCGAAACGCCGGCCTGGAGCAGCTCTTCTGCGCCGAGGTCGTCGCTATCACCTACGAGCGCATGGGCCTGCTCGAGTCCACTCGTCCGCCGAACTGGTACGACCCCGGAAAGTTCTGGAGCGGTGACCGACTCGAACTCAACGGCGCGACGCTCGGCCGCGAGATCGCAGTCACCGACATCCCACCCTTCGTGCTCGACACCTGACCCCCCCTGTGGGGTCGGAGCTCACACGTGGAAGTTTCGCCGCTAGGCGAAACTTGAAGGAACTCGAAGAGTTCCCGTGGGCCTGCTGGGGCTCGAACCCAGGACCGACGGATTATGAGTCCGCTGCTCTGACCGACTGAGCTACAGGCCCGATCGGCGCCGACCGTACCAAAGCCAAAGGCCGAAAACGGCCGGAAGCCGAGACCGTTTGTCTCGGCTTCCGATCTTTGTCCCTTGTGGCTCCGGGGGTGGGGCTCGAACCCACGACCCATTGATTAACAGTCAATTGCTCTGCCAGCTGAGCTACCCCGGAATGTGGTGTGGCGATTGCGGGGCAGACGATAGCAAGCCGAGGCGCCGAACCGCTCGGGGAAATCCCCGTTTCCGAACGGGGTCAGTCCAGGTAGTCGCGCAACCGGTCGCTCCGGAGCGGATGCCGCAACTTGGCCAACGTCTTCGACTCGATCTGACGGATCCGCTCCCGAGTGACTCCGAACTCGCGTCCGACCTCTTCCAATGTCCGAGGACGCCCGTCGACCAGACCGAACCGCAACCGCACGACCTCGGCCTCGCGGGGAGAAAGATCATCGAGTACGTCCCGAATCGTTTGCTCCAGCAGTTTGCGAGCGGCTAAATCCAGCGGCGCCGCGCCCTTGTCAGCGATGAAGTCGGCCATCGACGTGTCGTCCTCGTCGCCGATCGGCGTGTCGAGCGACAACGGGTCCTGGGCGTTGATCCGCAGGATCTCGGCGACCTTCTCCTCGGTCAGATCGACCGCTTCGGCCAGTTCGGCCAGCGTCGGGTCACGCTCGAGTCGCTGCATCATCGCTCGCTGCGCTCGCACGACCTTGTTGATCGACTCGACCATGTGCACCGGCACACGGATCGTTCGCGACTGATCAGCAATGGCACGAGTGATCGCCTGCCGGATCCACCATGTGGCATACGTCGAGAACTTGAAACCCTTCGTGTGATCGAACTTCTCGACCGCACGCATCAGGCCGAGATTGCCCTCTTGGATCAGGTCGAGCATCGGCACACTCCGGCCGACGTACCGCTTGGCGATCGACACGACCAGACGCAGGTTGGCCGACGTCAGCTCTCGCCTCGCCTTTTCACCGTCGGCAACACGACGACGAACGCCGCGTTGCTCGTCGCGGTTCATCGTTGCCCAGGTGCCGGCTGCGATCAGGTGCGCGGTCTCGTCAGCGGCTGCCGCCCCCTCCTTGATCCGTTGTGCGAGGTCGACCTCCTCCGGCGCCGTCAGCAACGGAACGTTGCCGATCTCCTTGAGGTACATGCGCACTGGGTCAGACGAGCCGCTGGCCTTGGCCACTGCACTCATCGCGATGCGCGATGCGTCCTTGCCACGACTACGGCCGATGCGACGGACGCTCGGCTCCAGCTGAACGGGATCGTCGTCGAACGGGATCTCCTTCTCGTGAAGGAACTCGTGAACCTCTTCGAGTACCTCGGGGGTGAGCTCGACCCGTCGCATGACGTCAACGACGTCATCGGGCGTCAAGGGGCGTCCGGCCCTTGCCCGAAGCACGAGACGGTCGCGATGCTCCGACGTGAAAGTCGACGCCGGCAACAAGAGGGGGTTTTCCGTCAACGCCGCTTCCTTTCGTGTCCGTGGTGTTTGCGCTTCCGACTACGCCGGCGGCTTTGCACCGTTGAACCAAACTAGCAAGCCTTCGACCGCCGCTGCCCTCGTGTTGAGCTCGGGCAGTTCGGCGACCCTTGCCTTGAACCATCCCATCTGATCGTTCAGCTCACGCAATTGAGACGACTCGGTCGCGAAACGAGCTTCCCGCCTGCAGTCCTCGATACGCCGTTCGAGGTAGCGCTGCCACAGACGACCGGCCACGTCGATCGGCTCGATCTCGGAGTCCTCGACCGACAATCGCTGGACGAGCTCGCCGACCTCGGGACCGCCGAACTCCATGGCCTCACGCAGGTTGGCCGTCGACACGATCGCGTGGAACGTCGCTGCGTAGAGCTCGTCGAGGAAGAGGTCCGGCACGAGGAGGGGGCGCAGTTCGTCCGGGTTCACGATTGACAAGCGCAGAGCCTCCAGTTCCGGCGACTGCCTCTCGGGGTCACGAGGACGGACCGTCTCCTGGGCTTGCTGTCGGCGATCGGGTCGAGACCCCTGTTCCAGGATCCGCCTGACCAGGGAGTCCTCGAGCCGGCAGCGACTGGCGATGTCGATTGCGTACTGATCCCGAACCAGCGGGTCGGGGTGCTCGGCCACCATCGCCAACGCTGCCTCGGCGGTCTTGGCCCGCCCCTCCGCGGTGTCGAACCTGCCGGCATCGAGAACCCGATTGACGCGGAACGCGAGGAAGGGTTTGGCCCCGGCAATTGCGGCTCGCAGCCGCTCGGGATCCTTCTGGGCCAACTCGCCCGGGTCGGCCCCATCCGGAAGATCTGCGACAGCGACGTCGAGGTCGTACGACTTCTCCCATTCGTAGAATCGAGCGGCCGCATTCTGGCCTGCACTGTCGGCATCGAATGACAGGACGACTCGCCGAGCGAACTTCCGCAGGAGCTTCACGTGATCGTCGGTCAGCGCCGTGCCGCACGTGGCCACTGCCCTCGGAATTCCGGCTTGGAAGAAGCCAATGACGTCGGTGTAGCCCTCGCAGACCACGACTTCGTCGCACTCGACGATGTTGGTCTTCGCCCAGTTCAGGCCGTAGAGAATCCGGCTCTTGGCATAGACCGTCGACTCGGCTGAATTCTTGTACTTCGCAGGATCATCGCTGCCGGGCAGGATGCGTCCGCCGAAGCCGACCGCTCGACCCTGCGCATCGAAGATGGGGAACATGACGCGTCCCCGAAAGGCGTCCTGCTGCTTGTTGCGTCTGTTGATGAACCCCAGCCCGGCATCGATCAGATCCTTGTTGGACAGGCGCAACGAACTGGCGAGCGCATCCCAGTCGTCCGGGGCCCATCCCATCTTGAACTCACGGACCAGGTCACCGGTGAAGCCACGATCCCGAAGATAGGCACGGGCCGGACCGGCATCGGGCGAGGTCAGCAACCGCTGGTGGTACCAGTCGACTGCCTGCTCGATGGCGTCGTAGAGCTTGCTGCGTCGCTTCCGGTTCTCGCCCTCGTTCGCATCGGTGTAGCGCAGCGTGATGCCGGCCTTGCTCGCCAGCCACTCCACCGCAGCGACGAAGTCGAGCTGTTCTTTCTCACGGACGAAGGTGATGGCATCGCCCTTCACCTGGCAACCGAAGCAGTAGTAGAAGCCTTCCTCTGCGTTCACCGAGAACGACGGTGTCTTCTCGCCGTGGAAGGGGCACAGCCCGCTGAAGCGACGGCCCACTCGCTTCAGCTGCGTGTACTGCGAGATCACCTGGACGATGTCGGTGTTCTCGCGCACCCGCACGATGTCTTCGTCGACGATCCCCACGAAGGGCGAACCTACCTGTCGGCTCGCACGATCGCTTGAGCTGCGGCCAGACGGGCGATGGGAACCCGATACGGCGAGCACGACACGTAGTCGAGCCCCGCCTCAGCAAAAAGCTCGATCGACCGTGGATCGCCGCCGTGTTCACCGCAGACACCCATCTTGATCCCGGGCACGGCTTCACGCGCCGCCTTCGCTGCGCTGATGACGAGTGCCCCGACTCCCTGCCGGTCAATGGTCTGGAACGGATTGGCGCCGAGCAGCCCGCGATCGAGGTACACCCCCATGATCCGGCTCTCGACATCGTCCCGGCTGAACCCGAGGGTCATCTGCGTCAAATCGTTGGTGCCGAAGGAGAAAAAGTCGGCGCCGGGGGCGATGGTGTCGGCACACAACGCGGCTCTCGGTGTCTCGATCATCGTGCCAATCGTGATCACCAGCCCGTCACGTTCCTCACCGATCGCCGCCGTCAGCTCTTCCTCGATCCAGCCCCGGACCAGATCGAGCTCGGCTCGATTGATGATCAGCGGCACCATGATCTCGACGACCGGGTGACCGCCCGCTGACCGCCGGGCCAGTGCTGCCTCGGCCAGCGCGCGAGCCTGCATGCGGAACAGGCCCTCCTTCAGGATCCCGAGACGAACGCCGCGGGTCCCCAGCATGGGGTTCTCCTCGTGATGGGCGCGGGCTGCGCTCAGCAGATGCCGACCGGCATCGTCGAGCCGGCCCTTGGCCTCCTCGACCGCCAGCTCGGTGATGTCAGGGAGGAACTCATGCAACGGCGGATCGAGCAGTCGCACCGTCACTGGAAGCCCATCCATGGCCTCGAGCAGTTCGATGAAATCGGACCGCTGCACTTCGGCCAGCATCTCGAGCGCCGCTACTTCCTCGTCGTCGCTGCCAGCCAGGATCATTCGCTGCACGACGGGGAGCCGTTCGCCGAGGAACTGGTGCTCGGTTCGACACAGGCCGACACCTTCGGCTCCGAACTCTCGAGCCTTCTTCGCATCTTCGGCGTTGTCAGCGTTGGCTCGTACGGCGAGCCGGCCGGCCCGAACATCATCGGCCCAGCCCAACACGATGTCCATCTCCGGCGGCACGTCGCCCTCCGAGAGATCGATTGCTCCGAGAAACACATGCCCCGCAGCGCCGTCGAGGCTGATCGTGTCGCCCTCGGCGACGACGACAGAACCGACCGTGAAGTGGTCAGAGGCGATGTCGATCATTCCGGCACCGCAGACGGCGGGTTTGCCCCAACCGCGGGCCACGACCGCAGCGTGACTGGCGAGACCGCCCCTCGAGGTCAAGATCCCTTCGGCGATGGCCATGCCATGCACGTCTTCGGGCGAGGTCTCGTCCTTGACGAGGATGACGTCGTGGCCCTCGTCGTAGGCGTCCACTGCTGCGTCCGCGTTGAAGTAGACCTGGCCGACGGCGGCTCCGGGCGATGCGCCGAGCCCGGTGGCCAACACCGTCCGGCCGCCCTCGAGCTGCGGATGCAGGAGCTGGTCGAGGTGATCACCGGTCACCAGCAGCAGGGCGTCCTTGCGATCCAGGCCGAGATCATCGTCGGCAGTCACCGCGACGGCAATCGTGACCGCAGCACGACCCGAGCGATCGCCGGGCGTTCCCTGGAGCAGCCAGAGCTCGTCGTTCTCGATCGTGAATTGGACTGACATCATGTCGCCGAAGGCATGCTCGAGTGTGGTGAGCGATGATGCGAGACGCTCGCCGGCCACCGGGAAGTGGTCAGCCATCTCGGCGATCGTCATCGTCTGCCGGCCACCACCGACATCGAGGCCCTGCGCCCTGACCAGGAATTCGCCGTGTACGACCCGCTCGCCGGTCGACGGATGACGGCTGAAGGCGAGACCAGTACCCGAGCGTTCGTTCCGATTGCCGAACACCATCTGCTGGACGCTGACGGCCAAGCCGCCGTCGTCATCGAGCCCCTCCCGCCGTCGATAGTTCCGGGCAGCCGGCGCATCCCACGACCGGCACGCTGCTGCGACCGCACCCCGAAGCTGCTCCTCCGGGTCCTGGGGAAACGGTGCACCCGTACTCGACTCGACGACCGCGTGGAAGCGTTCGATGACGAGACGGAGAACCTCGACAGGCACCTCGGCGTCGTCGGTGATCCCGGCGAGGAGCTTGGCGCCGTCCCAGCGATGCTCGAAGAGCTCCTGAGGCACGCCGAGAACGACGCTGGCGTACATCTGGACGAGGCGACGATAGGAGTCGAGCGCGAAGCGCTCGTCACCCGTGGAGGCAGCGAGGCCGGCAACCGTGTCCTCGTTGAGTCCGATGTCGAGCACACTCCGTAACGCACCGGGTGTCGGATGAACGCCGCCGGCGCGCACGCTCAACAACAATGGACGCTCAGCAGAACCGAGTTCTTTGCCCACCCGTTCCGACAACTGGTCGAGGTGCTGTCGGATCTCCCGTTCGTGCTCCTCGGAGCCACCCTCGGAGCGAACCAGACGGCCGGCATCGATGCCGATCACGAACCCGGGTGGAACCGGCAGGTCGAGCGTCGACACCATGTGGCTCAGATGCGCGCCCTTCTGGCCGAGCAGCTGCTGCAGCTCATCGAAGTCGAGCTCGTGTGGATGGTCGAAGGCGTAGACACTCGGCACGAGCCGAGACTACGGGTCAACCCAGGTGCTCGGCCAGCCACCCCATGACGTCGCTGATTGGAAGACGCACCTGCTCCATCGAATCGCGCTCCCGAATGGTGACCGCCTGATCCTCGAGTGAATCGAAGTCGAAGGTGACGCAGTACGGAGTACCGATCTCGTCCTGGCGTCGATAGCGGCGACCGATGGCCTGGGTCTCGTCGTAGTCGGCCTGGTAACGATCCGAGATCATGGCGAAGACATCGAGCGCAGGCCCTCGCAGCTCGTCCTTCTTCGACAACGGCAGCACAGCGACCTTGAACGGAGCGATCCGGTGGTGGAGGCGAAGCACGAGGCGGGTGTCGTCGTTGACGGTCTCCTCGTCGTACGCCGCCATCAGGAACGCCATCATCGTGCGGGTGGCGCCGGCAGCGGGTTCGATGACGTGCGGGACGTACCGCTCGTTGGCGGCTTGGTCGTAGTACTCGAGCTTGGCACCCGAATGTGTTGCGTGCTGGGTCAGGTCGTAGTCGCCGCGGTTGGCGATGCCCTCGAGCTCGCCCCAGCCCCACGGGAACATGAACTCGACGTCAGCCGTGGCGGACGAATAGTGGCTGAGCTCGTCCGCATCGTGAGGACGGAGCATCAAGAGCGATGGATCGATGCCGTGGTCGATGTACCACTGCAGTCGCTCGTTGCACCAGTACTCGTACCATTTCTGCGATTCGTTGGGCGGGACGAAGAACTCCATCTCCATCTGCTCGAACTCACGGGTTCGGAAGACGAAGTTGCCTGGCGTGATCTCGTTGCGGAAACTCTTGCCGATCTGGGCGATGCCGAACGGCGGCTTCTTGCGGCTGGTGTTCAGGACATTGGCGAAGTTGATGAACATGCCCTGCGCCGTCTCCGGTCGCAGGTAGGCGTCCGCTCCGGCCCCGTCGACGGGTCCGGCCTGGGTCTTGAACATCAGGTTGAACTGGCGGGGCTCGGTGAACTGGCCCTTCATCCCACAAGTCGGACACTGATCGGGGTCGTCGAGATTGTCGAGCCGGTGGCGCGCACCGCAGTTCCTGCAGTCGACGAGCGGGTCGGAGAAGTTCTGAAGATGCCCGGACGCTTCCCACACCTGTGGTGGCGAAAGGATGGATGCGTCGAGCCCGACGACGTCATGGCGCAGCTGCACCATCGAACGCCACCAGGCGTCCTTGACGTTGCGCAGCATCAGCACCCCGACCGGCCCGTAGTCATAGGTCGAGCGGAAACCGCCATAGATCTCAGCAGACGGGAAGACGAAACCTCGACGCTTGCAGAGGTTGACCACCTTGTCGAAGAGCTCGGGATCTGGCACGGCGTCGGACATGGCGGCAAAGGCTAACGGTGGGGTGGTCGCACACAAGCGCTTTAGGCGGCAAACTCCACGACATGATCGAACCCGAAGTGACCGCTGTACTGGGACGCCGCTACGTCGCGCTCCTCCTCGACAGCTCACTGGTTGCGGCGGCGGGTCTCGGTGTTGCGTACCAACGGTCGGAGGCCTTCACGGTCGTCGGCCGCGACAGTACCGATGCTCCCCTCGTCGACCCGGCCGACTTCGACCGAATGAAGAGCCTGCTCGACTTCACGATCTTGGGCCGTTCCGATTTCCTCGGCGTGAACGTCGTACGAGCTCAGGAGATCGGCGATTCGGTGCGAGTGTTCGCCGGCGACTCGTATCGGATGGGTCTGATCGCAGCGGCTCTCGTGGCGGCGATCGTGTTCTTCGCCATACCCGCTCTGATCGCTCGGACCCCGGGAATGGTCCCCGTCAACCTCACGATCAGGAAGACCGACGGCACAAAGGCCGGCGTCGGCGCCCACCTCAAACGTTCGGTCATGGGTGTGATCGACATGTTTCCCGGCATCGTTCCGGGACTGCTCGGCATGCTCGTCGCCAGCACGACGCCGCGCCACCAACGAATCGGCGATCGAGTGGCCGACACTGTGGTGCTCGACCGCACCGTGGCCGAGTTCACGACAAGTGAGCCTCACGGTGAGCCGCTGGCGATTCCGATCCAGGCGGCTCCCACAGAGGGAGACATCTCGAGCCGGGGCGTTCACGCGACCGCGGATCAGCTCCAAGTGTCCGCTCCTGACCTCGTCGGCGCTCCGAACGACCAGCCCGCCCCGCAGAGTGAGCCGGTCGCCGAGGTGCGTTCTCACACCGCTGTTCATCACGATCCGGTTCACCCCGACCCGATTCCGGCCTCGCGAGCTTCGAACACTGCCGCGTCGGCGGCCGACCCCCTTCCCCCACCACCCGTCCACCGGAAGGCGAACGCCGACCGTTCTCCTGCGTTCGGTCTGCATCAGCCTCACGGCACCACCGAAGCCGATCGCTCGAACCCCTTACCGCTCGCCGACCGAGTGGATTCTGTCCGGCCGGGCGGTGTCGACCCTGCGCGAGGCGAAGCGGCGACGGACGACGCCGCCTCCAAGGTTGCTGACGAGGCGTTCACGACCAGGCAATGGGATCCGCCCCGGGTGGAACCAGCCCCGGTCTGGCAGCCCACACCGCTCGAACCAGCCAAGATCGAGGCGCCCGACCCCCACGACGGCCGGACGCTCGACGATGTCGTGCTCGCAGATCCGAGTGTCGGCGAACTCATCGGACGCGATCCGATCGCAGCGGACACCGAAGGCCATCGCACCGAACAGCAGTCGTCGTCTCACGAAGGCGGTTCGGCCCGAGCCCCCGTGTGGAGCGACAAATGGCGTGCCTGGATGTATTGGGACTCAGCGGCGCGATGCTGGCTCCGTCACGACACCGAATCGAACACCTGGATTCCCGTCGAGTGAGGCGATTCGGCCGTGCCTCCGGGCCGAATTCGGCTCAGGGGGTTTGAACGAGTAGACCGAGCACGGCGTTGGTGATCGTGTCGTGGGTTGGATCCACCTCGAGAAGATCCTCGGCGCCAACAGTCAACACGAAGAGGCCATCGCCCGGCTCGGGGCCGTCGACGTGGTTCAGCACGATGCTGTGGCCCTTGTGCGTGCGCGTGATCTGCTGCCCGATCTCGAGCTGACCGAGGTCTGCCTCGGTGAACTTCTCGGCCAGGATCGGCAGCTCGTTGAGGCCGAACGCAGCAACCCAGATGATCTCGATCACGACGCTCGTGTCGCCACTCGCGGGATCGCTCAACCCCATCAGCCCCGTGATTCGGCCGGAGTCCGGGTCGATGACGCCACCGATGACGGTTCCCGGCGTCGCCTGCTCGACGAAGATGTCGACGCCGAGCGACTCGTCTGCTGCCACGTCGGCGGCGCTGATCGTGGGAGCCAAGTCCCGCTTCTCGGGGAAGTACCCGACAACGGCATCCCAACTCTCGATGAAGGTGGCAATGGAGCCGAGCGCGGACGCGAGCATCACCTCAGGAACGGCCGAGGTCTCGGTCGTGGTCTGCGCGCTGGTGGTCGTCGCGATCGCCGTCGTCGAGGCACCAGTGGACGACGCGACCGAGGAAGACGACGTGGTGGCGCCGTCCAAGATGAGGACTTCGAGCGAGGTGTCGACAGACAACACCTCAGAGGTTGCGGCCGCCGATCCGTCGTCTGATCTGCCACAGCTCGCGCCAAGCAACGCTGACGCGACGAGAATCGCGTACAAGCCCCTCCGTTGCCTTCGAACCATTCGGGAAACCCTACTTGTCCACCGACATCGGGCGACTTCGCCCCGGTTCACGCGTCGCCGGTGGCGTCCTGGAGGTGATGGTAGAGAACGTTGGCCGATCGCAGCCGGCGCTCGAGATGTTGCTCGAGCAGCTTCGAGCTCATGGCTTCCAGCTCGGCTGCAACCGCATCAGGGGTGGAGTCGAGGACGTGGCGCACGCGGCCGTCAAGGATGTGCTGGAGGGCCACCCGGGCCTCGTCCGAAATCGGGTCGCCCTGCCGGCAGTCGCGACACACCGCTCCCCCCAAATGCAGCGCCAACGCCACCAACGGGCCGTCAGACCCGCAGCTGGCGCACTGGTCGAGGAGAGGCTGGACGCCCTCGAGCGCCAACAGCTTGGCCACGAAGGCGGGGAGAACCAGCGGGTTGCCGGCGCGATCGAGCTCGGTGAGCACGCCCGTGAGCAGCCGGAAGAGTGCAGGATTCGACTCGCCCTCCTCCGTGAGATGGTCGATGGTCTCGAGCACCAGCGAGGCCCGGCCATAGCGGGACAGGTCCGAGCGCAGATTGCCGAGGCGGACGAGGGTTTCGGCCTGGGTCACGATGTCGAGATTACGACCTTCGTAGAACTGGGCATGCAGGATCGAACCGGGTTCGAGACGAGCGCCGAATCGGGACTTCGTCCGCCGCACACCCTTGGCGACCGCCCGGACCTTGCCCCGCGTTCTGGTGTAGAGCACCACGATCCGGTCGGCCTCGCCCAGCTTGTAGGTGCGGAGCACGACCGCGTCACTCCGATAGAGCGGCACGTCAGGAACTCAGGCCGCCGAAGCGCCGATCCCGATTTTGGTACTCGAGCACGGCATCGGCGATGTGCTGAGCCCGGAAGTCCGGCCAGAACACGTCGGTGAAGAGCAACTCGGCGTACGTCGCCTGCCAGATCAGGAAATTCGACATGCGAGACTCACCTGACGTTCGGATCCACAAATCGACCTCGGGCATCTCGGGGTCATAGAGATGGGCAGCGATGCCCTTCTCGGTGATCGGCTGCCCGGCGGCCACCAGTGCTGCCGCTGCATCGACGATCTCGGCTCGCCCGCCATAGTTGAAACAGATCGTGAGCGTCACGACCGTGTTGTCCTTCGTGAGTTCGGTGCACTCGTCCATCTGTCGGATCAAGCGCTTCGGCACCCGCCAGTCACGACGTCCGGCGAACCGAATGCGGACGCCCATTTCGTTCAGCTCGTCGCGGCGGCGAACGAGGATCGACTCGTTGAACCCCATGAGGAATCGGACTTCTGCGGTCGGCCGTCGCCAGTTCTCCGTGGAGAACGCATAGACGCTGACCCACTCGACACCGACGGCGATGGCGCCCCGCACGGCGTCGATCAACGCTTCTTCACCGGCACTGTGACCATCGGTGCGCTTGAGGCCCCGTTGTTGTGCCCAGCGGCCGTTTCCGTCCATCACGCAGGCAACGTGCACGGGAACGCGATCGAGGTCGATGCCGGTCAGATCCATTGTGTCGGAGCGTACCGGAGGTGGGTCGACCGACGCGGGAGGCGTCGATCCAGAATCAGCCTTCGGCCGCAGGCGGGGGCTCGACGGGAGCCACCTGCGTGGTCTCGGCCGGAGGCGCCGTCGACGATGGCACGGCGGGCGCCCAGGTGGCCGGTTCGAAGGTCACATCAGGAATGGCCTCGGTCGTCGCCGGCGTCGCGGTTGTCGCCGGCGTCGCGGTCGTGGCGGGGCGGCGCACGGTCGTGGCCGGTCGACGAGGCGTCGTGGTCGCCGGTGCCACCGGAGCTGCGGTCGCTGGAGCGACAGTGCTGACCGTGGTCGGCACTGTCGTGGAAACGCTCGTGGTCGATCGCGGTTCCGTGGTGGAGACGGTTGTCGAGACGGTGGAGACAGATGTGGTGCTCACCAACTCGATCGTGGAGACCGGCGCATCGACCGTCTCACCCGATTGGGCCATCCACGTCAGCCAAATTGCGCCGAGAACGGCCACCAGGCCGACAGCGATGAGGACCCACCGATACCGACGTTGCTGGACTTCCTCGGCCGGAACGAACGACACCTCGGCAGGGGCCGAGGCCGAGGACACGAAGAGGCTTGGCGTTGTGGGCGACACAGGCACGGAGGCCGGCAGAGTGATGCCGGTGAGCGCCGGTTTCGTCTCGTTCGGCTTCGGACGGGCCAGAACGAGATGAATCGACCGCTCAGGCGACGCCGTCTGTTCGTCAATCGGCTTCGCTGTGTCGAGGTCCCCTCCGACCGGATCGGCAACGACGACAGGCAACCCGGCGGGTGCAGGTGTGACCGACTCGTCGATGGTCCGACCGAACAGCCCACGGGTACGACGGGGGGCGAGCAGATCCCGGATTTCGGCGACGAACCCGTCGGAGAATGTCGCTACCGGGCCGTGGAGGGGCATGTCCGAAGCGTCGGGATCGCTTTGCGAATGTGGGAGTTGGTCTACTACTGAGGTCATGACGTCGAAACCCTGATCGGTCGCAGGCGAGCCTGCGATTGGTACGCCCCACACGTCCGTGGCGACACACTACTCCCTAGGATCCGCAGAATGTCCAGCACCACGGCGGCACTAGCCACAATCACCCAGGGACTCCCTGGCGGTGGTGAGACCCGCCCTGGGCAGATCGCGATGGCTGAATCAGTGGCAGCCGCAGTGTCAGCGGGAACTGCGCTGTTGGTCGAGGCGGGCACGGGCACCGGCAAGTCGCTGGCGTATCTCACGCCGGCGATCCTCGCCAAGAAGCGCACCATCGTGGCCACCGCCACCATCGCTCTTCAAGGGCAGCTGGTGACCAATGACATCCCCCGAATCGCCGAGGGACTCGGGCTCGAGGTCAGCGCCGCAATCCTGAAGGGCCGCCGCAACTACCTCTGCAACCAGCGGCTCGCCGAGTTCGACCGATCGAACCACGAGGAGCAGCTGCAGCTGCTGCGCGGGCGCGCTGCAGACGATCACCTCGACGAGATCCGACAGTGGGCCGAGTCCACCGAGTCCGGCGACCGCGAGGAACTGGATCCGGCGCCCCCGCCCGACGTCTGGGCTGCCGTCAGCGTCGGAGCAGACGAGTGCCCCGGGGCCAGTCGCTGCCCGTCTGGCGACAACTGCTTCTCTGAACGGGCCAGACTCATCGCCCGGGAGGCCGACGTCATCGTCACCAACCACCACTACTACGGGCTCAACCTCGCGTCCGGCGGTGCGCTTCTGCCCGAGCACGACGTCGTCGTGTTCGACGAGGCCCACCACCTGCCCGAGGTGATCGGCGTCACCTGCGGCACCGAGCTCAGCGGGGGACGAGTCCGAACACTGGCACGGCGCACACGGGGCGTTCTGACCGATGAAGAGCTCCCACTCCTCCTCGATCGTTCCGCCGTCGACCTCGACGGTCAGCTCGCCGCCTTCGTCGGGTCGAAACTCGTCGTCGACCCGGACCTCATCGCGATGTTGGTCGCTGCACGTGACAGAGCGGACAAGGTCCTGGCCGCGTTGCGAAAGGTCAAGGCCCCCGAAGGCTCGGACGCCGAGGCCAAGGCCGAGCGTGCCCTTCTCTCGGCGAACAACCTGGTCAACGACATCGATGCGATCCTCGGCGCTGACGACACCAATGATGTGCTCTGGGTCGATGGATCCGACAGCTACCCCGTCCTACGCCGCACCCCTCTCGACGTCGGCGGCATCCTCGAGCACCAGCTCTGGGATGACAGAGCCGTGGTGCTGACCAGCGCCACGCTCCCCGACGCCATCGTCGATCAGCTCGGACTTCCCTCCGGCACGCCGATCGAACGCGTCGGCTCGCCGTTCCCCTACGCGGAGCTCGGCCTCCTCTACTGCTCACCTGATCTCCCGAATCCGAACAGCCCCGAGGCCAGGGCGGCAGTGCAGGAGGAGATGCGGATCCTCATCGAGGCCGCCGGAGGGCGAACACTCGGGCTGTTCACCAGTTCGTCTGCGATGCGAGAAGCGGCGGAGGTCCTGAGGGAGTCGCTCGACATGCCGGTGCTGGTCCAGGGGGAGAATTCGAAGGCGTCGCTCCTCGTCGAATTCCAGAAAGACCCTCGCACGGTGCTTCTGGCGACGATGTCGTTCTGGCAGGGCGTCGACCTTCCGGGTGACACGCTCACGTTGGTCACCATCGACCGCCTGCCGTTCCCCCGGCCCGATGAGCCGGTCAACCAGGCTCGTCGCGATCGAGCTCGAGCGGCGGCGTTCCGCACCGTCGATCTCCCGCGGGTGCAGATCCTCCTCGCCCAGGCGGCGGGACGTTTGGTTCGCCGGGTCGACGATCGCGGCGTCGTCGCCGTCCTTGATCCGCGACTCGCCACCAAGAAGTCGTACCGGTGGGACGTGATCAACGCCCTCCCGCCCTTCCGGCGGACCCGCCACCGGGACGAGGTCGTGGCCTTCCTCCAGTCGCTGGACACCTGATGCGTTCGGTCACGTGGGTCACCTTCTATGCCGGGGTGCTGATCGGGGCCTCGTACCTCGCCGGTTCGATCGTGCGAACATGGGCGTCACGCCGTTCGCAGCAGGATTCAGATGGCCGCCCCGACCTACTGGTGCTGGTCTCCGAAGTCCTGGTGACCGTTTCGTGTGCCTGGATCGCCTACACCTTCATCGACTGGCTGGCCCCCGGCACGACGGTCTTTCGCAGCTCATCGGCCATCGGGTTCCTCTCCCCGAAGACGCTGACCGTCTGGGAGTCGATCGCCCTCTGGGCCGGTCTGGGAGCGATCATCGGCGCGGTGGCTCCGATCACTTCGCGAGGCCGCTCGGGCAGCATGGGGATCAGTGGCGCCGCCGGCCTCTTGGCGCTCTACTCCCCGATCATCTTTCTCATCGCTCTCGGCACCTGGTTCGTGGGCGTCGGTATCGTCCGCGATGTCAGAGCCACGCTGCCCATCGTGTTCGTCACCGTCGCCGTGTCCGAGTGGATCCTGTCGATGACGCGGGTGCGTGTCACCTGGGGCGTCATCCACGGTCCGGAGTCAACCGTGTGGATGGCGGTGCTGGCCGGAGTCCTCCTGGCCAGATGGAGTCACGGCGGCCCCTTCAGCGACGAAGAGCGTCAGTAGCCGAGACGTTCGACCGAGGTGGCGTCCTGCTGCCAGTTCTTGTCGACAGTGACGTACAGCTCGAGGAAGACACCCTTCGGGAGTTGCTTGCGCACCAGCGTCCCGACTGTCTTGAGCACCTCGCCCTTGTGGCCGATCACGATGCCCTTCTGACTGTCCCGCTCGACCAGGATCTCGACCCGAACCTTTGGCCACTGCCACTCGGTGACGCGCGTGGCGACCGAGTGTGGAAGTTCTTCACGCAGGGTTCGCAGCAGTTGTTCGCGCACGAGCTCGGCTACCCACATGGTTTCGCCCATGTCGGTGAACTGGTCGTCCGGATACCAGTGCGGCCCCTCCGGCATGCGTTCGCCGAGATGTGTGAGCAGCGCCTCGATACCGTCCCCTGTCTGGGCCGAGACAGGGAAGTAGGCGGACGCGTCGAGCGGGGCCACCTTGGACAACTCTGCCGCGATTGCCTCGCGGCGCATTCCGTCGATCTTGTTGAGCACGACGACCGTGCTGGGAGGATGCAGACGTTCCGCCAGAAACGCGTCGCCCCGGCCATAACCCGACCGAGCATCGACCACGAAGCAGACGACGTCGACGCCGCTCTTGGCCTCAGCGGCAGTCGCATTCAGGCGCTCACCGAGCGCAGTGCGCGGTTTGCCGACCCCCGGTGTGTCCACGAAGACGATCTGGTGGTCGTCGGTCGTGAGCACGCCCCGAATCTGATGCCGCGTGGTCTGGGCCTTGTCGGAGGTGATCGTGACCTTTCGGCCCAGCATCCGGTTCAGGAGTGTGGACTTGCCAGTGTTCGGACGCCCGAAGAGCGTCACGAATCCGGAACGGAACTCGCTCATTCGTGCTCCTCCTCGCTCGATTCCGGCGGTGGAGCCGTGACGTGGACCCTCGTGATCCGCCGCGCCTGCACTCGTTCGACGGTGAGGACGTAACCATCGGCATCGGTGCGTTCACCCACGGTCGGGACTCGGCCGAAACGGTCGAACACCAGACCGGCCACCGTGTCGAAATCACCTTCTGGCAAGCTCAGACCGGCGATGTCGTTGAGATCCGAGATCAAGATGCGGCCGTCGACCCGGAGCGTTCCGTCCCGCTGCCGCTCGACCAGTGGCTCCTCGACGTCGTACTCGTCGACGATCTCGCCAACGAGCTCCTCGATGAGATCCTCGAGCGTGACCAGCCCGGCAACACCGCCGTACTCATCGACCACGATTGCCATGTGGAAGCTCTCCTCCTGCATCTCGCGCAGGAGGTGCGCCACTTGCTTCGTCTCGGGGATGAAACGGGCCTGACGCAGCAGAGCATCGACCCGGCGGTCCTCACCACCGTCGAGTTCGGCCCTGATCAGGTCCTTCACGTAGACGAGGCCGATCAGGTCGTCGATGTTCTCACCCTCGACGGGTAGACGCGAGTAGCCGACGTCGGAGGACAGCTCGAGCGCTTCTGCGACGGTTTGATCCCGGTCGACGGTGGTCATGTCGGTGCGGGGCACCATCACCTCACGAACAACCGTGTCGCCGAAGGTGATCACCGACTCGATCAGATCTCGCTCGACCGGCTCCAACACCTCGTCTTCGACAGCAGCATCGGCGAAGGCGATGAACTCGGCCGGCAATGCGAACGGTCCGGCGCTCAGGCCTTTGCCGGGGATGGCGATGTTGCCGGCCCCGATGAGGCCGCGAGCGAGGACGCGAATCGGGAGCAGCAGAGCCAGCATCGACGTCGGCCCGCTGAGGGCGACCGCCATACGGTCGGCGTGCAGGATTCCGAGCGTCCGCCCACCGACTTCGACGACGTAGGCCAACAGCACGTCGAGCACGACCACGAGTACCGCCCACCCGGTCGCCATCAGGTCAGAGGCGACAACCCAGACCAGGACCACCTGCACCAGCTGACTCGCGAGGATGATGAGTCGAACGGGGTTCAGTACGGCGCCGGGTTGGTCGAGCAGACGGGTGAGGCGATCGACCCGCTTTGGTTGTTCGTCGCGAAGCGTGGCAATGCGAATGACGCTCGTGGTGCTGATGGAGGCCTCCGCCAGCACGAACACGAACACGAACGGGAGCAGCACGATCGAGCAAGCGAGGGCGATGGCTGTGGTTTGACTCACGGCGCCGGCACCGGGTGCGCGAGACCGATTCGCCCGAGGTGGTGACGCTCCCTGGCCTGCATGGCCAGGCGTTGAGCGGTCTTGCCGTGATCGTGACCGAGGACATGGAGCACTCCGTGGATCACGAGCAGGGCGAGCTCAGCCTCGTACGAGCCCGTGTGTCCCGGTGCCTGGTCGAAGGCCACGGCGGGACAGATCACGACATCGCCGATCAGGGCACGATCCCCGGCGGCTGACGCGTCGAATTCGTCTGGATCGAGCGGGAAGGCGAGCACATCGGTCGGCTCGTCGGCCAGCATGTGGGTGTGGTTCAGCTCGTGCATCGTCTCGCGGTCGACGAGGTGGAGGTCGAGCTGGCCCTTCGGACCGGACTCGTCGGCCAACACGTCTGCGGCAATCCGGCAGAGGGAGTCGAGATCGACACCGCTCTCGTCCGCGTCGGTGCCCGTGACGATGTGCGTACCGACCTCGACCGAAACGTCCGGGGTCGTTGCGTCTGACACCGAGTCGAGGTCGAGCATCTCGAGCAGCGGTGCCGGTACCTGGTCAGCGTCGACGATGTCGTCTGAGGAGGCCATCAGCGGCTGGTGTGACGCTCGTAGGCGTCGACGATGTCCTGCACGATGCGGTGACGCACGACGTCCTTGGAACGGAGGCGCACGAACGCCACGTCGTTCACACCCTCCAGGATCCGCTCGGTGCCGCCCAGTCCGCTACGACCCCCGGCCACATCGACCTGGGTCTCGTCGCCAGTCACGACGACGCGGCTGTTGAAGCCGATGCGGGTGAGAAACATCTTCATCTGCTCCGGTGTGGTGTTCTGCGCCTCGTCGAGGATGATGAAGCTGTCGTTGAGGGTGCGACCCCGCATGAATGCAAGTGGGGCCACTTCAACGGCGTTCCGCTCGAAGAGCTTGGCCATGCCGTCGGCACCCACCATGTCGTGGAGAGCGTCGTACAGGGGCCGGAGATACGGGTCGACCTTGGACATCAGATCGCCGGGCAGGAACCCCAGACGCTCCCCCGCCTCGACAGCGGGCCGGGTGAGGATGATGCGCTCGACCTCTTTGTTCTGCAGAGCTCGAACGGCGCAGGCGACAGCCAGCCAGCTCTTGCCTGTGCCGGCCGGCCCGATGCCGAACGTGATCATGTTCTGCTGGATGGCATCCAGGTACGCCTTCTGACCGGCGGTCTTCGGCCGAACCGGCTTGCCCCTGGCGGTGGTGATGACTCGATCGGCGAGCACCTCGGACGGCCGAACGTTGGCACCGACCATGTCGATGGCGCGGCGCACGACCGGCGTGTCGATCTGCTGGCCATCTTCGAGCAGCAACACCAGTTCGTTGATGACGTGCTCGGCTTCGCCGGCCTGAGGGCCGCTCAGGGCGATCTCATTGCCACGAGCGACCACGTCGACGTCGTACGCGCTCTCGATGACACGCAAGTACTCGTCGCGCTCGCCCAACAACCCGACCATGAGCTCGTTGCTCGACACCTGCACCGTCACCTGGTCTGCCATCGTCCGGGCAGGCTAGCGCCCGGGTCGAGCGGCATCGCCGCCTTCTCGCAACCTCCTCACCTCTATATGCAGTTGACAACATTCATTTACGCTCACTATCGTCACTGTCGATCGTGAATGTCTCGGCAGTGCCCGATCACACCCCAACTGCCCCACCGTCATGCCGACCCATTCCGTCGGCCACCACCCGTGAGGCACCATGGCCACCCGAGTCACTCTCACCCCCTCGCCATCCGACGCGGACCACACGATCCACGTCGCCAAGGTCAGACTCACCAATGACCGCGGCGACCGTGAGGCCGAGGCTGCGTGGCTCGAACGGGCAGCACGTCCCGGCGTGGTTCGACTGGTGGCGACCTCAGAGGAACCCTTCACCATCGTGACCGAACACGTCGGTTCCCGAACCCTCCGCACCGCCGGACTCGATCCGGACGACGGTCTGGCGACGACCATCGGGCTCTGCGATCTGCTGATCGAATTGCACCGTGACGGAATCGTCCACGGAAAGCTCACACCCGACCACGTGATCGTCGGCGGCGACCGCATCTGGCTGTGCAGCCCGGACGGCCGAGCCGATGACCCCGGCGACGATCTCGTCGGCCTGGCCCGGTGCATGACCGAACTCGAAGACCAATGGCACGAGGCCGGCGAGGCGCCGGTATTTCTCGGTTCGTGGCGCGAGCTCGCGGCACGGCTTGTCGACGACGCCGACCCCGCTCGTTCGGCCACTCGAGCCCGGAGCGTCTTGCAACGCTTCGCCGTCGTCCACGACGACACCGACCACAACGATGGGGCCCGACGGGGGCTGCGACATCCTGGCCTCGGCCTCGCCGCCCTGGCGGTGGGTTGCTCGATCGGGGGGCTCGCGCTGCTCTCCGATGAGACACCTGCGTTCGCAACCGACGCCCCCCGCATCGAATCCAATGGATCTGTCTACGCCGTTGGATCAGCGGGAGACGACGTCGTACTGCTGGAGACAGCGTGCGATGCGTCGCCGCCCGTGGTGCTGCTCGACACGGCGACCGACATCGTCTGGGCCTTCGACGAGATCACCGACGGGGCATCGGCTCGGCCGGTCGCTGTGGTTCCCGGCGCCACTGACCTTCGATCCGAATGGGTCGAGGCCGAAGGGTGTTCCATCGCCGTGGCCCGAGGGCCGGCGGGTGTGTCGGTCATCCGAACGACCGACGACTGACCGAATCAGCCGATCGCAGTTTCCTTCACCAGGCCGAGATCGGCGAGGCGATCGACGGCATCGTCGAAGTCGACCCCGAGGATGCAGGCCACAGCTCGGAGGTCGTCTCGGCGAACCGTGAGGACACGACCGTTGAAGTCTTGCCGCTGCACCTGGATCATGGCGAGGTACCGAGCCAGCATCTCGCCTTCGGGACCGGCAACACCGTCGACTTGGGTGAGGTCGACTGTGACGCCGGCACGGCCCTGATCGGTCAGGTCGACCACGCCCGGCACGACGCCGACGTTGGTCGTGCGGGGCAGGAGCTGGTCGATCGGCACGCTGTAGAACAGCGCCAGTCGTTCGAGACGGGGCACCGAGATCGCTCGTTCCCCGCGCTCGTAGGCGCCGAGTACCGACGCCTTGAACTCTTGCTCGGACTGCGACTCGACGTCCTGAAGACTCAGTCGCTTCTGCCGGCGAATCGCGCGCAGGCGCTCTCCGACGCGGCGGCCATATGCCGAATCCGTCGCGTCGACATCGATGTGTTCGTCACCAGCGCCCATTGCACTCCCCTGTAGAAGCCGCCACCGTAGACGTCACGCTGTGCACCTTCAACCACCCAACGTGATCGGGTGATGGGTAAATCATTCCCGCCGGCTCATTGGGCCGGCGAGCGCCCTCATTCGAAGCGGGTCACGCGTCGCCGCCTGGCCCTCGATTGTCGGCGTCGACGAGCATCACGGCGGCAGCAATCGCCGCTGTCTCGGCTCGAAGCACCCCGCCCGGAAGCGAACGCAGCCGTCTCCCTTCGAGCTCCTCAGGAGCCCAGCCGCCCTCGGGACCGATGAGGACGAAGCGGTCCACTCGACCATCGAGCCTCGGCGATCCCGGCTCGGCGAGAACGACCGATACGTCGTCGATGGAGGCCAGCGCAGCGACGGGTCGGATCTCTGGGAGACGCACCCGTCGACTCTGCATGGACGCCTCTCTGGCGATCACACGCCACTTCGCCACCTGTTTCTCGGCCCGAGCCCCGGCCCAGCGGACAACCGAGCGGGAACTCTGGAGCGGAAGGATGATGTCGACGCCGAGCTCGGTGAGCTTCTGCACGACCCACTCGGGACGCTCGCCCTTCACCGGCGCGAAACCGACCGTGGACGGAGCGACCGGCTCCGGTTCCTCGATGACCTCGCCGTCGACCGCCGGTCGCTCGGCGAACCGGGCGGGACGCCAACGGCCGCAGCCGTCGCTGATCGTGATCGGTTCGCCATCGATGATGCGTCGCACCGTTCGATAGTGATGGAGGTCCCCCGGCGCCAGGTGCGGATGATCGAGATCGTCAACGAAGACGAACGGCATCGAGCGATGACGCTCGAGCGTCATCGCCGGCTGAGCACGTGGTGAACGAGCACGTGTCAGCTGAATGCGTTCTTGATCTTCGAGAACAGCTTGCCGTCCTTCGGTCCGTGGACGGCATCACTTCGAAGTTCGGCAAGATGCCGCAACAGTGCGTCTTCTTCTTCACTCAGTTTGGTGGGCGTGTCGACGATCAACGTGAGCAGGAGCTCACCTCGGCCTCGGCCTCGGAGCCGCGGGATCCCACCGTCACGAATCGTGAAGACCTTGCCACTCTGGGATCCGGCTGGAATTGACACCTCGAACGGACCCTCGACCCCGTCGAACACGACGTCGGCACCGAGCGCCGCCTGGGTGATGGGGATATGGAGTTGGGCCAGCAGACGGTCGCCGTCGCGTTGGAAGACCGGGTGGGCAGCCACCCGGATCTCGACGTAGAGATCGCCGGCCTCGGCACCGCGAGGGCCGACGGCTCCGCGTCCACTGAGCCGGAGGGTCGAGCCGTGAGAGACCCCGGCAGGGATGTCGACGGTGTATTCGCGATCCTCGACCGTGCGCCCCTCGCCCGAGCACGTGGTGCACGGCTGCTTGATGACCTGGCCCTCACCGGCACACCGCGGACAGGCCGACGTGGTGACCATTTGGCCCAGAATCGACTGACGCATCTGGCGGATCTGGCCGGCGCCCTCGCACTGTGTGCAGGTCTCGACGCCGGAACCGGGAGCGGCGCCGGTGGCGTCGCACGCATCACACGCCACGGCAGTGCGGACAGTCACCTTCTTGGCCGCTCCGCGCACGGTGTCCTCGAGGTCGAGGGTGGCCACGACTTCGAGGTCGACGCCGCGAGCGCGGGCCGCTCGGCCCCCACCTCCGCCGCCATTGTTGTTGAAGAACGCGTCGAAGAGATCGCCGAGACCGCCGCCGAAGGGATCGCCACCCCCGCCGAAACCGCCCGGACCCGATGCCGAACCGAAGCGGTCGTAGTTCGCCCGCTTCGCGTCGTCGCTCAGTACCTCGTAGGCCTCTGCAACCTGCTTGAACTGCGCCTCGGCCTCGGCATCGCCGGGTTTGGCATCGGGGTGCAGCTCGCGTGCCCGCTTGCGATACGCCTTCTTGATCTCGTCGGCCGACGCTGAACGTTCGACCCCGAGGAGTTCGTAGAAATCAGCCATGGGGTCAGCCTTCGCTCAGGTGCACGCCGAGTTGACGTCCGACCACCGTGACAGCGGCGATGGCCTGGGGGTAGTTCATACGCGTCGGGCCGAGGATGGCAATGGAGCCTGCGTGTTCACCGTCGATCTCATATGGGGAAACAACCACACTGCATTCTTCTAGCCGCTCGTCACCGGTTTCGGTACCAATCGCCACCTTCAAGCCGCGATTGAGGACATCGGTGATGAGATCGACGACGACGAGTTGCTGTTCGAGAATCGTGAGCACTCGCTTCACGGAGTCGACCGCTTCGAAGCTGTTGGCAACCCGCGACGTGCCGTCGACATAGACCCGTTCATCGGACGCCGATGCGCAGACGACCGCCAGCACCTGAGCGACCAGGTGATCGACCATGCTCGATCCAGTCTGGACGGGTTCGCGGGCCTCTGCGAGTGGGCGATTGTCGAGAGACTCCCTCACGACGGCTGCTGCTGCATCGACCGTGACATCACCATCGCTGCGACCGAGGAGCTCGTCAGACAGCTCGAGAGTGTGCTTCTCGATCACACCGTTCGAGAAGACCACGACGGCCAGGACGAGGCGTGGTGCCAGACCGACCAACTGGAACGAACGGACACGGGCGGCGTCACTCGAATGGTCGATGATGACAGCTGCATGATCGGTGAGGTTCGACAGCAGCCCTGCCGTGTCGCGCATCATCCCCTCGATCTCGCCTCGGACATCGGTGAAGAAGTCGAGGACCTGTCGCCGTTCGGGTCTCGCGAGCCTGGCCTGGCCAACGGTGTCGACGAAGTGGCGATACCCCTTCTCGGTGGGGATGCGTCCGGCACTGGTGTGCGGCTGCACGAGATAGCCGTCGGCTTCGAGCACTGCGAGTTCGTTGCGGACGGTCGCCGATGACACCCCGATGTCGGTGTTTCGGGCGACAGAGCCCGACCCAACCGGGACAGCCGTCTCGATGTATTCCTCGACGACGGCTTTGAGAATTTCCGCCTTGCGCTCATCGAGCACGTTGGCCACCTCTCCGTTTCCGGTCTGTTCCGGCTCGGACCTCCGCCTGACGCGGTTTCAACCGAAGATCGAGTCTAGGGGCTTCACCACCGTTGTTTGAGACGGTCGTATCGAACGAGCGACTCGGCCCGCTCCTCGCCGTGATCGACGATCGGTGGTGGGTAGCCGGCGGGAGCACCCGCCGGGTCCGTCCATGGTTCGTGGATCACCTTGTCACCGAGATGTTCGAGCTCGGGCACCCACCGGCGCAGGTACGTCGCTCCGGAGTCGAATTTCCGACTCTGGCTGACCGGGTTGAAGATCCGGAAGTACGGAGAGGCATCGGTTCCGGTACCAGCCACCCACTGCCAGCCGTGCTGATTCGAGGCCAGGTCACCGTCGACGAGGTGCTCCATGAAGAACTGGGCACCGCGCGTCCAGTCGATGTGCAGGTCCTTGACGAGGAAGCTCGCCACGATCATGCGGACCCGATTGTGCATCCAGCCTTCGGTCACGAGCTGACGCATCCCGGCGTCGACCATCGGATAGCCGGTCTCGCCCCGACACCAGGCGTCGAAGCGACCATCCGCCTCGGCTCCCTGATCGACCTCCATGTCGGTCATCTTCGTGTTGAAGGCCGACCGTGCTGTCTCCGGGCGTTGGAACAACACTTCGGCGTAGAACTCTCGCCAGCAGAGCTCGGAGCGGAAGACTTCCTCGGACGGATCGGGGCCGAGCCGAGCGAGCAGTTGTCGGGGATGGATGCTGCCGAACTTCAGGTATGGACTCAATCGAGAGGTGCCGTCGACGCCGGGGTTGTTTCGCCGATCCACGTAGTCGAACACGGGACCGTCGAGGAACTCCTCTGCGGTCTCCCATGCCGAGCGCTCACCTGGCCGGGGCAGGTCGGTCGCCGTCGGCGCCACGGGCTCGGTCGTGTCCGAGGCAACGCCCTCGATCCAATCGGCATCGACTCGACCGCCTGGTTCAGGGTGACCGAACGCCTTCCATGCGCGGAAGAACGGCGTGAAGACCTTGTACGGCGTGCCACCACCGGTCACGACCGAGTCGGGCGGAACGGCATATGGCGAGTCCCGGTAGTGAACGGTGAGACCTGCGTCGGCGAGCGTCTCGCCCACCCGATCGTCGCGGCGACGGCCGTATGGTCCGAAGTCGTCGGTGGCCCAGACGGTCTCGGCCCCGATCTCGCGGCACAGGTCGGCGAGCACCACCGCTGGATCGCCGGACCGAACAACCAGATGTCCCCCGATCTCGTCGTCGAGCGCTTCGAGCGTTCCGTGCAGGAACGCGAGACGGTTCGCCCCAGCAGGCGTGCGGAGCCGATTGTCATCGATGAAGACTGGGAGGACAGCGCCGGCCGCCGCTGCGTCTGCCAATGCGGGATGATCACTCAGACGGAGATCTCGTCTGAACCAGAAGATCGATGCCATGGGCACCATTCAAGCGAGTCCGGAGCGCCAGTGGAGAACTCGGGCAAACGAAGGAACTTGCCGCAGCCGGACTTGAGAGCGCCAGCGAGCAACTCCAAGAAACCGAGGCGCCCTGCGCCGAAGGTTTCAGTCGTCGAGACGGAGTGCCCTGATGAAGGTGTCCGGCGGGATGTCGACCCGGCCGATGCTCTTCATCTTCTTCTTGCCTTCCTTTTGCTTCTTGAGCAGCTTGTTCTTCCGAGTGACGTCGCCGCCGTACAGCTTTGCGGTGACGTCCTTGCGATACGCACGGACGGTCTCTCTCGCGATGATCTTGCCGCCGATCGCAGCCTGGATAGGCACCTCGAACTGTTGGCGAGGAATGATGTCCTTCAGTTTCTCGGCCATGCGTTTGCCGTACTCGTAAGAATTCGACCGGTGCACGATCGTGGCGAACGCATCGACCTGTTCGCTGTTGAAGAGGATGTCGACCTTGACGAGATCGCCCTTCTCGTAGCCAGACACCTCGTAGTCGAGACTGGCGTAGCCCTGAGTGCGGCTCTTGAGTTGGTCGAAGAAGTCGACGACCACCTCGCCGAGTGGGAGTCGGTACACGATCTCGACCCGATCAGGAGACAGATATTCCATCTTCACGAGCTGACCTCGGCGACTCTGACAGAGCTCCATGAGCGTGCCGGTGTAGTCGGACGGCGTGATGATCGATGCCTTGAGGTACGGCTCCTCGATCGACACCCAATCGCCAGACGGTGGCAGCGACGCCGGGTTGTCGATGGCCCGCTCCTCGCCGTCGTTCATGGTGATCCTGTAGTGCACCGACGGTGACGTAGCGATCAGGTTCAGGTCGAATTCGCGCTCGAGCCGCTCGCGGACGATCTCCATGTGGAGCAGGCCGAGGAAGCCACAACGGAAGCCGAAGCCGAGCGCACTGGATGTCTCGGGCTCGAACGAGAAACTGCTGTCGTCGAGCTTGAGTTTGTCGAGCGCGTCGCGGAAATCCTCGTAGTCGTCGCCGTCGACCGGATAGAGCCCGCAGAACACCATCTGTTGGGGCTCCCGATAGCCGGCGAGTTTCTCCGCAGCCCCGTTGACTTCGGTGGTGACCGTCTCACCGGAACGCGCCTCGCGCACGTCCTTGATGCCGGCGATGAGGTAGCCGACCTCGCCGGCCGCCATCGATCCGGCCGGTCGATTGTTGGGTGTCCGGAAGCCGATCTCTTCGACGGAGTGAGTGGCCCCCGCTTGCATGAATCGGAGTTTGGTACCTGTCTCGAGCTTGCCATTCATCACCCGAATGGAGGAGACGACGCCTCGGTAGGTGTCAAAGTGACTGTCGAAGATCAACGCCTGCAACGGGCCATCGATGTCGCCGACGGGCGGCGGGATTCGCTCGATGATCGCTTCGAGCAGCGCCTCGACGCCCTCGCCGGTCTTGGCCGAGATGCGTAGGCAATCCGCGGCCGGGACCCCCAGGACCTGTTCGATCTCGGCCGCACATTTGTCTGGATCAGCGGCCGGGAGATCAAGCTTGTTGAGCACAGGGATGATCTCGAGGTCGTTCTCGAGAGCCAGGTACATGTTGGCCAGCGTCTGCGCCTCGATGCCCTGGGCAGCGTCAACCACAAGGACCACGCCTTCGCATGCGGCAAGCGAACGGCTCACCTCGTAGCCGAAATCGACGTGACCGGGCGTGTCGATCAGGTTGATGACATGGCCCCTCCACTCGAGCCGCACGCTCTGCAGCTTGATCGTGATGCCACGCTCGCGTTCGATGTCCATCGAATCGAGGTACTGGGCCCGCATGTCGCGTGCCTCGACGGCGCCGCACAGTTCGAGGAGCCGATCGGCAAGCGTCGACTTGCCGTGGTCGATGTGAGCGATGATGGAGAGGTTGCGAATCTTGGACTGGTCCATGCGGTGGCCAACGCTACCGGTGCCACACACCGAGGGGATCGGTCGCACGAGCGGGATCTGCGAGACGAGTGGGAGCGGCTCTGCGTGCCAGTAAGATCTTCCGGTTCCTGCAGCGCCGTTCGCGCAGGGTGGATTCGATCATCGAGGTTTCTCGTGGCCAACATCAAGAGCCAAATCAAGCGCAACCGTCAGAGCGAGAAGCGTCGTGTTCGTAACCGGGCCGTTCGCTCCGAGATGCTCACGCGTGAGAAGTCGGCCGTCGATGCCGCAGGCACCGACACTGAGGTCGACGCATTGCGTCTCGCCCTTAAGCGCATCGACAAGGCTGCAGCCAAGGGCATGCTCCACAAGAACGCCGCCGCCCGCAAGAAGAGCCGGCTCATCGCCCGCGTCCGCTCCGCCGGCACCGACGCCTGAGACACGCTCGCCACGGCCTGAGTCGCCGCGGCGTCGAGTACGAAGAAATCAGGCCCTCCTACCTCAGCGCGAGAGGTGGGCCAGCCGGGCAACCAGGACTTCCATCACGGTGTCTGGCGGTACAGCGCTGACACCACGTACGTCGAGATCGGCCTGAGCCAGCAGCTGCATCGCTCGCTTCGACTTCTCGCTCCCCAACCGGCGGCTGAGTGTCAGAGCCTTCTTTGCGGGGAACGTCGACCCCTTCATACCGAGGTGGGCGGCGGCCGCCTTCTCGTTCTCTGCACCGCTGCCGTCGAGCGCCAGCGCTCGCTGATAGTGACCGTGGAGCGTCGCCATGACCTGGAGGGCGTGGCGATCACCACCTCGAAGCATGCGGTGCAGCTTGTCGAGCGCTGTCGCGATGTCACCGCCGTCGATCGCATCGGTGAGTTCCCAAGGCGGGACATCGCTCGCCTGTCCGAGATAGGGCTCGACATCGCCCTTGGAGAGTCGAGCACCCTCGCCGAAGACGCTGACCAGCGACTCGAGGATGGATTGCACCCGGCCGGCGTCGTCGCCCAAATGTTCGGCGATCGCCGACTTCGCTCCCCCATCGAGCCGAACCGACGCGTCGGCGAGCTTTTCGTTGAGGAGCATCTTGCGCCCCTTGCCCGATGGGGCAGCGTCGATCTCGCGGGCGCCGGCCGCCTTGAGCGCCTCTTTGAGCGCCTTCGGCAGTGCACCGAGTCGTTGTGTCGACGCACCTTTCTCCCAGACGAGCACCAGATCAGTGGTGGGCAGAGGTGACTCGATCCAACCGACGAGACCCGCCACCTGTTCTCCTCGGGTGAACATGGCGAGATTCCGACCGACCACCACGCGGCGCTCGGTGAGGAACGGCGGCGTGTGGGCCGCGTTCACGAGTGCGGTGAGCTCAGGCTCGGCTCCGTCCGGTGCGTAATGGGCCTCACCGACCTCCTCGACCATCAACGACTTGTCACCGGCACCGACCAGCTCCTTCACCAGCGCGGACAGCGACTGAGCGACCAGTGTCGGATCGTCGCCCTTGATGATCGTCAGCGACATCAGGCCACCTGGCCGGCGGCAAGCACGGCGCTGACCGTGTCGACCACCCGTCTGACGACGCCGGGCCGATCGGTCGTGATGGCTGCGGATCCACGGACGGTCGCCACTGTGGCCAGCGCCATGAGCTCCGCATCGGAGAGGTCGTCGAACCCAAGGGTCGAGATCATGCACGCCCTGCCCTCGCCGACGGGCCAGGACTCAGCAACTGCGTCCGACGCCGGGCCAAGGCCAAGGCGATCGATCTGGAGGTCGACCACGGCATCGATCCCGGGGTGGCCTGGCGTGGAGCGGATCAGCGTGTGGTCGTGGTCCGCAAACGGAAGGTCCGACCTGATGTACACGTCGAGGTTGCATGTGTCGGCGATCTGGTCGGCCGCCGCACTTCCAGCTGCGACAGCGACGTCAGCGGATTCGAACGACAGGTCGATCCCGGTAGCGCCGGCACCTGCTGCCGCGACGGCGGCGACGATGGCGTCGCCCAGATCCTCAGGACTGGTCACGATGACGGGGCTCAGCACCGCGGGTCGCACGGCAGATCGGGATCTCTCGGCGGGCGAAGACACAAAGCGAAGCTATCCCGTGCCCCTCACGTCGACCACGGTGACGATCTCCAACTCGCTCTGCGACGCCGAGATCTCGATATGACCACCGTCGACCATGATGACCGTGTCGACGAGGACCCGACGTCCACCGACGATCCGATGGTCACCCGGTGCCAGCACGAGGTCGACCTCGACGACCTCTCGGAGCCGATCGATCGCGCGTGCGGAACTCCACCCACCGTCGCTGACGACCACGATGTCGATCGACGAAATCCGGGCGGCGATCACGCCATCGGCGTCCGGCTCAGTGCCGTCGATCACCAGCACCGAGGGCAGACCGCCAGATGCCGGATGCCACCCAGGGAGCGCATGGCTCTGCGTCGACGGGACCGCCCAGACCGCAACGACAGCGACCATCAGCAGCGGCCGGACAGCGCGCCACCTCCTCGGGCTCGACAACCATGCGCAGACCAGCGCGAGGGCGATCAAGGGGACGTCACCGGCGGCGACCGAGGGCAGGGGCGCCACCGCAGCACGAGCAGCGACCGCATCGATCCACCACACCAGCAGTCTCGCCGGTATCTGCATGGTCGAGCTGATCGGATCGGGAAGGACGGCCGCCACCAGGCCAACGCTCAGTCCGAGCGTCATCACCACGCCCGCCGCCCATCCGGCCAGGAGGTTCGCCGGAACCGTGACGGTCGACAACGGGCCGAACGCCGACAGCAAGATGGGACTGACGCCGATTTGGGCGGCCAGGGTGATGGCGAGAGGTTCTGCCACCGCATCACGTACCGGGAGGCGATCCCGTAGTGATGTCGAGAGCAGCAGGATGCCGAGCGAAGCGGCGACCGACAGACGGAACCCGACCGACCCGGCGAGAAACGGATCGACCAGCAGCAGCCCGATCACGGCCAGACCGAGGGATCGGACCCCCGCCGCTCGACTCGAGCGGGCCGTCGCCAGCACACTGATTCCCGCGGTTGCCGTCGCCCGCAAGACCGAAGGTTCGAGCCGTGTGGCAAGCGCGAAGACGGCGAGCAGCACGACGACCGCGACGATGTCTGCCCCTGGTCGGAGGCGCCGAAGCAACGGCCCGGCGACCGCCAGGAGAAAGGCGACGTTCTGCCCGCTGACAGCGAGGAGATGACTGAGACCAGCGGCGCGGAACTGCGTCCGTTGCCCCTCGCTCTGGAAGCGATCGTCGCCGATCACGAGCCCGTGATAGAGCGCCCGAGCATCTGGGGCGAACGACCGGGTCGAGCCCAGCACTCCGCTGCGGAGCCACTCCCCCGGCGCCAGGTACCACGCCGGTGGAGATGTGGACCGAACACTGGTGACGGTCACGACGCCGACGAGATGTCGGCTCTTGGCCCACGAGCTGTCGGCGATCGGACCAAGCCGCCCACTGATGACGATCCGCTCGCCGGCCACGAGTTCGGGCATCTCGAAACCCGATCCGATCAGTCGAACCCGCTGTTGACTCTCGTCGAGCCTCACCTCGGCCCGCCAGCCGAACCGCATGGGTTCGGCGTCCAACATGACGGTGGCTGCTTCGTCATGGAGGGTCGCTCGCTCGGCTGGTTGGTACTCGCTCTCGGCCAGGGTGCTCGTGGCCGAAGCAACAACGAGGAGCCCGACCACGACCACCGGTTTCCTGCCGAACATCAGTCCGAGCACAAGGAGGGCGACTCCGAGGAACCGTGGCAGCGACTGCGGGAATGCCACGGCTGCCCACACTGCGCCCATCACCATCAGGGTCTCGAGCTCGGAGAAGGTCGAAGACGGTTTCCGCGTCCGTGTCTGGTTCATCGAACAATGGCCGCGTCGGCAATGGCGGCGAGCTTCGACGGACCGATCCCGGGGACGTCGAGCAGATCGTCGATCGAGCGAAACGGTCCGTGCTCCTCTCGGAACGCCACGATCGCCTCGGCCGTCGCCGGGCCAACCCCAGGCAGCGCCTGCAGCTGGACGGCGTCGGCCCGGTTCACGTCGATGGGCCCACCCGCGCCTCCGCTTGCGTCGGCGGGCACCACCACCTCGCCCGGAAGAGGGACCCGGATCTGCTGGCCGTCAACGAGGACAGCCGCCAGATTGAGCTGATGCAGATCGGCGCCGGGCGATGCCCCTCCGGCAGCCTCGACAGCATCGATGACTCGAGCCGTCGAAGGGAGCGAGTAGACGCCGGCAGCGGCGACCGCTCCCGACACGTGCACGATCAACTGATCAGCCGGCCTGCCGGCAGCCGAGGTCGGCGTCAGCGCGACCTGGGGAATGAGCTCATCGACGGGTGTCGCACCCTGGCCGGACGACGACAGCCTCGGGGCGGCAAGCGTTGCGACCGCCAGCACCGCGACCACGAGCGCAACGAGAGCGGGCCGGTCCCGCAGCGCGTCAAGACCACCAATGGCATCGCTGATGCGGTCGGCCAACGACGGAGGACCGAACGGCTCGAGGCCCGGTGGCCGATCCGAACGATGGCCCTCGGGGTCCTCGTCGCCTACCCGACCCCGATCCTCGATCGTCGGATCCACCACTGTGCCTCCACTGCCACGCTCTGCCGCATCACCCCGTGGGGGCCATCGGCGAGGCCGGTTGATGGGGGAAGTGGGAGCTCGGGCGTCTGGACGCCGAAAATGTGGTGGGTCGCGCCGTGTGGCGACCGATCAGAAGAGCTGGGTGGTGAGCTTCTTGCGCCAAGCGGCGGTGTTCGGGTGGCCCGGGCCGAGAACGGTGAGCAGGTCGACGAATTCCTGTCGTGCGTCCTCGTCACCCTTCACCTTCGGCAAGAGCTCGGCGAGCCGAACCTCCGCCGTCTGGTTGTCCTCGTCGGCGGCGATGTCGACACGGGCGAGCGCGGCGATGCGCCGCGTCTCCTCGGTCTCGGGGATCTTGGCGAGGAGGGCCAGCGCCTCGTCGTTGCGGTCCGCCTGGACGTAGATCGCGGCGAGTGCCGGGATTGCCTGTGCATGATCTGTCACGGCGGTCAGGACCTCGAGGAGTGACGCTTCGTCACCCTTCGCCAGGAGGGACTCGATGATCGTGTCTTGATCGGTCGGGAGGAGGCGAGCCACGAAGTCACGAATCTCCTGCTCCGGCTGAGCACCCATGAACCCGTCGACGATCTGGCCGTCGCGCATGGCGTAGACGGCCGGGATCGACTGCACCTGGAACGCCTGGGACGCACCCGGGTTCTCATCGACGTTGATCTTGGCGAGGACGATCTTCGGCTCGAGGCCGGGCCCCGCAGCTTCGTCCACGATCTTTTCGACCATGGGCCCGAGCGTTTTGCACGGCCCGCACCACGGTGCCCACAGATCCACCACGACGGGGATCTGCATCGACCGCTGGAGCACGTCGACTTCGAATGACTGGTCAGTGACATCGATCATTGCGTCAAACGCTAGCGGCCATCGTCAGGAGATCCGTTCGAGCACCTCGTCGAGATACTGCTGCTTGCACAGCGCCCGCTGGAGCTTGCCTGAGCTGGTCTTGGGCAGCGTGCTCGGTCGCACGAACACGACGTCGCGGCTCGGGAGTCCGACGGCCTCGACCGTTTTTTCGTGAACCTGGTGGGAGAGGTTCTCGAGATCCTCTGCTCTGGTCTCGGCGACGACGACGACCGATTCCTTGCCCTTCCGTCCGGGAACACCGAACGCGATCACGTTGCCGGCCCGGATTCCGTCGATCTCGCCGATGTGGCGCTCGATGTCCTGCGGGTAGACGTTGCGTCCACCCACGATGATGACGTCCTTGATCCGCCCGCACATGTACATCGATCCGTCGACCATGTACGAAAGGTCGCCGGTGCGGAGCCAGTCGCCGTCGACGAACAGATCGGCGTTGGCTTCCGGTCGCTTGTAGTAGCCGGTCGTCACCGAGGTGCCCCTGATCTGGAGCTCGCCGACGTCACGATCGGTCAACTCCGCCCCGGACTTCGGGTCGACGATGCGGAACTCGAGACCGGGCACCGGACGACCGAGCTCGACGATCTTGCGGGCGTTCTTGTGGTCGTCTGCGACCTGCACGGCCCGCTGTTCGAGTTCGAGGAGCTGGGCGTCGACCGTGTCGGTCACCAGGCCGGTCATCGGCTTCGGGAAACAACCGGCAATGGCGAGCTCGGCCATTCCGAAGGCCGGGAAGACCGCACCCGGCGGCATCCCGTGGCGTGCACCGGCTTCGATGAAGGCCTCGACCGATGCCGGGTCGACGGGCTCGGCGCCGTTGAGGAAGATCCGCATCGACGACAAGTCGAGCGTCTCCTTGCTCCGGTTGAGCGCCCGAGTCGCCAGCACGTAGGAGAAGTTCGGACCTGCCGTGGCCGTGCCGCCGTAGGTCGAGATCCATTCCATCCAACGCCCCGGTGACGCAAGGAAGTCTTGTGGGGCGCCGAGCACGAGATTCATGCCCTCGGCCATCGGGAGGATGCAGAACCCGACGAGACCCATGTCGTGGTAGAGCGGCAGCCACGACACCATCACGTCAGTGTCGATGTCGACCTCGGCCGCCTCACTGATGGCGTCGAGATTCGCCGCGACGACGTGATTGGGCAGCATCACGCCCTTCGGCTCCTCGGTGGACCCGGAGGTGAATTGAAGGACGAAGAGATCGTCCTCGTGGTAGTCGGGCCGGATGAAGTCGTTGGCGACGGCCCGGCCGGAACCGGGGGCGAGCTCTTCGTAGTTGATCAGGGGTGGATCCTCGGGCTCGGCCTCGACGAAAGGCGCAAGGTCGGGGTCGATGAGCACTGCGGCGCAGTCGGCCCGACGGATACGGGCCTTCGTGGCCGTAGCGAACTCCTCTATCGATGCCAAACGCATCGGGAGCGGCAAGACGACGAGTGTTGCGCCGCACAACCACACCGCCTGGAATGCCGTCACGAGGGTCGGTGTGGTCGGGCCGAGCAGGGCGACATGATCGCCTTGCCCGATGCCCCGGGACTGCAGGATCGCGGCCATGGCCTTGGCCTCTTCATGAAGCTCGGTCCATGACTTCGTGAGCGGCTCGTCGCCGGTCATGAAGGTGACGGCGTTGTCACCCTTGGCTGCGTGTTCGATTCGAGAGACGATGGTTCGCACAGCAGTTCTGACCACGGAGCGACCGGGAAAGTTACGCCCGGGTAACAAGAGTCGGATGTCGTCCGGTTCGAATCGATCGGGGCCGGTCGGACTCGACCGCAGAAGCGGGAGTCTCGACCGGTCCGGTCGGAGCTTTGTGGAGCTATGGAGAATCGAACTCCAGACCTCTTCCATGCCATGGAAGCGCTCTACCAACTGAGCTATAGCCCCGGGATGACCCGAGTGGGAGCGTGATCGTACCAAACTCACGGCGTCCGACAACGCGCTTCGCACTTCTCCGAATCACCGTCGGATCGGTGACGCATCCGGCCGAATACTCCACCTCTCCACGAATGCAGCGTCCTACGCTGTCGCTCGTATGGCTGACACCGCTCCCACTCGCGCCCAGGACCCCCCGGCACACCGGTACGACGCCACGCTCGCCGGCGAGATCGAGCAGCGTTGGCAGGACCGTTGGGAGTCAGAGGGCACCTTCGAAGCCCCCAATCCCTCCGGCCCACTCGCCGAGCCAGACAAGGTCGACGGACGGGAGAAGCTGTTCGTCCTCGACATGTTCCCTTACCCGTCAGGCAAGGGACTGCACGTCGGCCACCCGCTCGGTTACATCGGCACCGATGTCTTCGCCCGCTACCACCGGATGGCTGGCTACAACGTGCTGCACGCGCTCGGGTACGACGCGTTCGGCTTGCCTGCCGAGCAGCACGCCATCACCACCGGAGTACATCCTCGCGTCAACACCGAGGAGAACATCACGAACATGCGGCGGCAGCTACGCCGCCTCGGCCTGGCTCACGATGCTCGTCGCAGTGTGTCGACCACAGACGAGTCCTTCTTCCGTTGGACACAGTGGATCTTCGAGCAGATCTTCAACGCCTGGTACGACGAGGACCTCGACCGCGCCCGCCCGATCGAGGAACTGATCGCCGAGTTCGCCGATGGCAGTCGACCGACACCGGACGGCCGGCCTTGGGCCGAGATGAAGTCCGGTGATCGGCAGGACCTGATCAACGGGCATCGACTCGCCTACCTCGCCGACGCGCCCGTCAACTGGTGCCCCGGCCTTGGCACCATCCTGGCCAATGAAGAGGTCACCGCCGATGGCCGCTCGGACATCGGCAACTTTCCTGTGTTCAAGCGCAACATGCGTCAGTGGACGCTCAGCATCACCAAGTACGCCGACCGGCTGCTGGCCGACCTCGACATGCTCGATTGGCCCGAGCCGATCAAGATCATGCAGCGCAACTGGATCGGCCGGAGTGAGGGCGCCACTGTCCGATTCGGGTCGGACGCGGGCGCCATCGAGGTGTTCACCACCCGCCCGGACACGCTCTTCGGCGCAACGTTCATGGTGCTCTCCCCCGAGCACCCACTGGTTCCGCAGCTGACCACCGAAGCGCAGCGCGCCGAGGTCCAGGCATACCAGGCAACCGCCGCTGCCGCCGATGATCAGACCCGACAGGATGACACCCGCGAGAAGACCGGGGTATTCACCGGTGCCACTGCCACCAATCCGCTGAACGGTGCTGAGATCCCGATCTGGATCGCCGACTACGTCCTGATGGGCTACGGAACCGGCGCGATCATGGCTGTCCCGTGCGGCGATCAGCGGGACTTCGAGTTCGCCCGGAAGTTCGACCTGGACATCGCCCCGATCCAGAAGCCGCCTGTTTCGTGGTTCGCCGAACACGAGATCGAGCACGACATCGACACCGAGACGTGGCCGGTGGCCTTCATCGGCGATGCCCCGTACATCAACTCGTCCAACGAATCGCTCGACCTCAACGGAATCGCATCCGTCGCAGATGGCGTCGCCTCCACCAATGCGTGGCTCGAGGCCAATGGCCATGGCGGAGCCGCTGTCACCTACCGCCTGCGCGATTGGCTCTTCAGCCGCCAGCGCTACTGGGGCGAACCGTTCCCCATCATCTACGACGACGCCGGTCGCCCCCATGCCGTCCCTGATGATCTCCTGCCGGTCACGCTGCCCGAGCTCGAGGATTTCCGTCCTGATCCGCTGGATCCGGACGACGATGTCACCGAGCCGGTCCCGCCTCTCGCGAGGGCTGACCAGTGGCTCGAGGTCACTTTGGACTTGGGCGACGGGCCGAAGACCTACGTCCGCGATGTGAACGTGATGCCCCAGTGGGCCGGTTCATGCTGGTACCAGATGCGCTACCTCGACCCGACGAACGAGTCAGCTTTCATCGACCCAGGCGTCGAGGAGTATTGGCTAGGGCCGCGGGCACCGGGCGAATCCGGAGGTGTCGACCTGTATGTCGGCGGCGTCGAACACGCCGTGCTCCATCTGTTGTACGCCCGCTTCTGGCACAAGGTGTTGTTCGATCTCGGCCATGTCTCGGCCCCCGAGCCCTACCACCGTCTCTTCAACCAGGGATACATCCAGGCAGCGGCGTTTCGTGACGAACGAGGGCAGCCGGTCGAGGCCACCGAGGTGGTGGAGGCCGGCGACGGATTCACCCACGAAGGGGAGCCTGTCGCCCGAGAGTTCGGGAAGATGGGCAAGAGCCTGAAGAACATGGTCACCCCGGATGACATGTATGCCGCGTATGGGGCGGACACGTTCCGGCTCTACCAGATGTCGACGGGCCCAATGGACGCGTCGCGGCCATGGAACACTCGCGACGTCATCGGCATGCAACGTTTCCTCCAGCGGGTCTGGCGCAACGTCGTCGACGAAGAGAGTGGTGCCACGATCGTTGGCGACGTTCCGGCATCGGACGACCTCACACGGACCCTTCACCGAACGATGGCCGATGTGCGAGAGGACTACGCCGGACTCCGCTTCAACACCGCTGTCTCCAAACTGATCGAGTTGAACAATGCGTTGACCGCGGAGGTCGGTTCACAGCCGGGCCGCATGACGCCCCGGGAAATCATCGAACCCATGGCGCTGATGCTGGCGCCGCTGGCGCCGCACATCGCCGAGGAGATCTGGCAGCGATTGGGTCACGACGAGACCCTGGCCTACGAGTCGTTCCCCGAGGCCGATCCGGCGCTGCTCGTCACCGACGAGGTGGAGTATCCAATTCAGGTCAACGGCAAGGTTCGCAGCAAGATCTCAGTGCGGACCGATGCTGATCCGGCCTCGATCGAGGCCGAGGCCCTCGCCGATCCCCGCATCGTCGAACTCTTGGCGGGGGCCGATCCCAAAAAGGTGATCGTGGTCCCCGGTCGCCTCGTGAACATCGTCGCCTGACGTTCGAACCCCAATCGCGAGGCTGGGTCAGCGCTGGAGTTCTGGCATGTCGCGCCAGAGGCGGTCAAGGTCGTAGAAGTCACGCGCCTCGGTGTCGAACACGTGGACGACGAACCCGCCGAAGTCCATGAGGACCCACGACAACGTGTCCTTGCCTTCGACGCGGCGAGCCCTCGGTCCGCCCCGCGCCGCGACCTGCTCCTCGACCTCATCAACGATGGCCCGCACCTGGCGGGCGTTGCCGCCAGAGGTGACAACGAACCAGTCGGTGATCCCGATCGCCTGGCCGACGAAGAACGCTCGACTGTTGGTGCCCAGCTTGTCCTCGGCCGCATCGAGGGCGATGCGGACCCACTGCTCATCAGCAGCAGCGAGGTGGTCGACAGCGGGACCAGGCGACGCGTTCTCGACGGGCGTGGAATCGGATGCGGTTGCTACGAACTCGTTCACATGTTCTCGGCTTCGGTGGGCGACAGATGCTGATCGGCTCATGAGGACACGGCGATCGGGGATCTCACTCCGAGGAGCAGCGTCACGGTGGACACGGCTTCGGGATCGAGACTGGGTGGAACGGTAGCCGCATCAGCGACCTCGGCCAGCCTCGCGACCTCACCTGCGTCGGCGCCGGGAGGCACGAACAGCTGCGTGGGACCGTCGTCCAGCACGCTGGCGTTCCCGATCTGCACGACCTCGAAGCCTGCCTGTCCGAGATTGCGGGCAGCTGTTTCCAGATCGTTGCTCCCGCTGCGGTCGATGACCCGGACCTGCAGCCGGGCGCCGGGTTCGTGCCCGAGCGGACGGGCGACAGACGAACGCACAAGCGCTTCGGCCGCCTCGGCATCGATCGTGCGGCCGGCGAGAGGAAGCGGCTCCACTCGGTTCAGACCGACGGAAATCGAGGAGAGATCGCGCCTGACCCGCTCAACGCCGGTCTCATCGACGGCTGACGCGCCCGGCGGGTCACTCTCGACGAAGACCCCTTCGTCGAGCAGGGTCCGCCACAACACCTCGCGTCGAAACTCGAGAGCGTCTGGATCATCGATTCCGACCGGCAGCCGCGACGAGAGCGCCGGCATGTCGGCGGCATCGACGGTGACTCGACCGGCGGCGACAGCGATCGCACCGTTCACGCCGGGCACCGGATCGGGATTGGCGAGCTCGATCTCAACATCCCCGAGGAGCTCCGCCCAACCGTCAACGTCGGCCAGCACCGGCGGATCGATGGCCAGCCGGAGCGCAGCCGCGAGGGCGGTAACGGCGTCATCGGCACCCCGCTCGTCCAGCGGCACGCCGTCGACCTCGGTTGCCCCCGACACCAGGATGACCGTGCCGCCACCCAGTGCCTCGCCGGACGGCACGACCAAGACGATGCCGCCGACCCGTCCCTCGTCGACATCGACGATCGACCGGATGGGCGTCGGTTCGACGAGCGCCAACCATCCGGGGTCTTCCCGTCCGGGTTCGGCGGTGAACTGGCCCGCCCTGGAGTCGAGCAGGCCCCGAAATCCGAGCATGGCCAGCAACGGGATGGATCCGAGGAGGACGACCTCGAGCACGATGAAGGTCCACCGAGCCCAACCCGATCGAGGCTCGTCCGGCTGATCCCCGTCGGCGAGGGGAATGGTGGTGGTTTGGCGGATCACTGGTGCGACGGCCCGTCACCCCGAGCGAACACGCCGGTTCGCTCGATCGCCTCGGCGACCGCATCCGTGGTGAGGAAACGCAGCGACAGCCCGCTCGCCGCCATTGCCCGGAGCTCGGTCGAGGACAGGTCGAGGGCCGGGATCTCGACCTCTTCGAAACGCCACCCCGCTGGGATGGAACCGACATCGACGCCGGGCCGGTTCACGACCACGAGGTCGATCTGCTCCCGGAGTTCGTCGGCACGGTGCCATGTGTCGAGTTGGGCGGCTGCATCTGCGCCGACCACGACACGCCAGTCGACACCGGGAAACCGTTCGTCGAGCGCGGCGATGGTGTCGATCGTGTACGTCGTGCCCCCGAGTTCGATCTCGATGTCCGACGCTGCCAAACCAACGACCCCATCGACGGCAAGGTGGACCCACTCGAGGCGAGTCGCCGCCGGCGTGATCATGCGATCGTCGCGCTTCTGCCAGGGATCGTTCGCAACAATCAACCACACGGCATCGAGATTCAGCCGCTGCCGCACATGCCATGCCGCTGCGAGATGACCGTGGTGCACCGGGTCGAATGTGCCCCCGAACAGCCCGATGCGTCGGTTCGTGTGCGGTTCGGAAGTGGCGGCGGTCATACCTGAGGATGGACAACTTTCAACTCGAAGTGACGAATGTCACCCTGACAGGGGGAAGGATGTGTACTAACTTTGATGTTCGCTCAGGTAACGCATGGAATATCTGCGAAATCTACTGGATCTGCAGCCCGACTTGAACCGTCTCCACTACCTCAGCCATCATTGCAAACATCATCACACATACAAGAACATCGCTGTGAACAGCCGGACGCATCCGGATCGACACGGCAGGCACGGCAATCATCGGAACGCATCGCATCTCAACGACGAGAACGTGTTCCGCAACGTGCCGTTCCCGATCGTTCGCTGAACGTTTTCCCGTTCGCAACCCCTTCCCCTTCCCCGCACACACAAAGATAAAGAGCGCGCCATGAGTGACTCCGTTGGTCAGTACCTAAACGAAATCGGCCTCGTGCCTCTCCTCACAGCAGATGAGGAACGAGAGCTGTCCCAAATCATCGAAAAGGGCCGCGACGCCCAAGAAGGCATCGACGCCGGTGACGACTCCGTCACCAATCGCCGGGCCGTTCGTGCTGCTGCACGATCCAAGGACCGTTTCATCCGGGCGAACCTTCGCCTCGTCGTCAGTGTTGCCCGTCGCTATCCCCTGCCCCCGTCGATGGAACTCCTCGACCTCATCCAGGAGGGCAACCTCGGTCTCGAGCATGCGGTCGACAAGTTCGACTGGCGCAAGGGCTTCAAATTCTCCACATATGCCACATTCTGGATTCGTCAGGCCATCGGCCGTGCACTCGACCAGAAGGCCAGCCTCGTTCGCCTCCCGGGCGATCGTTCGGCGAGCCTCCGGGCCGCACTTCGTGCGGTGTCGGGCGACGGCGACGAGCTCGACGACGAGCATGCACGTCTGCACCGGCTCACCACGCCGACCTCGCTCGATCGCACCATCGGCGACGACGACTCCAACGAATTGGTCGACCTGCTTCCCGACTCGAAGCCCGGCCCCGAGATCGAGGTCATGGCCAAGGCCGAGGAGTCCATGGTCACCGGCCTGCTCGACGTGCTGGATCCCCGAGCCCGCTACGCCGTAGAACAGCGGTTCGGCCTCAACGACGGCCGCAAGCGCAGCTACCGCGAAGTCGGTGAAGAGCTGGGCGTCACCGCCGAGGCGGCACGTCGGCTCGTGAAGCGTGCGGTCAGCGCCGTGCGCGACCAAGCCGGCGATGTCATCGCCGACTTCGACGCAGCGTGAACGCTCGGCCCTAGCGGGCCTCCCGCGATATGAGGAAGGAGCCTCCGCTCGGCGGGGGCTCTTCCCGTTTTGAAACCGCGTTGTGCTCGACCCGATCGTCGGTGAGACTGGCCGGGTGACATGGAACCCTGGAAGTTGGCGCCAGCTCGAGGCCAAGCAGCAGCCGTCCTGGCCGGATCTCCCCGATCTCGAGCGAGTCGAGAAGGAGCTCTCGACCCTGCCGCCCCTGGTGTTTGCGGGCGAAGCACGAGATCTCCGCGCTCGCTTGGGCGATGTCGCCCTCGGCAAGGCCTTTCTGCTCCAGGCGGGTGACTGCGCCGAATCCTTCGATGGATTCAATGCCGATGCCATTCGCGACAAGCTGCGCGTGATCCTGCAGATGGCGGTCGTTCTCACGTATTCAGCCGGCGTCCCCACCGTCAAAGTCGGGCGGATCGCCGGCCAATTCGCCAAGCCGCGGTCGCAACCGACCGAGACCATCGACGGCACCGAGCTCCCCTCGTTCCTCGGCCACATGGTCAACGACTTGCCGTTCTCCCCTGATGGCCGCTCCCCCGACCCTCAGCGGTTGCTCCAGGCATACCACCAGTCGGCCTCGACGCTGAATCTCCTCCGCGCCTTCACCAAGGGAGGCTTCGCCGACCTGCACCGTGTCCAAGCGTGGAACCAGGAGTTCGTCGCTTCTTCACCGGCGGGCCAGCGCTACGCCATCCTCGGCGACGAGATCGACCGTGCCATCCGTTTCATGGAGGCGGCCGGCATCTCGTCGAATCATCCAGAGATCCACGAGGCCGACTTCTACACCAGCCATGAAGCCCTCATCCTGCAGTACGAGGAGGCGCTGACTCGCAAGGACAGCCTCACTGACGAGTGGTACGACTGCAGCGCTCACATGGTCTGGATCGGTGAACGCACCCGCGACCTCGACAAGGCACACGTCGAATTCTTCAGCGGGATCAAGAATCCGATCGGCTGCAAGATCGGACCGACGGCCACCCCTGAGCAGGTGCTCGAGCTGTGCGCTCGCCTCGATCCGGACAAGGACCCGGGCCGGTTGACGCTGATCACGCGCATGGGTGCAGACAAGGTGGCGACAGCCCTCCCGCCGCTGCTGGCTGCGGTTCGCGACTCAGGCCATCCGGTCGTGTGGACGTGCGACCCCATGCACGGCAACACCTTCACCGCAGACACCGGCTACAAGACTCGGCATCTCGACGACGTACTGGCCGAGGTGACAGGGTTCTTCGCCGCCCACAAGGCCGCCGGAACCTGGCCGGGCGGAATCCATGTCGAGCTGACCGGCGATGACGTCACCGAGTGCCTGGGAGGCGCTCACGATGTCTCCGACACCGACCTCAGCACCCGCTACGAGACCATGTGCGACCCGAGGCTCAATGCAAGTCAGGGACTCGATCTCGCCTTCCGCGTGGCCGAATTGCTCCGAGCGGAGTGATGGCCGGCGAGGGGCTCAGGCGAGCTCTCCCCGCACCACGCTGACTCCACTGTGGTCGGGATTGCCGTCGTCGAGTTCGACCGAGATGTCGACGACGCTGAAGCGTTCGAGGTCCATGTCGTCTGGGACGTCGTAGCGGCCCGAGCCGTCGACCCGCCCAAGCGACTCGAGACCCTCGACACCGTCGTCGCCGATTTGGAGCAACCACAGCTCGAGGAACTCGCCCTCGGGCACGGTGGTCGGGGCGGCGACCTCGAGCACGAGATCTCCGTCGACGGAGAGAAGTGTGGCCGGAACGCTCTGCCCGGTCTGGCCATCGAGCAGTTCGAGCTGCGCCGTCGCAACCAGATCGATGGACTCGTCCGAACGCATCGCCAACCCGATCGGCACCGCGAGTAGCAACACCACGGCGGCTGCGAGTGTGACCAGCGCCGCCGGGCGGCCCCAACGGGGCCGTCGATCGACCATCGACACGACGTTGCCAGCGCCCGGCTCTGTGTCGAACAGACCACCGGACCGCAGATCGTCTGAACCCTCGGCCGAATCGGCCGAATCGACAGAGGAGCCGCCGAGCCCGAGCTCGCCGGCGATGGCGTCCCACAGGCCCGCCGGTGGCTGCTCGTCAGTGAGCTCCAGGGGGCCCTCCCGCAGGAGACCGATCACCTCGGCGAACGACTCGGCACCCTCGGGGTTTGCAGCCTCGCCACTCACGCCATCCTCGAAAGCACCATCGTCGAATGCGGCATCGTCTCGACCGGTCATTGCCGTTCTCCTACTACTTGATCGCCGAGCGGCTGGCTCCCGAGTGAGCTGCGAAGCGATTCGAGACCGCGTCTGATATGACTCTTGACCGTGCCGAGGGGCATGGCGAGATGTTCGCTGATCTCCTGATGGGTGAAGTCCTCGAAGAACGCAAGGGCAACAACCCGGCGACGCTCTTCAGACAGCTGACCTAGCGCCTGCGTGAGCACCACGCGATCGGCGACTCGGCCGACATCGACCGCTGGCGAGGCGCTCTCCTCGACCTCGTGGCCAGCGTTCTGCGGGCGCCGACCCTTTGCCCGGAGGTGGTCGACCGCCTTGAACTTGGCGATACCACTCAGCCATCCGGGGATTGAACCCTTGTCCGGGCTGAACGAACGCCGACCCTTCCAGGCTGCCACGAACACCTGTTGGGCAACATCCTCGGCATCTGGGCCGACCGTCCGGCGACAGATGCTCATGACCAGTCCGGCGTGCGTGTCGAAGACTTCCTTGAGGGCCGCTTCGTCACCGGCGACGAAGCGCTCCTCGAGAGTCGTTTCCACACGGCGATGATAGCCACCCATCGGCGGCACCGGTATCACCACTGGTTGCGGAGCGAGGTCGAGCATCGTCATCACCTCTACTTCGCCGATCGAGCCGCGGTCGGATGCGCGTGCCGCTGTCCGCTGCTGTCAAGCGAGGTTGTCGACGAACTTCTCGAGCTGTCGGAGGTTGCGTACTTCGAAGACACCGTCGCAATGCGCGCCGTACTCACCCACGATGGAGTCGCCAGTGTTCCAGTAGGCCTTGGGTTCCGGATTGAGCCAGAACAGCTTCCGGGCCTTCTGTTCGATCTCCTTGAGAATCCACGATTGAGCGGCGTGATAGTTGTTCCTCGCGTCGCCGAGGATCAGCACCGTCGACTTCGAGTTGACATCCTTGCCGTACGCATCCCAGAAGACCTCGAAGGCGTGGCCGTAGTCGGAGTGACCATCGACCCACACCACGTCGGCCTCGGTGTTGACCCGATGCACGGCTTCGGCGATGTCGTCGACACCTTCGAACATGTGGGTGACCTCGTCGAGACCATCGATGAAGACGAACGCCCTGACCTTCGAGAACTGCCCGCTGATGGCGTAGACCAAATGCAGGGTGAAACGGGCGAAGGCCGCGACGGAACCCGAGATGTCGGCAATGACGATGATCTCTGGCTTGGACGGCCTCGGATATCGGAACTTGAGCTCGGCCGGGACCCCGCCGTAACTCAGTGAATGCCGCACCGTGTTGCGAAAATCGAGCGGACCTTTGCGGCCGTGACGCCGCTTGCGGGCCAGACGAACGGCGAGTTTGCGGGTCAGCGGATAGATCGCCCTGCGGAGATTGGCCATCTCCTCCCTGCTGGCATGCATGAAGTCAACGTCCTCCGGCAAGGGCTTGCGGAGTGTCTTTGCCATCGCCTCGGCGCCGCGATCGGCCACCAGACGACGTCTGATCTCGGCCTCGATCTCCTTCTTGAGCTTCTCGATGCGGTCGTCGAACTCATCGCGCTCGAGGCGCTCCTCGAGTGGAGTGAGATCACCCGGAGCATCCTCGCGGGACTGCTCCATGAGCCGTTCCATCAGTCCATCGAGGTCGAGATTTCGGAGAGTGCGATAGAGGTAGTAGGTGCCACCAACGGGCCGCCCGGGTTCCATGCCGGCGTATCGCTTCACTGCTTGCTTCGAGATCGCCCGGACCAGCGAATCGTCGCCCTTCATCAGAGCCTGGAAGAGGAGTTCGGCCAGTTCCTCGGGCGTGAGACCATCGCCGCCGCCCTGTCCTTCGCCACCCTGGCCAGGAGCTTGGTTCTCGTCGTCGAGGTCCATGTCACCGAAGGGATCGTCGGCATCAGGATCCAGCAGGTACTCACTGCCTCGCAGCGAGAAGTAGACCTCGAAGAGGGTCTCGAACGTTCGCCAGTGCGCATTGTTCTTGACCAGCGTCGCGGCGAGTGCGTACTTGAAGGCCGCTCGATCCTCGAGTGGAATGTGGCGCACGGCTCGGGCTGCATCGATGTTCTCTGACAACGAAACCGGTAGTCCCGCCGCTCGGAGATCGAGTACGAAACCCTCGAGCAGTTCGAACAGTGCAGAGTCGGCCGGCGTTGCCGCGCCGTCCGACTCGGCGAGATCAGTCACGATGCCGGTGCCTCGAAGTGCGCCTTCGCATTGGAATTGAACTCCTTCGAGACCTTCTCGATATCACTCCGGTACTTCAGCAGGATGTTGGCCGTGTCAGTGGCGTCCTTCTCGGAGATCTGCTCGATGCCCAGGAGGATGAGCGTGCGGGCCCAGTCGATGGTCTCGGACACCGAGGGGTGCTTCTTCAGTTCGAGCTGACGAATCGATCGCACGATCCGAGCAATTTGGTCGGCAAGGTTCTCGGTGATGTCCGGCACCTTCGTCAGAACGATCTCTTTCTCACGTTCCATCGTCGGGTAGTCGAGGTGGAGGAAGAGGCAGCGACGCTTGAGTGCCTCGGAGAGTTCGCGAGTGTTGTTCGAGGTGAGAAACACCAGCGGAATCTGTTTGGCTTCCAGGGTGCCGAGCTCGGGGATCGACACCTGATATTCCGAGAGGAGTTCGAGCAGCAACGCCTCAGTCTCGACCTCGACGCGGTCGACCTCATCAATGAGCAGGACCACGGGATCCTCCGCACGAATTGCTTCGAGAAGGGGTCGTTCGAGCAGGAACTCGTTGGAGAAGATGTCGTCCTGGATCTCGTCCCAGTTCGTTTCGTCACCCTCGGACTGGATGCGGAGCAACTGCTTCTTGTAGTTCCACTCGTAGAGCGCCTTGGACTCGTCCAGTCCCTCGTAGCACTGCAGACGGATGAGGCGGGCACCCGTCATCTCGGCGACCGACTGTGCGAGTTGCGTCTTGCCCGTTCCGGCCGGGCCTTCCACGAGGATCGGCTTCTGCAGGCGATCGGCCAGGAAGACCACGCCGGCGATCGAGTCGTCGGCCAGATAGTCGACGGACCGCAGTCCTTCTCGGACGGCCTCAACGGATTCAAAACGGTGCTCCATGGCCGACAACTTACCGTTTCGCTTGACCGGCTAGTCAATTCAGTTTCGGACGGCTCAGCGGCACTGCGGCGCCTACGTCGGGTGCCGTTCCGCTCCTGTGGCCGAGGTCGATTCGAATCCGGCGTAGGATCGTCCGCCTATGGATCGAGGCCTCGCAGAAGCGGTCGACCAGTTCGCCGGCCGGGTCGGCGACGCACTGGTGGAAGCCGCGGCCGGAACCACCGTGGCGACCGATCGCCTGCACCGTGACGCCATCGTCGAGTCGTTCAATCTGACCTGCGCGCTCATCGACGCCGATGGCCGCCACACCGATGACGAACTGTGGGCGCTCGTCGCTGCGTTCGCTCGCCACGATCTGCTCCCGGGCTCGGCGATGCCCGCCGACCTGCGCAACAACGACATCGTCACACGCAATCGGCGATTCCTCGAAGAGCCGTCTGCGCTGTTCACCACGTTGGTACAGGTCGACGCCAAGAGGAGCACGACCCTCGCTCGTCGCTACTACGACGAGGCAATGGCCCTGGCGCACACCGTCGCCTCGCTCGACAAGTTCCCCTCCGAGGACGAACTGCGAGCAATCGTCGACTTCCAGAAGCTGTTGCTCGCTTCATTGGCGACCGGCAGACCGGCCCCTGCCGGAGTCAGCGTCGAACCACCCAGCGCTGACCCGATCTCCGAACCGGAGCCGGCGGAGCCGCTCGAGAACTTGCTCGCCGAACTCGACGGCCTGATCGGTCTGGACGCCGTGAAAGAAGAGGTTCGGCTGCTCTCGGCTCTGCTGCGAGTACAGAAGCTGCGAGCCGATCGGGGTCTCCCCGTCATCGACAGCACGAAGCACCTCGTCTTCTCAGGGAACCCCGGTACGGGCAAGACCACCGTCGCCCGCCTCTTGGCCAGGATCTATCGCAGCCTCGAAGTCGTCGAGCGGGGCCACTTGACCGAGGTCGACCGCAGTGGTCTGGTTGCCGGCTTCGTCGGACAGACGGCGACCAAGGTCACCGAGGTGTTCGAACGGGCTGACGGCGGCGTGCTGCTGATCGATGAGGCTTATTCCCTGCTCCGCGGTGGCGAGAAGGACTTCGGCCGCGAGGCGATCGACGCCATCGTGAAGAATGTCGAGGACCGCCGAGAATCCATGGTCGTGATCCTCGCTGGATACCCGAAGGAGATGGCCGAGTTGGTTGCCGCCAATCCCGGGTTCTCCAGCCGGTTCCCCAAGAGCATCAATTTTCCCGACTACACCGACACCGAACTGCTGGCCATCTTCGAATTGATCGCCGACAAGGGCCGCTACGACCTCGACGACCTCGCCAGGGAAACCGCCGTGGCATGGTTCGGAGCACACGACCGAGGACACGGCTTTGGGAATGGGCGTCTCGCCCGCAACCTCTTCGAGGCAGCGGTTGCGCGACACGCGACACGTCTCGTCGATGTCGAGGAACCCACCGACGAGCAACTGACGACGCTCGAAGCGGAGGACATCGTCTCGGTACCGGTTGCCAAACCGGCCGGTTCCGCCACCTCGTGACCGTCGCCCGACCGAGCGGAGGCTCCCAACGGGTCGCCACCGGCATCCTTGCGAGTCGCGGCGTCGGGCTGGTGCGCGAGGTCGTCATCGGAGCTGCGCTCGGCGCCGGAGCAGTCGCTGATGCCTTTCGTGTGGCGATGCGAGTCCCGAACCTGCTGCAGAACCTCCTTGGTGAGGGGTCGATCTCTGCTGCGTTCGTTCCTGTCTACGCCCGCCTCATCGAAGACGGCCGAGACGACGAAGCCCACCGACTCGCCCGGCAGACGCTCGGTGTCCTGTCGGCTGCCGTCGTCGTCCTGGTCACCGCCATTTTCACCGCAGCCAGGCCGCTGGTGTGGATCACGACGTTCGGCGGACTGTCGAACGAGCGATTCGAGCTCGCCGTCGAACTCACCCGGTACACAGCGCTGGGCGTCGGTTTCCTTGTCCTGTCGGCATTCTGCCTGGGCGTGCTCAACGCCCACCGCCGCTACCTGTTGTCCTACTCGGCGCCGGTGCTGTGGTCGCTCGCTCAGATCGTCGGGTTCACCGCCGCCCTGATCGCCAGCAAGAGCTCGGGAGAGATCGCCCGCTGGGGAGCAGTGGCGATGGTCGTCGGCAGTTTCGGACAACTCGCGGTGCAGATCCCGACCGTCAGAGCGGTCGGAGGGTGGGGGCGACCGAGCCTGTCGATCGGTCCAGAGCTGTCCGAAGTGCTCAGCCGATTCGTTCCCGCCGTCGGCGGTCGCGGTGTTGTCCAGCTCTCGAGCTACGTCGATCTCGCGCTCGCCTCTTTCTTGGTAGCCGGAGCGATCGCCACGATCGGCTACGCCATGCCGCTCTATCTCCTCAGCATCGCGGTATTCGGTTTCAGCGTGGCCGTCTCGGAGCTCACCGAGATGAGCCGCACCACGGCCGGCCTCGACGCCGTTGCCGCACGTGTACGGTCCGCTCAGCGTCGCGTACTCCTGCCTGCCGGCCTCGTGACCGCCGGTGCCGTCGGCGCCGGCGGGATCGTCGTCGGCTCCCTCTACGAGTTCGTCAACGGACTGGTGAACAGCGGCGATGCTCGCACCTCGTTCACCAATGCCAACACGACCGCGGTCGGTCTCACGCTCGCAGCATTCGGACTCGGGCTTCCCGCAGCGATGGTGGCCCGCGTCAGCCAGAACGCCCTCTACGCGCTCGGTGACGTGAAAGGGCCGGCCCGCATCGCTGCGGTCCGGCTCGCCGTTGGAGCAATGGTCGGCTTCATCGCCATGATCCAGCTCGACCACCTCGTCGTTGGCAACCTCGACGAAGCGTTGCGAGGCACACCGATCGACAGGGCGGAGGCAGGCCTGGGCGAACCGATCGGTGACTCGGCCCTCGGATTCACCGAGGTCGGAGGCTTCCCACACTGGCAGTTCTGGGAGCCGCTCCCCTACCGCGAGCCGCTCGGCGACAACCTCGTCGGCGACCCGGACGGAGTACCAAGGGGGACCGTGTTCGTCCACCTTGGTGCCGTTGGTCTCGGGATCGGATCGGCCGTCGCCTCGTGGACCGAGTGGTATCTCCTGCGCCGGCGCTTGTTCATTCGGTTGGGTGAGTCCATCTCGACCGGTATCGGTCAGTGGGTCGCCATTGCCGGCGTCGCCGCCTTCGTCGGCGCCCGCGCCGTTCACGCCCTGGATCTACCTCCGGTGATCGACCTCATGGCCGCCGGCATCGTGGTGGCGACGGTCTACGTTGGCTCGCTGCAATTCATCGGATTGCTCGGAGATCGGAACCCACGCGGACGGCTTGCGGCGGAGCGTGCACGGGGCAAGTAACATTGCCGGATGTTCAAGCTTCTGTCCCGCTGGTGGAAATACACGACTGCAAAGCTGTCCGGTTCGTTCAACGAACGGGCCGATCCCAAGGTGCAGCTCGAGCAAGCGATTCAGGAGGCGCACGACCAGCATCGTCGGCTCAAGGAGCAGGCGGCCAACGTCATCGCCAACCAGAAGCAGACCGAGATCCGGCTCAACCGGGCAATGGAGGAGTACGAGAAGGTTGGCGGCAACGCCCGTCAGGCCGTGATGATGGCAGACGACGCCCAGAAAAAGGGCGACGAGAAGAAGCTAGGCGAGTACACCTCGGCCGCCGAAGCATTCGCCAACCGGATGATCGTGATCGAGAACGAGGTGGAAGACCTCAAGTCCCTCCACCTCCAGGCTTCGCAGGCGGCCGACCAGGCCAAGTCTGCGGTCAATCAGAACTCCGCAGCGCTGCAGAAGAAGCTGTCAGAGCGTCAGAAGCTCCTGTCTCAGCTCGACCAGGCCAAGATGCAGGAACAGCTCAACAAGGCGATGAGCTCCCTCTCCGAGCAGGTCGGCCAGGAAGTCCCGAGCTTCGAAGAGGTCCGCGCAAAGGTCGAGAGCCGGTACGCCAAGGCCAAGGGTGTGTCCGAGCTGAACGAATCATCGATCGAGGGCCGCATGCTCGAGGTCGAGCAGGCGTCGATCAATGTCGAGGCACAGGGTCGCCTCTCCGAAATCCGAGCCCAGCTCGGTCTCGATTCGGCCCCGCAGTCAGAACCCGCCGTCGCTGAAGGCGAGTAGCTCGATCGATCCCACCCCCGCTGTGCCCTCCACGTGAGGGTTCAGCGGGGAAGGACGACCAAGTCGTCGCGATGGACGACTTCGTCTGGTGTGCCTTCCGGCAACTCGTTGGTCTGTTTGCCCGCGTTGTCTCGCAGCTGATCGCTCGACCATCGCACGCGACCCTTGGCGAACACTGTTCCGTCGGGATCCGCGATCTCGACGGCGTCCTCTGACGCGAAGCTGCCGGCGGTCTTGAGCACGCCGGCAGGGAGCAGGCTCCCGTTTCGCTCTTCGAGAGCTCGGCGCGCGCCGCCGTCGACGGTGATCCGCCCCGACGCCGGCACCGCGAAAGCGATCCAGAGCTTGCGGGCCGCCAGTCGTTGATCTCGAGCGACAAATCGGGTGCCGACACCGTCGACTCGTTCGACAGCTTCGATAAGCACCCCGGCTCGACTCGCCGAGGCGATGACCGTCTCGACCCCTGACCAGGTCGCGATCTTGGCTGCTGCGAGCTTGGAGGCCATACCCCCGCGACTGACCGACGAACCGGCTCCCCCGGCCGCTGCCTCCAGGGTCTGATCGATCTCGATGATCTCCTCGATCAGCGATGCCGACGTATCGACTCGAGGGTCGGCGGTGAAGAGCCCGGCCGTATCGGTGAGCAACACCAGCAAGTCGGCCTCGACGAGATGGGCCACGAGCGCACCGAGTCGGTCGTTGTCGCCGAATCGGATCTCATCATCCGCGATGGCGTCGTTCTCGTTGATCACCGGGACGACACCGGCATCGAGCAGCGCAGCGATCGTGCTCCGACTCATCAAATATCGGCGGCGGAGCATGAAGTCGGTCGGAGCGAGGAGTACCTGTCCGACCCGCATGTCCGCTTCGTGAAACCGCTCCTCGAAGGCCCGCATCAGGGCGATCTGGCCCACGGCGCTGGCGGCGCGTAGTGCCGCGTCGGGATGCTGGTCCTCTGGACGCAGCCCGATCGCCGGCAGACCAGCAGCGATGGCACCGCTCGTGACTATGACCACTCGGTGGCCCGCCGCTCGCAAGCGGCTGACGTCCGCGGCGAGTCGATCGAGCTGATCTCGGTTCACCACGCCATTCGCGGTGATCGACGACGAGCCAATCTTGGCAACGACCAGACTCATGAGTCCTCTTCGTACTCGAACGAGAACGTACCGATCACCACCACGTCGCCGTCGCGGAGCCCGCGGTTGCGCAATGCCTTGTTGACCCCGAGGCGCTCGAGTTCCTTCCTGGCGTGCTGCAAGGCACCGATATCACCCAGGTCGGAAAGCGCCACGGCCCGTTCGGCCGCTCGACCGACCACCCGATACGAGGCGTCGTCTTCCCGGACGATGTCGAAACCGGTGGGCTGAGGCCGATGAATCACGAAGCCGTCGTCGTCTGACTCCTCGCTGCGCCGTTCCTTCACGAGCTCGGCCAGCCGCCATTTCAGCGGGTCGAGGCCGATGCGAGCGACGGACGAGATCTCGAAGTCGAGCGAGTCGGCGAAGTCCCAGTCGTCTGCGGTGAGGACGTCGGCCTTCGATCCGACAACCAGACTCGGCCGTTCGAGCAATTCTGGCTGGTAGGCGCCGAGTTCGCGACGAAGCACTTCGAGCTGTTCAGACGGCGCCGCGCCATCGACCGAGGCGAGGTCGATCAGATAGACCAGCACTCGCGCCCGCTCCACGTGCCGCAGGAACTGATGCCCCAGACCGAGTCCGTCGCTTGCACCTTCGATGAGCCCAGGGATGTCGGCAACGACGTACTCGTTCCGGCCATCGAGTTGAACCACGCCAAGGTTGGGTTCGAGCGTGGTGAAGGGGTAGTCGGCGATCTTCGGCTTGGCCGCCGAGATCACCGAGATCAGCGTGCTCTTGCCCGCATTGGGGAATCCGACGAGGGCAACGTCGGCCATGAGCTTGAGCTCGAGGCGATACCAGATCTCCTCGCCCGTCTCGCCTTGCTCGGCGAACGAGGGCGCACGCTGCTTGTTGGAGAGGAAGCGGGCGTTCCCCTTGCCACCCTCGCCACCGGCTGCGGCCAGCCAGCGATCGCCGGGTCGCGCTAGGTCGACGAGTGGTTCGAGCGTTTCGTGATCGAGGATCACGGTCCCGACAGGGACCGACACCATCAGATCATCGGCGCACTTGCCGTGCTTCTTCTTGCCAGAGCCGTGGGTTCCACTCCCCGCCGTGCGGTGTGGATGATCCCGGAACGGGAGGAGCGACGCTGCTGCCGGGTCGGCGACGAGCCAAACCGATCCTCCGTCACCACCATCGCCGCCATCGGGTCCGCCCATCGGCACGTGGGCTTCACGGCGCATCGACACACAGCCGGCGCCGCCGTCACCGGCGATCACGCAGATGTTGGATTCGTCGACGAAGTTGGACACCCGCTGAGGATACGGCGCTCACCGAGCCCCTCCGTCCCCTCCCACCACCCCATCCCCCGCACCCCCTTCCCAACTGCCAGCGTCACACGTACCCAGAGGTACGTGTGACGCGGGCAGTTGGAGCGCGTTGGCCGGCGAGGACGAGGGATGGGGCCGTCACAGGGCTGCGTCATGCTGCATCCATGTGGTGGGATGCGGTGTATCAGCTAGCAGAACGACAACACGGCGTGATCGAGCGGTTCCAGGTCCGATCGCTGGCCCCGTCCGAGGGAGCCGCTCGGTGTGAACTCGAACGGGGGCGTTGGGTGCGCGAGGAGCCGAACGTGTTCTCGGCGCGGGGTGCGCCGAACACTGAGCGACAGCAGCTGATGATCGCCGTGCTCGATGCCGGGCCTGGCGCAGTCGTGAGCCATCGCAGCGCAGCTGCACTGTGGGGCGCACCCGGGATGGAGCTGCTTCCGGCACACCTGACCCGTTGCCGAGGCACCAACGGGCGACTCATTGGCCACACCACGATCCACGAGGCCAGACACCTCGCCGCCGACCAGATCACTCAGCTCGACGGCATTCCGGTCACGAGACCAGAACGAATCCCGTTCGACCTCCTCAACATCGGGGTTCGAGAGGCCCGCGTCGAACGCATTGTCGACCGGTTCTGGACGCAGCGTCTCGTCTCGGGCCGCTCGTTGGCCCGCGTCAAAGCCTCGCTTCCTCTCCGAGGCTTTCGTGGCACAGCCGCCATGCGGCGCATGCTCGACGCACGACCCATGGGCTGGGTGCCTCCAGCATCTGGCCTGGAGAGCCGCGCCTTCGCCATCCTGCAGGAACACGGCCTCACCGACTTCGAACGCCAGGTCGACCTGGGAAGCGGAGACGAGTGGATCGGCCGGGTCGATATGTACTCGCCGACACTGCGAGTGGTTGTCGAGGTCCAGAGCGACACACATCACGCGGCGCTCTCGAGTCAACGCGACGACGCGGCCCGCTTCCGGAAGCTCGAAGCCGCCGGCTTTCGAGTCGTCACGGCTTGGGAATCCGAGATCTGGTACGACCCACGCCGCTGGATCGACCAGCTCAATGCCCTGAAGAACTCAACTGCCAGCGTTACACGTACCGAGAGGTACGTGTAACGCTGGCAGTTGGAGGACGCGAGGGGAGGGCGCTGGGATGTGGATGTGGCGTGAATGCGGGGTGAGTGTTGTATTACTCGATGAGGCGAACGGGATCGCCGACGATCCGAACCGACCAGGTGGTCGAGTCATCCACGGCGCCAGCGCCGACGCTGCCGTAGCGGACCTTCCACCAGCAGTCCGTGCCATTGCAGGAGTAACCAGTGGCGAGCGGGATCTCGATGATCAAGAACCTCGACGCAAACGGGCTTGCACCCGACACCGGCAGACATGGTTCCCCATTGCCGTCCGGTCGACCGACACACGTGCCGGTGACATCGGTCCAACCGGTCACACCGCCGCCGGCAATGTCGGTCGATCGATAGCGGAACGGCACTGCCACCCCTTGCGGGTTGAGGAACTGCAGGAAGTCCGAGCCCTCAGCGGCGTCCCAGAGGCTGATCTCCATGGTCTTTCCACCATGCACCTCTTCCACTTCGGCGAAGTAGAAACTCGCTGCGCTCGGCGAGAGATCGGGGCGAGACGTGTTCTCCCCGATGTAGATGCCAAAGCGGTCGAGCGCCGTGATCGTCGGACACGTTCCGGTGGTGACCGAGCTCGGGATCAGCGTCGAGCAGACCTCGTTGCCTGCGGCGAAGTTGGAGCCGAGGAGTCGAAGGGAGTAGAGGTTCTTGTGGCCGGTCGAACCGGGAGGGGTCGCCACGGTCACGAACCAACGTCCCGGAGCGGCGGCAGCCGGAATGGTGAAGACCGTCTGCCAGTTCGGGTCGATGTAGTCGCCGGCGTCTTGCGCCCAGTACTCGTCGTCGACGCCAGTGTTGTTGCCGTCGGCACCTGGGTCGTAGGCCGGATTCAGGTTGGAGCGATAGACGGGACAGTCCGGTCCGGTGCTCTGGTTGGCGGTCGAGTTGCTCGGTCCGCCGCCGAGCTGCGTGGACGACACGATGTTCGCCGGTACCAGGTTGTCTGAGTCGAGCAGCGGAGTGTTGTCGGCGGCATAGAGGGTGAAGTTGAGCGCCGGCGTGTTGCTGCCGTGCTGCTCACCGCGGTTGGTGTTCTCCCACCACGGACGCTTGCAGCGCCCGGCGTGATGGACCTGAACCGACACACCGACGTTGGCCGGCTTGTTCACCACGTAGGTGTAGCCGCGAGGCTCCTGGTTCGGGTTGCTACCCGTCGGAGCACAGCCCGAAGGTGCGTTCCCGTTGTAGGTCGCCGCAGAACCACCGGTACCGCCGCTGAGGTTCGCCGAGTTCAGCAGGTCTCCCGCCGTTGCGCCGAAGCAGTCGGCGTGAGCGTTCAGCCAATACATCTGCTGGCCACCGATGTCGATGTCACCAGTGCCGATCGCAGACGTGGGATTACCCATGGGGACCGGCAGCACGTACTCGGCAGAAGCGAAGCGGGTGATGGCGATCTCGTCGACGCCGGCGACACCGCCGAAGTAGATGTCGCCCTCGGCTCGGATCTCGACCATGACCTGCTGCCCGCCGATCGCAGTCACCTTGACCTGTGGAAGAGGAGCGTCGGGATCGTCGAAATCGCTGAGATCGGTGAGATTGTTGGGATCGTTGTCGACGCCGGCCGGGGTCTGATCCGGGAAACCGTTGAGGGCCGCGATCTCGACCGCAGCCTTTTCGGCAGATGCCATGTCCGGCATCCAGACGACCGCGGCGAGCGACGCAGCATCAGCCGCTCGCTGGATCTCTTGGCTCCGCACGTACCAGCCACCAACGTCTGTGGCAAAGGCGGCGAAGATCATGAGCGGCACCAGAAGCAGGGCCGTGGTGGCAATGACGTATCCCGCTTCTCCGCGACCGGGCTTTGAATGCAGGCGCGACGGGACTCGTGAGGCGAGTTTCATGTCAGCTGTCCCTCGGTTCGATTCTCATGACGGTGGTTCTCGTGATGGTGAACGGCTCTGACCCGAACAGGCCGCTCGCTCGTTCGGCCTCGAATTCGACGAACACGCCGACTTCGGTGGCGGTGACCTGGCTGTGGCTTCGGTCGCCGTCCGGACACCAGTTCCTCGACGCCCCCGAAGAACCGCAGCCGTTGCTGCCAGTCCCAGGCTCGCCATTCGAGTCGAAGTGCAGCGGATCTAGAGCCGCAGCGAAGTCGGCAGCGACGTAGACGTTGCAGTCCTGGCCACTCGGCGTGAACGAGACGTCGCAGGCTGCCGGGAGGTCCGGACCAGCCGACGCGTCGAAGATGATGATGCGCTGGATGTCGGCGACGTCGTTCTCGAACGTGGCGAGCACGGCCAGCACAGCTTGCTGATCGGAGGCGCCGAATGTGCCCAGCTGGCTTACGGTACGGGCTCCGCTTCGGGAGGCCTGCACGACCGTTTGGCTTGCACCCCACGCCATACCGATCTCGTACATGCCGAGCACCAGCGTCATCAGGATCGGGACGACCATCGCGAGTTCGACGATGACCGCTCCCCGCTCGCGTCCGTGACGCTTGCGCATGATGGTCATTGGTTGAGCTCCGGTTCGATACGAATCACTGTGTGATCGGACAGCAGTTTGTCCTCGCCGAAGAATCCGGTGATGTACTCGTGTTCGGTCTCGATGAAGACGCCCACGTAGTCGGCGGCCCCGATCGACGAGTCGCGGTCACCCGGACACCAGAATCGGTCGACGGCGGTCGGACCACACCGGAAGTTCGGTGTCGGATTGCCGTTCGTGTAGTCGAGGGCGAGCTCGAAGTCGGCGCGGACGTACCGGTTGCAGATGCCGACCTGGGATGCCGTACGACACGCCGGATTCATTGCATCGGTGGGGCTGGCCAGTCGGTAGATCACCACGAATTCGATGTCGTCGACACCGATTGCATTGATCGCGTGGCGAATCGTCTGGAGGACCAGGAAGTCGGTCTCGGCTTCGCGTCCGAAGACACTGGCGGCGCGAGCGCCATCTCGACTCGCATGGGTGGTGGTCAGATCACTGCGCAGCAGCATTCCGATCTCCATCACGCCGAAGAGCATGAGGAAGAAGACCGGGGTGGCGAGCGCAGCCTCGATGATGGCCGAGCCACGTTCACCGAATCTGCTGCGGGAACGGCGGGCAGAAATGGACATGTCAGAGGGCCACGAGAGTCAGCGAGCCGAGCGACGTACCGTCTTCGCGGACCGACACAATGATGGAGAAGGTCTCTCCGCCGGCCGGAACCGTGATCACCCGATCGACCCCACCGTTGTCGATGTTCACGAAGTCATCGTGCGGGCTCGAGCCGCTCGAGACGCCCCAGGCAGCTGGGGTCGCGTGACCGTCGAGGGAGGTCGAGACCCAGAAGGAGTCGTCGGTACCGTTGCCGGGACCCCTGAAGACCGAGCCGCTGATCTTGTAGTCGCCGGCAGCAGGAACCGTGAAGGTGAAGGTGGCGGTGCCGAGCGTGCCAGCAGTGCTGGTGTTGCTGCCAGTTCCTTCAGGGGCGGAGATGAAGCCGGCCCCGTCGAGCTGGAAGTTCCCGGTCAATGCGGCACTGGAGGCAGGCACCGATGTGACCACCGCGACCGGCGGCACATAGGGGCCAGGGAATGAGAAGGTCTGATTGGTGCCACCGTGGCATCCCCAGACGTACACCTCGGCGCCGGCGCTGCCGGCTGCTGCAGCGTCGATGTCGAGGCACTCACCGGGTGCCCCTCCGTTGGCGAGGTTTCCGCTGGGAGTCTGCAGCCACATCTGGTCGTCGTTGCCGTTCTGGCAAGCAGACAACGTGGCAGGCTGGTTGGTGCCGACACGGGTGACGCAGAGACCGTTGACCCTGATCTGGACCTGATCATTGCCATCGTCGGCGTTGTCGAAGAACTCCATCGATCCGGACGCTCCGGTCGAGCAATTGGCGGTCTGGGGGTTTCCACCGTTGTCGACGACGCAGAAACCGTTCGGGGTCTGGATGATCCCGGTGTAGTCGGACTGCCATGAGTAGGTCGGGGTGGGGCCCGGAGGTGGGGGGTTGATGTCGCCGGGGTCGTCCTCGGCGATGACCAGGGCCAGTTCGCCTCTTGTCGGGCGCGCCTCACCGATCGAGTTACCCGTTGCCTCCAGCACTTCGGTGGAACCACGATCGAGGCCCTCGACCGCGCCGAGGCTGACCGCAACCATGCCCGACATGATCAAGGCGTATCCAGTAAGGCTCGCGCCGCGTTGTCCAAGAGACCGGATCGTCATGGCCCTCCTATCGGCAGGCGGGCAATGTTTATGAAGTGGAGTGGTCCGAACTACCCACTCCCCGCAACCGAGATGAACGGACTCCGCACGAAAGCCCCGTGAGCGGGAGCCCAAAAACACGAACAGCACGCCCCGCTCGGGGCGTGCTGTTCGATCAGATCGTGTGCGGAAGCTCAGTCGACGAGGACGTCGACCAGCTTTCGGCCCTTACGGAAACCGAACTTCACCTTGCCGGGAGCGGTCGCGAACAGGGTGTCGTCGCCACCGATTCCGACGTTGGTACCGGGATGGATCTTGCTGCCCCGCTGGCGAACGATGATCGCTCCGGACTTCACCGCGGTGCCGTCGAACACCTTGACGCCCAGATACTGCGGATTGGAATCGCGGCCGTTTCGTGTTGAGCCGCCACCTTTGGTCTTTGACATGTCAGCCTCGCTTGATTCCGGTGATTTCGATCGTGGCGTACGTCTGGCGATGGCCATAGCGACGACGCTGATTCGTGGTGGACTTGTAGGTGAAACCGTCGATCTTCTTGCCCTTGGTCTCTTCGATGACCTTGGCAGAGACGCTGATCTTACCCAGCTGCTCTGGTGTGGACAGCACGTCGCCGCCATCGACGAACAGGACCGGACGCAGCTCGACGGTGTCGCCGGGAGCCCCGACACGTTCCACCTTCAACTGCTGACCTTCTTCGACCCGGTATTGCTTGCCACCGGTGGCTACGACTGCGTACATAGGCGCTTGAGACTAGCCCCGCCAGCAGTTGCTTCAACCAAACTTTGTTCAACCATTGGCGAGCGATGGGTCAAGTGCCAATCCCCTGCCCTCACAGTGCGGGCACTGCGACGAGAGCGACTCGAGCAAGCCCTCGCCGATCCGCTTCCGTGTCATCTCGACCAGACCGAGCTCACTGATGTCGAAGACCTGGGTCCGAGTCTTGTCCCGGCCGAGCGAATCACGGAAAACCCGAATCGTCTCGTTGCGATTCTTCTTGTCCTCCATGTCGACGAAATCGATCACGATGATGCCGCCGATGTCGCGGAGCCGGAGCTGGTGGGCGACCTCCTCGGCAGCCTCGAGGTTGTTCCGGTACACCGTTTCCTCGAGCGACGACTTGCCGACGTTCTTCCCGGTGTTGACGTCGATGACGGTGAGCGCCTCGGTGGCCTCGATGATCAGCGAACCGCCTGAGGGCAGCCAGACCTTCCGGTCGAGTGCCTTGTGGAGCTGTTCGTGAACGTGGAACCGCTCCAAGATGTCCAGCTTCTCGTCGTCGTCGTCGTGGAACTCGACACGATCGGCCAGGGCCGGGGTGATCACCGAGACATACTCGGCGATCTCTTCGTAGAGCGTGCGGTCGTCGATGACGACAGCGCGGTAGTCCTTGTTGAACTCTTCTCGGATCACTCGCACCGACATGTCCGGCTCTCGGTACAGCAGTTTCGCACCGTTGGATTTGGCCGCCATCTGCTCGATCTGCTCCCACTGTTGGAGCAGTCCGGCGACGTCGCGCTGGATCTCCTCGGCAGTGACGTTCTCGGCCGCTGTTCGCACGATGACGCCATGCTGCTTGGGCTTGGCCTTGTCGAGAATCTGGCGGAGTCGCTTACGCTCCGCGTCGGGGAGGCGCTTCGAGATGCCGTAGGTATCGCTGTTCGGCACCAACACCACGAACCGGCCAGGGAGGGAGACCTCGGTGGTGAGGCGGGCACCCTTGTGGGCGATCGGATTCTTGGTGACCTGGCAGATCACCGTGTCACGCTGGTTCAGCAGCTGTTCGATCTTCGGGCGGTCAACACCCTTGAACTTCTTCTTCTCGAATCGAACATCGCCGCGATAGAGCACGGCGTTCTTCGGAGTGGCGATGTCGACGAATGCCGCCTCCATCCCGGGAAGGACGTTCTGCACCTTGCCGACGTAGATGTTTCCGTGAATCTGGGAGACATCGTCGCTTGGCCGGGACACCTGATACTCGATCAGCTGGCGGCCCTCGAGAATCGCGATGTGGGTGGCGTCAGCCCGGCGGCGAACGACCATCAGGTACCGACCGATCGGTCGACCCTTTCGCGTCTTGCCTCGGCGGCGCTTGAGTTGCTGCTCGTCGAGTTCGATGGGTGCCCCGGCAACAACGGCGCTCACCGGAGTCGAGGCGCCGTCGGTACGACCGCCGTCGGTACGACCGCCTTCGCTCGTACCCGCGCTCGACCGGTTCTTGCGTCGGCGGCGCCGACGCTTGGCCGAGGCACTGGTCCCCTCGCCTTCGGTCGTCCCACCGCGACTGTTCCCGTCGTTCCCCGATGCACCGTTGCCGGTGGAGCTGTTCGCCGTCGACTCACCGCCGGGCGATGCCGGCGCCGGGCGGCTGTCGCCGATCTTCGGCTTGGCTGGTTTCGTGGTCGCCGCCGTCGGCTTGTCTTCGGTCACCGCCTCGCTTGAGCGGCCGTCGTTGCCTCGGTCAGCGGAGTGGCTCTCGTTCGATCCGTGGTCGTTCGATCCGTTGTTGTCTGACACCGTCACTGGTGCGATCCCTTCTCATGAGACCCGGATCTCTCGGGGTCCTACCGCCTCGAGCGGCGTCGGCACATGGGCCGATGCAGCGCTCGTCGGCGAAGACGCAAGTGGTTCTGCGCGTTCGCCGTCGGCGTTCGTCCATTGGTGGGTGCGGCACACGCGTCCTTCGATGAGATCGAGCTCGAGCAGTCGGACGAGTTCCGACGGGCGCAAGGTGAGATCACCGTTGGCGAGTACCGCGAAGAGCTGGACGCCGTTGTCGGTCGTCCCGCAGATCTCGATCGAGATCAAGGCAGGCCGAACGTCAACGACGGTTGTCTTGCCCTTGCGTTCCCGTTCGAGGGAACGCTCGGGCGCGGCAAGCAACGCCGCTACTGCAGTGGTCACGTCATCGATCGGCGCACCGATCACTTCGATTCGCCAGCCACAACAGACAATTGCCTGCTGAAGTGACAACGACCGAGACTCGACCGGCGCAACCGCGTCGACGGCAAGGCCGTCGGGGAGGGCAGCAGTGAGACGCTCGGCCAATCCCTCGAGTTCGACCGGCGTGACCAGGTCGAGATCGAGATATTCGGCTTCTGATTCATGGGCGACCGTGAGGGCCAATCCAAAGCTGATCTTCGGACGGGGGGAGAAACCCTCGGTGTAGGCGACGGGTAGGCGCTGGGTCCTGAACGCTCGTTCCATCAGCCTCGCCGTGTCGCGGTGGCTGATGAATCGAATCTTGCCCTTTCGCGAGTAGCGGAGACGAAGTCTCATCTGACCCGTTCCAACAGCTGCACAGGGACGGCAGAGCCGGCTGACAGATCCTGGCCGGTGCCCTGGCTTCCGCCCGCCGGCGCGGTCGCCGACGCAACCACGTGTTCGATGCCATAGCCGGTGCAGGCGCCACAGTCGTAGCAGGGCGTCCATCGGCAATCGGGGAGTCCGACCTCGGCCAGGGCGTCCTGCCAGTCCTGCCAGAGGAAGTCCTTGTGCAGTCCCGCCGAGAGATGATCCCAGGGCAGCACTTCATCCTCGCCGCGATGGCGATACACGAGCTCGTCGACGCTGAGCCCGGCGCGCTCCATGGCATCTGACCATCGCTGGAGATCGAAGTGCTCCGACCACTCCTGGAAGGTTCCCCCGTTTCGCCAGACGTCCTCGATGACGGCGCCGACGCGTCGATCGCCGCGGCTGGCGATGCCCTCGGCGAGCGTGGCTTTCGGATCGTGCCATTTGAGGTTCACGCCGTGCATGCGACGGGTCGCGTCGCGGAGGAGGTTGACCTTGCGTTGGAGCTCGGCCGCCGTGTTCTGACCGAACCACTGGAACGGTGTGAACGGCTTGGGAACGAATCCGCCGATCGACGCCGTGACACTTGCCCGCTTGGTGTGCTTGCGGCCGATGGCGACGCAGTTCTTCGCCAGCTCGGCGATCCCCAGCGTGTCCTCGTCGGTTTCGCTTGGCAGGCCGATGAGGAAATAGAGCTTCACCCGTTGCCAACCCTGGCTGTAGGCGGAGTCGACAGCGGCGTAGAGATCCTCTTCTCGAATCAGCTTGTTGATGATCTGACGCATCCGCCACGTGCCGGCCTCTGGGGCGAACGTGAGACCGGACCGCTTACCCTTCTGCAACTGGGCGGCGATGTCGACGCCGAACGCGTCGACTCGAAGGCTCGGAAGCGACACCGAGATCGGACCACAGCCGGCGTCTTCGGCATCGGCCATGATGCCGCCGACCATCGGCTCGATGCCGCTGAAGTCGGCAGTGGAGAGCGACGTGAGCGACACCTCGCTGTAGCCGGTCCGTTCTAGACCGTCGCGCACCATCGTCCGGACCTGCTCGGCCGGACGCTCCCGCACCGGACGGGTGATCATCCCTGCTTGACAGAAGCGGCACCCGCGCGTGCAGCCCCGGAACACCTCGACGTTGAGTCGATCGTGCACGACCTCGGTGAGCGGGCTGAGTTGCTCCTTGGGATAGGGCCAATCGCCGAGGTCGGCGATGGTCCGTTTCTCGATCAGCTCGGGAACCGTCGGCTCCAACCGAGTGAGGCCAGTGAAGCGGCCGTCCTCGTACGACGGTTCGTAGCACGACGGCACATAGCAGCCCTCGATCCCAGCGATCGCCAGCAACAGCTCACGCCGATCGTGAGTGCCGTGCCGCTTCCACTCGGCGATGCATTCGGTCAGCTCACCGACGACCTCTTCGCCGTCGCCGAGAACGACCACGTCGACGAAGTCTGCGATCGGCTCTGGGTTGTACGTGCAGTGTCCGCCGACCATCACGAGCGTGTCGGCGCCGCTGCGATCGCTGGCGTGTAACGGAAGGCCGGCGAGATCGATGCAGTTGACGAGATTGGTGTAGGTCAGCTCGGCCGACATGTTGAAGGCGATGACATCGAACTCATCCGCCGGAGTGTGATGCTCGACCGCGAAGAGCGGGATGCCATTGGCCCGCATGACGATCTCGAGGTCGGTCCATGGAGCGTATGACCGGTCTGCACGACCGTCCGGATGCTCGTTCACGATCTCGTAGAGGATCTGCAGACCCTGATTGGGCAGACCGATTTCGTAAGTGTCCGGATAGGTGAACAGCCAGCTCACGAGGCGATCGTCCGGAGCCTTCGCCTTGGCGCCACCCTCGCAACCGATGTAACGCGCCGGCTTCTGAACGTGGGCGAGGTGCGGCTCGAGCTGCGGCCAGACGGACGACATGGTGCCCCGAGGCTAGCGCATGATCGGGGCGGCCAGATCGGGGTGCACAGCGGTCAGCGGAGGTTGCGCCGCCGATGGACCGACACGCTCTGGACGAGGCCGATCGCGACGAATCCGGTGATCAGGGCGCTCCCCCCGTACGACACGAAGGGCAGCGGGATCCCGGTGATCGGCATCAATCGCATTGTCATTCCGGCGTTCTGCACGACGTGGATCAGCAACATCGAGAACACGCCAATGCACAACAGGGTGCCGAATCGATCTCTGGCCAGCTGCGCGATGCGGAAGATCCTGACCAGTATGAAGGCCTCCAGGCCGAGGACGATGCTGGCGCCGACGAATCCGAGCTCTTCGGCGATCACCGTGAAGATGAAATCGGTTTCCTGCTCCGGCACGAACCCGAACTGTGTCTGCGGGCCCTCGAAGAGACCCTGACCTGTCAGACCGCCGGAGCCGATGGCATTGACGGATTGCACTTGGTTGTAGGCCTCCGGTGCGTCCTGATCGACGAACGAGGTGAGCCGGGCCTCCTGGTAGTCGGCGAGCACATCGCTGGTGAAGATGATCGATGCCACACCGATGCCGGACAGGATCAGGAGCACCAGGTAGCGGGCGGGGACCCCGGCCACGAGATAGATCCCCAAGGCGATGGCGCAGTACACGAGGACCGAGCCGGTCTCACCCTGGCGCAGGACGAGTAACGCGATCACGGCCAGCACGGCCAGCGATGCGGCGATCCGCGGAGGATCGACATTTCCCGACCGCCCGCTGAAGATGGCGGCCAAGGCCACGATGAGGCTGAGTTTCACGAACTCGGCCGGCTGGGCCGAGAACCCGAAATAGACGAACCAGCCCTGGGTCCCCTTGACCTCGGTCCCCAGTGGTGTGAGCACGGCGATCAGCAAACCGAGTGTCAACAGCGTGAGCGGACCGAGCCACGCCCGCAGCCGTTCGTAGTCGATCATGGCCACCCCGAACATCGCTGCCATACCAACGGCGAAGAAGCCCAGTTGTTTGCCGGCAAGGCCGAGACCACCGACGTCGGAGCGGGTGGCGCTGAAGATGGCAATGCTCCCCACCACGGCGAGGGCAGCGACGGCCAGGACCAGTGACCAATCGAGGTTGGCGAGTCTGGACCGCTGACGGTCGGATGGAATGCTGGGGAGCGAAGGTTTGGCAACGGTGGTCATGGATCGCTCCCCGGTGGTTCCGACGGGCTGGAGTCCGCTGCGGTGGTCGTCGTGGTCTCGGTCACCGGTGGTGCGGTCGTGGTGGTTGTCGGAGCGGTCGTGGTGGTTGTCGGAGCGGTCGTGGTGGTCGTCGGAGCGGTCGTGGTGGTCGGAGCGGCCGTCGCCGGGGGTGCCGTGGCCGGCGGTTGCGCGTCCGGCGGCGGACCGGGCGACTCCGAATCGGCATCCTCGGCGCCGGATGCGATCACCACGTCCGGAATCGTGAACGAGAGATCGAAATCGATCAATCCGACGACGTCGAGATAGCGCTCCTCAGCGAGCGGAGCAGCAGGAATCGGGGTCAGGCCGAACAGCATCTCGTAGAAGCGGCGCACCGCTGGTGCTGCTGCCTCGCCTCCGAATCCGGCCTGTTCCAGGATGGCCACCACGGCGTATTCCGGGTTCGGGAACGGCGCATAGGAGGCGAACAAGGCGAAGTCGGCCTTTCTCGTGACCTGTGAGGTGCCGGTCTTACCGACCACCCGGTGTTCGGCATGCGGGTAGCCGGCGAAGGCGCGCACGGCGGTGCCGCGACCGGTTCCCAGCGCCGGATCGACCACGGCGGACATGCCTTCGTTCAGGGCTGCGAGGTAGCTCGGATTCAGTTGCTCGTCAGTGGCGACCACGGGTTCGATCTCGGTGACCGACCCGTCGGCATCCACGATCGACGACCCGAGTCGAGGCTCGTAGCGGGTCCCGCCGTTGGCCAACATGGCGTAGGCATTCGCCAGCTGGAGAGGAGACACGTTGACGTCGCCCTGCCCAATCGCGATGTTCGTATTGTCGCCGGGGAACCACTTGAACTCCTCCCCCCATGTCTCGATGCGTTGTTCGGGGGTCGGCATGACGCCGGACGTCTGGGAGGGGAGGTCGATGTTCGGCGACACCCCGAACCCGAACCGGGTCGCGGTGTCTTGGATAGCAGTACGCCCGTAGGTGTCTTGTTGGACCCAGAGGAGTTCCCCAAGGGAATAGAAATAGGTGTCGCTCGAGCGTTCGATCGCCTCGCGCAGCTGGACCGGCCCCAGTACGGCGCCACCGGCGTTTCGTTTGGTGCAACCTGCATCGCGATTGCCCGGGTCGAGACAGGACGTCAGCGTGTAGACACCCTCGTCGACCCAGGTCTCGTACTGATCGCGGGCCCCGGTCTCCAGCGCGGCGTAGGCGACGAACGGTTTGAACGTCGAGCCGGGCGGATAGGTGCCTCGAACGGCCCGGTCGAGCAGCGGCTGGTCCGCACGCTCGGAGAGTTCGTTCCAGAGACCGCTGCTGATGCCGAATATGAAGTCGCGCGGGTCGAACGATGGGGCCGACGCCATCGCCAGCACCGACCCGTCGATGTTGAGAGCAACGAGCGAGCCACCGTCTGCCACCTGGGGCAAGGCGTTCGTGCCGTCTGGTTGCCGCCGTCTCGCCTGTGCGAGTTCGTCGACGAGGATCTGCTCCGCCGCGTACTGGAGGTCGATGTCGAGCGAGAGATTCACATCGCTGCCGGGTATGGCTTCCTGAACGACCTCGAGTGTCCGCACGACGCGATTCTGGGCATCGACCTCGACCCGTTTCAGCTCCGGAGTGCCCCGCAACACGTCCTCGTAGCTTCGCTCGAGCCCGGCGACCCCGAGCTGATCGCCGGCGAAGTAGGTCTTGTCCGACTCGAGGTTGAGTTCGGTCGCCCGCTCGGCGTCCCGCACTGCACCCGTGTATCCGAGGATGTGGGCCGCAATCGACCCGTACGGGTAGGTGCGGACCCACCGACGCTCGACATCGACTCCCGGTAGGTCGGCCTCGCCGATACGGACCCACAGCTCCTCGCCGATGTCATCTGCGACGACGGTGGGTTTCACCGTCGTGTCGATTGCCCGGCGGTACGTCTCCTCAATGCGGGATGCCTTGACCTTGATGCCTGCCTCACTGAGCTCGAGCGCCACGTCCTCGAACACCTCGGTCCGGCGTTCCTCTTCGAGCTCGCGGAGGGCGGTCCAATCGATCGTCACGACCAGTGACTGGCGCCGACCGGCGAGGACACGACCCTGCCGATCGAGAATCCGACCCCGCGGCGCCTCGGTGTAGATCTCGCGAACCCGGTTGCCTGCGACCTCGGCCTCGAATTGCTCACCGGTCATCACCTGGAGGAAGTAGAGACGACCGCCGAGCGCAGCGAACATCGAGATCGCAACGAAGGCCAGCACACCGAGGCGTCGACCGGCCAGGTCGGAGGTCATGCTCGCACCATGTCTGAACGCGACGGACGTCGCTGATCGGCAGGAACCATGTGCGACACGACACGGCCAATCGTCCCGAGCAGCAGGGCACCGACGATGGCGGTGAGCCCGATACTGATCATCGACTCATTGCCGAACGCCGGCGGGCGCTGGCCGAACACGGCGGCCCCAGTCCACGTTGCCGCTGTCACGAGCAGGACGGACACGGCTCCTTGAGCCAGACGGAAGCCGGCGCCCACCTGCAACATTCGGGCACCGTTGTTGGCCAACACCCAGCCGGCCAGACAGAAGATCAACGCATGGAGCCCGAACGGGCCGAAGCGGAACAGATCGACAAAGAGGCCGGTGACGAATCCGAGGACGGCGGCGTCGCGCGGATTCGACGTCGAACCGATGCTGACGACCAAGAGCAGCAGGAGGTCGACGCGAACCCGACCGGCGAACCAGAACTGGTCGAAGACGGCCGACTGCACGATCGAGAGCGCGGCGAGCACGGCGATCGTCTGAGGCCAACGCACTCCGCTCTTCATGACGGAGGTGCCGTCAGCAGGACGGTGACGAAGACAAGACTCTCGAGGTCGACGAAGGGCTCCAGCGTCGCGGTGTTTGAGGCGGCATCGAAACTGAATGTGCCAACGGGGACGTCAGGTGGGAACCGTTCGGAGAACGCGTTGGTCTCGAATCGTTCTCCTTCGGTGATGTCGACCAACCCTTGGGCCTGCACCTCGACCCGGAGCGGGCGTCCGTCGCCATCGCCGCTGGCAAGAGCCGTTTCACCGCTGGACACACCGCTCACGCCGACCTGGAAACGAGGGTCTGAGACCAGCCGCAGTGTCGACCGATGGTCGCCATAGACGTCGAGCACGCGCCCGACGAGACCGCTTCCCACCACGACGGGCATGCCGGGCACCACACCGTCTGCGCTCCCCCGGTCGATCTCGATGATCCGCTCGATGCCCGTGTCGCGGTCGGACACGATCCTTGCTGTGAGGCGAGGGATCACCTCGTCGATCGCCAGCCCGGTCGCCTCTCGCAGTGCGGCGAAGTCCGCCTCGATGTCTGGCAGTCGCGCAACCTCTCCCTCGAGGCGAGCCACGTCGGCTCGAAGCCGTTCATTCTCCTCGACGACCGCTTCGTAATGGATCGTGCCGTTCCACGCCTCGCCGGCGGGTCTCACGAGGGCGGTCACGAACGAGCGGAACGGCTCGGTGGCGGCGAAGGCCGCGGAACGGGCAGAACCGAACGGACCGCTTCCCCTGGTGTCGATGGTCATGAGGGCCAGTGCCGTCACGACCAGGAGGGCGAGCATGCGGCGCGTCGTCAGCCCGCGGGGAGACGCCATGTCCGACTAGTCGTGTTGCGACGCGGGATACAGGCTCTTCAGACTGTCATAGGCCTCGAGGTACTGCCCGGAACCGATGGCGACTGCGTGGAGCGGGTTCGACGCGATTTTGATCGGCATACCCGTCTCAGCCTCAAGCCGTGCACCCATACCGTGCAGCAGAGCGCCACCTCCGGCCATCGTGATGCCGTGTTCCATGATGTCGGCTGCGAGTTCGGGCGGTGTCTTGTCGAGCGTGACCTTCACCGCATCGACGATCGAGCTGACCGGCTCGGCGAGCGCCTCACGAATCTCCTCGGTGGTGATCGTGATCGTCTTCGGGAGACCGCTGACGAGGTCGCGTCCGCGAATGGCGGCTTCGAACTCCTCGGCCAGCCGGTAGGCCGATCCGAGCTGGATCTTGATCTGCTCGGCGGTTCGCTCACCGAGGGCGAGACTGTATTCCTTCTTGATGTAGCTGATGATCGCTTGATCGAGGCCGTCGCCTCCGATGCGCATCGACTGGCTGGCGACGATGCCGCCGAGCGAGATCACGGCGACTTCGGTGGTGCCGCCACCGATGTCGACGACCATGTTGCCCGTCGGGTCGTGGACGGGAAGTCCGGCACCGATCGCGGCAGCCATCGGCTCCTCGATGATGATGGCCTGACGGGCGCCGGCGAACTCCGCAGCGTCTCGCACCGCTCGCTGCTCGACGCCGGTGATTCCGGAGGGAACGCAGATCACGATGCGTGGTTTTGCCACCCAGCGACCGGGGCTGACCTTCTGGATGAAGTAGCGGAGCATCTCTTCGCAAATGTCGAAGTCGGCAATCACGCCGTCCTTGAGAGGACGAATCGCCTGGATGTGGCTCGGCGTCCGACCGATCATGCGTTTGGCCTCGACACCGACGGCGAGCGGGCGATTGGTCTCGACGTTGATCGCCACCACCGAGGGTTCGTCCAGAACGATGCCCTGACCGCGCACGTAGACGAGGGTGTTGGCGGTGCCGAGATCGACAGCCATGTCACGAGCGCCGAGCGAGACAAGCGCCGTGGAGAATCGATTTCCAGCCATCAATCTCCCGAGAGCGGTAGAGCGTTCACACAGTGCGAACGCCCCTCACCCTACGAGGCCACCGTCGCTGCAACAAGGCGCCCGGCAGGCAAATGTGACGATCACGCCGGGTTTTCGACACATTCAGCGAGCGCCGCAAAACCTCCGGGCAATACCACCCACCGCGATCTCACCCGACGCCATCGGCGCGCCACCCGTCGCGGTCGCGGCGCGACCCTCACCCGATCAGAGGTTGGGGAAGAAGATGCCGATCTCGCGTTCGGCCGACTCGTTCGAGTCCGAACCGTGCACGAGGTTCTCGGTCATGATCGTGCCGAAATCACCGCGGATCGTGCCGGGGGGCGCCGTTGCCGGGTTCGTCGGACCCATCATTGTGCGCACGATGGCGTAGGTGTCCTCCGGACCTTCGAGCACGGCAACGAAGGCGGGACTCCGGGACATGAACGCCACGAGATCGTCGTAGAAACCCTTGCCGACGTGCTCGGCATAGTGTTCGGCCAGCGTGTCGAGATCGAGTTCCCGCAGTTCAGCTGCGACGATGGCGAGACCCTTGGCCTCGAATCGGTGGAGAATGGTGCCGACGAGGCCTCGCTCGACTGCGTCTGGCTTGCAAATGACAAAGGTTCTGCTCACGGCGGCGAGGGTATCGCCGCCTCGGCATTGTCCGAGGTCGGCGGAGCAGGATGTTCAGTCCTCGAATTCGTCGGACTCGACCAACGATCGCGCCACGGGTCGCACGGTGCCGACGACATACATGCTGCCGGTGACGAGAATGAGGTCATCATCGCTCGAGACCGCCCTGGCCCGCCGGAACGCTTCCGCCGGATCGACGACGATCTCGACATCGATGTTCCGCTCTCGGGCGGCCGCAGCGACCGTGGTCGCGCGAATCGCCCTGGACCATCGGGGCTCGCACACGATGACGGCGTCGAAGTCTGCAGCTTCGATCGAGTCGAGCATCTCCCCCGGATCCTTGCCGTCGAGGAAACCGATGACGAGTACCCACGACCCGACGCGGGCGAATGACGAGTCGAGCGTCTGCTTGACGGTCAGTAGCCCGTCGGGATTGTGGGCACCGTCGAGGATGACGGTCGGCTCTCTCTTCACGACCTCGAAGCGGCCGGGCAGCTCGATCTCGAGCAGCGCTGCCTCCACGAGATCGCGATCGAGCGGCCGGTCGAAGAAGGCATCGACCGCCCCGAGCGCAGCCGCGAGATTGTCTCCCTGGTGGGCTCCAAAGATCGGGATGAAGATGTCGTCGTAGGTGCCGACGGGCGTCCTGACGGACACGACCCGCCCGCCGACCCCGAGATCGTTGGACACGACCTCGATCTCGGCTCCGTACTGCCAGACACCGCTGTTCGGTTCGGCATCGACCAGGGCCCGGAGCTCGCCGAAGTCCGAGCCCAGCACGACCCGGCTCCCGGGTTTGATGATGCCCGCCTTCTCCTCGACGATCTTGCGACGCCAGTCCCCGATGCCGTCGGTGTGGTCCTTACCAATGTTGGTGATGACCGCAACGTCGGCGTCAATCACGTTCGTGGCATCGAAGCGGCCGAGCAGTCCGACTTCGATGACCGCGACGTCGACGCCGACCTCGGCGAAATACACGAAGGCTGCTGCGGTCAACAACTCGAAACGACTCGGGCTCAACTCCATCAACGGGAGAACATCGCGCAACAGGGTCAGGATTCGTGCGAGGTCCTCGTCGGCGATCCATAGTCCGTCCCAGACGATTCGTTCATTGATCCGTTCGAGATTCGGGCTGGTGTACAGCCCCACCGAGAGATCAGTGGCAGCGAGCAGACGAGTCACGTAGTTGGCGGTCGAACCCTTGCCGTTGGTGCCGGTGATGTGAATCGTCCGGTACGCCTGATGCGGGTCACCGAGCAGGCCGAGGAGCTCCACCATCGGAGCCAGGCTCAGATTTTCGGTTGCTCCGGCGGTCGGCATCGACGGCGACGGCTCGGCTGATGCAGCCCGCTCCCCCGCGACGTTCGTGTGACCCTCGAGATTCGTGTGCGATTCGAGCCAGGCGATCGCGTTGGTGATGTCCACCGACGGTCGAGACCTACGACGCAGCTCGGCGTGGCCGGCTGCGAATTTCCGAACGAGGGATCAGCGTGGGGTTGACCCGTTCGGTGACAGCGGCCTCGTCGATCACGACCTTGCCGACATCGGTTCGGCTCGGGAGGTCGTACATGACCTCGAGCAGCACCTCTTCCAGGATCGCTCGGAGCCCTCGAGCGCCGGTACCGCGGAGGAGGGCCTGGTCGGCGATGGCCTCCATGGCGCCTTCGGTGAACTCGAGTTCGATGTCCTCCATCTCGAAGAACTTCTGGTACTGCTTCGACAAGGCATTCTTCGGCTCGACGAGGATCTGCACGAGTGCGTCTCGGGAGAGGCCGTTGACGGTGCCCGTCACCGGAAGGCGCCCGACGAACTCGGGGATCAGACCGAACTTGACGAGATCCTCGGGAAGCATGTGGGAGAAGATGTTGTCGTCGACGTCGGCTGCCTCGGACAACTTGTAGTCGGTGCGGAAGCCGATCGACTTCGTTCCGAGCCGGGACTTGATGATGTCCTCCATCCCGGCGAAGGCTCCACCGCAGATGAACAGCACATTGGTGGTGTCGATCTGGAGGAAGTCCTGATGCGGGTGCTTGCGACCGCCCTGGGGCGGGACGGAGGCGACCGTGCCTTCGAGGATCTTGAGGAGCGCCTGCTGGACGCCCTCACCCGAGACGTCTCGGGTGATTGACGGGTTCTCGGACTTCCGGGCGACCTTGTCGATCTCGTCGATGTAGATGATCCCGGTCTCGGCGCGCTTCGTGTCGAAGTCGGCAGCCTGGATCAGCTTGAGCAGGATGTTCTCGACGTCCTCGCCGACATAGCCGGCTTCGGTCAGTGCGGTGGCGTCGGCGATGGCGAACGGCACGTTGAGCATGCGGGCGAGGGTCTGGGCGAGGAAGGTCTTGCCGCAACCCGTGGGGCCAACGAGGAGAATGTTGGACTTGGCCAATTCGACGGCGTCACCGAGGCCACTCGACCCGTGCTGGATCCGCTTGTAGTGGTTGTAGACAGCGACAGAGAGGACCTTCTTTGCCTGATCCTGACCGACGATGTATTCGTTCAGGAACGAGAAGATCTCTTTCGGCTTGGGCAGATCCTCGAAGTTGACATCGGCGCCTTCGGCCAATTCCTCTTCGATGATCTCGTTGCACAGATCGATGCATTCATCGCAGATGTAGACACCGGGACCGGCAATGAGCTTCTTGACCTGTTTCTGCGACTTGCCGCAGAACGAGCACTTGAGGAGTTCGCCACCTTCACCGAATTTGGCCATGCTGTGCCCCTTCAGGAATTGAGTGCTCGGATCGGACCGCTGTTGTCCGAAGCGTTCCGCTGTTCGATCACTTCGTCGATGACACCATAGGCCTTCGCTTCCGCCGCCGTCATGACAAAGTCACGGTCGGTGTCAGCTTGGATCTTCTCCGTGGTCTGACCGGTGTGCGTGGCGAGGATCTGCTCGAGCTGGGTCTTCAGCCGTTCGATCTCGTTGGCCGCGATCTCGAGATCCGACACCTGGCCCTGAGCACCCGAGTAGGGCTGGTGGAGCAGAATCCGGCAGCTCGGCAGCGCCATGCGCTTGCCCGCCGCTCCGGAAGCCAGCAGCACGGCTGCCGCCGAAGCTGCCTGTCCGAAGCAGATCGTGTTCACGTCTGGCCGGATGTACTGCATCGTGTCGTAGATGGCGAACATCGCGTTGACGTCACCACCGGGCGAGTTGATGTAGAGGCTGATGTCCCGGTCTGGGTTCTCCGACTCGAGGTGCAGCAGCTGGGCGCAGATCACGTTGGCGACGCCATCGTCGATCGGCGTGCCGAGGAAGATGATGTTGTCACGGAGGAGGCGGCTGTAGAGATCCGACGAGACCTCGCGGCCATTGGTCTTCTCGATGACCGACGGGATGATGTAGTTGGCTTCGATACTCATTCGACTGCTGCTCATGCGTCTGCTTCCTGGGTCGGCTCGGCGGGTGCGTCTTGTGCGGCGTCTTCTGCGTCTTCTTCACTGTCGGCCGGCAGCACGAGATCTGCAGGATCGACGGCATTGCCATCTTCGTCGACAAGTGTGGCCTGTTCGACCAGCCAGTCGAGTGCGTTGCTCTTCGCAAGGTCCGATCGTATCGCCGGCAGCTGACCTGCCGAGGTGAACTCCTCGCGCACCTCGTCGACAGTGCGGTCGACCTGAGCGGCCACGCGTGCGAACTCGACCTCGAGCTCGGAGTCCTCTGGCTCGAGGCCCTCTGCGATGGCGATGGCCCGGAGTGCGAGATCGAGTCGAGCTGAGACCGCGGCGCCCTCTCGCATGTCGCCGAGCAGTGCCTCACGTGACTGGCCGCTGAACTGGAGGAACTGATCGAAGTCGAGGCCCTGCGCCTGGAGACGCATCGCCATGTCCTGCACCCGGTTCTCGAACTCCATGGATTCCAGCGCTTCGGGCACGAGCTCGTCGTCGACGAGCTTTGCGACCGCTTCGGCGACGTTGTTGCGACGGGCCGTGATGGCCTGGATGATCCGGGCACGTCCGGCCCGTGAGGCGAGATCGGCGCGCAATTCGGCGACGGTCTCGAACTCGCTGTTCTCCTTGGCCCACGCATCGTCGGCTTCGGGAAGCACCGTCGCCTGCACCTCTTTCACCTTGATGCTGAACGCGAGCGGGGCTTCTTCGTCCTCATCGGGGTGCACGGCTTCGAACTCGATTTCATCGCCGGCTGAAGCTCCCCGAAGGTGCTCGTCGAGCTCGGGCACGACAGCGCCCATGCCGACTTGGTAGAGGTAGTCCTCTGCAGTGAGGCCGGCGACCGGCTCGCCTTCGTGGATCGCCTCGATGTCCATGCTCACTCGATCGCCATCCTCGGCGGGGCGCTCGACCGTCTCCAGCGTGCCGTACTGACCCAGCATGCGTTCGATCTGTTCGTCGATCTCGTCTTCGGGAACAGCCGGTGCGGGGACCTCGACCTCGAGTGGGACATAGCCGCTGATCTCGATGACCGGCCGGACCTCGACTTCGGCCTCGAAGGTGATGTCGCCGCCTTCCTCGCCGCCGACGACCTCGATCGAGGGCGGAGCAATGACGTCGACTGCGTGCTCCTTGACGGCCTCGACGTAGTACTCGGGCAGACCTTCGCGGAAGGCATCCTGGCGGGCGTAGTCGGCGCCGATCCGAGCCTCCAGCACCTTTCGCGGCACCTTGCCCGGACGGAAGCCCGGCATCTTGACTTCCTTCGCCAACCGAACGAATGCGGCATCGAGATCCTTCTCGAATTCCGACTCGTCGACTTCGACGATGACCTTGACCTTGTTGCCCTCGAGGGCCTCCACAGAAGAATTCACCGGCCGGAGTGTACCGAGCCGGAAATGAAGCACGTGACCAGAGCACGAGCCTCGGCGGTCCGCCGCTACCCTCCTAGTCGAACCGGTGATCTGCTCATCACAGATCATCGGTTCAACACGGGTTGTGGCGCAGCTTGGTAGCGCACCTGCTTTGGGAGCAGGGGGTCCCGAGTTCAAATCTCGGCAACCCGACAAGGAAAACCCCTTGTTCAAGGGGTTTTTCGGGCTTTTGGCGATCGGCGGTGGATAGCGCCGTGCAATAAACGTGCAATAGCGGAAAGAAAACTCGCCCCATCGGCACCGCCAGTCGCCCGCCCAAAGCCCCCTCGGCACCCGCGACGACACCCGAACGCTCGTCGCCATCTCATCGCGGAACTGGTCACGCTCAACGCCGTCGTCATCGAGACCCCGCCCCCACGAAGATGCGGCAATCAGTAGATCGACTCTTAGGCGCATCCACCGAGAGCACTACTCTCGGCCGGTATGCCCATTCGTCGAACCCTCCTGCTGGTCGTCGTCCTCGGGACGATGGCTCTGCACACTCCCAGCCCTGCCGGCGCGGAGGTGCCCGGGAAACCCTTCACTTCGACCGAGTGCGAGAGCTACTCCGACAGCGTCGCTCGCCTCTACACCGCCGGGTTGGGGCGCCAACCCGAACAGGGCGGCTTCGACTACTGGATCACCGAATACAGCCTCGGCAACTGGACGTTCCCCGGGATGGCTCAGTTCTTCGTGGACAGCGCCGAGTTCGAACGCTCATACGGCGCCTTGACCCAGGACGGTTTCATTCGTCAGCTCTACCGCAACGTGCTCGGCCGCGAAGGCGAATCCGGTGGCGTCACGTTCTGGAATCAGCAGATGTCGACGGGCATGTCGCGTGCCACCGTCCTGACACGGTTCGCCGAATCCCCGGAGAACATCACCAACTCCGGCACCGTCCAACCAGCGCTCGGCCCCTTCAACGACGGCCGTGTACCCGGTCCATGGCGATGCGGTCCAAGCCTCACCGGCTCGCTCTTCTCACTGGGCGATGTCCCGCTGGGGTGGATCGAGAACACCAACCCCGTCGGAGTTCACGAGAACGCAGGATGCGAATCGTCTTTGTTGATGCCAAGCGAGACCGATCTTGTCTTCTTCTACCAGGACTATGGGCCAGGCATCATCCAGGCCTCCTACATCGCCCCGACCCCATACGGAGCTGATCGCTACCTGGCCAAGGTGAGACAGGCGCTTGTCGACTGCAGGTCTTTCGTTCGCAGCGATGGCTGGGCGATCACCTTCGCTCCCTTGAGCTTCCCGAGCTACGGCGACGACTCGGTCGCCATGCGGATCACCGCGACTGCGCCCGACAGCAGCTGGGTGTGGGTGTCTGACGCCGTCGTTGTCCGCGACGGCGTCGTTGCGACGGCGGTGGAGCACTACGGCGCCTTCTCTGTCTGGTCGTTTGATACACAGGATTGGGTTGAGCTCGCCGTCCAACGGATGGCTGCACTGCCAGTCGGCGGTTGACCCAATCCCCCGCTGGACTCCGCCGTCAGCACCCCGAACGTTGAGACCGGCGATTGCTTTGCGGAGATCCTCCAGGTGCTGCCACCGCTCCCTCGGGCGAAGCAAAGACGGATCAAACCTCGGCATCGGGCCGAGAGCACGTCCAACCCGGTCTGCGACAAGCCAACCAGCCTGGTGGGCCAGATCCGCTGTGAGCGGCGGACGCTTGGACCCGAGTGGGATGCGGGCGGCGAGCTCGGCGAGCTGAGAGTCGGCGCCCGGGATCCGCCGTGGTCGACGACCGAGAATCTGCCCCGACGCCACCCGGACCTGTTCCTTCCGCTCACGGTCACTCATCGGCGGCACAGCCTCCGCCGTCATCGCATCCCGATGCGGACGGCGCGCGAGCTGCTCGACAGCGAACACCGGCTCCCACCGAAACCCGTGAGCGACAGAACCGGAGAACCCGTCCCCCGCCGTCCGCCCGGACTTCACGACCGCGTCGCCCGTGGTCGAGACCCGGACCTGCAAAGCGTGCTCCCCCACACGGACGGCGACCTCCCGTCCATCCTCAACGGACGGGACCTGCGCCCACGTCGATGCCCCGGCAACACGGGTGGCAATGCCAAAAGAGGCGAGCAGTCACGAACTTTCAGAAGACTGCTGTTTCGCTGGCCGAATCGTTCACTTCCAAGATTGTGGCACTCGACGCGCACGTCACTGGCCGAAACGGCGAGACGGCCTTCGACGGTTAGACGAGCTATGCGCTCTGCTTGTTGGCTTGCACGGGCTCGCCCGGATTTAGAAGCTGGTAGCGGAGACGGCGCGTTTCGGCTGACACGGTAGGCCCGAAAGATCGCAGCGTGATTCCCCGAGTTCGACTCGCCGCCGCACGCCCGGCCGAAGCCCGCCGCCAGCCACGCACGGCAGTGACAGGCACCAATCCCCTCAACCTCCGTACCTAGAGATCGCGTCCGGCCGGCGGCGGCACCCGTGCACGGAGCCGTCGAGATTGGACTCTGAAGTGGCTCTGATGCGTTCCGAGTCGCAAGCGTCGCTCTGTAGTTAGTCGGGATCAACCCGAGGCTCCAACGAAGTGGGGCCTTCACCGGCAGCGTGAACTCCTGCCGCTGCTCCGGCCAAGAGTCCAACGACTATCAGCCCGCCGTGTCATAGATCCTTCCACTCGGCAACTCCCTCACCAGCAACGGCTCACCGTGCACCGCCTAGCAGAAACCCAGACCGTTAATCGAAGTCGTTCGCCGCTACTGCGCTACGGGTCAGCGCAACTACGGCTCTGTGAACGACTGGAGAAACTCGACAAGGTCCTGCAAGTCGGCTTCCGTCATCTCCCAACGGGGCATATCACCACCGAGCTGGGCGCCGTCCAGGTGCACCCCATCGCTCACCGCCCGGCGGAAGGTGTCCAAGTCGTACCCTCCGTCATCGTCGTGGGCAGACTCGGTTTCGTCAGTGTCTGCTTGTGGTTCGCCGCCGTGCCCGGCAAGCGCTGACCAACGGATGTTGGGGGCCTCCATCCGTTCCATGCCCATGGTGTGCGTCCCGCCACGAGCATCCGTCCCGTGACACGAAGCGCACGTCAGGCGTCCACCCATCATCATCCCGCCGAGATCGGGGCCTCCCGAGTAGTCGATCCTGCTGCCGCTTTCGCTCGTTGCTGAGAAGTAAATGCGCTCCCCATTGGATCGAAAGGCACCGTCCCCCCAAGCCGTACCGGTGCCACTTCCACCACATGCAGCCAGTGGCAGAGCCGCCAGCAACACCACTGCCACCAACCGCACCCTGTGCGCCATCGGCTCATTCCCTTCTCATGGCAGCCTGACAACAACTTAGTTTACCTCCACCCTGAGAACCACTGATCAAGCCACCTGCCAGGCACTTTCGGCTGCAAGCAGGACCGACCTAGACGACCAGCCAGAGCGGGCCCTCGCCTTCGGCGACAGATCAGGGAATGCGACTCGAAGCTCAAGAAGTACCGAGAACTTCTCGAGACTCAGCCGGAACCAGTGCTGTGTGGTCAGGCCGCTCCGGGTCCAGCACCAATGGCACTGATTTCGGCCTTTACGGTCTTAGCGAGGCGTTTGCCGGCGATCGCCGTGACGAAGAACCCGATTCCGACGGCGGCGCCGAAGGCAAGCATCGGCCCCTCGGGAGCATCCATGAACAGACCGGTGAGACGGTTCATCACAAGCCACGTGACCATGAGGCCGATGAGGCCCACCCCAAGGCCGGTTGTCCACGCGGCTGTCAAATCGGCTCGAGAACGTCGAGCCGCCGCCGGGCTCACTCGAAGGCCTCGAAGAATGGCGGGAACGTTCCGATTGCTCCGAGAAGACCCAGTATCAGGCCCACCGTGAACACCTTTTTGATGTCGATGTCCTTCGTGCGCCACTGGGAGTGGAGCAGAGCCCACGACCCGAAGAAAGCGATCGTGGCCAGAGTGGTCTTCCCTGCGAGTGGCCCGACTCCTTGTCCCCATTCAAACTTGAGCAGGAAGTCCTTGATCGATGACGAGATCACTGCCGCGGTCGTGAAGAAACCAAGAACGAAGATCCCGATCCCCGCGGCGAGCATCGCTGCTGCGCCAGGGCCGTCGGCCCTTTCAGGCAGATTGAGTCCTTCCAGTTCGGGTGCGACCTTGATATCACTGTCAGCCTGAAGCCCGCTGCTGGGTGTTGTGGAAGTCATGTCAGTCTCCTAAGCGATCGGTGCGACTTTGTTGAGGAAAGCTCCGAAGGCGCCGCCGACGACGGCGGCAGCGAAAGCGCCGACGAACATCACGATGACGGCCATCCGGAGCCACGGGCGGGCGATCAGCCGAGGCCCGTAGTAAAAGACAAGGAAGGCGGCCGCGGTTGCCAAGAACGGGGCAGCCCAGCTGATATGTTCTTTCCATTCCATTCCGAAGATATGCCAGTCCTCGGTGTTGCCGCTCACGTTGGATTTGAGGAAATCCCGGGGTGAGCAGGTCTCGTTTGGCAGATCCAAACCGACACATCCGGCGTAGTCATCGTCCCCGACAGGCGCCAGCTTCACTCGATACCAGGGATACACCTTCCATGTTCCGCTGATGACCGTCAGCCAGGCCGTCAGCGCCATGACGCCAACGCCGATGTTGAGTCGAGGCATGCGTTCCCGGATCCCGTCCGTGGTCAGCAAGCCAGGTCGCAAACTCCACAAACCGGCAAGCCCACCAGCGAACGCCAGCAGGAATGCAGTTCCCAGAATCAGGCCGTGGATCACAGTCCACGCCTCTCTCGAGTTTAGATCCATGTTGGTCTCCGAACTTGGTTGGATGTGACATTCGTCATGGCGGAACCTAGTCACGCGCCTTCAACCGGCAATAGGGCACAAGGTCATATCGCGAGCCCCGCAATGGGGGCCGATTAGTGGGTCGCGAGCGCTGATCGGCACTGTCGCGTTGAGAGATCAACTCCATACCAGGCGAGGGTGCCGAAAGGAACCGTCACCGGAATCCGTCACCGGCAGTGGAGCGTCCCGCGCCGCCCGGCCGCGTCGGCGCTCGGTCGGTGGACGCTGGTTCGTACCAGAGTTCGCCCGGACGACGGTCGTGCCTGCGCGCAATAGACGTGCGGCTGGCTTTGTTAGAGGGCTCAGATGCCGGATGTCCGCTGGACGACGAGCGCAACAGCGAGTGCAACAACTCCGTAACCGATGGCCTTGAGTGCGGCTTCGAGCGGTGCCAACAACACAGGCCGCGACACTGGTGTGGAGTGTCCATCACCGTAGGTGATCGTCCCTTCGACCGTTGTCACGCGGCGACGCAGCGTCCGGGCCGGGGTGCTGAGTGACCGTTGCGCTGCGGACAGCCAGTAGGCGGCCCCGGCGGCTGCGACCGCCGAGAGGCTTAACGATTCTGCCTGGGCGTAGTAACCGGTCAGTACCGGAAAACTGCCCCACGCAGCGGCGAACGTGATGTCGTTGTGGAAGCGGCCGCCGAACAACTCGAGGTTGTATGCAAGGTTGAGGGCGACGCCCACGACGATGAAGGCGCCGAGGCCGAATCCGACTCGCGTGATGCCAACGATGCCGATGGCCGCCGCCGTGGTGATGCTGGTCACGGCGGCACCACCAAGAATCACGTCCGGAATCCTCGTGCGAAGTGGACGGCCTTGAAGCTCGTCGAGGGCGTGGGCACCGACGCCTACGGCAAGAAAGAAGGCTAGGAGCGTGGCAGCCAACCGGGTGCCGTCGAAGCTGGGAGCGATGCTCGCTCCGATTGCGACGTAGGAGAGGTGCCACAGTGTGTATGGCGGGTGGAGGAGCACCCACCAGTCGGCCCACGCTCGCCGGATCGGACTCGACGGCACGGCATAGAACGCCGGCGGCGGAAGGTCGGCATCGTCACTCACGGCTCGGTGGGCAGCGGGTCGGCCGTCTTCCGACCCCACATGACGAGACCACCGCCGAGGCTCATGCGACGGACACCGACTTCGGTCAGCCCGGCTGCCTCCCAGGCGGCGATGTTGGCAGAAACCGGGAAGCGTTCGTAGTGCCTCGTGATGTTGGGTCCGAGGAAGCGGCCGACATCAAACCACGCCCGCCCACCGAGCGCAGCACCGGCCATCGGGAGTACGACGCGGGTGTAGAGCACCCACCACAATCGCCAAAAGCGGTTGCGAGGTACGGCGAACTCGAGGCTGACCATCGCCCCGCCGGGCTGCACGACTCGGGCCAACTCCGAGATGGTCTCGGCCGGGTCAGCAACATAGCGAAGAAGGTAGGTGAACGTGAGTGCGTCGAAGACGGCATCGGGGAACGGGAGGCGTTCGCCCTGTCCGAACACCAACGCAATCCTGTCGCTACGACCGGCGGCGACGATGTTGCTCGCGCCCCGGCCAAGCATGTCGGGGCTGAGGTCGATGCCGATGATCAACGCCTCGGTTCGGTCGGCCAGGTCGAGAGCGACGCCGGCGGGACCGGTGGCCACGTCAAGCACCGTTCGCGGCTGGCTGAGGGCGACCCGATCGATCATCTCACGTCGCCAACGCCGATCCTGCCCGAGTGAGAGCACCGCAGCCAGACGATCGTAACGGGCGGGCAGGCCAGCGAAGAGCGCCCGGGCGAAGGTTGTCGGCGAATTGAGACTGCCATCAGCGGACATCCGACGTCCCTTCCTATACGGTCCAAGTACGAGTGCCGTGCTTTGGAGGTGTCGTGGCCACAGTATCCTTTGACGCCGTTGTAGTAGGGGCTGGGCCAGCCGGAAGCACGGCCGCACTCGTGCTGGCACGCGGCGGCGCCCGCGTGGCGCTCGTCGACAAAGCGACGTTCGCCCGCGACAAAGCATGCGGCGATCTTGTCGGGCCTCGGGCCCTGGCATTGTTGGCGTCGCTCGGCTTGGATCCGCCCGCCGGTCGTGTAGTGGGAGAGATGGTGGTGGTAGGCCCAACCGGGCGGCGAGTACTCCTCCCTGCGCGAGCCGGGTCCACGTATCCCGACCATGGTCTCGCCATTCCCCGTTTGAGGTTCGATTCCTGGTTGCGCGACGAAGCAATCGCCGCCGGTGCGGAACCGATAACCGGCCGGGTGTCGGCCCTGGGGGACGCGGGCGTAGAGCTCGATGACGGTCGTCTCCTCGCCACCGACCTGGTGGTCGGGGCTGACGGGGCCACGAGCGCCGTGGCAGCTGCCGCCGGACTCGTCGACCACGAAAAGGTGCTGTGGGGATTCGCCCTGCGCGGCTATGTTGCCCAGGAAGTCGATCGCCCCATCATCGCCCTGTGGGAGGAAGCGCCTGGGCGCGGATTCCCGGGGTATGGCTGGCTGTTCCCGGGAGAGGGGGGCACCGCCAATGTCGGTTTGGGAATCGGACTTCGCACCGACCGGTCGTCGGCTTCGAGAGCAGTTGCGCGCTTCGACGGGTTTTGCGATCACCTTCGCCGACTCGGTCATCTCGACTCACCCGTCGAGGGCCGGCGCCTCGGCGGATGGCTGAAGATGGGCATGGTCGGCACGGTCGCCGCTCGTGGGCGGGTCTTCTTGGTCGGCGACGCGGCCGGCCTTGTCAATCCGCTCCAGGGCGAGGGGATCGCCCCGGCAATGACCAGTGCGGCAGCCGCCGCCGAGGCCATTTTGGCGGGCCCCGGTTCGGCGGCGAGTCGTTATCGTCGGCACTTGGCAACCGGACCGGGCCGGTATGCGTCCGTAGCGGCGCCAATACATGCCGCAGCCATCGCCGGCTCGCCGAGATGGGTCGCCCTCCTCGGTCGGGCTCTCACTCTGCCGGGCGTCGGCGCCTCCATCGCGTCCCCGTGGGCGCTTTCATGGAACGACCTCCTCGACGGTGCGCCTCCCGGCCCGGCCACCACGGCCTCTCGGCTCGCACTCCGGGTCGGGCGCGCCGTTACAACTCGGTCTCGCGTTCGTGCACAGATGAGCCGCGATCTAGCGGACCGCGGACTGTCTGGTCGATAGCGTGTGGGGGCCGAAAATTCATCCGCGGTGAAGCAACCGGTGTCCCGAAGTCTCGTGACGGGATCGTCGAATCAATTCGAACCTTGCATGTGGTGAAACGCTCTGCGATCAAGGCCCGAACCCAGGCAGCGAACCAGATAACCAACCTCATCGTCACCGGACCGGAAACAACCCGCGACGAACTCCGCGGCCTGACTCCGTTGAAGCGTGCCCAGCGCGCTGGGAGATGCCGGCCAGGAACTGGCCATGACCCCGCGACAGTGACCCGCCGGGCGATCCGGGCGTTGGCCCGCCGCTGGTTGGATCTCACCGACGAGATCAACCGTCACAACCGCGAGGTCGACGAACTCGTCCAGTTGGCTGCCCCCAACGCAGCGAACCCGATGCAGGGAACCCACGGACATCTACCGACTGAGCAGAAGCGGACGGCGTTCCGGCTGCGAAGCAAGGGTTGGCGCCTGATCGACATTGCGAAGGAGGTCGGCTGCACAGCACCGATGGTCGGACTCATGGTCCGTGATGGCAAGCACCTCGACGCCGACCCGTTCGGCTGGAAGCCAAGGTCAGGGAGCCTCTCGATCGATGATCGCGAGCAGATCCTTCTGGGCTTGAGCCGAAACGAGTCGCTGAGCAGCATCGCCAATGCTCTGAGCCGGTCACCGTCCACGATCACCCGCGAAGTGAACGCCAACGGCGGGCGTGATTACTACTCGGCCTGGCAAGCTCATCACCGTGCACGAGATCAAGCTCGGAGACCCAAGCCATGCAAGCTCGATGCTGGCCGGCTCCGCGACGAAGTCGCCCGGCGGCTGCAGGAGCTGTGGTCGCCAGACGAGATCTCGAAGCGGCTCCTCCTCGACTTCCCGGACGATCCCGAGATGCGGGTGAGCCACGAAACGATCTATCAATCCCTGTTCGTGCAGGGCCGAGGTGAGCTTCGCAGAGAGTTGGCGCGCTGCCTGCGTTCTGGACGAACGAAGAGACGCACCCGTGGAACGCCGGAGAGGCGGGGCCGACTGCCTGGCATGGTCATGATCTCTGACCGACCAGCAGAGGCGGAGGATCGGGCGGTCCCTGGGCACTGGGAATCTCAATGACGTTGTCAAGCAGGGATTGGGCTCTTTGCAGGGGCCGGTTCGGTGTAGGGGGTGTGGTCGCGGAGCATGGCCCAGATCACGTTGATGCGGCGGCGAGCGAGCGCGATGAGGGCTTGCTTGTGTGATTTGCCTTCGGCGCGTTTGCGGTCGTAGAACGTCCGGGATGCGGGACTGTTCTTGAGGCTCGACAATGCGGCGAGGTAGCAGGTTCTCAGCAACCGGCGGTTGAAACGGCGTGGCCGGTGCAGGTTCCCGTTGATCCGTCCAGAGTCCCGCGGAACCGGGGCGAGGCCGGCGACGCATGCGAGCCGGTCGACAGTATCGAAGTTGTCGAGGCTGCCACCGATCTGCGCGACGAACGTGGCCGCCAGGACGGCCGCGAAGCCGGGCATGCTCAACAAGAGCTGAGTTGTCTCGTCTCGGGAGACGTGGGCGGTGATCTCCGCGTCGATCTGTGCGAGGTCTTCGTCGATCGCAGTGATCCGGGTGGCGAGCTTGGCCACCAGAGCTGCCCCGATGGCCTGCGCTGGAAGCGTAGTGGTTTGCGTGCGGGCCGCGTCGACGGCGATTTGCGCCACTCGTGCGCTGTTGCGACACCCACGTGACTTCAGCCAAGTCGCGAGCCGGGTCACCCCGATCCGACGCAGGCTGTCTGGAGTTGCATAGCGCGATAGCAGAGTGAGCGCAGCCTTGTTCTTGGAGTAGTTGAACGCACGCTCCAACGCTGGGAAGTACTCGAGCAGCGTGGCTCGGAGCCGGTTGATTGCGCGTACCCGGTCATGGACAACGTCGAGGCGGTGCGAGGTGAGCAACCGCAGGTCGACCGCGACTTGCTCGGGGACGGTCGAGCCATCAACGGATAGCGGGCGGCCATTCCCAGTGAGCCGTCCAAACGGCAGGGCGACAACTGAGCCATACCCGCTACCCGAGGGTGGGCCGAACGCTACGAACACAGCGCTCCACCCAACAACAACGTAAGGAAGGTGATCTGATCCTCGGCGAGCAGGGACGCAGCGCCGTCGGGACCCTCGTTGAGCGGACAACCAGACTGGTGCTGTTGCTCCATCTCGAGCACGGCCGAGCAGCGAATAGCGTCGACGTTGCCATGCGCAAGGCCATCGCCGGACTCCCCGACGAGCTCCGCCGATCGATCACCTGGATCAGGGCGCCGAGATGGCCAATCACACCGACTTCACCGTCGCTACTGGGGTTCCGATCTACTTCTGTGATCCGCACTCGCCGTGGCAGCGTGGATCGAACGAAAACACCAACGGGCTCATCCGGCAATACCTGCCAAAGGGCACCGACCTCTCAACTCATTCGGCCGAAGACCTGCTCGCGATTCAAACGAGCCTCAACAACCGGCCTCGCAAGACCCTCGACTATCTGACACCATCAGAGGCTTAGGTTCGACCGGGAGCCGGTGCGATAGGACATACAACGGTACCTGGTTGTCCAGCTGGGCCCCGTCAACCCCGGCGCCGACCCTCGTCGCCTTGGTCGCAGCGACGTGGCTCTACAAGCGCCGATCCGCTTCCGAATCAAGCGACACCGATCGCGGCGGCGGTGTCCTCGACGCAGCAGGAGTTCGCAGCCTGTACGACCGCATCGCCCCGCTCTACGACCTCGCAGCATCGCCATACAACCTGATCGGCGGTCGACGACTCGCGAAACGTGCGATCACCGAACTCCGTCTAAAGTCGGGTGACACCGTGGTGGACCTCGGCACCGGAACCGGCTGGAACCTGCAGCGCCTCGCCGAAGCTGTCGGACCGACCGGCACGGTCATCGGCGTCGATATCTCTCCAGGCATGCTCCAACAAGCCCGTCAGCGCGCCAACGACCACGGCATCGTGAACATCGAACTCGTCGAAGCCGATGTCTCCGACTACCAGCCCCCACCCGACACAAACGCAATCGTGTCCACATTCGCCATTGAGATGCGCCCTGACTACGACGCCATCGTCGCCCGCCTCGCCCGGCAGATCTCTGACGGCGGGCGGATCGTCACCACCGGCCTGCGTAACCCTGACGGCTGGCCCGAATGGCTCATCCGGATCGGCTCTGCAGTCAATCGGCGGTCTGGTATCCGCACTATGCCCTGCCCTCGCGACCCGGCGAACCGTCTGGTTCGGGCATTGCGCAACGACAGACGTCGGTCGCAAGAACCGACCCGAGTCTGGGGGCAACCAACTCACGATCGTCCCGATCCCGTTGACGAGTGCGGAACACCGCGACGCCATCGACGGGTTCTCGAACCAGACGCTGTGGCCAGCCCTCCACGGCGTGGACGACTACATCAAACAGTCACCCGACTGGTGGATCGCATACAAAGACCGCAATGAGAGGGCCGCCCTGGTGATCGCGGGCGCAGCCGCCCCTGATGCAACGGTCTGGGTACACGACTACCAACACTTCGGCATGGCCCAGACACTGCGCCAGGTCCGTCCCGACCTCAAGATCGGATTGTTCTGCCACACCCCATTCGACGACCGCTGCATGCAGACAATCGTCGAATCGAGGATTCTGGCCGACCAGCTGAGAGCCCATCACTTCATCGGCACCCAGACGAGCCGAGACGCTGACGCGCTGCGCCGCTACCTGTCGATTAGCCACGACAGCCTGCTCCCCACGATCCGCGACGTGCCGGTCGGCTTCGACGTCGCCGCTTGGACGTACTACCGCTCCGACTCCCGCGTGCTCGCCGCGGCGGCCACACATGCTGCGCCAGGTGGAACGCTCGCGGTCGGCATCGACCGCCTTGAATACACCAAAGGGGGTCCCCCACAAACTCCTTGCCATCGAGACGCTCCTCAGCAGCGGCCAACTCGATCCGAACACGTTCCGATTGATTCAAGTCGCAGTTCCAACTCGTGGCTCAATACCCGTCTACGAAGCTCTCCGAAAGCTGACGCTGGACATTGCGGACAGAATCAACGAACGGTTCGCTCGCCGCGATGCACTCCCTGTCGTCGACCTACGTGTCACCCAGCTGCAGCAGTACGAGGTCGCAGGACTCATGAGAGCCGCCGACATGGCCATCGTGACTCCCACCCGGGACGGCATGAACCTTGTCTCGCTCGAATTCTCCGTCATCAACGGTGACCGACCGACCGACCTGATCCTCAGCGCGGGAGCAGGCGCGACTGACCATCTCGGCCCGTGGAGTGACATTGTCGATGGGGACCAGGTCCTCTCGATCGCGGGCGCCATCAAAGACAGTCTCGGACGTCTCGACGTCGACCGAGCAGAGCGAGCACGCCGGAGATGCCAAGCCGCCTCATGTCTACAAAGCGCCGCCTGGACACGCAGCTTTTCGGAGCACCTTGCCCAGGCGACCGAGCCCTCGTCACCGCAGCAACCTCATCAACCGAATCGCGCGCCCGAGCGATCGCTAGCTGTGCTCGGTGGGGAGGTGTGAGGTGTTCAGGCTTCCCTGCCGAGAAGACTCGCCGGGCGGCTTCCAATGCGCTGCCCGGTGCATTCGTGAACGACCGGGCGGCTCCGATCGGTTTTCAATGTAGGTGCAGCAAGCCTCGAGGCGAGTCGTCGTGAGCTATCCAGGAGAGACACTGCCAAAGTCCGACAGCGAACGGCGGGGTGCGCGACACGTACTGGAGCAGTTTGCACTCATCCCTGCGGCCGCACTGGCGTACTTCGGCGTCCGCGGACTCACCAAGGGAAGCGAATCGACCGCCGACGAAATCCGAAAGTTGATACACCGAATTCGATGAGAGGGCCTCTTCATGCGACGACCGAATCTGCCATGCGACGACGTGCCCTCGAGACCTCACCTGATTTTCGTCGTCTGATCAACGACTGACCTGCGCCCACGTGGGTGGCATCCAAGCGGAGCATGTTCACAGTCTGCTAGACCTCCGAGTACGCACACGCACCCGAGATGCGGAGAGTGCACACACGAACCAAAGAGCCAGGTGTGGTTCGCAACAGATCGGAGATCTGATGACTGCAGCCATCGACCAACTCGACGGGCGACTGAGCACCGACGGCCAGACCAAGGGGATGTGGGCGTGGACCGTCCTGCGCATCCTGCTCGGATGGGCGTTCGTCTGGGCGTTCCTCGACAAGATGTTCGGCCTCGGATTCGCAACCTGCCGAGGCGGTGAGGACGTCGCCGAATCGAGCATTGACTACCTGTGCGACGCCGCGATGATCAAGGGCGGATCACCCACGTACGGCCTGCTCGAGTTCGGAACCCAGGGCAGCCACACGGGCGGACTGTTCACGTGGATGGCATCGTCGGGGCCCAACTCGATTGGCTGGGCGGACATCTTGTTCATGCTCGCGCTGCTGCTCGGCGGCGTTGCCCTGATGCTCGGTGTCGGCACGAGGATCGCCGCCATCGGCAGTGCCATCTTGATGGCGTTCATGTTCCTCGCCCTCGACGTGTGGCCCGAGAACAACCCCGTCAACAGCAGCCACTCGATCGAGATGGTGGTCTATCTCGGCATCGCGACGGTCGGGCCCGGCACCTTCTCGCTACAGAATTGGATGGTCAAGACGTTCCCGTTCATGAGCTGGGCCAAGTAACGGGGCTGAGGCCCTGTCTGTCAGGCTGCGGCAACTGGTTGGCCTTGCCGAGAACGCAGGCGACGCTTACATGGGGCAGTCGGGCCGACGGGTCGACTCATCTCGCTTGCGCCTGCGGCCGGCTGATTCCTCATCGGTGAGTGGGGTCGGGAAGTGCGGCGGCGACTGCGGTGTCGTCGGCGGTGGCCCCGACTCCGTAGGCGGCGATGTACAGACCGCGGTGCCCGCAGCCAGAATCCAGCGCGTACACGATGGCTTCGTCGCCCGGATCGCTCTCGCCTTCGAATCGCACGATCTCATCGATCGTCATCTCGGCGGGATCGAGGCTCGCTCCACAGCTGCCGCAGACGAGGCCCCCGTCGTGCGCTTGGTAGTCCTCGTCGTAGCCCGCGAAAGCAAGACGAGTCGTCGCTTCACTCAGCGTCTCCATCTCATCGGCATCGCTCATCTCTGGAACCGTAGTGCTCCGCCGTCGAGCTCGGCTTCGGGCCTCGGTGCGTCGTCGATCAGCGGGGCTGGATGCCCAGAGCGGATTGCGATCGTGACCTCGACCGAACGGACCTACCACCGACGCCGTCGACAAGCCCGACTCGGCCGGTTGACCTCGATCGAATAGGAAACCATCATGACTCCGCCAGACGAGCGGGCGGCCGAACCCAACTTGTCACCAAGAACCGGGGCCGACCCAGCAGCTGATCGGCTGTTCGACGGGTGACACGGAGAAGATGATGAACAACAAGGATCAGGCGAAGGGCAAGATCAAGCAGGCCGTCGGCGACCTGACCGGCAACGAAGCCCTGAAGCGCCAGGGCAAGGCGGACGAAGAGGCCGGCAACGTCAAAGCGATGGCGACAGGGTCAACTGGCGTGACGAAGCGAGCCAGCCGACACGCCAAGCTCGAAATCGTCAGGCGGTTGGTCTCGGCCATCAACTCTCAATACGATTTCCGCTTCACGCTGCCAGACGGCGACGAGGTATCCTCCCGGTGCGTCGACCCGGACGCCCGACGCACCGACATCCACCTGCACGATGACGTCGCAGTGTCGGCGTTTCTGACAATGAACCACCGCGGGCTATACGAAGCCTTCACCGGGCAGCACATCGATGTCGTTGGCCACATGGAGGACGTCATGCGCTGGGGGGCCGAGGTGGTGAAGGATCCGAACCAATCGGGCGTCGAACGCATGGCGAAGGTGCTGTCGTTGAAAGAGTTCCTGCATCCAACGAGTTATCGCGTCGAAGCGCTCAAGACCCACTACAGCTTCCCGCCAGAGTTCTATTTGTCGTGGCTCGGAGACGATCAGTTTCCCGTCTTCTCGCAGTATGTCTTCGAGGAGGGCGAGACTGCGAGCGATTGGAAGCAGGCCCGGGAACGGAAGCTCCTCTACATGGTCGAAGCGTGTGAGCTCGAGCCGGGCTCGCGCCTGCTGGAGATTGGCGGTGGCTGGGGTGGCCCACTGCGTTTCATGGCTCAGCGAGGGATTCACGTCACGAGCATCACCCTGGAGCAGAACTCACTCGACACGCTCCAACGTGTGATCAAGGAGGAGGGCGTCGAAGAAAGCTGCCGTGCGTTGATGACCGATTTCTATACCTATGAGGACGAACCCTTCGACGCGATCATCAACTGCGGGATCACCGAGCATCTGCTCGACTACGGAGCAGTGATGGACCAGTACTGCTCGCTCGTGAAGCCCGGCGGGGTGATCTACAGCGACTTCTCAGCCAAGCCCGATCCCCGTCACCGGATCTCCTCGGTGACCCGCAAGTACATCTATCCAGCGAGCGACCTGGTCGACCTGCCCCGGCTCCTGCACGAGCAAGGCCAGCGATCGGAGTGGCTCGAGCTCGAGCGGATTCACAACGATCGAGACAGCTACGCCAAGACTTCGCGCTCGTGGGCACTCGCCCTCGAGCAACGCGAGGACGAGCTGGTTGCAGAGTTCGGGGAGTACCCCTACCGGATGTTCCGCTACTTCCACTGGGCGTGCACGATCGGCTTCGAGCAAGACATCATCACTGCCTACCGCGCCGTCATACGGCGGCGGGCCAAGGTCTGACGAACCGGCGCAAAGTGATTCATAACGCTGGTTCGTGATCTGATCCGACGCTCCCTGGGAGGTAGGCCCAACGCCACGGTCCCCTGACGCGCACGTCGCAGATACGCTGTAGCCCTCTCCTTCACGCAGTCAGGCCATGAATTGTGAGCGTCCCCACCGACATCATCTCGAGCGTCCGGGCCCGCGCCGCGGACCGCAAGGCCCGGCGACAGCGAGACGACTTCATCGCCAGAATCGGTGAGCTCGCCTACGCCCAACGCATCGACACGGCCATCAGCTACGAAACCGAGATCGCGACCCTCGTCGAGGACATCCGCCACCTCGAGCGCACCGAAGAGCTCCGCCAACGCAAGAACATCGCCAAGCCCGACCGTTAGCAGGGTCGCCGAGCCCGGCGACCCGTCAGGATCGTAGGTCCGGTCAGGACGCTTCTCGCTCTGACGAGAGTCGAGCGTGAACCGGTCATCGGCCAAATCGACGATCCCGGTGGTCACCAGCTCGCTGCGCTCGGCCCCCGGCCCGACTGCGACGCATCGCGGGCAGCAAGGTCTGGCTCACTCGGTTACTGCGTGGGCAGGTAGCACCGATGGTGTCATCGTCGTTGGTGTCGTTGGTGACACGGGCTGCCGATCGTTCCTGGCTCGCTCGACCAGCGACCGCCGCTAGCTGCAGAGGCACCGCCGCCATCGGACGAACGCCGCCTTCAAAACGCGAAATCAATCCGCTTCGGCGGCCTCATCAACGAATATCGAAACGCCGCCTGACCAGCCACGACGCAATACTCTGCTACCACGCCCACAGGAGCGCCAGGTCGCTCAATCGTCGTAGCGGAAGCCCACTTTGAGCGTGACCTGAAAGTGCTGCACCGTCCCGTCGTCGGTACCCAGTTGGCCGCGGATACCGGTGACTTCGAACCAGTCGAGGTTCCGCAACGATTCAGCAGCTTTCTTCAGGCCATTCTGAATCGCGGTGTCAACCCCCTCGGGTGACGTCCCGACTATCTCACTTATCGCATAGGTCACATCAGCCATCATGGCCTCCTCCATCGTGTGTCACGATCCTGAGAGAACAATCCGTACGTGAGCAGGGCCCAAGGACCCGGCCTGCAGGTGATCGACACCCCGCGGGTGGCGGCGGTGGCCAAAGATGGCATCCAGATGGTGGCGGTGGCGCGGGTCACCGTGCGGGCCAACATCGACCGCCTGGTCGGCGGCGCCGGTGAGGAGACCATCATCGCCCGAGTCGGCGAGGGCACGGTGTCGAGCATCGGTTCGGCCGACTCGCACAAGCGGGTGCTCGAGAACCCCGACGCCATCTCGACGCGCGTCCTCGACGCCAGCACGGCGTTCGAGATTCTGTCGATTGACATCGCAGATGTCGATATCGGCCGCAACGTGGGTGCCGAGCTGCAGACCGCTCAGGCCGAGGCCGACAAGAACATCGCTCAGGCCCGCGCCGAGGAGCGCCGTGCCATGCCCGTCGCCGAGGAGCAGGAGATGCGCGCCAAGGCCGTCTCGGCCGAGGCCGAGGTGCCCCTCGCCATCGCCGAGGCGTTCCGCAGTGGCAACATCGGGGTCATGGACCTCTACCGCATGCAGAACGTCCAAGCCGACACCGAGATGCGGTCGGCCATGGCCGACGACAGCGACTCGTGAAATCGAACCGGGGCAGCCGGCCGCTGGTCGGCCACCCACAGGGTCGACCGCCAAGCGTCGCGAGTGGTCGTTCTGGTGCTTCTCCGGAGGTCCGCGCACCCCCGCCATCCGGCGACCGCGTGCCCGCTCAACCCGAGGTCCGGACCCCTGACCGGGAGGACCCGGATGGAGGTGCCAGCCGAGCTCCGCTCCCCCGCACCGAAGGACGGCCCGACGAGCGGCATGCGGCCGGGCGACCGCCCCGGCCCGCACGGCAGGGTCAGAGCAGTCGCGAGCTCCTGCGCCGGCCGCTGTCGTCGCCGCGCGCGGCGCGCGGCGCGCCAGGGGTTCTTGCTGCGTGAGGTGCTCGGTCCCCCGGAATCTTTTCGCACCGACGCCCAGGACCGCCCCAGCTGAACCGCGGTGGCGGCTTGCTTCGGCGGCCGGTGGTCAGTGTGGGTGACGGGGGCCGCGGGTGGATCAACGCCACCTTCAGGTCGTGAAATCGACCCGATGCGACGAGCTCATCAACGAATACAGAGATGCGGCCTGACCAGGCACGACACAATATTCGGCCCCCCAGGGCCACATGATTCAGGCCGTCGCGACCAAGTCTCATCGCACCGGACGATGGGTACCATCAGATCGTGTCCACAGTGCAACGCGTTCTCGATCTCGAACCGGTCGCCGATCTAGCCGACCACCTCTCCCGATGTGGCGGAGATGCTCTGGCAGTGGCAGCGTCGACAGACCCGATCGACCTGATCGGTGCCGTGACCGACGCCGGTCTGCGAGGCCGTGGCGGTGCCGGATTCCCCACTGGCGTGAAGTGGCAGACCGTCGCCGACAACCGATCAGTACGTGAGCCGACCGCCGTGGTCGTCAACGCGGCGGAAGGCGAGCCGGGCACGTTCAAGGATCGTGCGATCCTGCGTGCGAATCCGTACCGGGTGCTCGAGGGTGCCCTAATTGCCGCTCGCGCCGTCGGCGCGCCCGAAGTAGTCGTCGCACTCAAAGCGTCGTTTGAGCAGGAAATAGTGCGGGTACAACACGCCATCGACGAACTGTCCGCCGCCGGAATCGACGACGTATCGATGCGTATCGCCGTCGGTCCGGCCTCCTACCTATTCGGTGAAGAGTCGGCGATGCTCGAAGTTGTCGAGGGCCGCCAACCCTTTCCACGTCTGACACCGCCATACCGACGAGGACTCGACGAAGGCGAGAGCGGAGTCGCCAACTCTGCGGCGACGGTCGGTCTGGCCGGCACCGGCGGCACCCCCAATTCGCCCGCGCTCGTCAACAACGTCGAGACGCTCGCAAACGTGCCCGGCATCATCCTGAACGGGCCCGACTGGTTTCGCGAACTCGGCACCACTGATTCCCCTGGTTCGATCATGTGCACCATCACAGGTGACACCAAGCACCATGGTGTTGGCGAGTTCGCTATGGGCACGCCGCTCTGCGACGTCATCGAGGAACTCGGTGGTGGGCCGCGTCCCAATCAGACGCTCATCGCCGCTGTGTCGGGTACGGCGAACACGGTGTTGGAAGCGTCGCAGTTCACCACCCCATTGACGTACGAAGACATGACGGCCGCCGGTTCCGGTTTGGGATCGGCCGGATTCATCGTGATCGACGACAGCACCGATCTCGTCGCGTTCGCACAAGCCGTCGCTCATTTCCTCGCCGTCGAGTCGTGCGGCCAGTGCCTGCCCTGCAAGGACGACGGCA
>CBESNA010000009.1:0-99936 GCA_965530755.1 uncultured Acidimicrobiia bacterium | reverse complement strand
CCGGTCACCCGGTCACCCGGTCACCCGGTCACCCGGTCACCCGGTCACCCGGTCACCCGGTCAGTCGGTCGTGGCCGAGGTCGGCCTCGTTGCCGGCGTCGGCACCCGCCGCAGCGGACGCCGCGTTGACCCGCAGAGTCATCTGACGCGCCGTGCCATTCGTGGCTTCGAATGCGGAGCGGGCCCCATCTCCTGTCGGCACGAGAGCTCCGTGGCTCTTGTAGACCTCAGCCTGCGCGGTTCGAAGTCGCTCGAGCACGGCCGAGGCCCAGGCAAGCGAGTAGCTCATGCGGGAGCGGGGTTTGTCCTTGGTCATCGCTGCTCGTAGCTGCGGCAGCAGGTGATCGAGCATGACGTCGAGTCGTTCCCGCTGTGATGGGGTGCACGTCACCAACACTCGGCCCGCCTTGCCGTCTCGCAGCGACACGAGCACTGCGTAGCCGCCGAACAGATCTGCAAGCCATGAGGCAAGACACGCAGCGCCCTTGCCGGCCCGCCCGAACGAGGTGAGGTCGATCATGTCCTCGCCGTAGTGCGCCGGTTCGCGAAGGTCGCGCTCGGCGATTTCGTGCTCGGCCATGAGCGCCAGTGCCTTCTCCTCGAACGCTGCGCTCTCCGCTTCGAACTCGGAGCTGGTGGCTTTGGCGAGCAGGCCGCGCACACGATCGATTTGCTTCTGCTGTGCATGATCAACGGTCATCGAAACTCCTGTTGCTCAGAACGCACCGTCCGACGAAGGACACATGGTGCCGGGCGAGCGACGCCGAGTGCACCGATCATGACGGGGCCATGTGACAGCGAGCGGTCGCAGGTCTACCGCGCTGTGATGGATCACGAGTCTGGCTCTTCGGCCGGGAGCTCGGTGATGGCGATGAGCGCGGCGTTCACGATGTTGCCGGTCGAGATCCCGGTGATCTCGTGGAGGTCGGCGATCGTGCCAGACTCGCCGAACCGGTCGACCCCGAGCGTGAACTGCCTCGTCCCGAGTGCTGACCCGATCCACGCCAGACTGTGGCTCGAGGCGTCGTGCACACTGACCACGGGTCGGCGTCGCTCGCTGGCCGGAATCAGTCGATGGAGATGGCTCGGTGCCCGCACGACGTGGGCGGCGGCGATCGACTGGGTGTAGGACGCTCGCCAGCTGCGGTAGACCCGGTCGGGGCTGGTGAGGTGTACGACGGTCGACTGCACGCCCTCGCGATCGAGTTCGCGTGCGGCAGCGATGGCCTCCGGTGCCATGACGCCTGTGGTCACGATGGTCACCCCCGGCCGTCCGTCGTCCGGGCCCTCGATGAGGCGGTACCCGCCGGCCAGCACGTCCGATCGCAGTCGGTCCTCGCCGTGGCGTTCGAGTGCGTCGGCGAACGGGGCTTGGTCGATCGGGCGGGTCGAGAGCCGTAGGTAGGTACTGGTGCCGCCCGGAGCCGACAGCTGATCGATGGCGTCACACATCAACCAGTCGACCTCGGTGGCGTAGGCAGGTTCGGCGTAGTTCAGGTTGGGCAGCTCGGCGCCGACCGACGCCGTGATGGTTGACTGGTGGGCCCCGCCTTCGGGGGCGAGCGTGACGCCGGCCGGTGTGCCGGCGACGATGAATTTCGCGTCGTTGTAGAGGCCGTAGATGAATGCGTCGAGGCCGCGGAGCACGAAGGGGTCATAGACCGTGCCGATCGGCAACAGATGCTGTCCGTGGTGGTCGTGGCTGAGGCCCAACTGACCGAGGAGCATGAAGAGGTTCATCTCGCTGATGCCGAGCTCGATGTGTTGACCGCTCGGGCTCGGAGCCCACTTCAGCAGCCGATTCGCTCCTCCGTGATCGTCGGCCTCGCGGTGCGCGTAGACGCCCTTCTTGTTGATCCAGCCGCCGAGGTTGGTCGAGATCGAGACGTCCGGAGCCGTCGTGACGATCCGGTCGCCGACTCCGTCGATGTCGGCGAGGCTGGCCAGCACGCGACCAAAGGCCTCCTGCGACGAAGTTGACCCAGTCGTGACCGGTCGCCGAACAGTGGCGGGAATCGGTACTGCCGGCCGGGGGGTGGGAGGTGGATTGTTGATGGCGCCGCCGACCGCAGCGCAGATGCGGCCGGGCCGACTGTTCGCGTCGAAGCGGTCCCACTCGTTGGATTCGTCAAGGTCGACCGAGCGGCGGAAGTCGTCGATCTGGGCCGGCGATAGGAGCGCTGCGTGATTCATGGGGTCGCCGGCCATGGCAAGACCCTTGCCCTTGATCGTGTACGCGAACACCACCGAGGGGCGCTCGGTCTCGAGGTCACATGCACGGAAGGTCTCGAGCAAGCATCCGAGGTCGTGGCCGCCGAGGTCGGTCACCAGCGTCTTCAGCTCTTGGTCGGCCAGATGCTCGACGAATCGCCCGACGGATGGGTCGGCTCCGTCGAGGAATTTGGACCGTACCTCGGCCCCGCTCAGCCCGAACAGTGCCTGGTAGGCCTCGTTCGGTAGCTCGTCGATGCGGGCTTCGAGGACGTCACCTCCCGGTTGGGCGAATGCGGTTGTCAGCCGGGATCCGTACTTGGCCTCGGCCACGTGCCAACCGGCATCGGCGAAGAACCGCTTGAGTCGCGTGGCGGCGATCTCGGGGATGACGCGATCGAGACTCTGGCGGTTGAGGTCGACCACCATCGTGAAGTTCCCGAGGCCTTGGGTCGCTGGGTCGGCGATTGCCTCCCAGATGTTGCCTTCGTCGAGTTCGGCATCGCCGACAAGTGCAATGAATCGGGCCGGATCCTGAGTCCCGAAGTGGGCATCGGTGTAGCGACGGGTCAGCGCCGAGAACAGCGGTGCCACCGCACCCAGCCCAACCGATCCGGTCGAGAAGTCCGAGACGTCGGGGTCTTTCGTGCGCGACGGGTAGGCCTGGAGTCCGCCCCGCTCGCGCAGCCGGGTGAGGTACGAGCGGTCGAGCTCGCCGGTCAGGTACTTGATGGCGTGGTAGACGGGTGAGGCGTGTGGCTTGACTGCGACTTTGTCGTTCGCTCCGATGTGGCCGAACCACAGGGCGGTCATGATCGACACCATCGACGCGCACGACGCCTGATGCCCGCCGACTTTCACCTCGGTGTCGCCGCGCCGGTTGGCGGCGTCGATGATGCGAGTGGAGAGCCAGAGCACACGGCGCTCGATCTCCCGCAGGGCCTCGAGGTCGATCGGGTTGAGCGTGTGGTCGTGCTCGGTCACGGGTCGGATCCTCGTCAGCCTTCGTGCGAGAGCGCAGCGAACTTCTCGCCGGTGAGCTCCTCGGAACGAAGCCACAGGCCGGCTTGGAGGTCACGGTCGTGCGACCGTTTCGATGAATCGACCACCTCGGGATGGCCCCGGAACTCCATGAAACCACCGGGTCCGTAGTAACTGCCGCCGACAGCTTTCGGGTCGGTCGCTGCTCGCAGGGTGGGCAGCGCTCCCATGGCAGCGGACTGCAAGAGCGGAGCCGTCGCCTTTTCGAAGAACCTGATGATGCCGGGCGAGTTGCGAGCCAGTTCGGTGGAGGAGACACCAGGGTGGGCGGCAAGAGCAGACGTCGACGCTCCTGCGGCGTCGAGTCGATGCTGGAGCTCATAGGTGAACAGGAGGTTGGCCAGCTTCGATCGCCCGTATGCCGAAACTCGGTCGTACTTCTCGCCGGACATCATCGTCTCGGGATCGAGGGACGAACGGATGCGATGGCCGACACTGGAGAGGCTGACGACGCGCGAACCGTCCACGTCGATCATTCGGTCCAACAGCAGGCTGGTGAGAGCGAAGTGGCCGAGATGGTTGACACCCATCTGGAACTCGAACCCGTCGCTCGTGGTCTGCCATTCGGTGTACATCACGCCGGCGTTGTTGATCAGAAGATCGATGCGCTCATGCGCGCTTCGCAACTCGGCTGCTGCCGTCCTGATCGACTCGAGGGATCCCAGGTCGAGCTGCTGGATCGTCACGGTTGCGTCGGCGTGGTCGGCCAAGATCGACGAGCGAGCGGCTTCGCCTTTCCCGAGGTTCCGGACGGCCAGCACGACGGAGGCTCCACTTCCGGCGAGCGCCCGCGCCGTTTCGAGTCCGAGCCCTGTGTTCGACCCGGTGACGATCGCGGTGCGTCCCGCCTGGGTCGGTATGTCCTGTGTCGTCCATCGCTGTGAGGCCATGAAGTCATTCTGGGACGCTCAGCGGCCGATGCGGCCGGTCTCGTAAGCCCACATCGCGATCTCGACGCGATTCCTCGCTCCGAGTTTGTTCATCAGGCTCGCCAGATGGGTCTTCACCGTGCTGAGGCCGATGTGAAGCTCGGCCGCGATCTCGGCGTTCGTTCGACCGGCAGCGACGGTCAGCACGACCTCCTCCTCGCGGGCGGTCAGCGGCTCGATGGGCTGCGCAGGGGGCCCATTGCGGGTGTCGGCGAACGCCTGGAGGAGCCTGCCCGTCACGCTCGGGGCGATGAGCGCATCGCCGTTGGCGGCGGCATGGATGGCCTGCAACAGGAGTTCAGGGCCGGCGTCCTTGAGGAGGAACCCGCGTGCGCCGGCTTTCAACGCGCCGTGGACGTACTCGTCGAGGTCGAAAGTGGTGATGACGACCACGGCCATCGGTTCCTCGACGTCGGGACCGGCCAGCAGTCGGGTCGCTTCGATCCCGTCGAGGTGGGGCATCCGAATGTCGAACAGGCAGACATCGGGTCGGAGGCGGCGAGCCAGTTCCACGGCCTCACGGCCATCGGATGCCTCGCCGATGACCTCGACGCCGTCCTGAGCATTCAGGATCATTCGCAAGCCGGTTCGAACCAGTTCCTGATCGTCGGCCAGGACCACCCTGATGACGGCGCTCACGTCGCCCGGCCGGTCTTGGGGAGCACGGCGCTGACGGTCCACCCGCGATGCGGGTTCGGTCCCGCCTCGAGCGTCCCCCCGAGGAGCGACGCCCGCTCGGTCATGCCGACCAGGCCGAAGCCGATGTCGTGTTTGGCGTCGAAGCCGCGGGGATCCCCGTCGTCGACGACCGAGAGTCGAACGCGGAACTGATCAGCGTCGACCGACACGGTCACGCCGGTGGCATTTCGGGCGTGGCGGGTGGCGTTGGTGATGGACTCCTGGGCGAGACGGAAGAGGGCTCGGTCGACCGACGGACTGAGATCGGCAAGTTCGCCGCTCGTCCGGACCGTCACCGGCAACCGGGCCGAGTGCTCGGCCAGCCGTTCGATGTCGGCGACACCCGATTGCGGCGCCAACTCGGGCTCCTCGCCGGCTCGGAGCGCTCCCACCATCGTTCGCATCTCGGACAGTGTCCGTGACGCCTCCGCTTCGATGGTGGCGAGGAAGGCCACGGAGGACGCTGGATCGGTTGCGGCCACAGCTCGCCCGGCTTGAGCCTGGATCGCGATGGCAGACACGTGGTGAGCGACGGTGTCGTGCAGCTCTCTCGCCAGCTGCTCTCGTTCACGCAGCTTGACCTCGTCGAGCGACCGGACGCGAGCGGCAGCTTGGTAGCGGACGATGTTGCCGAGGGCGGCAGGAAACATGAGAACCAGGAGTCCTCCGATGGCATCACCGACTCCGGTCCAGGCGAAGACAATGCTCTCCAGCGCGGTGGTGAGCATCACGACGAGGCCGAGCGTCGCCGCTCGTCCCGAACCCCATCGGAACAGGGCGTAGGGCACCACCAGGACCACGACGGAGGTGTAGATCTCGAGCGGTGGCTCGCCGATGACGCGGAGGACGACGTCTGAGGTGAAGATGAGCCCGAACGAAGCGAGTGTTGCCGCCAAGGGGTCGGCTCGCCGCCACCAGATCGCAAGAGCGAGGACGACCGTGGCGATCAGTGCGAGGGGCCGGGGTCCGACCGCGTCCCGCAGGATGATCTCGAGGAAGGCGCCGACCACGAAGGCACCGACGAGCGCGTAGTCGCGCCAGACACGAGCGGGTGGGTCCGGCACTGCCGGTTCGTCGAAGGCCCTGCGAAGGGTGGTTCGCATCACGGGTCAATCGTAGAGAACGCAGCGCCGATGCGGATCAGCCGAAAGGCCGAGCTGGTGAAGCCGATCGGTTGGGGTCGATCCGACCCTTCGCCCGATGTCTGTCGCCCGGCCTCGCCTCACGATGAAGGCGTGCGCAGCGGTGTGCTGCTCAACGGAGGAGAAGAACCAATGTCAATTGCTCTCTATCGGCTTGGCCGCTTCGCTGCTCGACATCCGTGGCGGATCATCGGGGCCTGGCTCGTGGCGGCTGTGGCTGTTGTCGGTGCGTCGTCGGCCTTCGGACGCGAACTAGAGGACTCGTTCGAAGTCCCAGGGCTCGACTCCCAGCAAGCACTCGAGCTTCTCTCGAGCGCGCAGTCTGAGACGGCGGGGCTCACGGCCCAGGTGGTCGTGACTCCCAGGGATGGCAACGCGTCGTTCTTCGACGATCCTGACGCTCAGGTCGAGCTCGCAGCAGTCCAGGCCCGTCTCGCCGGGTTGCCGCACGTTCTGACCACCTCTGACCCGGCCCAGGCCGTAGCGCTCGGACCGGACGGAGCCGCCCAGTCTGGATCGCTGTCGCCAGACGGCCGTATCGCGCTGATCCGGATGCAGTACCCGGTGGTCGAGGAGCTCGGTGTCGAAGACCTCCGCGCCTTGAAGGAGGCGGTGATTGCTGCCGATGGCGATGTGATCCAGGTCGAGACGAACGGCGACCTCTTCTTCGCATTCGAAGAGCCGGAAACCGGTGCCGGAGAGATGATCGGCATCGCTGTGGCCGTCGTGATCCTGTTGCTGGCGTTCGGGTCGGTCATCGCGATGGGACTCCCGATAGGCATGGCGTTGTTCGGGTTGGCACTCGGCGTCAGCTCGATGCCGCTGGTCGGGTACCTGATCGAGATCCCGAGTTGGGCGCCACAGATCGCGAGCATGGTCGGCCTCGGTGTTGGTATTGATTACGCGCTCTTCCTGGTCACGCGGCATCGAGAGTTCTTGGCTCGGGGCTTGCCGGTCGACGAATCGGTCGGTCGTGCCGTCGCCACTGCGGGCCAGGCCGTGATCTTTGCCGGCGGCACGGTCGTGATCGCCATCCTCGGCCTGGCGTTTGCCGGTGTGCCGTTCATGACAGCCGCCGGAGTGGCAACGTCACTCGTCGTTCTGATCATGGTCGTGGCTTCGGTGACACTCCTACCCGCCTTCTTGGGTGTGGCGGGTCACTGGATCAACCGTGTCGGTATCCACCGACGCGGCCACCACGCCGGCGACGAGGCCAGCCCCGGCTGGCAGCGCTGGGGGCAGCATGTTGCCGGTCACGCGTGGGCGTACACGATCGGTGTGACGACACTGTTGCTCGCACTGACCGCTCCGGTCATGGCCCTCCAACTCGGCTTTCCCGACGATGGCACGCTTCCTCAGACCCGCACCGAACGGCGAGCGTACGACCTCGTGGCCGAGGGCTTCGGCGCCGGAACGAACGGTCCGCTGGTCATTGCCGTCGACATCTCAGAGGACCCGTCCGTGGTCGAGCCGTTGGTCGACGCGATCGCTGCGGACTCCGGCATTGCTGCGGTTGCGCCGCCGGAGATCAACGAGGCGGCCGGTGTCGCAACGGTCGTCGCGTTCGCCACGACAGCTCCACAGGATGACGAGACCCGAGTCACGGTCGAGCGCCTTCGGTCCGAAGTGTTCCCCCAGATCCTCGATGGCAGTCCGGCTCGGGCCCACCTCGGCGGGCAGACGGCCACGTTCTCCGACATCGGCGATCGGGTCACATCGCGCCTTCCGTTGTTCATCACGGCGGTGATCGGCCTGTCTTTCGTCTTGTTGATGCTCGTCTTCCGGTCGATCCTCGTACCGCTCAAGGCCGCCTTGCTCAATCTGCTCAGCATCGGTGCCGCCTACGGCGTGCTGGTGATGGTGTTCCAATGGGGGTGGGGCAAGGAGTTGATCGGGCTCGAGTCGACGGTGCCGATCGTGTCGTTCATCCCGATGTTCATGTTCGCCATCCTCTTTGGTTTGTCGATGGACTACGAGGTGTTCCTGCTCTCCCGGGTGCGGGAGGAGTTCCTCGCCACCGGCGACAACGATCGCTCGGTGATCCACGGCATCGCCAGCACGGCACGGGTGATCACGTCGGCCGCGCTGATCATGATCTCGGTGTTCCTCGGCTTCGTCCTCGGAAGCGATCCGACGACGAAGATGTTCGGGCTCGGGCTGGCCACGGCGATCTTCGTCGACGCCACCATCGTCCGGATGGTGTTGGTGCCGGCCTCGATGAAGCTCATGGGCGATGCCAACTGGTGGTTGCCCGAATGGCTCGATCGCATCCTGCCCAAGATCGACATTGACACCGAGACAACGCTCACGGAACCGGAACGAGAACTCGCCCCGGCCATCTGACTTGTGGGGCTGTCAGTGGATCTGGCCGACTACGGACGTCGGTCGGAAGGTCACGATCAGGCGACCCTCCTCGACCATGGCCCGGCGATACTCGGCCCAGTCTGGGTGGGCCTGGCCCGCCACGTGCTCGTAGTAGGCCACCAGCGCATCGGCGGTGGCGTCGTCGGTCGTCTTCGTGACGGGACTGAGCTCGACCGTCCCGTCGAAGGACAGGTAGCTCCAGCTGCCGGGGTCGCTGAGGTGCAAGACGACCCGTGGATCGCGTCGCATGTTGGCTGCCTTGGCTCGGTCGCTCGTCACCGAGATCGTGAACGCTCCGTCAGCGACTGTGTACGCGATGTCGGACGATTGGGGCCGTCCGTCGCCTCGGATCGTGATGAGGACGGCGTTCTTGTGATCAGCAGCCCAGGCCAGAGCGGGGGAGAGGTCCATGAACTGATCCTCGCACACCCGCCTGGTCAGGATCTGAGCGCAGTCCAGACTCGTTGCGGAGTGACGGGCAGGTCGATGTGGCGAACGCCCAAATGGGAAAGTGCATCGACGACTGCGTTCTGGATGGCGGGGACAGCGCCGATCGTGCCGGACTCGGCGATGCCCTTCGCCCCGAGCGGATTGTTGGGTGACGGCGTCTCGGTGAGGTGCGACTCGAAACTCGGCATCTCGGTGGGACCGGGAATCCCGTAGTCCATGAAATTCGACGTGATCGGGTTCCCGTCCTCGTCGTAGACGAACTCCTCGTAGAGAGCCTGGCCGATGGCCTGGCCGATGCCGCCATGCACCTGCCCCCGAACGATCGTCTCGTTGATCATGATTCCAGCGTCGTCGACCGACACCATCCGTTGGAGGTCGATGGCCCCGGTCTCGGCATCGACTTCGACGACGGCTGCGTACGCACCGTAGGGAACCGACGGCCCATCCGGTTCGAAGTCGGTCTCGCACGCAAAGGCGATCTGCCCGTCGTCGCCGTCTGCCTTCGCAGCCTCGACCCTTGCAGCTGCAATCTCGACCCACCCGACGCTGGCGGCTCCGGGCGAACCGGCCACGTGGAACTGGCCGGTCGCGGTGTCGATCACCACATCGCCTGGTGCCGCCTCCAGCATGTCGGCCGCGAACTTGGCCGCTTCAGCCACGAGCTGATCAGTGGCGACGGCTACGGCCGACCCGGCCTTCTGGGCCGACCGAGAGCCGCCCGTGATCCCCCCTCGGGGAACGACGTCGGTGTCGCCGTGGAACACCTCGATCTGCTCGATCGGGACACCGGTGCGTTCCGAGACCAGCTGCGACCAGGTGGTGTAGTGGCCCTGGCCATACGGAGACGAGCCCGTGAGGACCCGCATCGACCCGTCGGCGTTGAGCTCCAGCGACCCGTACTCGGAGCCGATGACTCCGGCGGTTCGATCGATGAAGACCGAGAGCCCGATACCGAGGTGTTTGGTGCTTCCGCTCGAACGCTGGGCGGCCTGCTGTGAGCGGATCGCGTCGTAGCCGACGTGGCCGGCGAGCTGTTCGAGGATCAACGGGTAATCGCCGGAGTCGTAGACCACGTCACTCGGATTGGTATGCGGCATGGCAGATGCAGGCACCAGGTTCGAGCGCCGAACCTCGATCGGATCCATCCCGATCTCCGCTGCGAACAGGTCGACTGCCCGGTCGAGAAGCGCGCCGGCCTCGGGCCGGCCCGCTCCCCGGTAGGCGACGATGGGGGTGGTGTTGGTGACCACGGCCGTCGTGCGCCAGGTGACCTGGTCGACCGCGAGTGGCCCAGGCAACATGACGCCGGTGTTCTTCGCCATGTGGGCAGCAGCGATTGGGTAGGCGCCGCAGTCGGTGATGATGTGGGCGTCGATGGCCGTGATCGTGCCGTCGCGCCTGCCGGTGATTTTCACCTCCTGCCGCTGGTTGCGGGAGTGTCCGAGCCCGGTCATGTCCTGGGAGCGAGTCGGTGTCCAGCGGACCGGGCGTCCGACCATCTTCGCCAGGAAGCCGAGGAGCATCTCCTCCGGGTACATCCGTGCCTTGGCCCCGAAGCTTCCGCCGACGTCGGCGGTGGTGACTCGGATCTGTTCCTTTTCCATTCCATACCAGGCGGCAAGCATCGCCCGGTGGGGATGGACGCCCTGACATGACGCGTGGTGGACCAAGCGGTCGCCGTCCCACCAGGCGGCGGCGACCCGGGTTTCGATCGGGCACGGGGCCAAGCGTTGATTTGCAATCGTTGCCTCGACCACGACCTCGTCTGCGACGAACGGCGTGTCGGCTCCGCCGTGGTCGTTGTAGATCGTGTTCGATCCGTGCTCCGGGTAGATCACGGTTGCATCGCTGAGCGCCGCGTCGAAGCCCACGACGGGGGAGAGCGGTTCGTAGTCGACGAAGACGAGCTCGGTTGCGTCGGCCGCTGCTGCGTGGCTCTCGGCAACGATGGCGACGATCGGCTCGCCGACAAATCGTGCGACCGTGTCGGCCAGCACTGATCGTTCGGTCGAAGCCGGGAACATCGCCAGGTGGCCGGGAACGGGACCCATGTCGGCGGCAGCGAGATCTCGAGCGGTCACGACCGCCAACACACCGGGCGCCTCCAGCGCTTCGCTGACGTCGATGTTGGTGATCTCGGCGTGTGCCATCACCGACGTCACGTAGGTGACCACGGCAGCATCGGGCAGGTCGAGGTCGGCGACGAAAGTGGTGTCACCCAGCAGCAGGTGCGGATCCTCGACCCGGAGGACGGACGTGGCGTGGTTCTCGGACAAAGGATTCCCCTGATCGGCGAGCAGCTGGGCCAGTTCTAGCGGGAGATTCCTTGTTCGGTCACGTCGTAGAACGTTTGGATCGTGAGCTCGGCCGCCGTGACATCGAGCGCGGATGGCGAGGACCGTGTGCGACACTTGTGTCGATGGCCACCGAGACATTCCAGATCGAATCCAACCTCGACCCGATCGCCGCTTTCGGCCGACTCGTCGACCTGCTTCAGGTCAGCGAGTGGGACCCTGGTGTGACGAATCCACGGCTGATCGACGGTGAGCCGGCGACGACGGGAGCGCGCTACGAGGTGACGGTGACCGGATTCGACGGGTCGCCCACGATTGCGATGTACGAGTTGACGGTGGTCGACGCTCCCCGGTCGTTCACCATGGTCGGCTCGCACGCCGGCTTCCGGGCCGATGACACGATCACGATCCAACCCACTGATGGCGGCTGTCTGGTCGACTACCGGGCCGGGCTCGTGCTGCTCGGCGACCATCCTCCATTGACCGAGGAGCAGCTCGTTCGCCAGTTCGCCAAGATCGTCGCCGTGCCGCGGGCGGGTCTCGAGTCGTTTTTGAATCCCTGACTGAATCCTCGTCGGAAGCGGCCCAGCAGATCAGTACACGAAGTTGCCGCGGTCGATCAGCCGCTTGCGAGTTGCGACGGTCGCCTCGTTGCGCTCGTTCATGCCTCGTCCAGGGTCTTCCAGCAGGACCGTGACCGGGCGCCAATTCTGGTGCCCGGACGGCATGGCGAACGAGGCCGACACCGGAACGTCGTCGCCGCGGACGATGTCGTTGCCGGGGACGTGGACCGTCCACCCCGCACCTCCGTCGTCCCAACCGCACAATGCGTCATTGATCTCCGGGTCGCGCACCAGCCGGTACGCAGCGTGATCGGGGCTCGTCTCGGACTCAGCGATCACGCCACTGTCGCCGGTGCCCGGGCAGTCGAGCATCCAGAAGGCGAGGTTGTGGAGCTGCCACGGATGAACGGGCTGAGGAAGTCGGATCGCCGTCCAGCCCGCGATCTCACCGACCTGTGCCTGGTGCTCGTCGGCCCGTTTCGGCGACCACAGTTCCGAGTACGCACCGAGGTGTGCGACCACGTCGGTCCCATCGGCTCGGACATGCACGACGCGCGCGACCTCGGGATACCTGAGTGTTTCGGCCGTACGTTTCGAGAACAACCCCATGCCGACAGCATCGACCGTTCCGTCGCCCGCTGAAGCGGTTCTTGAATCCCCGACCGAATCCTGGTTGGAATGAACCGAACCTCTCGTTGGGTTTCAGTCATCATGCGCACTCTGGCCGGACTGCTCTTGTCACTCGGATTGATCGTTGCGTCGTGCGGTTCGTCAGACACGGAGCCGGCCGACGAGGTACCGTCATCGAACGGGTCGAAAGCGTTGGTGCCGGGTGCGATCAGCACCGGAGTAGTCGAAGTCGATGGTGTCGTCATCGACTATGTCGTGTCTGTCCCAGAGGGGTTCGAACCGGGTGACGAGGCACCGCTCCTGCTTGCCTTCCCAGCGGGCGACCAGGCTCTCGACCTCACTCGAACACTGGTCGAAGGGACGTATGCCCCCGAAGCGCAACGGTTGGGATGGGTCGTCGTGAGCCCCGCAGCGCCAGACGGCGAATTGTACTTCCAGGGCAGCGAGCAGCTCGTGCCGGGGTTTCTCGACTGGGTCGAGACCTGGGTGACGCCGGAGGGTGGCGCTCCACACGTTGCCGGGATCAGCAACGGAGGAATCAGCGCGTTCCGCTATGCAGCGTTGAACCCCGGTCGGATCCTGTCGTTGACGACCTTCCCTGGGTTTCCTCGATCCGAAGACGACCAGGCGGCGCTCTCCCAGCTCGAAGGCATTCCCATCCGCCTCTACGTGGGCGGCTCCGACATCGGATGGATCGACGAGGCGGAAGCGGCAACGAGCGCACTCGAGGCCCTCGGCGCCGATGTCGAACTCACCGTCTTCGAGGGCGAAGGCCACGTCATGGCGTCCACCGGGGATGGCACCCTGGTCTTCGCGCAACTCGAGACGTTCCGCTGAGAGGCAGGTGACGGTCCTGTCGACGCGACCTCAGGCGTCAGCGGCTGGGGGTGGCCGCCGCTATCACACGGATGATGGCGGTTCTGGCCTGGTCGAGGACGGCCGGGTCATCGTGGAGGATGTAGGCGGTGTTCGCTGCGATCACGAGCGCGTTGAGCTCGAACACGAGCGTCGCCACGTCGGTGTCGGCGCCCAACTCGCTACCGGCAACCGCTGCATCTGCAGCCGCGGTGAGCACGCTGATCCAGTCCTTCTGGTTCGCAGCGACCCGCTGGCGCAGCGGGCCGGGCCGGCCGCCGAGCTCGGCGGCGGCAGCCGCGAAGAAACAACCGCCGGGGAGCGTGCGGTTCTCGACGTAGATCAAGAACGACTCGCACAGGCCGCGTAGGCGGGCGAGCCCGCTGTGTTCGAGGGCGGGAACCACCACGACATCGATGAATAGGGAGCGAGCGTTGTCGACGGTGGCGAGCTGTAGTTCCTGCTTCGAGTCGAAATGCGCGTAGACACCGCTCTTGCTGAGTTCGGTGGCCTGAGCAAGCTTGCCGATGCTGAGACCGTCGAGGCCCTCGACGGTCGCCAAACGCACAGCCGTGTCGAGTATCAGCCGGCGGGTGCGTTCGCCATCGGCTCGAGTCCGCCGGGGTGTCGGAGAGTCTGTCATCGATTGACAAGATAGCACGATCGGTCGTACTATTATAGATAGCACGATCGATCGTGCTATCTAAAGAAGGGGATGTCATGATCGACAGCAGGCCGAGCGATACATCCGACGAAACGCAGAACGACAAGTGGATCGAAGCCGGTCGCGGTTGGGGCGCACGGGCCGAGGAATGGGCGTACCTCTTCGAGCCCTATGCGCTCTCCGCCAACCAGCTGGTGTTCGATCGGTTGGGTGTGGGCCCTGGCACTCGCTGTCTCGACGTCGCCTGCGGGTCCGGGTTTGCCGCCAACATCGCGCGTCGCCGGGGGGCGACCGTCACCGGGCTGGATGCGTCCGATGCCCTGATCGAAATCGCACGAGCCCGCACGCCAGACGCCGACTTTCGTGTTGGCGACATGATCGCGCTCCCGTTCGCCGAGGGAGCATTCGACGTAGTGACGAGTTTCAACGGGATCTGGAACGGATGCGACGCCGCGCTCGAGCAGGTGCGGACCGTGCTCACCGACGAGGGAGTGGTCGGGTTGACCTATTGGGGTTCGTTCGAGCGAATGGGGCTCATGCCGTATTTCCTCACCGTGCTCGAGCACTCACCGCTGAGTCATCAGGCGGCGAACGTGACGCTCAGCCAGACCAGCGATGTCATCGCCGACATGCTCCGGGCAACCGACTTCGAACTTCTCGACCAGGGGACGGTCGAGGTGATCAACGAGTGGCCTGATGTCGACACCGCTGTCCGCGCTCTTGCGGCCGCCGGCCCCTCGGTCCCGTCGATCGAGTCGGTGGGCTACGACAACTTTTGTAACGCTCTGCGCGAGGTCATCGCTCCGCTGCATCAAAGATCCCTCGGCGTCCGGATCTCATCGGAGCTGGGGTGGGTGACGGCCCGCCGGGCCTGAGTCGCCGGCTCACGAAGGTTGCTGCTTCGTCAGAGATTTCGCTCCATCACCGGACGGCTTGGATAGGTGCGTCCGATCTCTTCGAAGCCGGCGGCGAGAAAGGTTCGCAGTGTCCCCGTGAACAGGGCAGAGCCGCCGACCTTCTCGGCCCGCAACGCATCGACGTCGACGGGATGGCCCTGTATCGATGTCGCTCCGTGGCTGCCGGCGTGACGGACAGCGGCCTCGAGCAGTGCTCCAGAGACACCGGTTCGGCGGTACTGCTGGTGTACTGCGAAGCATGTCACCCACCAGGCTCCGGGATCCTCCGACAGGATCCGTCGTAGTGCCCGGTTCTTGCCGACTCCGGGAACCGATTTCCTCGGCATGACGCGACTCCATCCTGCGGGCGTGTCGTCGACATAGGCCAGTAGCCCCGGCGCGATGGAAGCAGACTCGATCTCGAGCCGGAGTGCTGCTCGGTTGGTGATGCCGCCTGAGTTCTCGGTGTTGTTCTCGCTGCCACCGAAGAAGCGGCGGCACCAGCACCAATCTGGATCTTGCCCACGTCGGCCGAACGCGGCGACGACGTCGTCCCAGTCGTCAGCTTTGGCAACTCTGGTTTGGATGGTGGCCACGATCGTCCCCTTCTCCAGCGTGTATACACCTCACGCCCGGCGCCACCTCCGAACTAGGGTCGGGTAATGGCGCGTGAACTGATCCTGCGCTGCGAGGGGCTGGTACGTCGTTTCGGCGATCGCATTGCTGTCGACGATGTCTCGTTCGAGATCGCTCGCGGCGAGACCTATGGCCTCCTCGGCCCAAACGGTTCGGGCAAGACCACCACGATCTCGATGCTCAGCGGGATCCTGACGGCGAACGGCGGCACGATCGAACTGGCCGGAAGACCGATCACTCCGTCGGCGGTCGAGGCCAAGCGGGCGATCGGCCTCGTGCCACAGGAAATCGCGCTATATCAAGATCTCACGGCCACCGAGAACCTCAAGTTCTTCGGTCGTCTCCAACGCCTCGGAGGCAAGGAGTTGGCGTCGAGAATCGACGAGGTTCTCGATGTCGTGGCGCTTCGCGACCGAGCCAACGATCGCGTCGATGAATTCAGCGGCGGAATGAAACGGCGGGTCAACATCGCGGTCGGCCTGCTGCATCGACCGCAGTTGCTCGTGCTCGACGAACCGACGGTCGGGGTGGACCCTCAGAGCCGAAACCAGATTCTTGCCAGCGTCGAGACGCTCGGACAGGCGGGCCTCGCTGTGCTTTACACGACCCACTACATGGAGGAGGCCGAACGTCTGTGTGACCGCGTCGGCATCCTCGATCAGGGTCAGATGATCGCAGAAGGCACGCAGAGCGAGCTCGTCTCCAGAGTCGGCGAGAACGATCTGATCATCGTCGAAGGAGACCACGACGCATCGGTGCTGGAGTGGTGCCGGTCCGTGACGGCGGTGATCGCCGCTGAACAGACTTCGCGCGGCGTCGAAGTGACCTCGACCAACGGCACGCGAACGATCGGCCCGCTGATGACCGCGTTCGAGGAGCACGACATCGACGTGTCCGGTGTGCAACTTCGGGAGCCAAACCTCGAAGCCGTCTTCCTCGACCTCACCGGTCGAGCGCTTCGGGACTGAGTCGGCTCGCCGTGTTTCGCCAGGTCGTGACCATCGCCGGTGCTGAACTGCGCCGCCGGTTCCGTTCGAAGTCGGCCGTGATCACTGCCTTCGTGGCCCCGCTCGCCATGGCGGTCGTTTTCGGGCTGATGCTCGGCGACGTCGACTCCGGAGGATCGTTCGAGATCGGCGTCACCGATGGAGGCAGTACGCCACAGTCGGCAGGCATCGTCGCCGGCGTGCTCGATCAAGCCGAGGTCGATTCGGTTCGCTTCGTTGGGTTTGCCGACGAGGCTTCGGCCGAACGAGCGGTCGAGGACGACCGCATCGGTGCTGCCATCGTCGTCAACGACGGCATCGACATGGTGGTCATCTCCAATCCATCGAGTCCATTGTCGAGCCAGGTGGCACAATCGATCGCCACGAGCATCGTGACGTCGGTCGAGACCGGGGGAGCGACGCCGGTCGAGCTCGAGCAGCTCGCTGTCGGCGGTCGGGAACTGTCGTCGTCTGCGTTCTTCGGTGCCTCGATGGCCATTCTCTTGTTGTTCTTCTCGACTGGACTCGCCGCTCAGTCGATCCTGGAGGACAAGGAGAACCGGACGCTCGACAGGATGCTGTCCGGGCCGACCACGCTGTGGTCGATCCTGATCGGAAAGGTCGCTGCGGTGGCGGCGATGGCGGTCGCTGGATTCATCACGGTGTGGCTCGTGACGTCCCTGTTGTTCGGGGCGATCTGGGGCAACGCGACGGCCGTTCTCGTGCTGATCGTGTTCACGATCTTCGCGCTGGCCGGCGTCGCCACGTTCGTCGGCGGTTTGGCCTCGACTGCGCAGCAGGCGACCACGTTGACGGCGGTCGTCACCTTCGGTCTCAGTCTGATCGGCGGCAACTTCACCGGACCCGCAGATGCGCCGGCTGCGCTGCGGACGATTCGAGGATTCACCCCGAATGGGCGCGCGCTGGAGGGCTTCACCGAACTGAGTGCCGATGCGGCTTCGATCGGCTCGATCGCGACCACCCTCGCCGTGCTCTTCGCGTTCGGGATCGTTTTTGGTTTCGTCGGTCTGGTGTCATTCAGCCGGAGGCTGACCGCATGAGTGCCGTTCGAGCGTTCGTGGTCGCCCTGTTGACGCAGCAGAGTCGAGATCGCACGTCGTTCTTCTTCATGCTGATCTTGCCGGTCGCGATCATCGTGATCATCGGCACGTCGTTCGGCGGTCCGACCACCATTGAGATTGCTGTCGTCGGTACGAGCGAACGAGCAGCCGTCGTCGCGGCGGCCCTCGATGCCCAAGACGGCGTCGAGGTCGAACAGCGGTCGATCGAGGAGGCTCGGGGCGACATCAGACGGTTCGATCTCGAGGCAGCAGTGGTCGTCAATGATGACGGCACCTTCGGATTGCTCACCAATGATGCGAATGCCAGTGGTTTCGCTGCCCGCTCGACAATCCAACGCGTGCTCGACCGGGTCGAGGCCGGGGTTCCCACTGACGCACCGACGGGGGTGGCGGTTCGTTCCGTCGGCGAGGCCCGATTCGCGTCTCAGGGGGCATTCGCCCTGACCTCGGCCCAGAACGTGGTCCTTTTCACGTTCATCACGGCGCTGACCTCGGCGGTCCTGCTCGCTCGGGCCAGGGCAACCGGCGTGCTGCGCCGAGCGCTCACTGCTCCCATTTCGGCCACAGCGATCGTCGTTGGTCTGGGACTCGGTTGGCTGGTACTGGCCCTGGCCCAGACGGCCATCATCATCGCACTGGGTGCACTGGCGTTTGGCGTGGACTGGGGAGACCCGGTCGGTGCGATGGCGCTGGTCCTCATATTTGCTCTGGTCGGAGCCGGTGCCGGCCTTCTCCTCGGTTCGGCCGTCGATTCGGAGAACACGGTCGGCGCTGCCTCGGCGCCCCTGGCACTGGTGTTGGCGGCGCTCGGTGGCTGCATGGTCCCGATCGAGGTATTCCCTGAAGGCCTGCTCATGGTCTCGAAGGCAACGCCGCACTACTGGGCGTTGGAGGGGTGGAAGAAGCTGATGTTCGACGGCGCCGGCATCGCCGAGATCGGTCGACAGATCGGCGTGCTGGCCGGATTCGCCTTTGTGATGCTGGTTGCAGCGTCGTTCCTGCTTCGGCGGTCGCTGGTCGATTGAGATTCAGTGAGTGATCGGTGATCCCGCGGTCGTGAGCACGGTCGCCAGGGAGTCGAGCCGATCCGGCACGACCCGGAACCACGCCCACTTTCCTCGTTGTTCCCGTTTCAGTAGTCCTGCCTTCGTGAGCTGGCTGAGGTGGTGGCTCATCGTCGGCTGACTGCGATCGAAGATCGCGGGAAGGTCGCAGGCGCAGATCTCGCCGCTCGGCGCGGTGGCGATCATCGAGACGAGCCGAAGCCGAACCGGGTCGCTCAGTGCTTTGAACAGTGCGGCAAGCTCGGTGGCCTCCTGTTCGTCGATGGTGTCCTCGACGAGCGGAGCGCAGCAAGGGGCGCTGGGATGCAGTTCGACCATGAATTTCATATTGACAGATCTCGATGCGTGGGTCTATCATATCGATTAACATCAATTCGATGTCTCCGATACCCAGAGGTTCTTCGATGCGTCTGCAACTCGCTCTCAACGTCTCCGATCTCGACGAGGCCGTCGATTTCTACACGCGTATGTTCGGCACGGCCCCGGCCAAGATCCGAGACGGCTACGCCAACTTTGCGATCGACCAGCCCCCGCTGAAGCTCGTCCTCTTCGAAGGCGGCGAGCCGGGGTCCATCAATCACCTTGGCGTTGAGACCGAGACGGCTGACGAGGTCACCGCGGCCGAAGCGAGATTGTCCACCGCCGGGCTCGAGACCACCGGGATCGACGACACGCTCTGCTGTTTCGCCGAGAAGACCGAGACTTGGGTCGATGGTCCAGACGGTGCCCGCTGGGAGTGGTACGTGAAGACCGGTGACAGCGAGGCCATGGAGAGCACGATCGTGCGATCCTCGGCTGGGGCAGCTTCCTGCTGCGGATGACGATGCTCGGCGGCGGTGACCGGGTCGCAGTCAGTCGATCCAGATCGGATGCTCCGTATGACAGCCGCCGCAGATGTAGTCGATTCGTTCGAAGGCGCCATCACGACCGATGCGAATCGGCGACTGAGTGGCACCGTCGAGGCCGCACTCCGGGCAGGCGATGTCCTGGGGGTCGACCAAATCGCGGGTGAGGTCGAGGATCATCTCGACCTCGTGGTCCGAGTATTGGAGAAGTGTCACGGTGGGCAGCCTTCGGATCTCGGGTCCCGCTGTCTTCTGCCAGGCAGAACATTACCCCACGATGCGGCTGGTGGAACCTTCTTCAACAAGCTGCAACATTTCAGCTGTGGGCGTGTTTCTTCGACAGCGTCATCTCCGACTGCGACGGCGCCGTTCGGCATCGATCCGGCGGGCGGCCTTCACCACAGGTTCGAGCGGTCCTACTGCCTCGTCGAGCTCAGGGGCGAGCGCTTGGAGAATGGCACTCACGCTTGCACCCTGTTCGGCGGCGAAGTCGTGCCATTGGTCGTGGGCGTCAGCACTCAAGAATGCGTGCAGCGCACGGCGTTCGCTTGTCGTCATCAATCCCCTCCGGATTTGAGTGTCGCCCGCGCAAGAGCGTACTCATCTGAGCACAAACGGTCACGAATGCGCCGTCACCGACGTCTGGCTTCGGTCAGAACCGGCCACGGGACAAGACCGAGACGGGGGACCCGGCGCTGGCGAACCACATCGAATCCCGCCCGGTCGAGGAGTGCTGCCAGGCGGTGCGGCGGCGAGGCATGGAGTGGCTGGCCGCCGAGACGGGAGAGCCAATGCGCAGCGTTCGCACCAGCGTTTGTGGTCGTGGCGATGGACGCGATCAGAAGTCGTCCCTTGGAACGCATGACGGTCGCGAGTTGCCCGAGCGCCGCAGCTTGATCCGGGTACCAGTGGAACGATTCGTTGCAGGTCACGATGTCGAATGTGTCCGGCGGGAAGGGCAAGTGCTGCGCGTCACCCTGGACGAGACCGACGTTGCCGTGGGCGGCCCGGGCCTGCGCCTCCGAGAGCATGCCGACGGAAAGATCGAGGCCGGTGACACTCGCGGTGGGGAACGCATCGACGAGACCACGGAGGAACTGGCCAGTCCCACAACCCAGGTCGAGGACGGCTGACGGATCGGCATCGGAGAGCCAACGAAGCATGACCTTGTGGACGGGTCGATAGGTCAGCGCCTGCAGGGTCTCGCTGTCATAGGTCGTCGACCATCGGTCGAAGAAGGCCGACAGTGGTGCCGTTGTCGTCACGGTCGCGAGCGTGTCACACCTCGGCCGCAGATGCATGTGGAAGAGTGTCGATGTGACCTCGTTGCCGACCCACACCGACCTCGATCCAGGGCCTCCCACCACCGTCGTCCTCTTCGGGGCAACGGGCGACCTCTCGAAGCGGAAGCTGCTCCCCGGTCTGTTCCGGCTGCTGACGGTCGGGCTGCTTCCCCACGTCCGAATCGTCGGCACCTCACTCGAAGACTTCACCCAGGAATCGTTCGTGGCCTTCGCCCGCGAGGCCCTCGGAAAGTTCGAGGACTCGATCACCGAGGAACAGTGGGAGGACTTCGCCAGACGGTTGTACTGGGCCCCGGGGGGCACCGCCGAGTCGTTGAACGCCGCGGTCGAGGAGGCCGAACGAGGTCTCGACGACCCACAGCAACGTCTCCACTACTTGTCGGTGCCGCCGCGCGGAGCGCTCGCTGTGATCCGGACGCTCGCCGAGGCCGGTCTCGTCGAGAACAGCCGGGTCGTCATGGAGAAGCCCTTCGGTGTCGATCTGACGAGCGCACGAGAGCTCAACGAATCGGTCCATGACGTCTTCGACGAGTCCCAAGTTTTCCGGATCGACCACTTCCTTGGCAAGGAGGCAGCTCTCAACATCCTCGCATTCCGATTCGCCAACGGGTTGTTCGAGCCGATCTGGCATCGCAACATGATCGATCACGTACAGATCGACGTGCCCGAGGCGCTCGGTCTCGAGCAGCGAGCTGAGTTCTACGAGGCGACCGGCGCCTATCGCGACATGGTCGTGACCCATCTCTTCCAAGTGATGGCATTCACCGCGATGGAGGCCCCCACGTCTCTGGCCCCGAAAGCCATCACCGAGGAGAAGAACAAGGTCTTTCGGTCGATGCTGCCGATCGGGCCGGAAGACGTGGTCCGTGGGCAGTACGCCGGCTACCGCGACGAGGTGGGAGTGGCTCCGGAGTCGGAGACCGAGACGTTCATCGCCTTGCGGTGTTTCATCGACAACTGGCGCTGGGCCGGGGTCCCGTTCTACTTGCGGACGGGCAAGAACATGGCACAGGGTCAACGCATCATCTCGATTGCCTTCAAGGAGCCGCCAAAGTCGATGTTCCCTGCGGGATCCGGCATCGGACAGTCCGGCCCGGACCACCTGACCTTCGATCTGGCCGATGAGTCCCGCCTGTCGTTGTCGTTCTACGGCAAGCGTCCCGGTCCCGGGTTCCGCCTCGACAAGCTGTCGATGCAATTCTCGGTCGAAGAGAGTGATCGTTCCGAGGATGTCCTCGAGGCCTATGAGCGTCTGATCCTCGACGCCGTTCGCGGGAACCACACCCTGTTCACCACGGCCGAGGGCGTCGAACGCCTGTGGGAGCTCTCCGAGGGCCTGCTCCAGAATCCGCCACCCGTGCGTCCGTACGCGAAGGGGACGTGGGGACCGAACCAGATTCACCAACTGATCGCCCCCAACGCGTGGCGTCTTCCGTTCGAACGGTCGTGGCGATCGAAGTGACTCAGGCCGCGGACAGGGCCGGAGCGGCCACCGGCCTTGTGCTGTCCCGTCTGCGGCCGAACCTGTCGGGTGATGGTCATGCAACATTCACCGCCTGCCGCCCTCGGCGCGGCCGGCGACACGCTTGGGTTCGACGCCCCGACAGACGCGCTCGGCGATGTCTGGGAGCGGATCGTCCAACGCATCGAGGAGCTGCTCGCGCCGGCAGAGACGTTGACCGCCAGCTTGTTGGAGGCGGAGCCTGACAGCTACGCCGTCGGCCCGGCAGTTGCCGGGCTCGACACGCTGGCCGGCTGGATCGGGGACTTGGGCATGGTCGCTGCGGCCCGCCTGGCCCGGTCCCTGCGACGACACCTCGCAGAATGTGGAGACCGACCAGTAGATCAGCGCAACCACCCCGCTGACGTCGCGAGCGCGGTGACCGCAGCCGGCATGATCGAAGACCTTCGATCGTCGATCGACACGACGGGTGCGGGCGGAGTCGCAGCCGGCGTGGTCGGCGATGTGGTGTTGGTGGTGGGGGCTCCGGGCCCTGCGGTCGACAGCATGATCTGGTTCGGTGCGACCAGTGGATTCGTCGCTCACCATGCACACCATCTGGAGGGGTGGCCGACGACGGTCGACGCCGTGCTGATCGTGGACGAGAGTTCGGGTTCGCCGACGAACCTCCTCCTCGCCTGTCGGCTGGCGCGCGAGCGTTTTGCCACCGTCCCGCTCGTCTGCGTGACCGCTCGCCCGTCGCCACGCGATCGAGCCGACATTGCCCGCCATGCGACCAGTCTGCTCAGCACGTCTCTCCGGCCGGTCGAGGTCTTCGACGAGTTGCGGCGTCACCTCCACCTCAGCCGTCGAATCGACGTCATCGCCGTGCGGGGCGACGAAGCCGACGAAGTGGTTTCCACCGTCCAAGGGCGGGGGCTCGAGGCCTGGACATCGGACGACGACCTCGATCTCCTGGCCGGGCTCGAGGGTGGGCGAGCCACCGGCGTCATGCTCCTCCCATCGGATGACAACGGCGCATTCGTTCGGTTGCTCAGAGCACAGCCAGGCACGCGCCGATTGGTGATCGTGGAAGTCCTCGAAAACGAGGATGTTGCCTCGCACGCCGGCGTTGACGCGACGATCGAGGGGCTTGGTGTCATCGGACCCCGCGTTGATCAGCTCGCCGAGCTCCTGCGCCAACGCTCGGACTTCGATGTCGATGTCGCCGCGACGGCCAGGACGGGTGGGGTACCGTGGTCTTCGGCCGCCTTCCTCGCCGAACGAGTGCTGCTGGCCGCACATCGTGCTGACTCCGTGGCTTCGCTGTGCGTGATCCGTTACGACCCGCTCGAGTCGGTCGGCCAGATCGATGCGCTCCAAGAGGAACTCATGCGGGAGTTCCGAACCGACGACGTGGTGACTCGCAGCGCAGATCGGGAGAACATCCTCGTGCTGGGTGGCGTCGATCGTCAGGTCTCGCAGAGCCGTCTCCAAGGCATCGTCGAGCGGTCCGGAATCACAGGATCGAGAGTCGGCATCGCCGAGTTCCCCTATGACGCTCAGAGCGTCGACGAGTTGGTCGCTGCCTCTCGGACGGTGCTCGATCGGAGTGCCGGGAGCGGCCTGAGGGTCGTGACCGCAGACTGGCACGCCGATCGATCGGCGCCGGCGGACATCGTTGTTGCGGACAGCGATCCCGCTTCGGCCCGTGTGGTGGCTCACGCCATGGAACGGTCGGGCTTCGCGGTCGAACACATCTCCGACGGCCAGCTTCTCCTCGAACGGCTCCAGAACCCGATGCTGGAGCCGCCCCGACTCCTCGTGCTGGATTTCGATCTGCTGAGCGTCGATGGGCTGACGATTCTTCGCCGGCTCCATCGTCAGGGCGCCGTGCGTCGCTTCGATGTCGTCATGCTCTCCTCCCGCACCCGCGAGGCGGACATTCGACAGGCATATGACCTCGGTGTGGTCGAGGTCATCGAGAAGCCGTTCTCGCCCGGCATCGTGGCTCGCCGGCTTCTGAGACTAGTTGCGGCCAACGCATGAACATTTTCATCGTCGTCCAACTGTTCGCGATCTGTGCAGCCGCCGTCTTCTGTGTCGTCGGCTTCGTCTTCACTCTGGTCCGCCGAAAGCGAAACGGGCAGCGCGTGGTTGCCTACGACCTGGCGGCAACCGTGGTGCTCGAATCGGGTCGGCAAGCCGAGGCAGCGAGCGAGCAGCTCGCCCGCCTGCCGACCGTGGTGGTCGCCGACGTGTTGCAGCAGCTCGCAACCGACGTGAAGGGCGAAGGACGGCGACGCCTACGGATCGTCGCCAGGCAATCTGGGCTGACCCACAAGATCGGACGCTGGAGTCGTCGTCGACATTGGCACCGTCGGGCCCAGGCCGCACACCTCCTCGTCCTGCTGGACGGAGATGCCGTCGAACGTTCCCGTCTCCTGGCCGACCCGCACCCGCTGGTGCGGGCCAGGGCCATCGGAAGCCTGAGCTCCGATGAGATCGGGCCGCACACCGATGCGCTGCTCCTTGCGTTCGAGCACGCCAGCCCAGCGGTGAAGGCGGCGGCTCAGTACGCCTTGGTCCGCGGCGGTGTCGACTGCGTCGACCCGATCGTCGAGCTCCTGGCGCGACTGGGTCGCGGTTCACACGATCCGGATGCGATCGTGCTCGTCGCCGAGGCAGCAGCACATGTGCCTGACCAACGGGTGGCGACCGCGCTGCTTGCGTTCGTCTCGCACGACGACCCCCGACTTCGGCTGCTCGTTGCCTCGTGCCTCGGTAACGGTACGTTTGCCGATCCAGTTGGTTATCTCGACATCCTGCTCGAGGACGAGAATGCGGTCGTGCGGGCCGAGGCCGCCCAATCGGTCGGACGGGCCGATGTCGCTTCCTTGGCCGGCGTCCTCGGCCGGCTCCTGTCCGATTCGTCGTGGCAGGTGCGCAGAAATGCCGGAGGGTCACTCGTGCGACTCGGACCGATCGGCAAGGTCGTCCTGCGCTGCCATCTCGATGACGAGGACGCATTCGCTCGGGACATGGCCCTGCACGTGCTCGGTCGTGTCAGCAGGCTCAGCAACGTGCTCGGCAATGGGGATCGGTGGATGGCGGCATGACCGACTGGATCTTCGATGTCGCTGCGGTGTCACTCGCTTCGGTCGTCGCCCTCACGGCGTTGCTGCAGGCGATGTTGGTCGTTGCTGCAGTCATCGACCTTCGGAAATCCAGGACGAGGAATCGGTATCGGCTCTGGCGCGGTGTGATGAATTCACCGCTGGCTCCGAAGGTGACGGTGCTCGTCCCCGCCTTCAATGAAGAGGTCACGATTCGCGACTCACTCGCTGGGATCCTCGCGCTCACCTACCAAAACCTCGAGGTGGTGGTGGTCGACGACGGTTCGTCAGACGGCACAGAGGAGCTCCTGATCCGCGAGTTCGATCTTGTCGAGGTCCACAAGGTCTACCAAGCAACCCTGCCGTCAGAAGACATCGTGCGGCTCTACCGGTCTCGGTCTGATCCGCGGCTGGTGGTTGCCGAGAAGCGTAATGGGGGCAAGGCCGATGCCCTGAACGCCGCGATCAACCTGGCGTCCGGCTCACTGGTCTGCGCTGTCGACGCCGACACGATCATCAACCCTGATTCCCTCCAGCGATTGATCATCTCATTCGTCGATGACCCAGACGTGGTGGCCGCCGGTGGATCGGTTCGCCTCACGAATGGGGGAATGGTCCGAGGTCCGGATGGCCTCCAGCCCGCCTTCCCCAAGAATCTGTGGGCCGCATGTCAGGTGGTCGAGTACACGCGCGCCTTCCTGATCGGTCGCCTGGGTTGGAACCAATTGGGCGGCAACCTGATCGTGAGCGGCGCATTCGGCATCTTCAGACGTGACCGCGTGATCGAGTCCGGTGGGTACCTTCACGGCAGTGTCGGTGAGGACATGGAACTGATCGTCCGGCTCCGTCGTCACGGCTATGAGACGGGCACCCCGGCCAAGATCACGTTCAACGCCGACCCCATCGCTTGGACGGAAGCACCGGAGCGACTCGGTGAGCTTCGACGTCAACGCAACCGCTGGTTCCGAGGTCTGCTCGACGTGTTGAGTCGCCATCGAGTGATGATCGGGAGGCCGAAGTACGGCTCAGCCGGGATGTTGGCGCTGCCGTACTTCGTCGTGGTGGAGGCATTGGCGCCGCTGATCGAAGCGCTCGGTCTGCTGCTCTTCTTCGGCGGTCTCGCGCTCGGAACGATCGATCAGGGCCAGATGGTGTTCATCGCTTCCGCCTACGGCGTCGGGCTCATCGTGTCGATGGTGGTTCTGATCCTCGATGATGTTGCTTTCGGCATGATGAACTCGACGAACGCGCGCTTCCGGATGGTCGGGGTTGCCGTCGTGGAGCACCTGGTGTTCCGCCCGATGACAGTGTGGTGGCGCCTCGCCGGGCTGCGCCTCTACTCGCAGGGCAAGACGGACTGGGGAGTCCAGGTTCGGCGCGGCTTCGGACCCACCACGGCGGTCGAGGGACAACTTCCCCACTGACGTTTGCTGCCCGTGTCAGTCGCCCATCAGGCGCTGGTTCGTCGCTCCCAGGTAGTCGATGCTCCCTGCCTTTGGTCGTTCGTGCCATTCCGGCATCTGCCACGGCTCCCAGGAGTAGCCGGCTGTCTCGTGAAGCTCGCCGTCGAGCAACAGGTCGATCCCGACTCGGTCGAACGGGACGGCAGTGGTCACGCCCTGGTCGTCGACCGCGTAGGCCGAACGCTGGGACGGGTCGGACATCCCGATCGCGAACAGAGGGAGCCGAACCTCGAGGAAGTGGTTACGTGCGTCCCACGACGTCCTGCTGTCGAATGCATCGGCTCCTGGATCGCTGGTTCCCCGTCGTAGGAGTCCCGCGTTCACGAGCTCGACGTCGAACGCCTCTCCGGTCGTGGGAATCACCAACGGCCGATTGGTGATCAACTGGTGCGGTGCCCAGGCGCCCGATCCCGGTTGCACGTCGGCCGGGTCCACCTCGAAGTAGCCGCGAAGCACCCCGTAGGTTCGACGGTAGGCGTCAGCATGACCGGCGACGTACACCTGTCCTTCGTCGTCGCCGCCGAGCACCGCCGCGTAGTCAGACGCCGGCGACAGCGACGTACCGGGCAGCCCACCGCCGTCGTCAGGGAGCACGTCGAAACCGATGGTCAATGCCGACTCGTCGGTCTCGTTCTTCTCGTCGAAGGTGATGCCCAGGTAGAGGTATCCCTCGTCCTTCAGGGCCCGAACTTCGCGTACTGCGCCGGCACCTTCCTGGATGACCTGGGAACCGTTCGTCTCCCACTCGTCGCGGTCACCGTCGATGACGACTCGCATCTCCGTGCCCGGCTCGATGGCCATCACACCGAAGTGGGCCTCGTTCGTCCAGCTGTTCATCCACAGCTGCCGGCGGTTGGGTGGAAGCTCGTAGTCGATGGTGTTCCAGGTGAACTTGAACCACTCGTCCGCCCATTGGAAGACGTAACCACCGGAGAATCCGAGTGCATGGATGGTGGCCATCATCTCGGCGTTGATCAGCATCGACTCTTGCTCCGAATGGCCGCCTTGATTCCGGCCCTGCGGCCCGTAGTGCGCGTGGGCCCATGCCGACGGCACGCCGAACTCCGTGATCATCACCGGGATCTCCGAGTGATGCTGGCGGAGCTTCGAGAGGTAACCGGCGTAGCTGTCGGTTGCGCCTCGAAAGCTGCAGTCGACGATGCCGTCTTCATATCGCTGGAAGTCCGGGTAGTAGGGGTAGGCGTGGTAGGAGGCGAACGTGCCGGCGGGCCATCCTGTAGGCACGACGTGGTTGCCGTCGACGCCGATCAGGTCCTCGCTGCCGAGCGGTTCGTCTGGATGCACGAGTGGGTCGGTGGTCGGCCAGTTGGCGAACGCGATCGGGACGGCAACGCCGCGATCGGCCAGCTCCGATGCCGTGTGGTTGGCCGCACCGGCGATCCAGATCTCGGTCGGGGTGGCGTCTTCACTCGCCTCGAAGTACTCGCCGACGAAGGGGGGTTTGCCCTCGTTCGCCTGGTCGTTGTCCACCGTCGCCGGCGGGTCCCATTCGACACCAATGATCCATGCGTAGGTCCACGGCGACACATCCGCGGTGTAGGTGCCGCCGGCATGGCCGAGCCGTTCTGGCAGTACGGCGTCTCCGAACACGACGGACACGGCGTTCGAGATTTCGTCGAAGAACTCCTGCTGCAGCCCCGGAGCGAACAGGTCGCGTTCGGTGATGAATCGCTCCTCGGGAATCCAGGCGCCGTGGATCAGATAGAGGGGGGTATCCGGGTGAGCCAGGTTGTAGTCGCGAAGCTCTTCGTAGAACGACGGCGGTTGTATGGAGTAGATCCGGATCGCCCGGTTCCCCAGTTCCGCCATCAGGGGGAACCAACGACGGAAGTCCTCGCGGCGGATCGCCACCTCTCCTGGCTGGTACCCGGGAATGGTCGGGCCAAGATTCACACCGGCCACGAACGGAGCTTCGCCCCCGGCGGTGTGCAGGAGCAGATCGGTCCCCTCGGTACTCGCCAGCATCGTCAGGCCGTCTTCGGTCCGGGGTGCGGGTGCCCAGCTGCCCTGGTGGGGTGGGCGCACGACGAGTCCGGGGATGGCGCACTCCTCCGAGAGCAGCGGCGTTGCCTCCTCGTCGATCATCGGCCAAGCGTCGGCGCGGTCGTCTCCGCCGCCCAGTCCGCACCCGGCCACTATCAGTCCGAGCGCGAGAGCAAGTGCGATGGACGAACGGCGGGTCGGCCCCACGGGAGTCGTCAGTCGCACGCGAGAATCAACGGTGCTGGTCACACCCGGAAGGGTCGGCTCGTTGCCATGCCGCGTGAGTTGCGTTCGACCCGTGAACCTGCTCCGCCAGATCCAGCTCAACTGGCGAGTTATGTTGCCGATGCTTCATGCAATGACTGTGTCCGGCCCCACCCAGGGCGCGGAGCGGCACGAGGCGGCATTGGAAAAGCGCTGGACGTCGCATCCGTGGCTTGCGAGATTGCTTCGCGCGCTCGTGATCCTCGGTCCGATCCTCACGAGTTTCGCCTTCAGCATCGGAGCCGGGCGCGTCGCCCCTGCGTCCGAGCTGGGAATGAACCGCTGGCTCTGGGTCGCTGTCGTGTTCGGCCTGGCGAACGTGCTACTCGTGGTACTTCGGGCGCTGTCCACACGGCTGGTGCCGCTCATCGCGCTCATGAAGCTCACGCTCGTCTTCCCTGACAACGCTCCGTCGCGAACCAAGGCGGCGCTCCGTCAATCCAACTCACGCAAGATGCTTCGGGACATGGAGGATGCGCGGGCCAGGGGCGAAACCGATGGGGCAGCGGGTCACGGCGACTACCTCATCCAGCTGCTCAAGGAAGTGAACGAGCACGACCGCCTCACTCGGGGCCACTCCGAGCGCGTGCGTGCATATTCCGAACTGCTCGCGGGGGAACTCGGAATCAAGGAGTCGGAACTGCACAAGTTGCGCTGGGCCGCGTTGCTCCACGATGTCGGAAAGCTGACCGTGCCGTCGGAGATCCTGAACAAGCAGGGCCGACCGGACGATGCCGAGTGGGAGATCCTTTCCGCTCATCCGGCGAACGGCTTGCCCATGCTCGAGCCGCTGCGGCCCTGGCTCGGTGACTGGATTCATGCCGCCGACCAGCACCATTGTCGTTGGGACGGCACCGGCTACCCGAACGACCTTGGGGGGACCGACATCACCGAGGCCGGCAGGATCGTTGCGATCGCCGACGCGTACGATGTGATGACGAGCGTCCGGAGCTACAAGCGGTCCTTGGCGCCCGAAGTGGCTCGTCAGGAGCTGACCGACTGTGCGGGCACGCAGTTCGATCCCGCCATGGTGCGGGCCTTCCTACGGATCGGGCTCGGTCGCCTCCAGACCGTCGCCGGCCCGTTCGCCTGGCTGGCCAACCTCACCGGTTCGGCGCAAGTCCCCGTTCCTGCCGCCAGCGTCATCTCGAACGGTGTCTGGTCGGCCGGAGTCGCTGCCACCGCCCTGATGACGCTTGCTGTGAACAGCGTGTTCAACCCGGCGCCGGATCCGGTCTCACTTGCCTTCGACGATGCAGTGATCGCCCACGATGTGGAGGTCGGTGCAGTGGCGGGTGACAACGTCGAGGTCATCCTGACTGCGGACGGCAGGGCCATGGTGTTCACGGTCGGTGGTGCAGCCGAGGGGAGGGTGACGCTCTCCGGGTTCCCCGAGATGATCGGCATCGGTCTCGGCGAAGACGCCACCGAGCGGTGGTCGGTCACGGCGTCATACGAACCCAACGGCGACTATGTCGGCGAGGATGGCTTCAGCTTCGAGGCCTGTGACGCCAACGGCGAATGTGATCAAGGAACAGTGACGTTGGTGTTCGCTCCACGCCCCGTGACGACCACGACCACCGAGCCGACCACCACTACGACCACCGAGCCGACCACCACTACGACAACCGCGCCTGCCTCGACCACGTCCAGGGCCGCAACGCCGACGACGACTGCTGCGCCGACCACCACGACGACTGCGCCGATCACCACGACGACGACCATCGCCAATCGGAGTCCGGTGGCCGTGCTCGACCTGGTGACGCTCGCGGAGGATGAGTTGGTGAAGATCGACGTCGTCTCGAACGACAGTGATCCCGACGGCGATCCGATCACATTGGTAGGTGTCGGAACACCGTTGCACGGCGCTACCGCTGTCGAAGATGGTCGAGTCCGCTACTCACCGGCTCCGAACTACAACGGCAGCGATCAATTCGTCTACACCATCAGCGACGGCATCAACCCCAACACCGTCGGCACGGTCCAGCTCACGATCACTCCGGTGAACGACCCACCGATGGTCGTTGTTCCAGACGCCACGATCTCCGAGAGCACCGTCGTTGGTACCACCGTGGCGACAGCGGTCGTGACCGACGTCGACAGCACATCATTCACCTACGAACTCGTTGGCGACGCGACCAACCGATTCGACATCGACAACGCAGGAGTGATTCGGCTCGTCGCGCCGCTCGACTACGAGAACGCGACTGTCTACGACCTCTTCGTCAGGGTGACCGATGGACCGAACCGGACGACTGAGAGCATCAAGATCACGATCACAGACGTCGACGAAGCGCCATCCGCGGGAGCCGACTCGGGGACGACGCCCGAGGACACGTCGTTCAACGTGAACATCGGTGCCAATGACAGCGATCCCGAAGGCGGTCCGCTGACCTGGGTCGTCCCGGCCAATTCGGTTGCCGGCGCCACGTTGGTCGAATCCGGAGGAGTGGTCACCTACAACCCGCCCCTGAACTTCTCCGGCGCCGATTCGTTCGTCTACGAAGCGGCGGACGGCGCCGGCAACCGGTCGCCGGTCACGAACGTGACGATCACCGTCACCGCGGTCAACGACCCGCCGCAGGCCGTCGGCGATTCCGGTCTCGGATTCACCACCCTGGAGGACACTGCGTTCACCACCGGGAACGTGACACCGAACGACATCGATGTTGACGACCCCATCGACGCCACTTCTGTCGCGATCGTCAGCAATGTCTCGAAGGGTGTCCTCACCAACAACGGCGACGGCACGTTTGACTACACGCCTGCCTCGAACACGAACGGGCCCGACTCCTTCACCTATACGATCACCGACAGTGCCGGCGCCACGTCTCTGCCGGCCACCGTTGGCTTGAACGTCACGGCCGTCAATGATCCACCGGTCGCAGTCGCCGATTCCCTGTCGGCGGCAAACGGTGGGCCGACCACATCGGCGGACCTCCGAATCAACGACACCGATACCGAGGGTGGCGCTCTCGCGATCGTCGCCGTGACCGACGGCGCCAGCGGAACCGTGGTGAACAATGGCGACGGCACCGTGACCTACACCCAGGACGGTTCTCCCGTCCTCTCCGACTCGTTCACATACACCATCTCGGATCCGGGCGGCCTGCAATCGACGGCCTCGGTCGCGGTCACCATCGCCGCCATCGACCCGGACCACGACGGTGTCCTTGCGAGCGACAACTGTCCGAGCAACTACAACCCGAATCAGATGGACACCGACGGTGACGGAACGGGCGATGTCTGCGACACAACGCCGACCGCTCCCTCGTCTGGAACGTTCGCTATTCCGGGAACGTCGCTCGGCAATCTCAACTCGGTCGCGGTGGCGGTAGCCGATTTCAACGGTGACGGCGACATGGACGCCGTTTTCGCCAACAACGGCAACAACAACACCTATCACTTCAACGCAGCCGGTCTGCTGGTGAACTCGGGGCAGAGCCTCGGGTCGCAGAGTACGAGGGGCGTGGCCGTCGGCGACATGGACGGAGACGGAACGCCGGACATCGTCTACGCCAACGTCCTTGCCGGCAATGAGGTCTATCTGAACGACGGCTCAGGGGTGTTCACGTCCACCAGTCAGAGCATCGGGTCGTCGGACTCATGGGACGTGGCCGTCGGCGACGTCGACGGCGACGGTGACATGGACGCAGTCTTCGCCAACGCGTTCCAGCAGAACAGACTGTGGCTGAACGACGGCAGCGGGACCCTTGTCGACAGCGGCCAGTCCCTCGGAGCCGGCAATACCAAGGGTGTCTCGATCGACGACCTCAACGGTGATGGGTTCCTCGATCTCTCGTTCAGCAACGATTTCGGTGGCGACACAATCTGGTTCAACGACGGGCTAGGAGTGTTCACCGACAGCGGCCAGGCGCTCGGCATCGGGCGGAGCCACGCCAGCGAGCTCGCCGATCTCGACGGTGACGGCGACCTCGACATCGTGATCGCCGGTGACAATGAGGGTGACACCATCTGGTTCAACAACGGTTCAGGTGTCTTCACCAACAGCGGTCCCATCATCGGGCTGGGCCACACCCGGTCGGTCGCCGTCGGCGACATCGACGGCGACGGCGATCTGGATCTGGTCTTCGGCGATCACGACGGACCGAGCAGCGTGTGGAAGAACAACGGCTCGGGGACGTTCAACGACTCCGGTCAGCGGATCGGCAGCGGACTCACCGAAGGCATGGTCCTCGTGGATCTCAATGGGGATGGGGATCTCGACCTCGTAGCAGCGAACACGATCGGGGCGAACCGCCAGCATGTCAACAGCTAGCCGCTGAGCTACTGCTCGTCGTCTCCGATGGCCAGCACCATCTTGATCTTTTGTACCTCGCCGGTGACCACCAGATCCGATTCGGCCTTCGCCGAGTTGAAGATCCCCTTCGACATCAGTGATGTCTCGGTGGGGCGGCGTGCGCCGTAGATGTGTGATCTTGCCTCGTGCACGGCATGCGACTCCGGCTCTGCTGCCGCTGCGAACTCGATCACCTGGCAGGCCAGACGATGATCGCCCTCCGCTGAGAGCTCGGAGGCTCGAGTGATCAGTGCATCCACGCCACCGGCCAGTGCCGCGACCTCGCTGCCGAGCGATGCCTCCGATGGGGGCTTGAGGTGGGCCGGATTGCCGTTGTACCACCCGCCATACATGCGCCAGATGTTGCGGATGACGAATTCGGGCTCGTCGTAGAGCGGGCGCAAATACGGCAGCTCGAGGGTGTCGGCCGGGACATGGACGGCGCCCACGATCTCATCGAGGGTGGCGCCGCTGTTCATCGCATCGAGCACCTCGGCCACCAACGTCTCGAGCGTCTCAGCCACGGTGGTCAGGCATTGAGCGATGCGGTCACGCCCGGCGATCGGAAGACCGTGAGCGGGCACGAACAACTCGGCGCCCTTGGCTGCCATTGCTCGCAGCGAATCGGCCCATTCCACCGGATACCGCTGAACCTTCTGTGGGTTACCGCAGTTCGGGAAGTTCCAGATGAACTGGTCGCCGGCCGAGATCATCTTGTGGTCGGGGATCCATGTCCACGTGTGGTCGTCGGTCTCGCCTTTGCAGTGTTCGAACTCGAAGGCGACGCCACCGATCGACTCGGTGAGCTGATCTTCATACGTCAGGTCTGGTGAGAGGGTCCCCCGGGGGATGAAAGGCCGATCGTCGTCCGCCGATGATGCCCGGGCGGCACCGCCGAACTGGCGCCGGTTGATGATCTGGTTGTAGCCAGACGTGGCGGCGTAGCGATCGAAGCGGCGCTGCACTGCGTCGTGTCCGATCACGCGAGGGGCGGGCCGGCCGTTCGCATCGGCGTCGGCAGCGAAGGACCGGGACCCACCGACATGGTCGAGGTGGCCGTGGGTGTAGACGATCGAATGGACGGGGTCATCGCTCCACCGGCGAAGGGATTCGACGACGGCTGGACCGGAGGCCGCGCCGGACGCATCGAAGGTGACGAGTCCGTCCTCGGTGCGCACGACGACCACATGACTGAACGATTCGATCAATGCGACGCCGTCGGCCAGCTCGCTCAATTCTTGGGTGATGCGATTCGGCGGCGTGTCGACCACGCCGGAATCGATCATGCGGGCGGACACGTCGAGAGGATGCTCACTCATGACGGCAGTCTCTCCCAACCGATCCACCTGTGCCAGCGAAGCATCTCGAATGGAGCGTCAGGTCCGCTTCGACTTCGCCAACAGCTTCCCAGCCCGTCTGGCCACTGACGTGCGCCGCTCGTTGGTCAGGCGCTCGAGATGAGGAGTGAGCCATTCGGCAAGCGCAGGATCATCGAGCGACCACTCGTGAAGCACCTGCATCGAGTTGTTCAGCACGATCCAGTCGGGGTGCGCGATCGTCACGCGTTTCATCGCGCTGGAGACCCGCAGCCGCACCACCTCGTCCTCGGAGAACCAGCACTGGTACAGGTGGGTGAGTCTGGCCCGATCGGCGACGCGGCGTTGGCCCGAGCGGCGTTTGCTCGGGCCAATGAAGCCGGTGTTTGGTTGCTGCCCGACTTCCACCACCCCCGGGTTTTAGGGGGCGGTGGTTTGTATTCGGCCGTCGGCGTCGCGCCACAACTGCCAGCCCTGCTGGTGCACCATCGTGTGGTGTCTTCGGCACAACAGGACGAGGTTGCCGAATAGATCCCAGCCGCCGTCTTCCTTGGCCCGCAGGTGATGCACGTCACAACCATCGGCAACCCTGCGGGTTGCTCAGAGTCGCTCGCTGCGCTCACGACTCTCCCCAGTGCCGATCACAACCAGCTTGGGCGAGTTTGGCGACGGCTTCGAGGCCGGCGGCGCGGACATCGCGGATCGAGCGCCGTCGGCACCGCCTGGGTGATGAGATCTCCATCAAACGCATACTCATCACGGTACTCAGGGGATGTGACACTCGATTCAGGAACAAGTGTTCGAAGTAGAACTTCGCGAGAACCTTGTGAGAGCGGTCGACGCCGCCGGTCAGATGCGTTCGAAGTAGCGAGCTCGTTCCCAATCGGTGACGGCTGCCGCGGCGGCCGCCGCCTCGGTGCGGTGGAAGTGGCTGTAGTGATCGACCACGGCGTCGCCGAAGGCCTCCCGAGCAAACGGACTCTTGGAGAAGTGCTCAACGGCCTCGGCGAGGCTGGCGGGCACCTCGGGAAGATCTTCGGTCCGGTAGGCGTCGCCATCGAGACGCGGCGGAGGTTCGATCTGGCGATCGATCCCGTCGAGGCCGCTGGCGATTGCGGCCGCAAAGGCGAGGTACGGGTTGGTGTCAGCCCCGGGAATGCGGCACTCGATGCGGAGGCTGGCACCAGTGCCGACGATCCGGAACCCTGCAGTGCGGTTGTCGTTGGCCCAGGCGATGCGGGTGGGTGCCCAGGAGTCTGCTTGGAAACGCTTGTACGAGTTGACGGTCGGGGCGTAGCAGACCATCAGCTCGGGGAGGTGAGCCATCCAACCGCCCAGGAACCATCGAAAGACGTCCGTTGTCTCCCCTCCACTCGAATCGGCGAAGACGTTGCGTCCGTCAGCGCCGACAAGGCTCAGGTGGATGTGGCAGCTGCTCCCGGCCTGATCGGTGTGGGGCTTGGCCATGAAGGTGACGCTCACACCCTGCTGATCGGCGAGCTCCTTCATGCCGTGTTTCATGATCGAGTGGCGGTCGGCCATGTCGAGGATCTCGGAATAGCGGATGTTCAGTTCGTGCTGGCCGAGACCGGTTTCACCCTTCGACGTCTCGACCGGGATATCCGAAGCCGTCAGGGCTCGGCGGGCGGCGCCGACGTACGGCTCGATCCGCGAACCTTGGAGCAAGTCGTAGTCCTCGCTGTACCAACCCGCCGGACGAAGCGCGTGGTAGCCGGACTCGTTGGCTTCGCGGTAGGTCGACTCGAAGAGGTAGAACTCCAGTTCCGAGGCGGCGTTGGCGGTCAACCCCCGGGATGTGAGCCGATCGACCTGCGCCCTCAGGATCGAACGCGGCGCCACGGTGACGGGGGAGTGGTCAACGGGGTCAGCGAGGTCACAGACGACGATGGCCGTAGCGTCGCACCACCCGGCCGTTCGCAGCGTGCCCAAGTCGGGCACGAGGTGGAAGTCGCCGTAACCCAGCGCCCAGTTGGCGTAGTCGTAGCCGGCCACGGGTTCCATCTCGATGTCGACGGCGAGCAGGTAATTGCAGCCGTGGCTGCCCTCCTCCGCTGCGTGATCGCGGAAGAAGCTGCCGTCGAACCGCTTGCCCATGAGTCGACCGTAGTGATCGGTGAAGGCAACGATCACCGTGTCGATCTCGCCGGTTTCGATCGCTTCCAGAACGGTGGAGGTCATTGTCGCAGTATCGCGCCGACTCGTCACGAATGAGCAGGAGCTGCCGACGCTTGAACCATGCGAATCAAGGGCGACACGCGCGCACAGACGACGAAGTCCCGCCGATTTCCGAGGCGATCACTCGATCAGAGGTGGTCCAGCACCCTCCGCGTCATGGCCGTCGCTGCCCTTCTGATGGCCGTGCTGGGCGCCATTCCGCTGGCTGATCCGGCCGGTGCCGGCCCCGCAGACAACTTCTCTCTCACGAAGACAGACAACGTCGGCGGCGAGGCCCTGATCGGTGAGGAGATCACGTACACCCTCCAAGCAACAGGCGATCACGCATCAGCGGCCCCGCTCTACAACCTCTCGTTCCGCGACGTGCTTCCTGTCGGCGTCAACTTCGTGTCGGCGTCACCCGCACCGACCGAGGTGCTCGAAGACACTCCCTCGGTCGGTGAAACCACCGTCATCTGGTCGAACGTCTCCGACCTCCCCGCCGCCTCGCAGGCATCGGTCGACATCACCGTGGACACCAACCCTGATTTCGCCGGAGGCAACAGCGGCTCCAGCACCGTGCCGGTTGGGGCGACCATCACGAACAACGCCGAATCGGCGGCGAGTCTCGATCCCTTCTTGATCCCGGACTACAGCATGACCTCAGGTGCGTTCACCGGCGACTACGACGGCAGCGCCACGGCGTCGCAGACCGTTTCGATCATCCCGATTCGCGTCACCAAGACCGCTCCGGGCGAGATGCTCCGTGGTGTCCATGGCGCAGGTACAGCGGGCGAGATCTACACGATCGAAGTCAGGAACAATCCGGACTACGCAACCAACAGCGTCACGCTGGTCGACGTCCTTCATCCGGGTCTCGAGTTCCTTGGTTGCGACACGTATTACTCGGCGGACAACACGACCGTTGCAGATGAGTGGACGGGCTCAGGTCCGGTCGTCACCGGTGCCGGTTGCTCACCCACGCCGATCAGCGTCGACACCGATGGCGCCGGCCAGACCATCGTCACTTGGGACCTGGCCAACCTCGCTCCTGGCGCAGTGCAGGTCGTCACCTACCGGGCGGGCATCCCCCTCTTCGAGAACCGTCCGTTCTCTGCACCTCCCACCGCAGCCAGCCTCGACCAGGGTCGCAACCTCGACAACAACACGGGTTCGTCGACCGGCGAACCCGATCGCACCACCAACACCGACCCTGAGCTGCTCACCGCTCCGGAGCAGGGTCTCGACAACACGGCGACCGCCACCGGCATCTACACACCGACCGGCGCTGCGGCCGGTGACTCCGACACGCATGTCGTCGAGTCAGAAGACCTGATCATCACCAAGTCGATGAGCGGAACGCTCACGCAGGGAAGCACTGTGGTGAGCACGCTCACCATCAGTACCTCTGAGTACCGTGACTTCACCGACCTCGTGGTCCGCGACCTCATGCCATCTGCCCTGTGTTTCCTCGGCGGCTTCGATGTCGACAATTCGGGTGGAACCGGCTGGAACTCGACGGATTGCCCCGGCGCCGGATCGATCCAGTCGACGATCAACGGCACCCCGGTCAACGTTGCTTCCGTTCGCGAAATCGGTAGCGGTGGCCCATACGGCAGCGGCCGATTCGAGCTCGTGTGGGACTTCGTCGGTGCCCGAAGTGCGCTGGCCGACCTCGATGCCGACCAGTCGATCACCATCACCTACTCGAGCGTCGTGCGCGAGTTCTATCGCGGCGGCGGCGCCCAGCTCCTCGGCGAGCCCGTGCTGGCCGGCGACTCGGTCTCGAACGCAGCCGAGGTCTCCGGGCCCGACACCGTGTCGGCCTTCCGCCCCGGCCTCATCGCTGACCCGGTGGACGCCGACGGTGGCATCGACGGCGACACCACGAGTGCCTCGATCGCGAACGCTCTGCCGACGTTGAACAAAAGGGTGTCGGTCAAGGCCGGTCCGCTGGTGAACGGTTCGTCCCTCACCGGAGCCGTCTGCGACACCGACTACGCGTCGATCACGTGGGCAGAGGGTGACCCGACGCCAGAGGGTGGCTACGGACCCGGCGACATCGTCTGCTTCGAGCTGGGCGCATCCTTCCCGGCGAGTGTCGACTTCGAAGGCGTGCAGATCCAGGACATTCTCCCGGTCGGTCACGCCTACATCGCCGGCTCGGCGGCTCGAGTCACCTCGATCGACACGATCTCGGCAACCACCGTCACCGAATCCCCGAACCTCGTGACCTTCGATGTCAGCGGCGACGGCAACGTCGAGGCGACGGGCAACGAGTTCCGCTGGGTCATCGCCGCTCGCATCACCGACAACACCGACGGTGCGGCCAACGACATCAACGCCAACCTCCAGAAGATGGTCTTCAACAACAACGGCGGGCTGGTGTACCAGCTCCGCGACCAGGCAGCGGTGGTCTGGAGGGAGCCCGAGGTGCGACTCGCCAAGGGCGTTGCCGACGTCAACGGCGGAACGGCCAATCCAGCGGACTTCGACGGCTCGCTGACCGGCGGCTCGACCCGTGTCGAAGTGGCGGGCGGCGACGTGGTCGGCTTCCGGATCGACGTGTGGAACGAAGGCAACACCGATGCCACGTCGACCGAAGTCCAGGACAGGCTCCCCGCAGGCCTGACCTGTTCCGAGGTCAGCAACATCCTCCCCGTCGGTGGCGTCTGTTCGCTCGACGTCATCACCTGGACCGGACTCACCGTCGCCGCATCGACCGGTCCCGGCGACCTCGTGCCAGACGACGAGGACACCGCGCCGATCACTCTCACGTACGACGTCACGATCCCAGCATCGGTCGACCCCGCCCAGGACTACATCAACACCGCAGGAGTCGCCTTCTACCAGGCGGGCACGAACGAAACGGGTCTGTACGACTACTACCCGGCCGGGAACATCGACCCCACCAATGCCGCCAACGAGAACACCGATGCGGCCGACGACCAGGCCTTCCTCGACACGCCGTCGCCGACGGTCACCAAGCTCCAGCGCTCGGCCATCAGCGAGTCCGGCAACGCTCAGAACGCTTCCCTCCTCGGCTCGGCCGACCAGGCCACCATCGGCGAGATCATCCAGTACCAGATCACCGCGACGGTTCCCGAGGGAACAACGGTCTACAACGCCGAGATCCGCGACGTCCTGCCCGCAGGCCTGTCCTACTTCACCGGTAGCGGCCTGTTCGCCGGCTCGGTCTCGAACCTCCAACCGACCGTCACCAGCCCGACTGGCACGGCTGCTCTCACAACCGGCACCGTGGTCAACTCGAGCGGGACGGTCACCTACGCCCTGCCCGATCCCTACACCAACGCTGCTGCCTCCGGCGGCGACTCGGTGACCATCACCTTCTACGCCCAGGTCAACGACACGATCGGCAATCAGGCCGATCCCACCGCCACCAGGTTCGACAATCGCGGTCGGTTCGACTGGGAAGACGCCGCCGGCAACAATCGTCCCGACGCCCTCAGTGCCATCACCCAGACCCGCGTCGTCGAGCCGAATCCGGTGATCGTGAAGGACCACACGACGCCGGCCGGCTCGGTCAGCGCTCCTGGCGCCACCATCACCTATCGCATCACCGTGACGAACCCGACGACGGCCACCAACGTCTCGGTCGCGCATGACGTGACGATCGTCGACACCGTGCCGATCGGAACCACTCCGCTCGGCGCCGGTGCCGTTCCTGTCTCGGCCAACGGCCAGGTCGTGCCCTCCACCGGCGTCAGCCCAGCCGGATCCTTCGACGGCATCTGGTCAGAGACCAATCGGACCATCACGTGGACCCCGACGGACTGGTCTGCGCTCGACGCAATCAACCCGAACGCCACCGCCCGATTCACGTATCAAGCGCAAGTCGACGACCCGGCCATCGCTGCGTCGAACCTCGTCAACACTGCAGACCTCACGGCCTACAGCCTCGATCAGAACGAGTTGCCGACCGACGACCCGAACGAGGGTGATGCCCGCACCTACACCGACGATGACGCCGATCTGATCATCGTTCCCCTGGCCGACGTCGTGAAGGACATCGAGCCGTTCAATCCCGGGGATCCGGCGGACGACCTTGCCACGGCCACGGTCGGCGAGCCGATCGACTACGAAGTGACCGTTACGGTGCCCGCGGGCACGGCGGCGTTCGACGCGACCGTCTTCGATGATCTGCCCACCCGCCTCGAACTCGACAGTTTCGGCACGATCACCGTGTCGAGCGGCTGCGAGATCCTCAACTCGTCGACTGGCCTCTCCACCGGCGTCGGCCTCACCGCCGGCGACATCGAGACCCTGAACCCGAACGGCGGCGACGCCTCCGTTCTGGCCTGGTTCATCGGTGACGTCTACTCCAACGGCGGGTGCTCGATCACCGTCGCCTACACAACGCACGTGACCGACGTAGCTGCGTCCGGCGACTCAGTGACCAACGCCGCCACGCTCACATGGAACGGCAGCGACCAGGTGGTGAGCGACTCGCCGACCTCGATGCCCGTCGGCTACGACAGCCCCACATCGACTTCCTGGACCGTGAACAGTGGTCCCGATTCGGAGACCTTCGCCGTTGTCGAGCCGCAGCTCGAGATCGACAAGGACGTTGCCGACCTGACCGGTGCCGCGCTCACCAACCCGACCTGTGACACGACCATCGGCAATGCGTCCGATGCTGACGGCACGGCAACCAACGGCTGCGACACCAGCGCCGGTGAACAGCTTCGCTACACCGTTGCCATCCGCAACGAGGGCACGAGCCCGGCCCACGACGCCACCTTCGTCGACCTCGTACCGATCGGCTTGACGCCGCTCCAGACCGTCGGCGGTGCCCCCGCCACGACGACCGGCCAGACCATCACCGGCAACAGCGGCTCGATCGGAACCTGGAATCAGACCGTCCGCACCATCACCTGGACAGACGCCGGCCCGATCGCAATCGCCGGATCGGTCACCGTCGACTACGACGCCGTGGTCGACGCATCGGACGACCTGCAACGCAACCAGGATCTCACGAATACCGCAGGCGTCGACTCGTACTTCAACTTCTCGAGCGCCGAACGTACCTCGATCGTGGGGACGAATCCGGCAAACAACGACATCCCGATCTACGGGAACGGGACCGGAGCCACCCGCGGCGCCGTGACCCCGGACGCGGTCACCGTCGAGATGCACTTCCCGCAACTCACCGTGGTGAAGAATCCGACGACCGGCCAGAACTCGGCGGACGTACGGCTCGACCAACCCTTCTCGTGGACGATCGTGGTCACGAACACCGACGCTGTTGCCCCGGCCTTCGGCGTCGACTTCGTCGACGTTCTTCCCGTCGGTTGGACCTACGACTCCAACTCCGCCCTGATCACCACTCCATACGGCGGCCCCTCGGCCGTCGAGCCGGGCTCGTGCACAGCCGACACCGGCACCTGTGCCGACGCTGCTTCGCTGAACGTCGAGACCCTCACCTGGACAGACGTGATCTCCGGCAGCGCCCAGCCACTGGCTCCCGGCCAGACCATCACGCTCACCTTCACGGCCACTCCCGAGTCTGCCGCTCTCACACCGAACCAGACCACTGGTGAGTCCTACACCGGCCCGACCAATGGTCACACCAACAGCGTGACCGTCACCGGCGACGATGCCACGGGCTCATCGAGCTGTTGTGATCCTGACGGCCCCGGCGGAACGCCGCCCGAGGAGTACACCGACGCTGACACCGCCGAGGTCTTCATCGCTCGGGCCGACATCGCCGTCGACAAGGCGATCTCGCCGATCGACGCCGACAGCGACCCGGTCAACGGCCCGTACTGGTTCGGTTCCTACGTGAACTACACCATCACCGTCGAGAACCAGGGCCCAGACGCCGCCAGCGGCGTGACGATCTCCGACATCCTGGACCCCGCATCACTCGAGTTCGACTCGGTTGTGAGCATCGACCAGGGAACGTTCGACGACACGACCAACATCTGGACCGTCGGTGCCATCCCGAACGGCCAGACCCGCCAGATCGTTCTCCGGACCCGACTCGTCGGGATCGGCTCGGTCACCAACATCGCTCAGAACGCAGCGGCCGATCAGTACGACTCCGACTCGACGCCGGACAACGACGCGCCGGCCGAGGACGACCAGGACTCGGTCACGATCGAGGTCGCGCCGACCAGCCTCGGTGACTTCATCTGGCTCGATCTCGACAGCGACGGTGTCCAGGACGGAACCGAACCCGGTATTCCCGGTGTCGAGGTGGACATCACCTGGAACGACCCCGCCACTGGCGCACCCCAGAGCTACACCACCGTCACCGGAGCCGATGGCTCCTATGGCGTTCCATTGTCGGTCGGTCTCCCGGCCGAGACCGACATCACTGTGACCGTCGATGTCGCCAACTCGCCGAACCTCATCGGCCTGGTGCCGACGTTCGATCGTGACGGCGGACTCGACCACACCTCAGTCGACCAGATCGCCACCGGCGATCAGACACTGCCGAGCGGAGCGCTCGCCGATCTCGCCTACGACTTCGGCTACAACGGCAATCAGAGCCTTGGTGACAAGATCTGGTGGGACCAGAACGATTCGGCCGACGCCTCCAATGGAGCAGGCGAGCCCGGTGTGCCCGCCGTCGACGTCACCGCCACCTGGTACGGGTGGGACGGGCTGCTCGGTACCGGTGACGATGTGGACTTCGTCGACACCACAGATGCTGCGGGCGACTATCTCTTCGAGAACATGCCCGCCGGCGACTACCGAGTGGTGGTCGACGTGGCCGACCTGCCTTCTGGCCTCACCACCCAGACCTTCGACCTCGACGGCACGGCGACAGCCCACACCGCCACGCTCACACTCGACCCGAGCGAGATACAGCTCGATGTCGACTTCTCCTACCGGGGCAACGGCACGATCGGCGACACCGTGTGGTTCGACCACGACGGCGATGGCGACGACACCGGCGAGCCGGGAATCGGTGGCGTCACCGTGACCCTCCTCTGGGAGGGCGCCGACGGGATCGCCGGCAACGCCGATGACGTCACCATGACGACGACCACTGCTGCCGACGGCTCCTACTTGTTCGAGCGGTTGCCGCACGGTGACTTCACGGTCACCGTCGATGACGCGACGCTGCCGGGCAACATGACGCCGACCTTCGATGACGACGGTGTCGGCACCGCTCACACGTCGGCGACCACGTTGACTGCCGGCGTGCCGGATGATCTCGACCAGGACTTCGGTTACCGAGGCCTCGGCTCCATCGGCGACACCGTCTTCTTCGACGTCGACGGTGTCGAAACCGACGGCATCCTCGACCTCGGCGACGCAGCGATCGGGAACGTTCGAGTCACTGTCGTGTGGTCCGGCGCCGACGGCATCGCCGGAAACGGCGACGACTTCAGCTTCACCGACACGACCGACACATCGGGCAACTACCTGGTGACCGACCTTCCTCACGGCACCTACACAGTGACGGTCGATGACACCGATCTGCCGGCGGGGCTCACCGGCCAGACCTACGACAGTGACGGCGTTGGCACCGCTCACACCTCGGCGACGACGCTCGACGGGGCGAACCCGAACGATCTCTTCCAGGACTTCTCCTACACCGGTGACACCACCGGTTTGATCGGCGACACCGTGTGGTTCGACGCCAACTCTGACGGTCTCGAAGATCCGGACGAGGTCGGTTTCTCCGGTGTCGACGTGACGCTGCTGTGGTTCGGGCCCGATGGCATCGAGGGCAACGGCGACGACGTCACACAGGCGACGATCACTGACGCCAATGGCCAGTACCTGTTCGACAATCTGCCAGAGGGTGACTTCCGGGTCACGATCGACCCCGCCACGCTCCCCACCGGTCTGACCCAGACCGCTGACAGCGATGGCACGGCTACGAGCGACACCTCACTCGTGACACTCGACGCGCTGAACCCGTCCAACCTCGATCAGGACTTCGGCTACACCGGTGTGGGATCGCTCGGCGACACGGTCTGGCTCGATCTCGACGCCTCCGGTACCGCAGTGATCGATGCCGGCGAGCCGGGCCTGCCCGGCGTCGACGTGATCATCGTGTGGACCAATCCTCAGGGTGCGGACATGAGCTACACGGTCACCACTGACAGCGACGGCATGTATCTGTGGCCGTCGGCTCCGTACGGTGACTTCACGATCACTGTCGACACCGGCACCCTTCCGGGCACATTGGTTCAGACGTTCGACAGTGATGGAATCGGGACCGCCGACACGTCGACGGCAACCCTCGATGGGGCGAATCCGGACGACCTCGATCAGGACTTCAGCTATCGAGGAACCGGCTCCCTCGGTGACACCGTGTGGCAGGACGATGACGCAAACGGTGCCATCGATGCGGCCGAAGACCTGCTCGACGGGGTCACGCTCGTCCTCGACTTCGACGATTCGGTCTCCGGCGTCTCTTTCACGATGACGACGATCACGGCCGGCGGCGGGATCTACACCTTCGACAACCTGCCGGAGGGTGACTACACCGTCTCGGTCGATCCCAGCACCCTGCCCATCGGCTTGGTTCCGGTCTTCGATCTCGACGGCACGGCGACCGCCAACACTGCGGATGCCGCCCTCGGTTCCGGAGTCTCACGTATCGACGTCGACTTCGGCTATCAGCTGCAGACCGACCTGGCCATCGACAAATCACACGTCGGCGACTTCGCCATCGATACCGATGACGACGGAGTCACCAACACGTGGACGATCGCGGTGACGAACCTCGGGCCTGCCACCGCTCAGGCTCCTGTGGTCATCACCGACACACTCCCGGCCGGCATCACCTACGTGAGTTCTGTCGGTTCGGCGTGGGACTGCTCGATCACCGGGCAGGACCTTTCCTGCACCCTGATAGATGGCGTCGGCGACACGTCGCTGGCGGCGAACGCCACGGCATCGGTCGACATCGTCGTCGGCGTGGACGCATCGGCGGCACCAGGAGTGACCAACACCGCAACGGTGAGCACCTCGACCGTCGACCCGAACCCGGACAACGACACCGATGACGACCCGACAGACGTGCCGCTCTCGGTGCTCACGATCGACAAGTCCATCGATGGCGATGTGAATCAGAGCGGCCGAGCCGTCTACGTCATCACGGTCACCAACACCGGGCCATCTGCGACGCGGGGCGACGTCGTGATCTCCGACTCGCTGCCGTCCGGCCTCAGATTTGTCAGCGCCACGTCAGACGTGGCGACCGCGAGTTGTGCGTCTGACGACGGAGTGGTCACGTGTACTCACCCTGACTCGATGGCCGTCGGCGATGCGTGGTCGGTCCGTATCACGGCAGACGTCACGGCTCTGGCCGGAGCGTCAATCGTGAACGTCGGACAGGTGAGCGGCGGCAACGAAGTGAATGGGCTGCCGCTGCCTGGTCCGATCGTGTCCGCTGATGACATCTCAACGGCCATCGTTGCGACGCCACCTGGCTTGATCGCCTACACCGGCACCGACGCCGGCAAGCTGGTCATCACGTCGCTGGCCCTGCTCACGCTCGGCGCCGGCATGGTGCTGCTGTCCCGCCGCCGTCGCACGGCCTGACCCCGACTTCCAGGGCCTGTGCCGGCTGGAACGGATCAGTGCTGAAACGGATAGATGCTGCCCAGTCCGAGCAGCGCTGTGAGTTCGTCGAGCGCTCGGTTGTTCTCGTCGGCGATGTCCGGATCGGCAAGGTCGTCGATGGTCAACTCGTCCCGGTAGTGGGTGTCGACCCATGCCTCGAGCTGATCGAGTCGCTGATCGTCTGCCAACACTCGTGGCGCCGCCGACGCCAATTCTGCGTCTGTCATCACGACCCGAAGTCGCAAGCAAGCCGGACCGCCGCCGTTGCGCATGCTCTCTCGGAGATCGAGGGTCGAGACCGCTGCGATCGGGTGATCCTCGTCGGCGATCACGCCATCGAGAAATCGTCTGGTCGATTCGGTCTCGGTGACTTCGACCGGGGCGATCAGGATCATTGTTCCGTCTGGCTGCGAAACGAGTTGTGAGTTGAAGAGGTATGACGAGATGGCGTCGGCGAGCGGGACCTCGGACTCGGCCACCTCGAGCAGCCTGAACCCCGGGACGGCAGCACTGAGCTGATCGAGCAGGTCGCCGCGATGCTCGAACGCTGCTTCGTGGGCGAAGAGGACGTTCTCGTTCACGACCGACACCACATCGTTGTGGAATGCACCGGCATCGATGGCCCGAGCGGATTGGCGGGCATGGATGACTCTGCCGGGATCGTGGCCGTGGCTCCGACTGATCAACTCGCCGGCGAGGCGCGTCTGGCGACGGGGGAATCCATTCGTGGCCACCGGGTCGTCACCGTCACGTCCGTAGACGAAGAAGTGGGTGCCGACGGAGCCATGGGCGGTGCAGAATCGACCATGGTTCGCCGCGCCTTCGTCGGCGAAAACCGCAGCCGAGGGCAGCGCCGGATGGACAACGAAGTGTTCGCCATCGTGAAACATGGCGGTGAGGATCTGCTCGGTCTGGCGATGCTCGAATGATCGATGCGCTGTCGACGACAGATTGGCCGGGGTGAGGTGCACGCGACCGTCGGTGGCATCGAGCGAGGGCGTGACCGTCGCAGCGTTGGCCGCCCACATCGACGATGCAGACGACACGATCGGAACGAGCCGAGGATCGTGTTGCGCGACGTCGGCGATCGACGCGCCGACAGCAAAGCCGAGCCGTTCGAGCACCATCGGATCCGGCCGCTGTTGCGGCGGCATCACGCCTTGGGCGACGCCGAGATGATGAAGGTGGCGCATCTTGGCGAGTCCCTGGAGCGCAGCGCGCCTCGGGTTCGAGACCGAGCCGGCGTTGCCCATCGACGCTCGATTGCCGAGCGACAGACCGGCGTAGTTGTGGGTCGGTCCGACCAGACCATCGATGTTGACCTCGCGCGCGCCCGTCATTTCGTCGTTCGCTCGCTCTCGGTCGTCTCGCCGATCTCGGCAACAGCGAGGAGAGCGCCGGCGGCGACCCCGAGCGCTTCGGCGTCATCTGCTGTGAGACCGAAGGTCTCGGCCGAGCTGACTTCGACGGATGCTCTGATCACACGAAAGTCCTCCACCGCAGTCACCGCGACGAGGGCCGGGTGAGAGTCAACGGGCTCGCCCGTCGCCAAACGAAGACGGCCTCGTCTCCGTGCCCGGCCGGTCGCTGTATCGGCCGTCTCTGCGACGAGTGTCGGTCCACCGTCGACGGGGTCGTACATGCCGTTGGGCCGAAAGCCCTCGCGCATCAGCACCCGGAAGGCAGGCAAGGACGCCTGGTTGACCGGCCCGAGTGAGGCGAGCACGTCTGCGGTCACTGGTCGACGGTGGCCGACGAGGTCGCCGAGTTTCGTCGGATCGTCGGCCACTGCTCGCTCTGCTTCCACCGAGGTGAGCCATGCCGGCGCGAAATGGTGGCCGAAACACTGCCAGAACGGTGCCGACCCGTCGTCGTCGAAACGACCTCGGACGTGCGAGGCCACCGTCGACGGGATCTGGCGATGCACCTGATGGAGGAACATGCAGCGCCCGCGCGAGAGCAGCGTGCCGAAGCCTCTCCCCCTGGCGGCCGGGGCCATGAAGCTCGAATTGAGCTCGGTCCGGGTCCATGGCGATGAGAAGCTGGCCATGTCGAGGCCGAGTCCATCTCGACTCGTCACGACCCGAACTGCCAGATTTGGCACGGCCTGTTTGAAGGTCACACCGCTCAGGCCGAGCGGTCGACCGTCGGTCGCGTTCACCAGGATGAACAGCAAGCTCGCTTGGTCGCCGTCGTCGAGTGTGAAGGTGTCTGCCGCGAGGTCGGACAGCACGGAGGTCGACTGGACGCACGCCGCTTCGGCGGCATCGTGGGACCTTGGCAGGGACGTCATTCCGAGAAGGTCGCTCCCGGCCGGTTCGAGCAACGACCAGACTCGATCCGCGTCCTGAGGCCGAACGAGACGGAGCACAGGTGCGAGCTGGGTCTTCTTGCCCCGTGAGCTCACGCCTGCCCTGCTTCGGAGCGAGCGTGAGCTCGTCTGATCACCTCGATGATCACGGCGGCTCGGTCAGGAATGCTCGCCACGTCGGCGAACTCGTTGATGCCGTGGATACCGCCACCGACGATGCCGAGACTGTCGACGTTCGGAAGCCCGGCTGCTGCGAGATCGTTCCCGTCACAGCACCCGCCCGTGTCCTCGGCCTCGATGACAAGACCGATCGATCCGGCGGCCTCCGCCACATCGGTGAGGAGTTGATCGATCGCCGGTGTCCGAATCTTCGGCGGGCGTGATCCGGTCCAAGTGAGGTCGACATCGAGCGGCGAAGCGGCGACGGCCTCGCTGAAGCGTCCCTGCACCCACTGCTGCGCCTCGGCGTCGGCGACCCTCATGTTGTAGCTGGCGATCGCGAAGTCGGGCACGACGTTGAGGGGGCCGCCACCCGAGATCTTGCCGGTGTTGACCGTCACCCCCGGATGTTCGTTGAGCGCCTCGAGCGCAATGATGAGTTCGGCCAGCGCCTTGATTGCAGAACGGCCCTCATGATGGGCTCGACCGACGTGAGCGGCGACACCGCGCACGACGGTGTGGGCGGTCAGTGTTCCCTTCCGGGCGCCGGCGACTCCCCCAGACGGGAGAGAGGGCTCGAAGCCGATGCCCAGATCGCATCGCTCGGCTGCGGCCCGCAGGAGCGGCTTGGAGCTGTTCGACCCGATCTCCTCATCGGGGACGACGAGCAGCTCCCAGCCGATGTTCTCTGCCCAGGGTGATTCGTCGAGCGCCCGAGCGACCTCTGTGGCCAAGACGAGGCCGCCCTTGCAGTCGGCCACGCCGGGACCGGCCAGCCGGTATCGGTCGACCGTGACGGTCTGGAAGGGATGGTCTTCTGGGAAAACAGTGTCGAGATGGCCGAACAGGCACACCTGGAACGGGGCGTCCGGTCGGTTGCGGACGCGAAGAGCATCGCCCATGGGTGAGGAGGCTGTGGTTCCGTCCGGCCCCATCACCTGTGCTTCCGGCACCGACAGGTGCTCGATGGTCGCCGGCCGCAACGCCGATGTGATCTCTGCCAGCCGAGAACCGACGCGATTGACGCCGTCGGAGTTGAACGAGCCCGAATTGATCTCGCACAACGCGACGATGTCAGCGGTGAGGTGGTCGAGCCGGCCCCCGATGGTGTTTCGGACGGCATCGAGATCGGCTGAGAGTGAGGACATGGTCGTGTCAGTCTCGCAGACCGGAGCGCGGTCGTGGACCAAAGCCCAGTCGCGGAACGAACCGCGGTGTTGTCTCCCGATAGGCCGGGTAGCCCGGGTAGTGCTCGGTCAGCCGTTGTTCCTCCCACGATGATTTGGCGTAGAAGAACGCGATCGCGATCACCCCGACAACGAGGCTGAGCCATCGGCCAGAACCAATGACGAGACCAAGCACGACCAGGAGGACGCCGGTGTAGACCGGGTGGCGCACGTAGCGATAGAAGCCGGTGGTCACGAGCTGGCCCCCGGCCTTCGGGACCGGAGTGGGTGTCAGGAGTCGGCCGAGACCGCCCGCCGCCACTGCTGCGATCAGCAGGCCGACGATCACGACACCCGTGCCAAGGAGTTCGAGCCACCGTGGCGTCGGCCAGTCGTCGGCTCCGTCGAGCGCGATCAGAGCGACGAGCACCAGAGCCTGGAGGGCGACCCAGCCCCACCCGATCAGCGACGGGGACGGCGAGCGGAGCGCTGGAATCGATGCACGAGGCGACACCTGGGCATCATGGCATGGCGCGGAAGGCAGTCCTCCGCGAAACTTCGTCGATGCCGAACCACCGCCAGCTCACCGGACTGCCGACGGTCCGGCTCGATCGAATCGGGCTCGACCTGGCGGATGCGCTCGACGAAGCCGGATGCTGCGTCGTGGAGAACGCTGTCGCTCCCGAGGTGATGCTGTCGATCGCGGACGAGCTGGGCACCTTCATGAATCGAGCGTCGGTTGGGGCCAGCGATTTCGAGGGGCATCGAACTCGCCGCCTCGGTGCGCCGCTGCCTCGATCGGCCACCTTCCGATCGATCGCTCTGCATCCTGCGGTGGTTCTGGCCGGGGACCATGTGTTGGGCCACGCCAGCAGTTGGCGGTTCTCCGCCGCCGAGTTCATCGAGATCGGACCGGGTGAGATCGGCCAGCGCATCCACCGCGACCAGTGGAAATACGACATGGTGGACTTCGATGTCGAGGTCGAGTTGAACGGAATGTGGGCGATCACCGATTTCACCGAAGCCAACGGCGCCACTCGAGTTGCACCTGGATCTCATCGTTGGGGAAACCGAGAGAAGGCCGATCGCAGTGAGACGGTCGCGGCCGAGATGTCACAGGGTTCACTGCTTCTCTACACCGGGAGCGTCTATCACGGCGGGGGCGACAACACGTCCGAGACCTGGCGGAGCGGGCTCTCGCTGCAGCATGGGGTGGGTTGGCTGACACAGTCGACCAATCAGTTCCTCGAGTGCCCTCCCGCAGAGGTGCAGAGCTGGCCAGATGACTTGCTCAGGTTCGTCGGCTACGCCAAGGCGGGGAACGGTCTGGGCTATTGGCGAGACAGCGAAGACCCCCTCAGCGCGGTCCACCCCGATCGCGACTTCGAGCGTGGTTGGGCCACGGTCCGGCCATGACTCCATCCGGTGAGATCTCGCGTTAGCGAGACCTGAGTTGCACGGTGAGGGCAACGAGAATCAAGACGAACGATGCGGCTGCCATCTGAGGAATCGTGGCGAATCCGAGGGCGTCGACCCACTTCGCCGAACAAGGATTCAGCAGATCGCACGATGTCGACTGGTCGGGTCGGAGCTGGATCTGGATGTGGTAGATCGAGAACCCGAGGCCGATCACGGCCAGCACGATGCCGTACAACGCAATCTCACGCTGCTTGCGAATCGCGGCCAACGGAAGGATGAAGGCGAGCGGGTACATGAAGATCCGCTGTACCCAGCACATCTCGCATGGGATGAAGTCGGCGACCTCGGAGAAGTAGAGACTGCCTGCTGTAGCGCCGACGGCCACCGCAGCCGCAGCGACGAGACTCCACCGACGGTAGAAGCCCTTTGCATGCGGATGGAAGACCCCGGTGAAGGTGGCGAGTAGCGCCGCGAGGAGAATCGCGGCGAACACCGAAGCAACGTCTGGAGCATTCATCGGGTCAGTATCGCCGGTCCGCTCCGACCTGCGGTGGCAGGTCGGAGCCGAGGCGGATCAGGCCGCAGTACGGCGTTGGGTCGCCACCATGGCGGCACCGGCCGCAACGATGATCCCGCCCAGGCCGAGGATGAGACCTGTGCTGCTTCCCGTGGCGGGAAGCGACGTCGTCGGTCCGGCGACCTCTTCGCCCGCCGTGGTCGGGGAAGCGGTGGTCGGAGCTGCGGTGGTCGGAGCTGCGGTGGTCGGGGCGGCCGTCGTTGTCGGAGCTTCCGTAGTGCTCACGGTCGGCCCGGCCGCGTCACCACCATCGGTGGTGGTCGTGGTGCCGTCCGGCTCGGTGGTCGTCGGCGTGTCGCATGGGGTGCCGTCCGGGGTGGTGGTGACGCCTGGGTCGCCGCAGGCGGGTGTGTCGCATGGGGTGCCGTCTGGGTTGGTGGTGACGCCTGGGTCGCCGCAGGCGGGTGTGTCGCATGGGGTGCCGTCTGGGTTGGTGGTGACACCCGTGTCGCCACAGGTGGGTTCGCAGGGGGTGCCGTCTGGGTTGGTGGTGACACCCGTGTCGCCACAGGTGGGTTCGCAGGGGGTGCCGTCTGGGTTGGTGGTGACGCCTGGGTCGCCGCAGGCGGGTGTGTCGCATGGGGTGCCGTCTGGGTTGGTGGTGACACCCGTGTCGCCACAGGTGGGTGCGGGCCCGCTCACGTCACCGTCGAAGCAGAACGTCACCTCGTCGGCGAGCACGCTTTGGGGCGTTCCGTCGTACGGGAGGTCTGGGCGGTGATGGGCACGAACAGCAACTGCGGGGGCCGGGAGGAAGGTGGACCCCAGCGGTCCCACCCATTCGGCGAAGGCGAGTTCGTCCGGCACATCGCCGGTCGCTTGTGACGTCGCAACGATGCTGCCGTCGGCGGCGAGGAACTCGATTTCGTACTTCTCCGAGGACTGGATCACCGATACGCGAGTCGGGTACCCGTCGGAGGACCGGGCCGACGGAATGGAGATTTCTCCGGCCGGCAATGCCACGGCAATGGCGGTGGTGCGATCAGCTCGTCCAACGATGAGCTTCTGGCCGGTGAAATCGACGGTGACACAGGTTGCCTCGTCCGCCGTCTGAGCGTGCACCGCGGGCACAAAAGCTGCGGTCGAGACCGCCATGCCGGTCAGTGCAGCAAAAGCCGCCATCATTCGAAGACCTACGCGCATCAACACACCGCCTCGTTCAGGATGATGCCCACGGCAACCATCGCCCACTTCCGTGTCGGCGGAGTGTAAGGCGTCACATCCTTGTCGAAACCTGGTGGACCATTCTCGGCCAGAACCTCGCTCGAATGCCACGGAGAACGGGCACACCATCACTCGATGTCCGGTTTTCGTCACTGCTCGTTGCCGGACGGGCACGTGTGGTGGGCGGTCGATGGTTTCGTCCTTGGCGGCATGACTAGGGTCGGTGCATGGCCGACGACCCCACCTTCCACGACGACATCGAGGGTTATGCCGGGGCGCTGAGTTGCCGAACGGGTGAGACGGTCGAACTCCACGTTTCCTGCAAGACCGACACGTTCGATCTGCTGATCGAACGATGGGGGAGCAGCAGGATTGTCGTGCACGAGGAGTCGGGACTGCCAGGCAACTTCGTCCCGCCTCCTGTCGACGCCGACGCCAACGGGTGCGGCTGGCCGGCGTCGGTGAGCGTGCCGATCGGCGAGGACTGGGCCTCCGGCTTCTACCTCGTCACGTTGACGGCTGTTGGATCACCGGCCGAACGCTCGGTCGCCCACGCCGGCTTCGTCGTGCGGCCGTCGGAACGCCGGGCTCGCGCCTTGCTCGTCCTCGCGACCAACACCTGGAACGCCTACAACAACTGGGGCGGTGCGAGCCTGTACACCGGCGGTACCCAGGTGTCGTTCCAGCGGCCCTTCGGTCGGGGCATGTTGTGTCGGCCCGAGGTCGACCGGGATGACCGCAAGGCACGGCCGGCGCGATGGGGCGAGGACTTCGACGTCGACGGCGAGATCTTCCAGTCCTACCGGCTCGCCAACAACTATCCGCCGGCCATCGGATCCTCCGGTTGGTTCACCTTCGAACGTCGATTCGTCGAATGGGCGGAAGGTCGTGGCTTCGAATTCGACTACGCAGTCTCGACCGATCTCGAAGCTGGCTCGAGCGTGCTCGACGGATACGACCTCGTTCTCGGCGTCGGTCACGACGAGTACTGGTCGGCTCCCCAACGCGACGCGGTCGAGGCATACGTGGCCGCCGGTGGCGACTACGCGAGCTTCTCGGGGAACACGATGTTCTGGCAGGTCCGGATCGAGCCAATAGAGGACAGGGGTGGAACCACGATGGTCTGCCACAAATACACGGCCCTCGAGTCCGATCCCGCCGTCACCGAAGGACGCCCCGAGGCCATGACGGGCATGTGGTGCGACCCGGTCGTTGGTCGTCCGGAATGGTCACTGCTCGGTGGCGGGTCGGCGTGGGGGCTCTACTACCGCTTCGGCGCCGGAGTGGCCCGCGGATCGGGAGGTTTCACGGTGTATCGAGACGATCACTGGCTGCTCGCGCGCACAGGCCTTCGCTACGGCGACCAGCTCGGATCCAAACACGGCGCCGTCGGCTACGAGACGCTGGGATGCCCCATCCAGTTCGACGACCACCAGCTGCCGGTGGCGAAACCGTTGGCCGGGCTACCGGAGGACATCGAGATCGTTGCGTTCAGTCCGGCCTCGAACATCGGGATGGGTGAGTACCCGAAATCGATCTCTGCGCTGAGCGATCAGGGCGATCTGGAGTTCCTCGCCGGGCGGCTGTTCGGCCGGATCGACGATGACTCCCTGGCTCGCATCCGTCACGGCAGCGCCGTCATGCTCGTCTGCCGGCCGTTCGGAACAGACGGCGGCGAGGTGGTCACGGTCGGCACGACCGACTGGGCGTTCGGGCTGGCGGATGACGACGGCGTCTCCCAGGTCACCCAGAACGTTCTCGAGCGCTACCTGGCCTGACGACGGTCGACCTCTTCAGTCGATTGCCTGGAGGATGGCCGAACGCATGGCGGCGATGTAGCGATCCGTGACCCGCTGCTCCATGCGGGTTCCGATCGGTCCGGCGAGCCTGTTCAGCCATAGATCGGGTCGTGATGCGCCCTCGATGTGCAGCTGAACGACGTCGTTGATCAGCTCGATTCGGAACGTCTCATGGCCCTCCTCAGGATGACCGGGCAGCGTCGCATAGGTGAAGCCGAACTCCGTCTCGCTGTCGACAACGTCGGTGATTCGGCAGGCGAAGACGAGGGTGATGACGAGGGCTCGCGTCCACATGACGACGTCGCTACCAACGACGAGAGGTGCGGGAACCGCGTGAACACCGGCGTCCCGATGCATTCGCCAGTCAACGAGAGCCTGACGACCGGCATCGAAGCTGGCTCGCCCGTGGCCAACGGTCTGTTCGTACTCGAATGGCCGCAGTTCCGATTCGAGCGGAGCGCTCGGGCTCGCCGCAGCGGCATCGGCCGCGACCTTCGTCAGGTCGGCGGCGGACGGACTCTTCAGACGGATCATCGCCCCAGTGAAGCCCGCCGAACGTCAGCTGACGATGCCCCCGAATCCTGGCATCGCGGTGTCGGCGAACTTCTTGCGACCGATCGTCAGGTAGAGGATCGGCCCCACGAAGCCAACGAAGACAACGATCAGGGCCCAGACCAAACGGTCCTGGCCGGCGGCATCCCACTCCGCCTTGGGCCGCTGGACGAGATCCACGAGCGCCCAGACCATGAGGATCGGGACGAAGAGGACGAGCAGGAAGGGGACGGCTATGACTGACACTGTGTTCCGTTTCCACGGCTGATCTCGGGAATCGAGACGATTGTGCGAATCGTACGCTCGGCCCACCTGCTGTCAAGAGGATGAGGCCCAGTTGGCCGGATCCGGCCACGGCAATGCTCGTCAGGCTCGGTCCAGCGCAGACTCCACGAACTGGTGGGTCCGCTCGACCACGATGTCATGGGTGAGATCGGTCCGACCGATGGCGTGCCAACCGCCGCAGCCGATCGGGCCCGGTAGGTGGCTCAAGACCGGGGCGCGGAGGTGACCGAGCTCGGCATGCGGGTGACCCACGCATGCATTGACCCAGTCGACGACGGCAGGAAGCAGCTGCTCCGACCACAACACGTTGAGCGGATGGAGGTCGCGATGCAGAAGCCGATTGTCGTCGGTGGTCGGCTGGCTGACGGCCCGATACGCATCAATGCCCCGGCGCCACAGCGGGGCATCTCCCCAGGTCGGCGGTTGCGGGTCGGCGGGCACCCAGGCTCGCCATTCCGGAAGGCCGTGGGCTCGGGGGAGTGGGACAGCAGCGATCGCGGCTGCCGCAGCCGCCATGGCGTGGCTTCGTGGAGCCAGGCCGTTGCGGTCGACCTCCAGCACGCCATCGAGGAACGACATGGCCAGGTGCGCCGACGGTTGATCAGCCGCGATGAGTCTGGGCGTCTCCAGCGGTGAACTGGCGAGGATCGTCAGCGCCCGAGCCTCCCGTTCGATCAGATCGGGTTCTGTCTCGAGCCACGCGGTGTTGCTGATGGTCCGGGTGACCACCGAGGTGTAGTCGGCCAGCCAGTGTCGTTCGACGTCGGATGACAGCCCGCCGAGGAGTGCTCCCGATCGCACCACCCCTGATCCCGTCGCGGCTTCGAACCAGGCCGCAGCGTTCGAGATGTGCTCAGGCATCCGAGGCGAGTCGAGCGTGCATATGCATGTCGTGCGGTCCGTCGGCGTGTCGATCCGACTGGCGTTTCACACCCTCGGCGACGAACCCGGCGCGGTCGGCAACGCGGCACGATGCTGCATTCAGTGTCGAGTGTTGGAGCTCGATCCGATGGAACCCGAATTCGTGACCCCAGGCCGCTGCAGCCACGGCGGCCCGTGAGGCCACCATTCGGCGCCGAGCAGCCGGCAGGATCCAGTACGCGATCTCGGCGACGCCGTCCGCGAGATCAGTGTGGAGGGCCGTTCGACCGAGCACCGACTCGTCAGCTGTGTCGACGATGGCGAAGCTCGCTGATCGCTCGTCTGTCCACGCCTCGAGCTGTGCCTCGATCCAGTCGTCGGCCTCGGAGACCGTGGTCATGCGTCTGGTGTGCCACCGAATGATGTCGGGATCGTTGAAGGCAGTGAGGACGGCTGGTGCGTCTGCGCCGTGCCACGGTCGTAGGGCCAACTCGTCATCGATCCGAACGCGAGGCTGCACCAGATTGGCCATGGTGCCAGGCGGGATGGCAGGCGGCACGGTGGTCGTCATCGCTTGATCTTGGCAGAGACCTCGCCCGATTGTGCTCGGTTTCGGCCCGGTCCGAGTGACACCCAGTGACCCGAGCCTCCACCGACTCTTGGTGCCCGGCTACCGTCTGCGGCAATGACGACGACCCCAACCAGTGAGCTGTCCATCGACATCGCCCGGCTCACACGCCGCCTCGCAGACCTGGCCGCCATCGGTGCCATCGAGGGCACCGAAGGATGCGCTCGCTTGGCGTTGACCGACGAGGACAAAGCCGGACGAGATCTCGTGGTGGCGGCAATGCAGGAGCTGGATCTCGCCATCTCGATCGACCGAATCGGCAACATCATTGCCACCATGCCGGGCCAGATCGACGGACCGCCGGTGATGTGCGGGTCGCACATCGACACGGTCAGGACGGGCGGTCGTTACGACGGGAACCTCGGGGTGCTCGCCGGCCTCGAAGTGATCGAGGTGCTGCGGACGGCGGGAATCACACCGCACCGGCCGCTTGCCGTCGGCGTTTTCACAGACGAAGAGGGAGCCCGATTCGCTCCCGACATGCTCGGCAGCCTCGTGTATGCGGGGGGTCTGCCCCTCGAAGAGGCCCTGGAGATCGTCGGCATCGACGGCGCCGTCTTGGGCGACGAGCTCGACCGCATCGGGTATTCGGGCCCGTCGCCGGTACCGGGACCGGCCCCGCATGCCTACGTCGAACTGCACATCGAACAGGGTCCAGTGCTCGAGTCCGAAGGCATCACGATCGGAGCCGTCGAGGGGGTCCAAGGGATCAGCTGGCAGGAGATCACGGTGACCGGCCAGAGCAACCATGCCGGCACCACTCCGATGTCGCTGCGCAAGGATCCCGGCTACGTGGCCGCGGCGTGTATTGCGTTCGTCCGTGAGCTGGCGTTGGAACTCGGGGGGCCTCAAGTCGGCACCGTGGGCCGAGTCGAGTTCGTGCCGAACCTCGTGAACGTGGTTCCTGCATCTGCGACCTTCACGGTCGACCTTCGCAACACCGATGATGCTGTTCTGCGAGATGCCGAGCGTCGTTTCGCCGACTTCCTCGCCGACAGCGCGGCGGCTGAAGGTTGTTCGGTGGAGACCAATGTGCTCGCCCGATTCGAGCCCGTCAGTTTCGCGCCGGCCGTCGTCGACCTCGTCGAGACCACCGCTTCTCGCCTGGGCCACAGTGTCCGTCGGATGCCGTCTGGGGCAGGGCACGACGCGCAGATGATGGCCCGTCTGTGCCCGACAGCGATGGTGTTCACCCCCAGCCGCGACGGCATCAGCCACAATCCGCGTGAATACACCGCACCGGCCGACCTCGAGGCCGGCGCCAACGTGCTGCTGCACACGATGCTCGCCCTCGCTGAGGCTCCGTGATCCGCGGCCGGTGGCAGCAGGTTGTCGCTTGCGCTCCGGTTGCTGCATCATCGACACATGAGCGAGCTGCCAGAACCGACGTTCCGTAAGACGAAGTCCGAGAAGTGGGCCGTCATGGCGCCCGTCGCCACGCTGGAGGCTGCCTTGGCGGAGGACGGCAAGGTCAAGGTGCTGAAGAAGTCCGGTGATCATTCGAGCTTCACGGTCGGATCGCTCGGAAAGCCCTTCGACGTCGACGGAGTCGAGATGTGTTACGGGTATGCGCCGGGTGACGAGGACACCGGCGGGCCCTCCTCCTCCGACGATGACCAACGGCCGTCGGCTGCCGCATCGCGACCCGGCGTGTCACCAGCGGCCGTATCCACTCCGGTCCCGGCTCCGGGCCGCGACACATCCGAGCCCCTGCCCGATTATCAGGGCGAGGACCACTGGGGCGACGAGTTCTGAACCAGCGCGTTCCGGGGTTCGTCGTACGCAGGTGCGAGCTCCGGCAAGTTTGTACTCTGTCGCCATGACGATTGCCCATGCAGGTCAGCCCGCCGACGCACAGGACTCCAGTGGACTCGCCATCTTCGGCGAGTTCGAGCCGACGGGCCGGGCCTCCTACGACAATGCGGTCGGTCGGTTCCGGGAGAACAACATCGTGCTGCCGACCTTCGCTCAGCTGCGAGACCCGTCGACCATCCCGGCGTCGATCGTGGAGCAACTCAGCGGTGTCGAGAAGGACGCTGCTGATCCCCGCAATCTCTTCCGGGTGCACTGGTACAACGAACACGCCGATGCGCCGGGCGACAACTTCCCCGGTTTCGTCGATGTCCCCACCCACATCGAGCTGCCGAAGGAACTGACCGGCGTCGATGCCCGCATCGTCTTGGCGTTCGGGAACCGCTTCCCCATGATCAGAGCCCACAAGGTCCTTGCCGCGTACTCGTGCCTGGTCGCCCGTCTGGTGACCGGCCGTTTCGACCCGACTCGGCATCGGGCGATCTGGCCGAGTACCGGCAACTACGCCAGAGGCGGCATCGCCATCTCGAAGATCATGGGGTGCCGGGGCGTGGCGATCCTGCCAGAAGGCATGAGCCGGGAGCGGTTCGAGTGGCTGGAGCGCTGGACCACCAATCCGGACGAGGACGTGATCAAGACCTTCGGCACCGAGAGCAACGTGAAGGAGATCTACGACGCCTGCAACGAGCTGGAAAAGGATCCGACCAACGTCATTCTGAACCAGTTCAGCGAGTTCTCGAATCACCTCGGGCACTACACGGTGACCGGGCCATCGCTGGCGAAGGTCTTCGAACATGTGACTGCGAACCGGCCCGGGCGTCTGGCCGCATTCGTCTCGGCGTCCGGTTCGGCCGGCACGCTCGGCGCGGGGGACCATCTGAAAGACGAGTACGGCGCGAAGATCGTCGCCGTCGAGGCGCTCGAGTGTCCGACGATGCTCTACAACGGCTTCGGCGACCACAACATCCAGGGCATCGGCGACAAGCACATCCCGCTGATCCACAACGTCACCAACACCGACATGGTGGTCGCCATCAGCGACGACGCAACCAACCGGCTCGACGTGTTGTTCAACACGCCCGCAGGTCGGCGACATCTCGTCGAGCGCGGTGTCGATCCCGAGCTCGTGGACATGCTGGTCGACTTCGGCTACTCGTCGATCTGCAACACGCTTGCGGCGATCAACGCGGCGAAGGTCTGGGGTCTCGGGGCAGATGACGTGGTGATGTCGGTGGCCACCGATGGGTCGGATCTGTACAACTCTGATCGCGAACGCATCATGTCGACCAACTTCCCCGGAGGATTCGACGACCAGGAAGCAGCGACGACCTTCGACACCTTCCTGGCCGACGTCGACACGACCCATGCCATGGAGATGGGCGAGGTCGAACGGAACCGCGTCTTCAATCTCGGCTACTTCACCTGGGTCGAGCAGCAAGGCGTCGCAATCGAGGATTTCGAGCGACGCCGCAGTCAGGACTTCTGGACCGGCCTGCGCCCGCTGGTCGATGTCTGGGATGGCATGATCGAGCAGTTCAACGCAGCCACCGGCGCCAGCCACCAATGAAGGCTTCGCCCAAACCCGAGGTTTGAGCCCCCGAAAATGGGGGGCTCAAACCTCGGGTTTGGTACGGGGATCGCACACGGCTCGGGGTTGACGCAGCAAAGAAGCAGAGAAAAAGGGGAGTTTTCAGTGGTGAATCGATTCCAGATCACAGTGGATGCTGCAGACCCTCGGGCGCAGGGAGCCTTCTGGTGCGAGGTCCTGGGCTACATCGAGCAGCCGCCGCCTCCGGGCTTCGACACCTGGGAGGATGCGCTCGACTCGATGGGCATCGATCGCTCTGACCCGGACCGCGCCTTCGCCATCGTGCCGCCCGAGATGGACGGCCCTCGCATCTTCTTCCTGAGGGTGCCAGAAGCGAAGTCGGCCAAGAACCGTATGCACCTCGACGTCGCCGTCGGGGCCGAGGTGATGCATCAGCGAGCCAACGAACTGGTCGAGCTCGGCGCGACGCTCGTCGGCGAATTCGACGAACCCGAAGGTCACTGGATCACCATGCTCGACCCCGAGGGCAACGAGTTCTGCATCCAATGACGGCGGCTGATCGGACCGACTCGTCGAGCAATCCGTTCCTGCGGTTTCGCGAGCGGCTCGACGCGTATGACTCCGTCCGTCTGGGTGATCTCACCGACGCCCAGTTCGTCGCCATCGTCACCGACCTGGACGCTGCAGTGGCCGAGGTCGATGGTCACGGACACGGGTTCGTCGAGACGCCACTGATCGACAGCGCGGCCCTTGTGGCCGCCGCCGGGCTCGAGGTCGAGTTGGTCATCAAAGCCGAGCACCACAACATCGGCGGCTCGCACAAGGCCCGTCACCTGATGGGCGTCGCCATCCACCTCCTCATCGCCGAGCACCTCGGGCAGCCACCGGCCGATCGGTTGGCAATCGCCAGCTGTGGCAATGCCGCGATCGGTGCCGCCGTCATTGCCAAGGCCCTGGGCCGCCGCCTCGACGTCTTCGTCCCCACGTGGGCCGAGCGGAGCGTTCTCGACCGGCTCGACCAACTCGACGCGAACGTCCAGCAATGCGAACGACGACCGGGCGAATCCGGCGACCCGGCCTACCTGCGGTTCTCCGACGCCGTTCGTGGCGGTGCCGTTCCGTTCAGCGTGCAGGGAACGGACACGCCAACGACACTCGACGGCGGCAGGACGCTTGGTTGGGAGCTCGGCGAACAGGCCGGCGATCTCGACGCGATCTACATGCAGGTCGGTGGAGGGGCCTTGGCCTCCTCGGTCGGTGCCGCTCTACCCGGTGTCTCCTTGTTCCCCGTGCAAGCCGACGGATGTGCGCCGCTGCGGCGTGCATGGGATCTCCTCGCCCCCGATTTCGACTTCGATGCTGCGGCCGCAGACCCGACCGCCTACATGTGGCCATGGGATGAACCGACCAGCTTCGCCACGGGCATTCTCGATGACATCACCTACGACTGGCTTCCGCTCCTGACGGCCACCCGCGCGTCCGGCGGTGAGCCCATCGTCGCACCGGAGTCCGAGATCGTCCGCGCCCACCAACTCGCACGGACGACCACCGATGTGCCCGTGTGCCCGACGGGGACGGCCGGTCTCGCCGGCCTCCTCCATCAACCGCCGCCGCTCGACACCGACGGTCGGCGTCCCCGCGTGGCGATCGTCTTCACCGGCCTCGACCGTTCCTGACCCGGGGTAACCTCACCCGCAATCGGTTTCTTGAAAGGACCTCACATGGCAGAGATCACTCTTGGTGGCAACCCCGTACACACAGGTGGAACGCTTCCCGCTCCTGGCGCTTCCGCTCCGGCATTCTCCCTCACCGGTGGCGACCTCGGAGCTGTCACCAACGCAGACTTCGCAGGCCAGAACCTGGTGCTCAACATCTTCCCCAGTGTCGACACGCCGACCTGCGCAACGAGCGTCCGCACCTTCAACGAACGAGCCTCGTCACTCGACAACACCACGGTGTTGTGTGTGTCCGCCGATCTTCCGTTCGCTCTCGGCCGATTCTGCGGCTCCGAGGGATTGGAGAACGTGAAGACGGCATCCACGTTCAAGAACCCTGAGTTCCTCGAGACCTACGGCGTGTCGATGATCGACGGGAAGCTCGAGGGGCTGTGCGCCCGCGCAGTCGTCGTTGTCGACTCGAGCGGCTCGGTGCTCCACAGTGAATTGGTCCCCGAGATCGGCGCAGAGCCGAACTACGACGCAGCCATCGCTGCGCTTTCGTGACGTCGGCCATGGCTGACATCACGATCTTCCACAACAAGCATTGAAACTCCTCGGTCAATGCCGTGCGCATTGCGGAAGAGTTGGGTGTCGATTTCGACACGGTCAACTACATCCAGGATCCGCCTGACGCCGAGACGTTGCGCGGCATCATCGCCAAGCTCGAGGATGAACCGACGGCGCTGGTTCGTCGAGACAGCAAATTCAAGAAGCTCGAACTGACCGACGCCGACGTCGCGACCGTCGAACAGATCGTGGACATCCTCGTGAAGCACAAACAACTGCTCCAGCGCCCCCTCGTGGTCACGCCGGAGAAAGCCATCGTCGGGCGACCAAAGGAACGAGTACGAGACCTCCTGTCGTGAGGCCGCTTTCGAAGGGAAACACATGACACGTCACGGTGCCGACATCGATCGAACCGCCGATTGGGAGCGGATGCGTGCGGAGCATCTCCACGAGAATCGTCCACCGTCGTCGGCTCGTGGCGTGCACCACATCGCACTCCTCAGCACCGATGTGGAGCGAACGATCGCGTTCTACCAGGGCATCCTCGGGTTCCCGCTGACCGAACTGTTCGAGAACCGTGACTACCAGGGCTCGACTCACTTCTTCTTCGACATCGGCAGCGGCAACGCACTGGCCTTCTTCGACTTCCCCGGCCTCGACCTCGGCCCGTATGCCGAGGTGCTCGGCGGACTGCATCACCTGGCGATCTCGATCGACCGCCCGGCATGGGAGCGAGCACGTGATGCGCTGGCCGAGGCCGGCGTCGAGTGTCATTTCGAGAGCGACGTCTCGATGTACTTCTCCGGGCCCGATGGTGAGCGTCTCGAGCTCCTCTCGGACCCGTTGGGAGAAATGTACGGGTCGATCGTCCTGTGACTAACGTGCGTAGTTCAAATATGAACTTCAGGAGTGGACACCATGGACATCATCGCCTGGGTCACCGGACTTCTCTTGGCTGTCGGTTTCGGAATGGCGGGCATGGCCAAGGTGACTTCGCAACCGATGGTGATGGATGCGGCGAATGCCCTCGGATTCACTCCGAATCAGTTCCGCATGATCGGTGCCGTCGAGATCGCCGGGGCCATTGGAGTGATGCTCGGCATCCTCTCCGATGACCTGGAGTGGCTCGGCATGCTCGCGGCGGCCGGGCTCATGGTCACCGGAGTGGGAGCGTTCTACTTCCACAGCAAGGCGGACCACGAGCCCAGGGACAGTCTGCCGTCGCTCGTCCTCGCCTTTGTTGCGCTGGTGTTCATCGGTGCTGTCGCCGGAGGCTGAGCCGAGCCGCCGCTCCCGATTCCCGTACCGTGGCCGGCCATGACCACAGTCCCGGAGTTGTCTCGTGCTCACCTGCGGCTCGCCGAGGAACTGGCGGACGATGAAATCGAGCTCCCTGCCGACGAAGTGCTGGCTGCCCGTTTCCTGCGCGAACTGTTGCACGCCCGTCAGCCGCCCGTCTTCGAACGCCGATCGCCGGTCTACGGAAGTCTCATTCTCCCCGGTGGCCGGTCGCTCCTGCGGACAGACGACCTGATCGATCTCCTGGATCTGGACCTCGACCTCGAGGCTGCCCGCCGCTTCGCTGACGGTCGATCAACGTTCCTCGTGATCTCGGATGAAGAACTGCAGCTCGCCTGCTTCCGCCGCAGCGTCCAGTACGAGGCCGACCTCGTCGACATCCAGGCATCCACGGGTGCGCTCATCACGCAGCGCACCGTGACGGGGACGCATCGAGCGTTCGTCGACAACGGGGTCATCGACTGGACCGGACGATCATGGCTGCACCGCCCATCGGCACTCGTCCACCTCGAATCGGTCCGGTCGGCGGTGCCCGAAGCACCTCGTGAACTGCTGCTCGGTCTGCTGAATCTCTGCGTGCACTGGCTCAGTCCAGCCCACATCGGAGCGACGCTGCTTCTCGATGTCGACCCTCGCGAGTGCGACGGCAAGAACATCGATCTCGAATCCTCGCTGGCCGCCCCCAAGCTGTCGGTCGCCGCTCGGCATCACTATCCGGCCCTGTTCGCGGTCCTGATGCAGACCGATCTCGCCACCCTCGTCGACAACGACGGCACCGTGACCAGGCTCGGCGTCGGCCTGCGCTCTTCGAGCGATTCCGAGGCTGTCGTGTTGCCTCTCGGCGGTATGCGCCATCGATCAGCCGCTCGCTACACGTGGGATCACCACCACACGGTGGCGTTCGTCGTGAGCGAGGACGGGCCGGTGACCGTGTTCCGCAAGGGCAAGGCCGTTGCCGATTGCTGGCAGAGTCCGTGACCGAACCCGACCCGGAAACTCTCATTCCGACGTCGATTTGGATCCTGCTCGGATCTCGGGTGCTCGACAGTGCAGCAGCTGCCGGCCTGGTCACGATCATCGGCAAGCAGGTGTTCGACATGACCGGCAACGAGCTCAGCCTCGGGCTGCTCGGTCTGGCCGAGTTTCTACCGACGGCGGTGCTCGCCCCCTTCTCCGGATCCATCGCCGACCGATTCGACCGTCGTTTGATCGGTGCCGCCGGATCGATCGGATTCGCGCTGATCAGTCTGGGTTTGTTCCTCTACATCAGTACCGATCCGACTGACGCCAACCCGATCTACGGTCTGATGTTCGCCTTCGGTGTCGTCCGAGCGTTCCAACGGCCGGCCGTTCGGGCACTTCCGATCGATCTGGCACCGCTGGCGATCACCGAGCGGGTCGTGGCATTCAGCTCGGTGAGCTGGCAGGCGGGCATCATCATCGGGCCGGTGCTGGCCGGGTTCCTGTTCGCAGCAGCGGTCACCTTGCCGTATGCGGTCTTCATGGGGTTCTTCCTGGCGGCCGGAGCTGCGCTCGTCGTGATGCCGACCTCCGGTGTCGAACGATTGATCACGACCGACTCTGGCCCCGGCCAGGCCATTCGTGACGCGCTCGAAGGACTGCGTTTCATCCGGCAGGCTCCTGTCATCGGTGCTGTCATCAGTCTCGATCTTTTCGCCGTTCTGCTCGGTGGCGCTGTGGCGCTGCTCCCGGCCATCGCCGACGAGCGTCTGGGCGTCGGCGCCATCGGGCTTGGCTGGTTGCGGGCCGCCGTCGGCATCGGCGCCGCAGCGGTGACGCTCATGCTTGCTTGGCGTCCCGTGTCGCGCCGGGTCGGCCCCGTGATGCTCGCCTCGATCGGTGTCTTCGGGCTGGCCACCATCGGTCTCGGCTTCACGAAGAGCTTCGTGGTGGCGATGGTGTGTCTGGTGGTGCTCGGCGGAGCTGATTCGGTCAGTGTGTTCATCCGGGCCACGATCGTTCCGCTGGCAACTCCGGCAGCCATGCGAGGAAGAGTCCTGGCGCTCGAAAGCGTGTTCATCGGCGCCAGCAACGAGCTCGGCGCGTTCGAGTCCGGCGTGACGGCTGCCTGGTTCGGACTCGTGGGCGCCGTCGTGTTCGGCGGCGCCGGCACGCTTGTCGTGGTCGGGGCCTTCTGGTTCTTGTTCCCGACGTTGCGCCACATCGATCGCTTCGCCGATGCCCGCCCCGCCGCGGCGCCGTGATCAAACGGATGTATGCCTTCCTTCCCGTTTGGGGCAGACTCTCGGGATGACGACAGGTGCGCCGACGGGGCGAAATCAGATCGACCCATTCGGAGACGGTCATCGTATTCCTGGCCATCGCGGCGCAACCCTCACGGGTAATAGGGACTACGGCGATTCCTGGATCTACTGCGACATGGCTCCGGCGTCGCCCCGCGACACCAAGTATGAGCGACTCTTCTTCCTCGACGAAGCCACTGCACTCGCCGGTGGTTTCCGGCCATGCAATCGTTGTCGGCACCGCGCGCTCGAGGCCTTCAAGGAATCCTGGATGGCGGGCGTCGACCCGAGCCACAGGACTGCTGAGATCGACACCCGCCTTCGAGAGGAAGGCACGGTGCGAAAGGCAGAGCGCCCCGAGGATCTTCCCGTTGGCGTGATCATCCGCTTCGATGACGAGTACCACCTCATCGTCGATGGCGGAATGCGGCAGTGGAGCTTCGATGGCTACGGGCCCATAGTCGATCTACCGAAACGGCGAGTCGAGGTCACCACGCCACCGTCGACCGTCGAGGCCATTCGCGCCGGATTCGAGCCTCAGCTCCATCTGTCCGCCCACGCGTGACGGGAGCGCTGTCGGGCGTCCGCGTCCTCGATTTGTCGCGTGTGCTCGCTGGCCCCTGGTGTACGCAGCTCCTGGCCGACCTCGGCGCCGACGTCATCAAGGTCGAACGGCCGGGCCTTGGAGACGACACGCGCCATTGGGGGCCCCACTGGCTCGCAAATGCGGACGGAAGTGAGGGCACCGAGTCGTCGTACTACCTTGCCGCCAACCGCAACAAGCGCTCGATCACGGTGGATCTGGGCAGCGATTCGGGTCGTCGGATCATCGTTGATCTGGCAAGACAATCCGATGTGCTCGTCGAGAACTTCAAGGTCGGGGCGTTGGCGGCCAAAGGCCTCGACTTCGAGACGCTGCAGCAGGTCAATCCGCGTCTGATCTACGCGTCGATCACGGGGTTCGGGCAAGACGGACCCCGAGCTTCGGAGCCCGGCTACGACTACCTGGCTCAGGCACTGAGCGGGTTCATGAGTGTCACTGGATCTCCCGATGGTCCGCCGACGCGTGCCGGTGTTGCGGTGTCGGATCTCAGCACCGGGATGTACGCCGCCGTCGGAGTGCTGGCTGCGCTTCTTCGCCGGTCGGTGTCTGGAGTGGGGCAGTACATCGACGTCGCGCTGCTCGACTCGCAGACCGCCATGTTGGCGAATCAGGCGACCAGCTTTCTCGTCGGAGGTGTGTCCCCGGAACGCTCTGGTGAGTGGCATCCGAGCCTCGCTCCCTATCAGACCTTCGATGCCGCCGATGGCTCGTTCATCATCGCCTGCGGCAACGACGGCCAGTTCCGAACCCTGTGTTCAGTGATCGGTCGACCTGACCTCGCCGACGATCCACGCTTCTCGGCCAATCCGGGCCGGGTAAAGCACCGACCCGAGTTGGTGGGAGTCTTGACGGAAGCGCTTCGCACCCGTACCCGTGCCCACTGGCTCGCCGAGTTGCCGAGGGCCGGGGTTCCTGCCGGTTCCGTCAACACGATCGAAGAGGCGTTCGATGAGCCTCAACTGTTGCATCGCGGCGCTCGTATCGATCTGCCCCACCCGACGGCGGGCAGCGCGCCAGGCGTCGCCAATCCACTTCGATTGAGCGAGTCCCCGGTCGACTACCGGTTGGCTCCGCCACTGCTCGGTCAGCACACGCTCGAGGTCCTGACCGAAGTGCTCGGGATGGATGACGACACCATCGACGAGCTGCGCATCAACGGCGTGATCTGAAGACGTCCAGTGCTTCGGCGACCTCAGCTCGGTACTCGCCGGCCCGGCGGACCTTGAGTTCTTCGTAGCCACGAACCTTGTCCGGCAGCGAGGCGATCTCGATCGCCACCGGCAGGTTCTCGGCCGTGAGCCCGGCCACGAGCCGGTCGATGACGTCTTGGTACTCGGCGATGAGTTCGCGCTCGAGCCGGCGCACTGCCGCTCGTCCGAACGGATCGAGCCGGGTTCCTCGCAGCCGCTTGCCGGCAGCGAGAGAGCGGAAGACGGGAGCCGCCTTCGAGGTGATGGACATCTTGCGATTCATGCCGAGTGCTCGCAGCATCGGTGGGTGCAGTTTCCACGTGATCGTGCCGCCATTGGCGAGTGCCCTGGCATCAGCCAGGCCGTCGTCGAGCAGCATCAACCTGGCGACCTCGTACTCGTCCTTGTAGGCGGTAAGTTTGTGCAGGTGGACCGCCACCGCCTCGGTGAGTCGCTGATCCGAGGCCAGTGGCGTCTCGGCCTGATCGACCGCTTCGAGTGTCGTGACGTATCGCTCGGCCGTCGAGTGATCCTGGAAGCCGACCAGATCTCTGGCGAGCCGCTCGATCGTTGCCTGCAGGTCCTCTCGACCCGAGAGGTCGGCGATGCGGCCGAGCAGGGCGGGTTCGAGGGGCTCGGGTCGCGACGTCTCCTCGTGGCCCCAGTGAGCGGCCCGGGCGGCGCCCGTTGCCTCTGCGACACGGCCGGGAACAGCAATCTGGGTCCGGCCCCACGCGAATGCGAGCAGGTTCTTCTCGACGGCGATGCCGTTGAGTTCGATGGCCTCCTCGATGGCGGAGACCGACACGGGGAGGCAGCCGGACTGCACTGCCATACCGACCACGAACATGTTGCTCAGAACGGCGTCCCCGAACAGGGCGGTGGTGATCGCTCCGCTGTCCGCCCAGTACTGAGCGTCCGGCCGAGTGTCGGTGGCGATCAGCGACTCGAGGCTGCCGTGGGTTGGCGGCTGGAGATCGGGGTGGGTGATCATTTCGCCGGTCGGTGTCGGCGTCGACGACCCCACCACCGCGGTTCGCTCCGGTGAGCAGACCAGCCGCCCCGCGTCGGACACGGCGACCAGCTGGTCGCACACGAGCAGCAGATCGGCTTGTTCGGAGCCGAGCCGATTGGTGTGGCCGGGACCGAGTTTGGACAGCCGAACGTCCGAGACGACCGGGCCGGCCTTCTGGGAGAGCCCGATCTGGTCGAGGCCGTTCACGTCGAAACCGTCGAGCATGGCCGCGGTGCCGATGACCTGGGCGACGGTGACCACACCCGTGCCCCCGATGCCCGTGATGCGCATGGCGAAGGTGTCGATGGCGCCCGGGGTCGGGTCGGGGAGATCGGGTGGCGGGGGAGTGGCGGGCCTCGGTGCCGCGATCGATGGGCCGTGGATCGGTTCCACGGTCATGAAGCTCGGGCAGTCACCTTCGAGGCAGGAGAAGTCGAGATTGCACGTGTTCTGATCGATGGTGGTCTTGCGGCCGAACTCGGTGTCGATCGGCTGGACCGACAGACAGTTGCTCACCTGGCCGCAGTCGCCGCATCCCTCACAGATGCGGGGGTTGATGACGACACGCTCGGTCGGAGTGGGCACGAGGCCGCGTTTGCGGGCTCGGCGCTGTTCGGCCGCGCACGCCTGATCGTGGATCAGGACCGTCGTGCCGGGGATCGACGCAAGGTGTTCCTGAGCCTCGATCAGTCGAGACCGATCCCAGACCTCGACGCCCGTCGGCAGCCAGTCGCCGCCGATCGACGGGAGTTTCGAGCCGAGCGGGCCGGGGAAGCGGCGGCCGTAGCGCTCTGGTTCGTCTGTGGTGACGAGGACCTCGGCCACCCCGTTCGCCAGCAGCGACTGTGCGACCTCGCCGACGCCGATCTGCCCCTGTGGGTCCTGGCCTCCGGTCATGGCGACGGTGCCGTTGTAGAGGAGCTTGTAGGTGACGTTCACCTCGGCTGCTACCGAAGCGTGGACCGCGAGCTGGCCGCTGTGGAAGTACGTGCCGTCGCCGAGATTCTGGATGAAGTGGTTCCGCTCGACGAAGTCGGACATGCCGATCCACTGCGTTCCCTCGTTGCCCATGCAGGTGAGGCCGGCGATGTCGCCGACGCGGTCCTCGTCCATCAGGAGGGCCATCGTGTGGCAACCGATGCCCGCACCGACGAGTGCCCCGTCAGGGACTTCGGTGCTGCGATTGTGGGGGCAGCCGGAGCAGAAGAACGGTGATCGGCTGGTCTCGCTGATCAACGGAATGCGCTGCCGCTTCGCCCGTTCCGGCACGAGTCGATCGCCGATTCGGCCTTCAAGCACATGGCGAAGCGGAACCATCAGGTCGTCCGCTTCGAGATGTCCGTGCGTGGGGATGAGGGGGCGACCGGAACGATCGGTCTTCCCGATGACCTCGGGCCGATCGGTCTGGTGGTAGAGCGCGTCCTTCACCGAGGACTCGATCGATGGCTGTTTCTCCTCGACGACGAACACCGTCTCGAGTCCCTTGGCGAAGTCTCGAACCGTGTCGGGGTCGAACGGGATCGGCATCTGCATCCGAAGGAGTCGTATACCGCACGCCGCGATCTCGGCCTCGGTCGCGAGGCCAAGGCGGGCGAGTGCAGCCCGGATCTCTCGATAGGTGATGCCCGATGCGGCGATCCCGATCCACGCATCGGCAGGGTCGACAGTGACCTGGTTGAGGCGGTTGGCTGACGCGTAGCTGATCGCCAGCGGATAACGAACGTCATAGATCTCGCGTTCGAGATCGATGGTGTGTGGGGTGAGGAGGCGACCGTCTGGTTCGCGCCGAGACGCTTCATCGAAGAGCGCGGGTGTGACCGGATCGAATCCGTGGGGGTCGAGGGCGACGGTCGCCATGCCATCGGCGACGTCCGCCACGATCTTCAGTGCTGACCACAGCCCGGTGAGTCGTGACAGCGTGATGGCGTGGCGGCCGAGATCGAGGACGTCGCCGGCATCGCCCGGATACAGCAGCGGCATGTGAAGGTCTGCGATGACACCGGCCGAGGACGACGGGAGCGTGGAACTCTTGGCGTTCGGGTCGTCGCCGACCAAGGCGATGGCGCCGCCCCACCGAGAGGTGCCGGCGTAGACCGCGTGGCGGAGAGCGTCGACCGACCGATCGACGCCAGGGGCCTTGCCGTACCAGATCCCGAGGACACCGTCGTAGAGGGCATCTGGCTGGGTCGAGGCGAGCTGAGAGCCCATCACCATCGACACGCCCAGCTCTTCGTTGGCTGCTGGTCGGCAATGGATGGGGAGCTCGGGCACGGTTCTGGCCGCGCTTGCTGCTGCACTGTCGAAGCCGCCGAGCGGTGAGCCTGGATAGCCGGACACGAGCGCAGCGGTCGTGCGCCCGGCTCGCCGGTCGGCTCGGAGTTGGTCGATCGGGAGGCGGGCGAGTGCCTGGATGCCGGTCAGGACGACGGTCTGCTGCTCGGCTCGGTATCGATCGGCGATCTCGTAACGCGGTGGGTTGGTGCGGTCAAGGTTGGTCACGATGCTCCTTCGAACCCTCGGTGTGCCAGTGGGCACACGGTCCAGACGTCCATCATCCTCCGATACTTCGTCCCTGGGCAAGAGATCAGAACAAGATTCGGTTGTTCTGGCTCTATGCCGATGAATCGGCGATTCCGCCACTCTTGCGACTATCCTGGCCGACGTTCGTTCGTCTCAGGAAAGGGCTCGAGCGTGGACCGAGTACAACGACTACTGATCGACGCCCTACAGCGCCATGCCAGAACCACCAACCGCCGGCTGGCCGATCTGGTCGGTCTGGCCCCGTCGAGCACCCTGCAACGCATCCGAGATCTCGAGCAGTCCGGGGTGATCACGGGCTACCGGGCCGAGGTCGACCTCGTAGCCCTGAACCGGTCGGTGCAAGCGATGGTGTTCGTTCGGCTTTCGCCGGCTGATGGCCCGACGGTCCAGCAGTTCTTCGACACCGTCAGCGCCATGCCGGAGACGATCGCCGTCTCACTGATCTCGGGAGACGAGGACGCCGTGGTCCACGTGGCGGTGCCTGACGTTGCTCGACTGCGGTCAACGGTGCTGGAGAAGATCTCGACGATTGCCGCCGTCAGCAGTGAACGGACATCGCTGGTGTTCGAACACCGCCGGACCGCCGTCATAACCCCCCTCGACTGAATGTGAAGCTCCGACCCCATTCGGCGGACTCGATCGGCAAGACTGTCGGGATGGCCGACACACCCTTGCTGGAGCCAGACGACAAGGACTGGACCTGGGTGCTCGACCGGGTTTGTCCCGAGTGCGGAGTCGATGTTCGGACGTTCGACATCGCCGAGGTGGGAGATAGCATCCGGGCGAACGCTGCCGCCTTCAGTGACGAGGTGCTGGCTGCGGGCGAGGCTGGTCGACATCGGGCCAGGGCCGATCGCTGGTCGCAACTCGAGTACGGCTGCCATGTTCGCGACGTCTACGACCTCTACCTCTTCCGTCTGAAGCTCATGCTCACCGAGGACGGTCCCCACTATCCGGACTGGGACCAGGACGTCACCGCCATCGAGAAGAACTACGGCGAACAGGATCCCACCCTCGTCGCTCAGGAGTTGGTGGTCGCTGCGGGATTGCTGGCCGACCGGTTCGACGGCATCCACGGCGACCAGTGGCAACGAACAGGGTTCCGCGGCGATGGGGCAGCGTTCACCGTCGAGAGCTTCGCCCGCTACCTCCTGCACGACCCCGAACACCACCTCTGGGACATCCGTACGCAGTCCTGATTCAACGGGGACCTGACTCCACGAGGTTCTGATTCAAGTGGCCTTGACCTCACGTGGCGAGGGTGAGTCCTCCGTCGACGACGAAGACCTGGCCGGTGGTGTAACGATTGCGGAGGAGGCCGAGAACGGCCTCGGCGCAGTCATCCGGGGTGGCCGAACGCGGGATCGGTGCGCTGCCTGCGACGGCCTCGTGGAGCGCGTCCCAGCTCTCGGTCCAGGGTGTGGCCACGAGTCCGGGGGCAACGGCGTTGAACCGCACCGGTCCGTAGCTCTTGGCCAGGAGCTCGGTCATCTGGTTGAGCGCGGCCTTGGCCATGGAGTACGCCATCGACGATCCGACGGGGCGGATGCCGGCGATCGAGGTGATGGTGATGACGTTGCCGTCCTCGGACTTCTGCAGGAGTGGGATGGCTGCTTTCGTGAGCCACCATGTGCCGTAGACGTTGACCTGGAAGGTCTTGTCGAAGATCTCGTCTGTGAGCTCGTCGAGGTGGTGGTGGGGGACGACGGTGGTCCAGCCCGCGTTGTTGACGAGGATGTCGAGCTTGCCGAAGCGTTCGATCGTGGCGTCGAGGAGGGCCTGGCCCTGGCTCTGGTCGCTGATGTCGGCCCTGACGTAGATCGACTCGGTCGGCAGCGATGCGGCGACCGCTTCGCCTGCCTCGACCGAGGTGGCCGAGTTGACCACCACGTTCGCACCGAGCGCGGCGAGGCGGCGCGCGGTCTGCTCGCCGATCCCGCTCGACGATCCGGTGACGATCGCCACCTTCCCCGCAAGCTCCTGCCCCTGCTCACTCATACGTACTTCCTCTCGCGATGTCCCAAACCTCGGGTTCCAGCCCCACAGAATCGGGGGTCATTGCCTCGGGTTGGGACGGGTGGACGTGTGTCACGCCTCGTCTCGAATGACCTGGAGGCCGGAGGGGTCGACCAGGCTGTCGAAGAGGCGCATGTTGTGGTTGTGGCCGACGTGGTGCAGGCCGAACGCCGATTGGATGGCGGTGTACATGCCCATGGCATCCAGGCTGTTGTTCACCGACTGCTTGGCCAGCGTGAGTCCGATCATCGGCCGCTTCGCGATGTGTGCGGCCATCTCGAGCGTGGCCGCCTCGAGTTCGTCGCGCGGGACCACCTTGTTGACCATGCCATGCTGGAGTGCCTCACTCGCCGTGATGGCCCGCCCGGTGAACAACATCTCCTTGGCGAGACGAGCGCCCGCTTCGTAGGGATGCACGAAGTACTCGTGCCCGTTGACGCCGAAGGCAACGACGGGGTCGGAGAAGGTGGCGTCCTCGGAGCACACGATGAGATCCATCGGCCACACCAACATCAGACCGCCGGCGATGACCTTGCCCTGGACTTGGGCGATCGTCGGCTTCGCCAGATTGCGCCAGCGCCAGCAGAGCCCGATGTACATCTCGGCCTCGCGGGCCATGTAGCCCTCGGCACCCTCGGCGTTGAAATGGCACTGGGTTCCGATCGTCGGAAGATCGTTGATGTCCGACTCGTCGCGGAGGTCGTGACCGGAGGAGAAGTGGTTCCCCTCGGACGCGAGCACGATGCAGCGGACGTCGGTGTCCTTCGCCGCCACATCGAACGCCTCGTTCAGTTGGCTGAGCATCAGGTAGTCCTGCGCGTTGGCCGCTTCTGATCGCGTCAGCGTGACTCGACCGACGCCGGGTGCCGGCTTGTCGAATCGGACTCGCTCCCACTCGCTCACGTCGTGGTTCCCATCATCGGCACAACGTTGCACAACTGGGCGTGCGGCGCCAACGCTGGTGAGTGCGTCTCGCGACTAACGTCGCCGGACATGAGCCAACACCTTCGTCTTTTGAGCCGGGGCATCTATGCCTTCGATGCCGTGGTCCAACGCGTCCCGGCCGACCAGTGGGGCGCGCCGACGCCATGCACCGACTGGAACGCGAAACAGTTGCTCGAACATCAGTGCTCGGTCCTCAACGGCGTGGCCACGATCGCCGAGACCGGACAAATGGCGCCTCCCTCCCCGTCCCCGGAGAACGATGACCCGGTCGCGATGTGGAACGAGTGCCGTGATCGTCTCCTCGGCGCACTCGACCATCAAGGTGTCCTTTCCCAAAAAGGACCGTTCTGGTTCCGGGCGGCGGACGTCAACGAGCTCTGCGCCGCCGTGGCGTGGGATCCGGTCACTCACGCATGGGATCTCGCCACCGCCGTCGGCCTCGAGCACGGTCTCGCCGATGATCTGATCGAGGAGACCATGGCCACCGTGGAGCCTCGCGCTGCGATGTTGGCCGAGAGTGGACGCACTGCGGAGGCCGTCGAGACTGCCGCCGACGCCCCCGCCCTCCAGCGTTTCCTGGCCTTGGTTGGCCGCAACTGCTGATCGACGTGGACGCTCGCCCGAACATCCTGTTCATCATGAGCGACGATCATGCGTCGCACGCGATCTCCGCCTACGGGAGCCGAATCAACGAGACGCCGAACCTCGATCGCATCGCCGATGGTGGCATGCGGTTTGACTCGGTCTTCTGCACGAACTCGATCTGTACTCCCAGCCGGGCGGCGATCCTGGCCGGCACCTACAACCACGTCAACGGTGTCACCACGCTCGACACCCACATGGACAACACGCTGTGGACCTTCCCCAAGGCGCTCCAGCAGGCCGGCTATCGCACCGGCATGATCGGCAAGTGGCACTTGGGACACGGTCCTGCCCACGATCCCACGGGCTTCGACTTCTGGCGCGTCCTCCCCGGGCAGGGTCACTATCACAATCCGGTGATGCTCCAAGCCGGACCTCGCCCCGTCGTCGAGCGGGGCGGGTACGTCACTGACCTCATCACCGACGATTGCCTGGGATTTCTCGATCGGCACCAGGCACACCACGCCGAGCAGCCGTTCGCCCTGTTCTGTCACCACAAGGCGCCACACCGCACCTGGGAGCCGAGCCGCCAACACTTCACGATGTACGACGACGTCGACATCCCCGAACCCGAGACATTTCGCGACGACCTCGCAGGCCGAGCCGATGTCATCCAAGCAGTGAAGATGCGGATGATGGACCTCGACCCCATCATCGACCTGAAGGCGACCGTCCCGCCCAGTCTCACCCTCGACGAAGAAATCAGCTGGCGATATCAGCGTTACATCAAGGACTATCTGCGGGTCGTGGCGTCGATCGATGACAACGTCGGCCGCCTGCTCGACCGGCTCGACGCCGACGGACTCGCCGACAACACGATCGTGGTCTACACGTCAGACCAGGGTTTCTTCCTCGGCGACCACGGCTGGTTCGACAAACGTCTCATGTACGAGGAATCGCTCAACATGCCGTTCCTCATGCGGTATCCAAGGGCGATCGTTCCCGGAACGATCAACGATGACGTGATCGTCAACGTCGACTTCGCTCCGACCCTGCTGGAACTGGCCGGTGTCGACACGCCCGATCATGTGCAGGGCCGGTCGTTCGCTCCGTCGCTCAGCGGTGACACGGCAGCCGACTGGCCGACGTCGATGTACTACCGCTACTGGATGCACCGCGACGGCGCTCACCTGTGCCCGGCCCACTACGGGGTCCGGACCCGGAGCCACAAGCTGATCTGTTACTACAACGATCCGCTCGACCAGCCCGGTGCCAACGGTCCCATCGACCCGATCGAGTGGGAGCTGTTCGACCTCGACAACGATCCCCTCGAGGTGTCGAACGTGATCGACGATCCGACCTACGGCGACATCCTCACCGAGCTCCGAACCGAACTGGCTCGGCTGCAGGCCGACCTCGGCGATGACCCGTACCAGGCCGCTCGCTCCTAGCCTGTTGCCTCATGCGCAGTGGGAGGGGACGAGCACGATCGAACGCGCTCGCCCGGGCACTCGTCGTCGCTGTCCTGTTGGCTGCCGGTTGCACAGACGACTCGTCGACGACCAGCTCGTCGATCGTTCCTTTAGAGCCCGGTGCCTCGGCTCCAGCGACCGACGCGCCGATGGTCCGGTACGGACTGGCGACCTCGCCCGCCAATCCGTGGGTCCACTACCGCACGAGCTGTGACTCGGCGTGCGGCATCGTGTTCGGAGCGATCACCGACACGCTCTTCGCCACTTCCGTCGAGAACGAAACGGTCGGCCTGCTGGTCGAGCGTGCAACGGCCAACAACGATCACACCGTTCACACCTGGCGTCTGCGCTCCGACATCGTGTTCAGCGACGGGAGCCCGTTCGACGCAGCAGCAGCGAAGGTCAACATCGATGCCTGTCGGCAGAGCCCACTCACCGGCCCTGGCCTCGCCGGAATCGATGATGTCCGGGCCGAGAGCCAGACCCTGACCATCACCTCGCTGGCCCCGTGGGCATCACTGCCGGTCCACTTTGCGGAGACGCCGTGTGGTCACATGTTCTCGGCCGACTGGCTGACGACGTTGGCAGACCTCCCGCAACGAACAGGGGTCGGGGGTGTTGTCGATGCCGAGATCGCAGCCGCCTCGCCGACTGGTGACCCCGGCATCCCTGTCGGTCTCGGTCCGTTCTCGGCGGTGTCGTTCGAGGAGGGCAACGGCAACAGTCTCCTCGTGGATCGCAATCCCACGTACTGGCGCGGTCAGAACGGGATCACTGGCGAGATGCTGCCCAGGCTCGACGCCATCGAGTTCGTTGCGTTGTCTGACGAGGCAGTGCGGATTGCCGGTTTCGAAAACGGCCAGTTGGACCTGGTCCACACGTCCGATGCTCGCAGTCGCGGCATTCTGGCGGACACCGACGCAGTCGTCGTCGAGTCGGCCGCCTACGCCGACACCGTGCACCTGGTTCTTAACAAGGTCGCTCCGGCCGAGAATGACAGCGAACCGTTCGCTCTGGTCAGCTGCCGCCGGGCGCTCGTGCGGGCAGTGGATCGTGCTGCCTTGGCATTGGGTGTCGACGCGACGCCGGCCGATGGCCCGTTCGGCCTTGACTCGATCGGTCACCACCAGACGGCGGTTGCCGAGCCGTTCGACGAAGCAGCTGCTCGACGATGGACCGATCGCTGCCTCGAGGCCATCGGTGCCGGGGACGAGCCGCTCACGCTGCACTTACTTGCAGGCGAAAATGATGGCCGGGCCACAGCCCTCGCCGCCATGATCAACCGAGCGATCGGACCGACCGACGATGACAGCGGAGGCATCGAGATCGAGGTGATCGCTGTACCTGGCGGCGAGCTGGCTCGACGTGCGCTGCTCGGTGATTTCGAGCTGCTGTTGTGGGAGAACCACGGCGGAACACATCCCGATCTCCAGTTCCCGTGGTGGTACGGCGAGGCGGCAGCGCCCGTCGGGTCACTGTCGACCAACCTCGGCCGCATCAACGATCCGGCCCTCGATCGTGCGTTGGTTGATCTGCGCCGTGCTGGTGATCGGTCAGCGGTGGAGGACGCAACCGCCGACGTGGGGCGGGCGTTCACTTCGAATGCGTGGAACGTGTGGCTTTACTGGGTCGAGTGGATGGTTGCGGCGGATCCGACACTCCAACTCGACTTCGCTCGCTCCACCCCGGATGGCATCGCGCTGATCCCGATGTGGAACGGTGTGCATTCGTTGTCGAGCGTGGAGCGGATCTGACCGGAACGCTTTTGCCGTGTGGCTAGAGCGCTGACGAGCGGTACGCCGCCCGTTTCTGGAGCCAGTCACCGACCTGGTTGAGTGAGAGGACGGTGAACGACAGCGCGAGCGACGGCCAGAGAACCGGCTGAAGCGTCTGCTTGATGTCCTTCCGACCCTCGTTGATCATGTTGCCCCACGTTGGCTCTGGTGGCTGGACGCTGAGACCGAGGAAGCTGAGCGTTCCCTCGACCACGATCACGAAGGCAGCAGCAACGAGAGCGTAGGAGAGGAGGGTCGGGAGGACGTTGGGGATGATCTCCCGGAAGAGGATCTTGAACTTCTTGGTGCCGATCGCCTGAGCGGCGTGCACGAACTCCCGGTTGGCGATGGCAAGCGTGTTCGCCCGAGCCACCCGGGTGTAGGCCGGGACGGAGAGCAAGCCGATGACGATGGCGATCACGAACAAGTTCCGCACCTTGAAGATCGACACCATCGCCAGGAGCAACACCAGCGCCGGGAATGCGAGGACGACATCGATCATCGACATGATGACAGTCTCGGTCTTGCCTCTGACGTAGCCGACGAAGGTGCCGAGGAACCCGCCGATGATCACGCCGCAGGCGGCTGCGGTGCCCGCAACGATGAGTGAGGTCCACCCGCCGAGGACGATACGAGCGAATGAATCGCGAGACAGGACGTCGGTGCCGAGGACGTGAGCGGCGGACGGGCCTTCATTGGGGCCGGCGGTCTCGATGCCTGTTCGCGGGTCGTAGCCCTGGTAGAAGGGGTCGGGGAACGGCAGTACCTCGCCGGTCCACCCGTAGATCTTGGCGTAGATGGCGCCGAAGAGCACGAAGAGCAGCCACAACGTCGCCAATTTGACGGTGATCGGCATTTCTCGAAAAAGACCGAACATGCTGGTCTTCTTCTTGCCCGGTGTCGTCGCCGCTGCGTCGATCGCCAGCGCCGTGGAAACGCGCGTGAGTCGCTCGCTCGGAAAACCGGGATCTGTCGATTCAGTGGTGGTCATGGACGTCAGCTCCTTCGAATTCGTGGGTCGACGACGAGGTAGAGCAAATCGACGAGCGTGTTGACGACGACGTAGGTCGCAGCGATGAAGACGGTGATGCCTTGGATCACGATGATGTCACGCTGGTTGATGGCGTTGATCAAGCGGAAGCCCAAGCCAGGAAGTGCGAACACGGTCTCGATCACGACGGTGCCGCCGAGAAGGGCGCCGAAGTTGATGCCGGCGATGGTGATCAGGCTGAGTGAGCTGGGCCGGAGAGCGTGACGAAAGAGAACGTAGCGATCGGTCAGTCCCTTGGCCTTCGCCGACAGGACGAAGTTCTCCTGCAGGGTGGCGATCATGTCGGACCGCAGGAGGCGGGAGAAGATCGCCATTTGCGTCAGGGCGAGCGCGAACGAAGGAAGAATCGCCGTGCGAAGGTTGTCGATGAATCCGTCGCTGACTCGGTTCCAGCCGGTCGACGGCAGGAGATTGAACTTCACGGTCAACAGCCAGATCAGCATGATGCCGACGATGAAGTTCGGTATGGAAAGGGCGACCTGAGCCACGGCTGACGTTGCCTGATCGGCGCCCGTGCCCTGTTTGTAAGCGCCGATGATTCCCATCGGAATCGCGAGTAGCAGGGCGATGCCGACGGCGAAGAGGGCGAGTTGTGCGGTGACCGGAATTCGCTGCTTGATGGTTTCGGCTACCGGTTGATCCGTGATGAAGGACCTCCCGAGGTCGCCGCTGACTGCGTCCTTCAGCCAGAGTCCGTAGCGGACCGGCAGGGGGTCGTTCAAGTTCAGTTCTTCGCGGATGCGTTCGATCGTCGCCTCATCACGAGGAGCATCGGGCGGAAGAATCGCATTCACCGGGTCACCGGGAAGCAGCGATGTCATGAAGAAGGTGAGGAATGACACTGCCAGCAGGGTGGCGACGAGGCGGACCAATCGCAGTGCCAGGACCTTTGCCATGATTGTGGTTTCTTTCTCGGGATGTGATCAGGAAAGGGATGGGTCAATGAGAACAGCTCCGGGTGGGGGCGTTCGGCCCCCACCCGGAACGGGTCAAGCTCAGCCAGCTTCGAGGGAGACCTCGAACCAGCGGCCTTCAACAGCAGGGATGCCGGCGCCGAGCTCGCCAGATGGCAGATGCCACCCGTTGAGGCCGGTGACGGTCGGATCGATGCCGAATGCGGTCGCCGTGTGGCCCGAGTACCAGATCGGGACTTCCTCGGCGATCAGCATCATGATTTCTTCGTACAGCGCGTAGCGCTCCTCGAACACGTCGGTCTTTGTCGCTGCCTGAGCAGCTTCGAACGCTGCCTGGTTGGACCAGTTCGAGAAGTTCGTCGCTGAGGTGACGCCGGGAACACCGAAGGCTTCAGCGACTGCGGCATTCGGCGGGGTCACTTCGGCGTTGATGCTCAGGGACGGATCATCGTCTGAGCTCCAGCGCCAGCAGTGAGCACCGTGGCTGCCGAGGAAGTCCGGCGGCGCACCGAGTGCGTTGTTGATGTGGGTCTGCTGGTCGAAGTTCGTGACCGTGGTGTCGACGATGCCGGTCTCGTTGTAGACGTCGACGGCAACCTGTGTTGCCGCGATAAGGGTCGGATCCGGCGGACACGACACCTCGATCTCGATGTTGGAGCCGGCGGGCTTGCCGTCGGAACGGGTCGGGTCGTCGACATACTCTTGGAGGCTGGCAGCGCCGGCATCGAAGTCGAACTTCGGCCAGGCGTCTGCGACCTTCTCGGAGTACCAGGGGGAATCGGGGCTGAACCACTGGGTGCCCGCCACGGAGATGCCGGTGCCGCCGAGAGCGTCGATGACGCGCTCCTGGTTGTTCAGCTGCACGAGACCACGGCGAACACGAACATCGTCGTACGGTGCGACGAGCGTGTTGAACATGCCGCCGCCGACGCTGTTGCCCTGGAATTCGAGCAGTTCGATGCTGTCTTCCTCACGAGCGTCACGGATGGTTCCCTGACGCAGGGTCTGGAAGGCCTGAACCGTGCCCGAGAGCAGCGAGTCGAGCCGGGTGGTCTCGTCCGGGATGGGACGGAACGTGATGCTGTCGAGGAACGGCAGTTGGTTGCCGGCTGGATCGACGCCCCACCAGCTGTCGTTGCGGACGACGACGGTGGCGTTGTCGAGATCGCGTGACTCGATGACGAAGGGACCGGTGCCGACTGGTTCGTTGCTGTATCCGGTGGGATCAGCGGTCGCAGCGCCTGGTTCGAACACCATGCCGAGCGGCGCTCTGGTGAGGAAGGCCAAGAACGCCGAGTTCTCCTTGTTCAACGTGTAGGTGACTTCGAGGTCACCCGTCGCGGCGACAGATTCGAGACCGGACTGGCTGATGGCACCCGCCGAGGCGGCTCCGGTCTGCTGGATGGTGAACATGTCGGCGATGGTCTGGGCCGTCAAGGCTTCGCCGTTGTGGAAGGTGACACCCTCGCGCAGCGTGACGACGTACTCGGTGAAATCAGCATTCACAGAAGATGACGTGGCCAGGAACGGCTGGGGAATGAAGTCTCCGTCGATCTCGAACAGCTTGTCGTGGATCGAGTTCATGATGTTGTAGCAAGGCGAGGAACAGCTGTCCTCCCACGGCCTGAGGCCGGTGGCCTCCGACTCGAGGCCGACCGAGATCGAACCGCCGTAGGTGCGCTCACCTTCGACAGCTTCAGTTTCGGTGTCGGCGGCGGTGGTCGCTGTGGTTTCCTCGGTGTCGCCACCTTCGGTCGTGTCGGTCTCGGCGTTTCCGTCGTCGCCATCGTCACTACCGCCGCACGCAGCGGCGATGAGAGCGAAGGCGAACAACAACGCGAGCAGTCGTTGCAACTGTCGCAAGTTCATGGATTTCTCCCCTTTGGGTTGTCTTGCAGATCGGAGAATGGGCTCCGATCTGGTCTGGATGGTGTAGCAGATGTGACGTGGGACACAAATTCACGGCACGCGATCGACACGTGTGCGTCATGGTGAGGTCCACGGCCAATGGTCTCTTCGTTGATGCGGTCCGGACATGATCAGCCCGGCGATGATCAGGTCAGTGACACCTCCACTTCGTCGACATCGACGAGCGGGTGGTGACAGGCCACATAGTGGTCGTCGTTGACCCGACGCATCTGGGGTTCGGCCCGCTCGCAGATCTCGGTCGCGAGTGGACAACGAGTACGGAATCGGCAGCCCGACGGTGGAGCCATCGGTGAGGGAAGTTCCCCGGCGATCTCGGCGTGATCCTGGAGCGAGACGAGTGGGTCCGGGACCGGGATCGAGCCGAGCAGCAGGTTGGTGTACGGGTGGGCAGGGTTGGCGTAGAGCTCGTCGCTCCCCGACATCTCGCACATCTTGCCGAGGTACATCACGGCGACTCGATCGCTGATGTTCTTGACTACGGCGAGGTCGTGGGCGATGAACACGAGCGTGAGGCCGTATTTCGCCTTGAGATCCTCGAGCATGTTGAGGATCTGGGCCTGGACCGAGACGTCGAGGGCCGAGACGGGTTCGTCGCAGATGATGATCTCCGGCTCCATCACGAGCGCGCGGGCAATCGAGATGCGCTGGCACTGGCCGCCCGAGAACTCGTGGGGCCGCTTCTCACGGGCCACGTCCGGGTCGATCCCGACGGCGTCGAGCATGGTCGACACGATCTCCCACTGAGCGTCCTTGGCTGACGGCCCCCACACCTCGAGTGGTTCGGCCACGACCTCACCGATCTTGCGGCGAGGATTCAACGACGAGACCGGATCCTGGAAGATCATCTGGAGATCCGTGCGCTTGGCCCGCATGTCCTCGGGGTCGAGCGCGGTGAGCTCCACGTCCTTCAGCTTGACCGAACCACCGGTCGGCTTCGGCAGCTGGAGGATCGCCCGTCCCGTGGTGGACTTGCCGCAGCCTGATTCGCCGACGAGGCCGAGGGTCTCGCCCTTGGCGATGTCGAAGCTGATGCCGCTGACGGCATAGACCCGGCGACCGCCACCGACGGGGAACTCGACGGTCAGATCTTCGACGCTCAGGAGAATGTCGTCGCGAGTGCGCAGGTGCGCCTTCCCGGATCCGGCCATCAGAGTGACACTCCTTCGCTCGAGAGCTCTTCGGTCGCGGTGATCTGTCCGGCGGCGGCCAGGGTGGCTGGGTTGCCATCGGCCATGTTCTTTTCGAAGGCGGCCTTGTTCTCGGGGGTGCCGACCGGGAAGTGGCAGGCGAATTCGTGGCCCGGCGCGGCGTCTGCTTGCATCTGAGGCTCTTCTTCACGACACCGAGCCTGGGCGTATGGACAGCGCGGCGAGAACTTGCATCCCTTGGGCGGGTTGATGAGGTCTGGTGGGCGGCCGGCGATGGCGCTGAGGCGGGTGTGGCTCGGATCGCTGGCCTTCGGAATCGATCGGAGGAGTGCCTCGGTGTACGGGTGGCGCATGTCGGCGAACAGGCTGCGGGTCGAGGCCTTCTCGACGATCTTGCCGGCGTACATCACGGCGATGTCATCCGTGCGGCCGGCAACAACGCCGAGATCGTGGGTGACGAGGATCATCGTCATGAACCGGTCCTGCTGCTGGATCTGGAGCAGATTCAGGATTTGGTGTTGCACGGTGACATCGAGCGCCGTCGTCGGCTCGTCGGCGAACAGCATCTTGGGGCCACAGGCCAGGGCGCTTGCGATGCAGACCCGCTGGCGCATACCGCCGGACATCTCGTGGGGATAGACGTCGAAACGTTCCTCCGGCTCGGGGATGCGCACGCTACGGAGCAGCTCGATTCCCTGGAGGCGAGCCTCCTTCTTCGAGATCTTGGTGTGGTACCGCAGATGTTCGGTGAGCTGTCGGCCCACCCTCACCACGGGGTTGAGCGACGTCATCGGATCCTGGAAGACCATCGCCATCTCGGCGCCCCAGTAGTCCTGCATCTGGCGAGAGGTCTTGTTGAGAAGCTCCTCGCCGTTGTAGACCACCGAGCCGGACGTGTGGACGTTCTTGGCGATGTTGAGCCGCATGACCGACCGGGAGAGCACGGTCTTGCCCGATCCCGATTCGCCCACGATGCCGAGCGTCTTGCCCCGCTCGAGCGTGAAGGACACGCCGTCGACCGCCTTCACCATCCCGGCCTCGATCTCGAAGTGAGTCTTCAGGTTCTCGACCACGAGGAGCGGATCTCCGCTCGGATGATTCGAAATTGTGCGAGAACGGGACGGCTCGTTCATGGAGTCTCCTGCGGCGAACAAACGACCGTGTTCAGAGGTGAGCACGGCCGGTAGGCAACGACGGTTGTTGACCTGCGACATTGTGACCGTGGTCACGGCCCTTGTCGAATTGTTGCACATGAGGTGCGGTGGGCTCGAACCCGGCCGGTCACCGGTCGACGGGGCTCTAGAGTCTCGCTGATGGAATGGTGGGAGGCCGTGCTGCTCGTGGTGGGCGGCCTCGGTGCCGGCGTGGTGAACGCCGTCGCCGGCGGAGGCTCGATGCTCACCGTTCCACTCCTCGTGCTCGCCGGTGTGCCGGGCAACAGCGCGAACGGCTCCAATCGAGTCGGCATATTGACCGGCAATCTGGCGTCGGCTGCGCAGTTCCGTCGATTGGGTGTCGAGGGACTGCAGCACGCGTCGCTGGTCGTGATTCCCGCATTGGTCGGTTCACTCGTCGGCTCGATCGGGATCAGCCGCCTCACCGACGACACGTTCGAGACGATCTTCGGGCTGCTGATGATCCCGCTCGTGCTGCTCACGATCAACAAGCCGAAGGTCCGCACGGACGGGGCGACATGGAGTCCGACGACGACAAGCCTCGTGTTTTTCGGTGTCGGGATCTACGGCGGCGCAGTACAGGCCGGAGTGGGCCTCGTCATGCTCGCTGCCCTCAGCAGGGCCGGGTTCGATCTCGTCACGGCCAACAGCATCAAGGTGTTGGTGAACCTCGCGGTCACGGTCGTGGCGCTGCCGGTGTTCATCGCCCAGGGTCAGGTCGACTGGCTCCCCGCTCTGTTGTTGGCCGCAGGGCTCACCGTCGGTGGTTGGGTGGGGGCTCGGCTCGGAGTCGACAAGGGTGAGGAGTGGATTCGTCGAGTGATGGTCGTCGCCGCCGTAGCCCTGGCCCTGAATCTGATCGGCGTCTACGACTGGATCTTCTGAGCGCGAGAACCGCCAGAACCGTGGGAGTGCAGACCGAGCTCAGACGGGTCGGATGCCGTCGACGTAGACCCAACGCCCGTTCTGCCTGGCGAAGCGGCTGATCTCGCGCATGTCGACCCGTTTCCCGCGCCGCTTGTAGGTGGCGGTGAACTCGACCACACCGTCGGCATCGAGCGCATTGCCCCGCTCGGTTCGGTGGATCTCGAGTCCGAGCCATCGCACGTCGGAATCGACGTAGACGCGGTCAGGTCGGGTGTCAGTGTGCCATGACCGAGCGAGGTGATTGGCATCACCGATCACGTGTGCGCTGTAGCGCGAGCGCATGAGATCCTCCGCGGTGAACGGCGACTCGCCTGCGAGCAACCGGCCGCAGTGCATCGCGTAGGTCGGGCCGGCCCCGCATGGACACGGGCCGATGCGGCGATCGGTCACCGGGCCTCGCGCTCGACCGGGCCACCGGTCGGCGTCCACGTGCTGATCGCCAGGTGATCGACGGCCACCTTGGTGAGCGTGGCCGACTCGATGTCACAGACGAACGCGAGGACCTCGCCGATGCTGCTCTCCTGCTCATCAGCATGGTCGTGATCTGCGAGGTCAGGACCGTCGGGATCGGGACCGTGTCCGATGGCGAAGAGCCACTCGGCGATCCGTTGCGGATCGGTCACCACGGTCACCGTGCCGCTGACCTTGGCATCGCCGTCGACCATTTCGACATCGACCGGTGCGCTGTGGAGTGCGAACCGAGGGTCACGCAGGAGATCCTTCCCCTTCAGCGAGCTCGGCATGCAGCCGAGCCAGAGATCCCCGTCGTGGAAGCGGGCCTCGGTGCCGCTGAGTCGGGGCGAACCGCCGCGGGTCAACGTTCCGAGGACGTGGTGCAGGTGGCCATCGAACCGGCCGCGGATCGCTGCAGCCAGATCTGGTGCCGCGGTCTCGAAGTCGCCCCATGAAGCCATCGCGGAACGGTACCCGGAACCCGACGCACGCTCCCGGGTCACTTCAGGGCAGCGATGATGGGGGCGAACAGCTCGGAGTCGGTCGTTCCCATCGTGTTGAAGCTGAGCCGGTCGACCGTCGACCCGAAGCGCAGCTTCAGCTCGTCGGCGACAGCATTGGGTTCGGCAACGACGGCGAAGGTGCCGAGGATGTCGTCGTCGATGAGATCGGCCATCGCCTCCCACTCGCCCCGCTTCGACATGGCGTTCAAATCGGTTTGCAGATCGCCCCAACCGTGGTGGTCGAGGACGGGCCGGTACGCGGGCGTCGATCCGTAGAACGAGATCTGTCCGCGCACCGCCTTCGCCGACGCAGCCATCTCCTCCTCGTTGGCACCGGTGACGACGAAGGCGGGGAGCGCAACCTCGAACCCGTCTGCGGAGCGTCCCGAACGCAGGCGTCCTTCTTCGATCGCGGGCAGGGTGACCTCGGCAAGGAAGGCCGGTGTCGTGAACGGATGGGCGAAGAAGCCGTCGCAGACCTCGCCGGCCACTGCGGTCATCATCGGTCCCACACCGGCGAGGAAGACGCGGGGCACGCCGGCTGGGTTCGGCCCGGGGTCGAAGAACGGCGTCATGATCGTGTGGGTGTAGAAATCGCCGCGGAATTCGAGCTTGTCTCCGGTCTCCCAGGCGTTCCAGATCGCTCGGGTGGCGAGGATCAACTCTCGCATCCTCGCTGCCGGTTTGCTCCATTCCATCGAGAAGCGTTTCGTGATGTGGGGCTTGATCTGGCTTCCGAGTCCCAGAACGAACCGACCGTTCGACAACGCATTCAGATCCCAGCCGATGTTGGCCAGCAGCATGGGGTTCCGGGCGAACGCCACGGCGATCGAGGTGCCGAGCGTGATCGACTCCGTGGCGGGAGCCGCCAGCGCCAGCGGGAAGAAGGGGTCATGGCTCGTCTCGGCCGACCAGATCGCGTGGTAGCCGGCGTCTTCGGCTTCCTTGGCTCGACGGGGAGCCTTGGTCAGGTCGCTTGGCAGTGAGGTGTCGATCAGCATGGCCGAAGGTTGCCACAAGGCGGCCCGGGAAGTAACTGCCCGGCTCTCCGGTTGACTGTCCCCGTGTTCGACCAACGGCTGAGGCCCATGAAAGCGACGCTGCTCAGCCCCGTCGTCGAGCGGATGCCCGCCGTCGATGCCGACCGGCTCACCGCGCTCGGTCTGGTATTGGGCCTCGGTGCAGGGGTGGCCGCGGCTCGATCGTGGTGGTGGCTCGCACTCGTGCTCTTCCTCGCCGGTCGACTGATCGACGGTCTCGACGGTGAGGTGGCTCGCCGTCGGCGATCGGCGTCTGACGCAGGCGGCTACACCGACATCGTCGCCGACACGATCGTCTACGCCGCGATCCCGATCGGAGCGTCCATCGGTAGCTCGATCGACCATGTCTGGCCCATCACGGCGGCGCTCCTCGCTTCCTTCTACCTGAACACCATCACGTGGGCGTATCTCGCGGCTGTATTCGAGAAGCGAGCCACCGCCAGCGAGCGCACGACGTCCGTGGTGATGCCCGCCGGTCTGGTCGAGGGGGCCGAGACGATCGCCTTCTTCATCGTGATGCTCTTGGTTCCTGCGCGGCTGGATTGGACTTTGGCTGCGATGGCGGTGGCCGTCACGGCCGGAGCCTGCATTCGTTTCGTGCAGGGCCGTCGTCTGATCAGCGGACGAGATTCCGCCCTGGCCTCGCCCGGACGTCCGGCTCACTCGTGAACCGTCGCCGTACTCGATGGGTGACGCTCGTCCTGTGGGGTTCGACGATCGTCGGCTACCTCCTCTACGCCCGCAGCCGAGACCTCGGACCACTCGACGTCGCAGAGGATCTGCGTTCGCTGCTCTCGGACCACTGGTGGGGAGTTGTGCTCTTCGTTGCTGTCTACGTTCTGCGGCCGATCGTGCTGTTCCCCGCATCGGTCCTGACGGTGCTCGCCGGTCTGGCCTTCGGACCGTGGTGGGGAGTAGCACTCACGATCGTTGCCTCGAATCTGTCGACGGCCGTCAACTACGCCGTGGGCCGCTATTTCGCGTCGTCGTCTCCGGTCGGCGACCGCGGCGGCGCCTTCAGCGGTGCGCTCGGACGGGCCGCCGAGCGGCCGTTCGAGACCACGATCATCATGCGCATGGTGTCGCTCCCGTTCGATGCTGTCGGCTACGTCGCCGGATTCGCACGACTGCGCTTCTGGCCCTTCCTCGCCGGATCGGCTCTCGGCACCGTGGTAGGAACGATTGCGTTCGTTTCCTTCGGCGCGTCGATCGACTCGCTCGAGGAGGGGACGCCGTCGATCGATCTTCGGCTCGTCGTGTTCTCCGTTGCCCTGACTGTCGCCAGCGTTCTCGTTGCCCGATGGTTACGAGCCAGACGTCCCTTCGTCCCCGATCCTGCGCCACGCGCGCAAGAGGTGCCTTCATGACCCCTGCTTCGAACGCCTTCCCCGAGCCACACACCGTTGTGATCGGCGCCGGATCCGGCGGACTCACCGTGGCCGTCGGGCTGAGCAGCTTCGGCAAGCGAGTTCGACTCGTCGAGCGCGCCGAGGTCGGCGGCGACTGCACCAATGTCGGCTGCATCCCCTCGAAGGCACTGCTCCATGCCTCCGCCAACCAGAGCGGGCGGACCGATGCCGAGATCCTGGCTCATGTCCGTGCTCGTCGCGATCAACTCCGCGACGAGGAGACCGAGCACTTCGGATCGACCGACGGCATTGATCTCCAATTCGGCACCGCGCGTGTTGTCGCTCCGGGCGTGGTCGAGGTCGTTGCCGCTGACGGATCGGTGGAGACCATCGAGGCAAAACACGTCGTGGTCGCCACCGGCTCCCGAGCTCGGCGTCTGCCCATCGACGGACTGCCAGAAGAGCGATACCTGACCAACCAGGAGCTGTTCGAAGAAACCGCGGCGCCGGCGAAGCTCGTGATCGTCGGAGCGGGCCCGATCGGTGTCGAGATGGCAACGGCGTTCCGGCGACTCGGAAGTCACGTCGTCCTTCTCGATGCCGCCTCTCGTGTGCTTCCGACCATGCTGCCGGACGCCTCCGCTGTCGTGCACCGCGCACTCGAGCGAAGCGGCGTCGACGTACGGCCGGGAATGGTCGCAACCTCGTTCGACGAGGCATCCAGCACGATGCACATCGGACCCCTCGGCGGTGAGGCAACGGACGCCATCGCCGCCGTCGATCGCGTGCTCATGGCGGTCGGTCGGGTCCCGAACTCTGACGGTCTCGGCCTCGATGAGCTCGGCGTCGAGATGGACCGTGGCCTCATCGTTGTCAATGCAAAGGGTGAGTCGAGCCTCGAACGCGTGTGGGCAGTCGGCGACGTGTCGGCCGAGGGTGGTACGACACACCTGGCCAACGCCTGGGGTCGTCGAGTCATCAAGGCGATCATCGCTCCGCCCGCTCCGGCCGGGAAAAAGCCGGTCCACCCAGCGGTGACGTTTTCGTCACCCGAGGCGGCGATGATCGGCGAACAACCGGACGAGGCTCCGAGCCACATTCGTCGGATCACGTACGACTTGACGAAGGCGGATCGGTCGTTCACCGACGAGGTGGAGGACGGCATCATCGTCGTCGATGTCAGACGCTTCTCGGGTCGGATCGTCGGGGCAACAATCGTCGGTCCTCGTGCCGGGGAACTGATTTCGACGTTCTCGTTGGCCATGACCGCCGGCATCAAGCTCCAGAAGTGGTACCCCGTCGTGTGGCCGTACCCGGCCTACTCCGATGCCCTCGGCGCCGTAGTCGACGACTTCATGCTGCAGCACCTCAAGAACCTTCATCGGGATTTTCCCCGTTGGTTGTGGGGTCGCCTCCGTCGCAAGTCGTGATCGACCCGTCACACTGAGGGGCATGGCCCGACCCGACGACACAGAGGGCATGGCCCGACCCGACAGCACAGAATCGGTTGGCCCACGCTGGACCCGGGCGTTGGTGACCGGAGCGTCGTCAGGGATCGGGAATGCGATCGCTCGACAACTCGCTGCCGATGGCACCGAACTCATTGTTGTCGCCCGCAACGTGGCTCGGCTGGAAGCTCTCGCAGCATCGGTCGACGTTGACTGCGAGGTGATGCCGTGTGACCTCGCCGATCGAGCCGCCCTCGGGGCCGTCGAACGGCGGATCGAGGCCGCCGATCGGCCGATCGATCTGCTGGTGAACAACGCCGGACTCGGCTTCGGTGGACCGTTCGCATCCCTCGATCGCGACGACGCCACCTTTGTGGTTGACGTCAATGTCGTGGCGGTCCAGCGCCTCACCCAGGCCGCGGCATCGAGGTTTTCCGATCGCGGCGTCGGCACCATCCTCAACGTCGGTTCGTTGGCCGGTGACGCCGTTGGCGCAAATTCCGCCACCTACAACGCGACGAAGGCCTTCGTCACCAGCCTCGGTCAGTCGCTGGCCGCCGAGTTGGCGGGAACGGGCGTCACCATCACGACGCTGCTTCCCGGGTTCACCCGTACCGAGTTCCAACAGCGGTCCGGCACCGACGTCGCCGATGTGCCGCGTGTGCTTTGGCAGTCGGCGGAGTCGGTCGCTGCTGCCGGCCTGGCCGGTGCCGCCGCCGGACTCATCGAAGTGGTGCCGCGCAAGCGGTACCGAGTGCTGCGGGGGATCAATCGGGTGCTGCCCGGTGTTCTCAAGCGGCGGGCAGCGATGAACGTCGCCAGACGATCGTCGTCGTAGCGCACTCGTGGCTCGCCACACATGGGTCCTTGCGGCAGGACTGTTCGTCGTTGCGTACGGCACCAACGTGTCGACCCCCTTCCTCGTGCTGTATCGCGATCGGCTCGACCTCACTTCGTCACAGACGATGGCCATCTTCGTCGTGTATGTGGCCGGCATCCTGTTGACCCTTCTCTTCGCCGGCCCGGCTTCGGATCGTTTCGGTCGCCGGCCGGTGGTGCTACCGATGATCGTCCTGTCGGCGGGAGCGTCGCTGGTGATGATTCTGGGCCGGAACTCCTTCGAGTTGCTGCTCCTGGGGCGTCTCCTGCTCGGCGTCGTCAGCGGAGGAGTGTTGGGCGTCGGTTCGGCATGGCTGCTCGAGTTGATGGGGCCGGGGAGCGAGTTGCGAGCTGCCGTGACCACGACGCTCGTGACGTTCGGTGGTTTCGGAATCGGCCCGCCCGTGTCCGCGATCTTCGAGGCGTTCGTTCCCTATCCGTTGATCGTCCCGTACGTCGTTCACTCCGTTGTGACCGTGTTCGTCGCAGCGGGCGTCGCCACCGTCCCTGAGACCCGCTCACCGAATCCTGCTGCTCGCCTTCGAGTGTCACTCGGCGTGCCGGCCGCGAGTCGTCCGCAGTTCCTGGCCGTGATCGTTCCGGCCGCGATCTGGGTCTTCTGCTTCCCGTCCACTGCGTTCGCTCTCTTCCCGGTACTGATCAGCGACTCACTCGACGGGGGAGAGGTCGCGGTGGCAGCGGGCGCCGGAATGCTCACCGCGTGGGCCGGGATGTTCGCCCGTCCGCTGGTGGGCCGCGTCGGTTCGGCCGGCGCTCTTCCGCTCGGCATGACGTCAGGACTCCTCGGGTACGGCTTGGGTTGGATCGCCTTCACCACTGGCGCCTGGCCCGTGTTGCTGGTTGCGTCGACGCTGCTCGGGCTCGGAGCAGGAACCCTGACTGCAGGCGTGCTCGGGCTTCTCGGCACGATGGAGGCCGGCGACAAACGCGGCGCGCTGACCTCGACGTTCTACCTGCTGGCCTATCCGGGGATGGCCATGCCGCTGCTGATCACCGCGTTGGCGTCGATCTCGAGCCTCTCGATCGCCCTCGGTGTGGTGACGTCGCTTGCCGGCGGCTTCACGGTGCTGAGCTTCGCGACTTCGCGTCGAGTGGTCAGCTCAGCTTCGACCTGACCAGTTCGGCCACAGCTCGACCGTCGGCTCGCCCTGCGACGGCGGCGTTCACCGCTTTCATGGCTCGACCCATGTCTGCCTTCGTCGTGAGTCCTTCGTCGGACAACACCCGGTCGACCAGCGACTCCAGCTCAGCGTCGTCGAGCCCTGCGGGAAGGTACCCCTCGAGGATGGCCAACTCGGCACGCTCGTCCGCTGCCTTCTCGGGACGGTCGCCTTGGTCGAATGCTTCGGCGGCCTCGACTCGTCGCTTGGCTTGCGCGGCGATGACCTTCCTGATGCCGTCATCGTCGAGCGTCGCCGCCTTGTCGCCGGCGACCTCAGCTTCCTGAACAGCAGCGATCACAGCCCGAAGCGTCCGGAGGCGAACAGCGTCCTTGGCCCGCATGGCGGCCGTCAGGTCGGTGCGAATGTCATCGATCAGCATGTCGAGAGTCTGCCACTCGCGAGCCGCCCATCCCGCGTCAACGATCTCAACTGCCAGCGCGACACGTACCCAGGGCGGCGCGTGGCGCTGGCAGTTGGGTCGTGGCGATACTCTCGGGAGGGTCACAGGAGGTGACGATGAACGATTCGGACAACTTCGATCTCGGGGCCAGTCAGCAGCCGGCGAGCACCCAGCCGGCGGCTGGTTGGTACTTCGCGCAGGGAGATCCGCCCGGAACCGAGCGCTACTGGAACGGCTCGAGCTGGGAAGGCACGTACCGGGCGGTCGGAGGGTTCTCCCCGTCGTCGGCGATGCCGCGCCCCGCCGACGGCTTCCCCAGCGGGATAAAGGTGCTGGCGTGGGTGATCACCGTGCTCAAGACCATTCCGCTCATCTTCGGAGCGCTCGGTCTCGCCCTCCTCAGCTCTGACTCGATTCGGGCGGACCTCGAAACAGAAGCCGACATCTCGATCGACGAGTTCAGCACCACGATCTACGTCGTCGGAGGCGTGATCATCGTGATCGGTCTGATCCTGTTGATCGGGCAGATCCGGGCCGTGATGAAGCGAAACGTCGGGCAGGCGCTGATCTGGGCCGGGGTCATGACAGTGGTCGATGTCCTCTACGTCCTGATCAACATCCCGAGCGGTGACCCAGTGAGCCTCGGGCTCGCTGTGGTGGTGCTCGGGGCGCAGGCTGCCTTGTTCGGATGGCTCTGGAAGCTGAGGGAGCCGGCCGCAGCGACGGGGTTCTGACCGCCGCTGGTCGAGCTCGATCGGTCAGCAGTCCTCGTCTTCGCAAGGGTGACACTCCAGTTGCAGCGTCGCGTGTGTCACGCCGAAACGATCGGCCAACGCGGTGCTCAAGATCCCCAATTGATCCTGGGCCTGGTGAAGTGATGGCTGACCGTTGACCACGACGTGGGCCGTCACGCTCGACCGTTCCTGGCCGAGTGGTCGCACGTGGACGTGGTGCACTCGGTCGACACCGGGCTGGCTGTCCAGCAGGGCGGTGACCTCCTCCACACTCAGAGTGGACGGGACGCGATCGAGCAGCTCGTTCGACGCGTTGCGCAGCAGCCGGACCGTTGCCCGGAGCACCATGGCGCTGAGCAGGAGTGATGCGGCCGGATCGATCCAGGTCCACGAGGTGCCAGCGAGCAGTACGCCGGCGGCGACCACGAGAAACGATCCTGCCAGGTCGGTCAGCAGGTGGAGGCGGGCGGCGCGTAGCGAGAGACTTCGTTCGCCTCGTCCCCGTGACGACAGCGCCAGCACGCTGAGGCCGTTGACGGCGATGGCCACGAGGCCGATGACGATCACGCCGCCCCCCTCGACCGCCACCGGATCGAAGAGTCGACGAATCGATTCGACGGTGATCCAGCCGATCGACGCGAGCAGCAACAAGCCCGAGACGAATCCGCCGAGAGCATCGGCCTTCCCCCATCCGTACGACATCGAAGATGACGTTGGTCGAGCGGCCAGCAATGCGGCGGTCAGCGCAGTGAGAAGCCCGACCGCATCGACGATCTGGTGTGCAGCGTCGGCGAGGACGACGACCGAACCGAGCGCCAGGCCGACGATCACCTGGATCACAGCGAATCCGCTGTTCAGCCCTGCTGCAGCGACGAGGCGCCCTGTTGGCACGTCCTCGTGATCGTGGCCGTGCAGCCCATTCTCTTGATCCATTGCGGCAGCCTACACCGATTCCGCCTTATTGGGAATAGGTGAGAAAGAGACGAAGCGGCCGGTCAGGCGTCGAGAAGCGCCGGCACGAGGCCGGTCACGACGGCCCGGAGCTCTTCGGTCGACACGGGCTTCGTGAGATGGGCGGTCACTTCGCTCGCCGTGGAGTGCAGGGCCTCCCCACGTTCGATCACGCCGGACAGCAGCACGAACGGTGTGTCGCCGACGGTGTCGAGGAGTGCCAGGCCGGTCTCGCCGGGCATGGAGTAGTCGGCAATCACGAGATCAAACGATCGGCGAGACAACGCGGCTCGAGCGGCCGGGACATTCGCGGCCTGGGTGACGTCGAGGCCCAACATCTCCAGCATGTGGCGAACGACGATCAGAGCGACGACGTCGTCGTCGACGATCAGCGCAGACGGAGCGCGGCCGGAGAGGACATCTTGCGAGGACGTCGACTCGACGGCCCTCATGTCACCAGCCTTTTGCTGCGAGTTCGAGGTCCTCGGCCATTACGAAAACATCGTCGAACTTGGTGAGGGCGAATACGCGTTGGGCGTCGACATGGCTGGGTCGCACGAGGCGGACGTCGCCGCCGTTGAGTCGAGCCCGTTTCATGCCGATCACCAGCGCCGCCAGCCCGGCACTGTCGACGAACTCGACGGAGGAGAGATCGATGATGATCCGGTTCGTCCCGTTGTTCAGGTGTTCGCTGACTTCCGAACGCAACGGAGCAGCTTCAACTGAATCGAGCCGACCCGTGACCGTGATCGTCGCAACTGCGACGTCCTTCTTTCCGATGCCGAGAACCATGTGTCGAGTCTCGGCCGGGAGCGGACCGATAGAAGGGCCGCGACCTGCGTTCAGCCGTCGCTCGGCCTATCGAACTCGACCCACCACACGTTCTCGTCTCCCACTCGCTCGCAGCGCACGGTCGAGGCCAGTTGCTCCACGATCATCAGGCCGTAGCCGCCGACCCGGGGGTGGGGTTCGTTGGTGGAGGGGCATGGGAGCTCGACAGGTTTCCCTTTGTCGCGAAGCTCCACCCGAACGGCGCCGCTCGGCTGATCCAGATGAATCGTGAAGTGCTCACCTGCGCCGTCTGCGTGGTCGACCACGTTTGCAGCCAATTCCTGAAGAGCGAGTTCGATCCGCCCGATCTGCTCTGGATCACTCGGCTGCAGGCAGCGCTCCAGCCACGGCCGGAGCGCTCGGAGCGCGGTGTGCTCGGTGGTGAGGACGAGGGTCTCCCTCGGAACGTCTCCCGTGTTCATGTCGTTCGCCGCAGCAGCAGGATGGTGCGATCGTCGAGCGGCGGCCGGCCACCGGAGAAGCGATCCACGGCATCGAAGAGCATGGGGCCGAGATCGTTCAATGGTGGCCGAGGGCGGGTGTCGAGGACAGTGCGCATGCCGTTGTCGCCGAACGGCTCGCCGTCGTAGTTCTCCTGTTCGACGATGCCGTCAGAACCGACCGCCAGGAGGTCCCCCACCTCGAGCTGCATCGACTCGGTCCGAGCCGAGATGTCGGGGAACACGCCGATCGGTGGGATCTGGGCCGTCAGTTCGGTCCAGTCGCCGTCGTGCGACAGACCGCAGGGGCTGTGGCCGGCGTTGGCCCAGTGCAGCATGCCGCTGTCCGACTCGTAGCGCCCGACGAAGAGTGTGATGAAGAGCCCGGCATCGGAGAGGTGATCGTAGGTCCAGTCGCTGATCATGGTCAGCTGTTGGGCCGGGTCGAGCTTCGATGGCTCCCGGAAGGCTGCCTTCGCCGCGCAGATCGCCGTCGTCATCATCACGGCCGCTGTCAGTCCCTTGCCGGACACGTCACCGACCGCAAATGCGAGATCGTTGCCGTCGATGGCAAAGCAGTAGAGATCGCCGCCGGTCTCGCGGGCCGGTTCGGCTGCGACGAACAGCTCGAGTCCTGGCATCTGGGGCCGCCACCTGGGCAGTGCGAGTTGGGCGATCTCGGCAGCTCGTTCGAGTTCTCTGGTGTCGAGCGCTCGGCTGAGTACCTGCTGATGGAGACGGGCCGTGCTGATCGCGCCGAGTGCCGTTCTGAGCACGGCCGAGAGCATCTTGCGATCGCCGGTCGAGAACACAGCGCCGCGTCGTAGGACCCGGAGCTCGGCCTCGAGACCACTGGCATGGGTTGCGGCCACCACGATCGCTCCATCACCGGCGGCATCGGATCGGCCGGACGTGATGGCGGTGAGGTGTTCGCGGTCCGTGTGCGTGCCGATGCCGATCACGTCGGTCGCAGTGGTGAGCACCATCGCGCCGGCTGACAGGATCCGCGACGACCTCGTGAGGACCTCGACGGCAGCTTGTCGCTCGTCGAGAGTGTTCGACGTGACGTGTGCGAGGTCGTAGAGCGCGAGCAGCTGATCGTTGGCTTCGACCAACGCCGATGTCAGCGAGACGACGTCTGCGGCTCGCACGCCGGTGTGCTCGCTCACTCGGATGCTTCTTGTTCGCGGAGCGAAACGAGGAGGGCGGCGAGATCGACTTCGGCATCCCGGCAACGCCGGTCGAAGCTCTCGACCAGGGTGCTGAGGTCAGCCAGCCCGTCGGCTGCGCTCAGTTCGAGGATCTGGCACGCCTCGGCAAGCTCCTTGGCCCCCAACATCGCCGCGGTCGACTTCAGCGTGTGGGCCGCCCGTTCGATGCTTGGTTGGTCACCGCGTTCGAGGCCTTGGCGGGTTGATGCTCGGTACTGCGGCACCATGTCGAGGAAGGCGTCCAGAATCGAGCAGACGACACCAATGTCGCCGAGGTCGCCGATCAGAGCGTCGATCTGTGCTGAATCGTAGGAGAGTTCAGCCGCTCGGCCGCGCTGGTTGCCGCGTGGACCGGTCCAGCGGCCCAGCATCGAGCCGAGATCGCTGATCGAGACGGGCTTCGACAGATAGTCACTGGCTCCGGCATCGAGGCATCGCTCGCGATCTCCGGACATGGCGCTGGCGGTCATCGTGATGATCGGGAGCGGCGGCTCCCGGCTCTCCCCGGCCCGCCACTGTCGCGTGGCTTCCAAACCATCCAGTCCCGGCATGTGCCAATCCATGAGCACCGCGTCGAAGTGTTCGGCATCGAGGCGGGCGAGCGCCTCTTCTCCGCTCTGTGCTGTGACGAAGGAGTAGCCGAGCCGTTCGAGTTGCGATGCAGCGAGCAGGCGGTTGACCTCGCTGTCATCGACGATGAGCACCCGGCAGTCGATGGCAACAGGGATGGCGGGAACCTTCGGACGCGGCTGGAAGTCGCTCGCCCGCCTGGCGTGTCCGAACACGAGGTCGCACCAGAAGGCGGTGCCCCCGTCTCCGGTCTCGAAGCCGAGCGAGCCGTCCATGAGCTCGACGAGGCGCTTGGTGATCGCCAGCCCCAGACCGCAGCCCACCGATTGGTCCTTGCTCGCTCTGGCGAAGGGTTCGAAGATGGTTGCCCTTGCTTCCTGGGCGATGCCGGGGCCGGAGTCTGTGACACGGAACCGAATCGATCCGTCTGGATTCTGGATGGCTTCGAGTCGTACGAATCCCGACTCGGTGTAGCGAACGGCATTGGAAACGAGATTCACGAGGATCTGTCGCACCCGCAACGAGTCGCCCTTCACCCGGGAAGGGATGCCGGCGTCGACCCGAATTGCGAACTCGAGGCCCTTCTTTGCGCAATCGAGGCCGAACCCTCGACCGACTTCGTCAACGACCGTCGCCGGTGAGAACACCTCGTTCGACAACTCCATCTGGCCGGCCGAGAGTTTCGCGACATCCAGGACATCGTCGATCATCGCACGGAGCGCCTCGGATTCGGACGTGATCGTGTCGACGTGACTTCGGTTCTCGCTGGAGAGATCGGGGCTGGCGGCGAGCAGTTCTGCGACGCCGAGAATGGTGTGAAGCGGTGATCGGATCTCGTGGCTGAAACATGCGATCATCTGGGACTGCTCGGCCGCGCGGGCGCGCCGTTCTTGTTCCTGGTCAGCCCGGGCGAAACGGCTCGAGCCGGCTTGCGCGCCTTTCGGCGTACTCGTGTTTGGCGTTGCGGCCACGGATCTCCCGGATCGGCTGACAGGTCTGTCCGGGGCAGTATCGGTCGCGCCGCAGCGCACCGTGAGCGCGGCCGCAGTGCACCGTGAGCGCGGCCGCAGTGAGCGCGTTGGGGCGAGCTGTGGTCAGCCGTCGAGCTGGGCGCTCAGGTGATGAACGGCATCGATGAACTCGTCGACCATGTCGAACACCACCTGGGCAGCCGGCTTGGACTGATTCATCGTGCCGACGATCTGACCGACGAAGTAGTTGGCGAGCTGCTGAGCGCCCGGATTGGTGTGCGCGGCCCGGTCGATCCTCGTGATGGCCTCGGCGATCAGCACCGGTTGCATGGGCATGCCGAGCGGCATCGGCGTCTCGGGGTTCTCCCACTCCTCGGTCCAGGCCGATTTCAGCTGTCGTGCGTGCTTGCCGGTACGGGACCGGGAGCGAATCGTGTCAGAAGACGTCGCGGCCAGGAACTTGTCTTTCACGACCGGCTGCGTCTCTGCCTCTTCGGTCGTGAGCCAGACCGACCCGCACCAGACACCGGCGGCGCCGAGCGCCATGGCGGCGGCCATTTGACGGCCCCGACCGATGCCGCCGGCACCGAGGACCGGAATGGCGCCGACGGCGTCGACGATCTCCGGTATCAGGACCATGGTGCCGATCTCCCCGGTGTGGCCGCCGGCCTCCGACCCCTGGGCGATCACCACGTCGACACCGGCGTTGACATGACGTTCGGCGTGCTGGGCCTTTCCGGCAAGGGCGCCCACCTTGCGTCCCTCCTCCTTTGCTCGTTCGATCATGTGCGCCGGAGGCGGGCCGAGGGCGTTCACGATGATGGCGCTCTTGTGAGCGAGCGCGATGTCGAGGTTCGGCGCCTGGCTCTCTGCGCTCATCGGGGCGGCGTCGTCTGCTCCCCCGGAGCCGAGTCCGCGGGTTCGCTGGTCATCCGGCAACGGCGGGACGTCGTAGCGGCGGAGGATGTCGTCGACGTATTCGACGTGTGAGGGCGGGATCAGTTGCCGCAGCTGCTGCATGTTGAGCCCACCTTCATCCGAGCCTGCGTACTTGGCCGGCACGATCAGATCGACCCCGTATGGCTTGTCGCCGATCTCGTCCTCGATCCAGGCGAGGTCGATCTCGAGTTGCTCTGGCGAGTGGGCGACCGCGCCGAGCACGCCCATGCCGCCGGCCTTCGACACTGCTGCGATGACGTCGCGGCAATGACTGAAGGCGAGGATCGGGACGTCGATGCCGAACATCTCGGTGATGGGTGTCTTCATGGCAGGTCTCCTGGAGTGGTGCGGGTCGGCGTGGAGCGGATGAGAGTGGTGCGGGTCGGCGTGGAGCGGATGAGAGTGGTGCGGGTC
>CBESNA010000008.1:0-110706 GCA_965530755.1 uncultured Acidimicrobiia bacterium | reverse complement strand
CTCCTCAGTCTTCCCGGCCCACAGCATTCCACCATGCGGCCGCACCGGCGAGCGCGGCGTCATCGCCGAGCCCGGCATTCAGCACCGCCACTTTGCCAACGCCCGGTCCGTGTTCCTCGATCGCCTGCTGCACAGCGGGCAGCACGATGTCACCGTTCATCCCGACGCCGCCCCCGATCACCACTGCCTGGGGTGTCACGATCCAACACAGATTGACGATGCCGGCAGCAGCAGAGTCGATCGCTTTGGTCCAGATCTCGGTGGCAAGCGGATCGCCCTGGCGCACCAGCTCGGCGATCTCGGCCCCAGAACACTCGAGGCCGGCGGCCCGGGCACGGCGGATGATGGACGTGCCAGACCCGAGCTCCTCGACCGTCGCCGGCTCTCCGGCGGCGAGTGCGGTGCGACTCAGGATCGTGTGCCCCACTTCTCCCCCGCTGTAGCGGCCACGCATGAGCCGGTCGCCGAGCACGATGCCGGCCCCGATCCCGGTGCTGATCGTGACATAGACGACGTCACGGAACCCTCGACCGGCGCCGAACGTCGACTCGCCGACGGCCGCCAGATCGGCGTCGTTGGCCAGGCTCACGGTGACTTCGGATCGCTCGGTCAACCAGGCATCGGTCAACATCGGAATCCAGGCCTGCGGCAGGTTGGGAGCCTTGACCAGCACCTCGTTCTCGTGGTCGATCACCCCGGGAAGTCCGATGACGGCCCGGCCGCAGTCTTCGTCGCCCCGCACCTCTTGCATCAGATCGACGAGAAACGCCGGCGATGGATCGCCGGTCGGCGTCGAGCGGCGAACGCGATGCAGCACCGTTCCGAGCTCGTCGACCATCGCCGCACGCACGTGCGTACCGCCGAGGTCGACCGCAATCGTGCGGGCAGCTCCATCACTCTCGGGCCGTTCGGTCTCCGAACCCATCAACGACTTTCTGACGAGTCGTCCAGCATTGTTGGCAAGCCGGGGCCTCCGTTGGTCGGGCATGCAGCACCATAGGGATAGCGAACCACCGGCGGCGGAGCATCGAGGACGGGCTGGACGATCTGCCACGCCACGTCGACCTGGTCACCGCGAGCGAACAAGCGCCGATCACCTTCGAGCGCGTCGCCAAGCAGGCGGTGATAGGGGCCGGGCCCGTGCTCCATGCCGTGGTGGTCGACCTCGAGCCGAACGCCTTCGCTGGTGAGAAGATCGCCTGGCTTCTTGGCCTGCATCTCGAACTCGATGATGTCGTTCGGTTTCATGACGAACCGCAGCCGGTTCGGTTCCGGGTGGCATGTGGTGTCGGTGAAGAGCGGCCGCGGCGGAGCAACGAACTCGACGACCGCCTCGGTCAGGGTCTCGTTGAGCGCCTTGCCTGTTCGGATGTACCAGGGGACGCCGGCCCAACGCCACGAATCGATCTCGGCCTCGAGCGAGATGTAGGTCTCGATGTCGGAATCTTCGGCCACGCCGGCCTCGTCGAGGTACCCCTCGTACTGTCCCCGCTGCACCTTGGCCGGGTCGAACGGTCTCATCGATCGCAGGACCTTCACGACCTCGTCGTTCATCGCATCGGCGTCGTCTGACACCGGCGGTTCCATCGCCATGAGCGCCACGATCTGCAGAAGATGGTTCTGGACGACGTCACGCAGCGCACCGACCTCGTCGTAGAACTTGCCGCGACCCTCAAGTCCGAAGTCCTCAGCCATGGTGACCGTCACGCTCTTGACGTGATGCCGATTCCACAACGGCTCGAGAATCGAGTTGGCGAAGCGGAACACCAGGAGGTTGAGGACCGGCTCTTTCCCCAGGAAATGGTCGATCCGGAGGATGCGCTCCTCCGGGTAGTGCTTGCGCACGGCCTCATCGAGTTCGCGGGAACTCTCGAGGTCACGACCGAACGGCTTCTCGAGCACGACCCGGCCGCGGTTGAGCCCTGTCGCGCCGAGCCCATCGGTGACAGTCGAGAACAGGAACGGCGGGATGGCCAGGTAACACACCGGCATCTTGGCGTCGCCGACCTTGGCCGCCACCCGTTCGAAGGTCTCGGGCTCCTTGTAGTTGCCGGAGACGTACTCGAGCCGGCTCGCGAGCGCATCGAACACGAGAGGATCGATGTCGGTGCCGTCGGATTCCAGGGCCTCGCGAGCGTTGCCGATCAGTTCTTCCCTGGTCCAGTTCGATGAAGCCACACCGATGACGGGGCAGTTCAGAACCCCGTCGGCCTGGAGCCGGTAGAGGGCGCCGAACAGCTTCTTCCTGGCGAGGTCGCCCGTGATGCCGAACATGACCAGGCAGTCGGCATGGACGGGCTCAGAACCTCGGATGGTGTTGATCGGGTCCATCATCAGTCGGCCTCTGGCTTCTTCTCCTTGTGGCCCCCGAATTCGGAGCGCATCGCCGACAGCACCTTGTTGCCGAACTCGGCATTGCCTCTGGATGCGAATCGGCTGAACAGAGCATCGGTGATGGTGGGAATGGGAGCACCGGCCTCGACAGCGGCGAGCACCGTCCAGCGGCCCTCACCGGAGTCGGACACGTGACCGCCGAAACTCTCGAGCGCCGGATCGTCGTGCAGCGCCGCCGCGGTGAGGTCGAGCAGCCAGGAGCCGATCACACTGCCCCGGCGCCACACCTCGGTGACCGCAGACGTGTCGATGTCGTACTGGAACAGCCGTGGGTCCCCGATCGGCGCTGTCTCGGCATCGACCTCGCGGTCGGAGCCACCGACGTTGGCCTTGTCGAGCAGACCCAACCCCTCGGCGTATGCCTGCATGATGGCGTACTCGATGCCGTTGTGGACCATCTTCACGAAGTGGCCGGCCCCGGCCGGGCCGCAGTGCAGATATCCGTACTCGGCCTGCTCCGGATCGCCATCTTTCCCTCGGGTGCGTTCGGCGGTCTCGACTCCGGGAGCCAACGCCTTCCAGATCGGATCGAGGCGGGCCACCGGCTCGTCCGCCCCACCAATCATCAGGCAGTAGCCGCGCTCGAGGCCGAACACGCCGCCGCTCGTTCCGACATCGAGGTAATGGATGTTGCGGCGACCGAGCACGTCGGCCCGCTCGATGTCGAGTGGATAGTGGCTGTTGCCGCCATCGATCACGATGTCGTTCTCGTCGAGGTGATCGGCCACATCCATGACGACCTGGCCGGCGAACGCCGCCGGCACCATGACCCACACAGTCCGGGGCCCACTCAGTTTCGCGACGAGGTCCTCGACCGAATCGGCACCCATCGCCACGCCTTCATCAACCAGTTCTTGAATCGCCTCGGTGTTGCGGTCGTAGGCAACACACTCGATGCCGGCTCGGTGACACCGACGCACCAGGTTCGCACCCATCCGGCCGAGGCCGATCATTCCCAACTGCATGTGAGCTCCTCGTGTCCGGTGTGGCCGACCGCAGCTGCTCGAGACGAACGCGACCGGTGCCCAGTGTGCCCGCTTCGCGACGCCGCCTGTGGAATCCCTGGAACCCTTCGCCGGTTCCAGAGGTCGTGCCCGATTGGTTCGTCGATCTTCTTCTCCCGCCGACGGATCAGTCGGCAACGATCCAATGGATCGTGATGGCGGTGTTCTGGGCTTTGGCGATCCCGACAGCGTGGCGTGCCGGCCGCGAGCTCGGGTTACTGGCGATCGGCCTTGCGCTCTGCACATTCGCCTGGTTCCTGATCCGCATGGCCCACTGAACGGGGCGCTCTACCGAGGTGGCAGGGGCACCAGGACCGAGGTCGAATCGGTGTAGGCCCTGAATGCCGGGTCACTCCCCCAGCGCTTCTCCGCCCTCCGCTCCAACAAGGGAATGCCGCTGATCCGGGTGAGAAGAACGAACACGAAGACGGGCGACACGAGAGCGACCCACCGCCAGCCGCTCAGCACCGGGATCGCCATGATCGCCATGCCGGTCCAGAGCGTGATCTCGCCGAAGTAGTTGGGATGCCGCGACCATGACCACAGGCCCGTCGTGATGAACCTTCCCTCGTTGGCCGAATCGGCCCGGAACGTGCCCTTCTGGGAGTCGGCCACGACCTCGATGACAAAGCCGGCGAGCCACACCAGCGCCCCGACGATGCCGATGACGCCGAATGTTTCCCGGTCGGCCGCCGTGATGATCGCCAAGGCGGCGGCCAACGTCAACGAGACCCACAGCCCCTGAATGGTCCACGTCATCAGGAACTGAGGGAAGTCGAACTTCATCTTGTCGAAGCGGCCATCGCTGCCGTCCCGGCTGATGCGGCGGAAGAGGAACGAGCCGAGGCGGGCAGACCACACGGCGACCATCACGGCCGCCAGCCAAGCCCGGGTATCGAGATCGCCGGACAGCAGAAGGGCGAGCACGATCACCGACTGGTAGGTGAAGGCTCCCGTCAGATCGAAGTATTTCTCGGTGTGTGCGAACCACGACGGGACGAACACGACCCAGTTGATGACGAACGCAGCAGCGACGCACATGGCGAACACTGATACTCCGCCGGCCTCGACCCCATCGCGGCTTCCCGCCCAGGCCAGCGCGGCACCGATCAGCACGCTGACGACGGTGCCCGTGATCCAGTTCTGCGTCTTACTCATGGCCACTCCCCTCGGACCCGGTGTTCCGGATGCGTCGCCGCCGAGTATGGCGCGCGACGACCGAACGCGGCCCACCGGTCGACTCAATCGACGGCGAAGGTGGCCCGGTCGTCGGCAAAGGCCTTGAACTCCAGGGCGTTTCCGGAGGGATCCAACACAAAACAGGTGCGGTGCTCACCAGGCTGATCGGCGAAGCGGGCGGTCGGCGGCATCAAGAACTCGACGCCAGCCCCCTCCAGCCTTGCCACCAACTCTTCCCACGCTCGTGTGTGCAGCAGCGCCCCGAAGTGATTGGTCGGCGACGGATGGCCGTCGACATCGTTGGATGCCGATCGCCGACCGGCCCCGGGGTCGAGATGGGCCACGATCTGATGCCCATGGAAATCGAAGTCGACCCACTCGCCGGAGGACCTGCCCTCTCGACACCCCAGGACGCCACCGTAGAACGACCGAGCCTGCTCGAGGTCGTCGACCGGGAACGCCAAATGAAAACGGGGCCGCGCCAATGACGGGATCGGATCGCCGGAGGCGAGACGCTCGATCGTCGGCACGTCGAACTGTTCGAGCGAGTGGAGCACGATGTCGGCGAACCCGAACCGATCGGACCCCCATTCGGCCCTTTCGGGCACCGCCACGAGCCGCATGCCCGCAGCCTTGGCCGCCACACACCCGGTCACCGAGTCTTCGAACACCAGACAGTTCCCAGGCTCGACGCCCATCAGCGCGGCCGTCACCAGGTAGGGCTGCGGGTGGGGCTTGCCGTACTCGTCGTCCTCGGCCGAGTGCACCAACTCGAATCGATCTCGCAGACCCAGGGCGGCAAGCACGGCCTCGATCATGCGGAGGTCAGATGACGAGCACAGCCCGATCCGAAGGCCAGCCGCCTCGCATGCGTCGAGCGCAGTTTCCACACCGGGAAGCGGCACCGCGTCGGCGCACAGCTCGATGACCCGATCGATGACCTCGTCGGCCACCTCATCCGGAGACGGACCAGTCCACGGATGCCGGCTGAACCAGATCTCTGCGACCTGGCTCATTCGTACACCCATCGTGGCGTCGAAGTCGACGTCGGTGAATGGAAGGCCGAGCCGAGCGCAGGCCTCGCGTTCGGCGATGCGCCAACGGCTCTCGGACTCGGTCAGAAGACCGTCCATGTCGAAGATCGCCGCCTGGAGGTCCGCCGTTCTCACCATGTCGCGGAGGGTATCCCTGACTGCTGCCCGATCACGGAGCGGGCAGCAGCCAGGGTCATGGAAACACCCGCACTGACTCAGTCGAGGGTGATGGGCTCGTCGAGCGAGGCGTCATCGAGCTCAGCATCATCAGACCCCTCGGTGAGATCGACCTCGTCTGACTCGATCAGACCGACCTCCTTGAGCACCCGATCCTGGATCTCCATGACGAGGTCGGGGTTCTCGATCAAGAACTTCTTCACGTTCTCTCGACCCTGCCCGATCTGTTCGCCTTCGTAGGTGTACCACGCACCGGATTTCTTGACGATGTCCTTGTCGACAGCGATGTCGAGCAACGATCCTTCTCGGCTGATGCCGGTGCCGTACATGATGTCGAACTCGGCCTGACGGAACGGCGGTGCGACCTTGTTCTTGACGACCTTGACCCTGGTGCGGTTGCCGACGATCTCGGCCCCGTCCTTGAGCGATTCGATGCGCCGGATGTCGAGACGGACCGAGCTGTAGAACTTGAGTGCACGGCCACCAGGGGTGGTTTCCGGCGAGCCGAACATCACGCCGATCTTCTCTCGCAACTGGTTGATGAAGATGCAGATCGTGTCGGTCTTGTGCAGGTTGCCGGTGATCTTTCGCAAGGCCTGCGACATCAGGCGGGCCTGGAGGCCGACGTGGTGGTCTCCCATGTCGCCCTCGATCTCGGCTCGGGGTGTCAGGGCAGCGACCGAGTCGATGACGATGACGTCGATCGATCCGGAACGAACGAGAATGTCGGCGATTTCGAGTGCCTGCTCACCGGTATCGGGCTGCGAGATCAGTAACTCATCGACATCGACGCCGATGGCTCTGGCGTAGATGGGGTCCATGGCGTGCTCGGCATCGATGTAGGCACACGTGCCACCGTTGCGCTGCGCCTCGGCCACCACGTGCATGGCGAGGGTGGACTTGCCGGACGATTCCGGACCGAAGATCTCCACGACACGGCCACGAGGCAGGCCGCCGACGCCGAGTGCGAGGTCGAGCGCCAGCGCCCCGGTGGGGATGGTATGGATGTCGAGGTTGGTCCGCTCGCCCATCTTCATGACCGAGCCCTTGCCGAATTGCTTGTCGATCTGGCTCATGGCCATGTCGAGCGACTTGTTCTTGTCCACGGGATACTCCTGTTGCTGGGCGGTCTGCTTCGTTGGTGCAGAGCGTTGGTGTGGGAAGTACTGCGACCGTACTGATGGCCTGTGACAGTGGTCTGGTGAACGAACTTGCGCACACGTGGACCGCCGGGTCACACCAATGTAATTGCGAACAGGTGTTCGGGCAACGACCCAACCCAAAACTTTTCCGGCAGCGTCAGTTCCGGAACGGAGCGGCGACCTCGGTCAGGAACCGGTCGAGCACGTCGTCACGAGCGGACGGCTCGCCGAGGTTGAAGTCGGGGATGATCACCTCGTCGACACCCATCTCGACGAACGCCGCCATCTGTTCCTGCAACTGCGACACCGTGCCGATCAACGACGGCCGTGGCATCCCTCGCTCCCGCAGCGCAGCAGCCGATGCGTCGTCGTCGCAGAGGAAGAGCAGCGCCACGGCCGAGCGCTGGATGGCAGACGGGTCACGCCCGAGGCGTTCACAGTGGGCATCGAGCACGGCCGATTTCGCCGCCATGATCTCGTTGTCAGACCACACGTTCCACTCGTCTGCGTATTGCGCCACCATGCGCAACGTCTTCTTCTCACCGCCGCCGCCGATCAGGATCGGCAACGACCCCACCGGACCGGGCGAGAGGGGCGCCTCCCGCATCGTGTAGTGCTCGCCATCGAAGTCGACCGGACCCCCGGCTCGCAGTGCGATCAGGATCTGGAGCGACTCCTCGAGCTTGGCGAACCGGTCGCTGAACGTGCCGAAGTCGATGCCGTAGGCGATGTGTTCGTTCTCCTGCCACCCGGAGCCGAGCCCCAACACGATCCGACCGCCGGAAATGTGGTCGGCGGTCACCGCTTGTTTCGCGAGCACCGCCGGATTCCGATACGTGTTGCCACAGACGAGCGGTCCGAGCCTGACCTTTTCTGTGACAACGGCCAGTGCGCTGAGCACCGACCACGCCTCGTGGATCGGGCCGGACAGGTCACCGCTGAAGGGCATGAAGTGGTCGGCGAACCACAGTCCGTCCCACCCCGTCGCCTCGGCCCGCGTGCCGCTGTCGAGGATGGCATCCCACCCGAGTCCGTTCCCGATCCAGTGACCAAAGCGCATGGCGGCAACGTAGTTGCTGCCCGCTCGACTCGCAGATCCCCGGTCCCGGTGGGCGGCTACCCTGCGACGCCATGCGTCGAAGGCTGATCACCGCATTGATGAGGACCGCGCTGATGAGGACTGCATTAGTGAGGACCGCGCTGATGGGGCTCGTGTTCGTCGGGCTCGGCGTCCTCGCCTCAGGATGTTCGGACGACGAGCCGGAACTGACCAGGGCCGAGTTGCTGGCCGAGATCGAGGGGCGTTCCCTGTCCGAGGCCGAGATCGAAGAACGCGAGTCAGTCGCTCGAGCGCTGTGTCAGATGGACGACGACGTCCTTCGAGCCGTCTGGGCCGACATGACCAGCGCGCAGTTGGCCTTCCAGGACTTCGTGTTCACCCAGGAATGCGGGGATCGCAACCCTCTCTACGCCGCATCCACTGGGCGATTCGCCACGGACGAGTAGCCCCAGATCGCCTCTCCACCTAGTATTTTGCGCCATGGCAGACGAATGACGGGCAAAAGAGTGGAGGTGCAGGTCTACGACCACCTTCGGGTCGCCTCGGCGGAGGGAGAGATCAACCTCGGAGGCCAAAAACAACAGACCGTCCTGCTCGCTCTCGTGCTCGCGAACGGTGCAGCCGTCTCGAGCGACCGCCTGATCGAGATCGTGTGGGGCAGCCGGCCGCCGGCAAAACCACAACTCACGCTTCGTTCATACATCTCGCACCTGCGTCGTAAGCTCGAACCCGACAGCCAACCGGGCAATCGCTCGCAGCTCCTGATCACTCGGGCGCCCGGGTACGCAATCGACATCGATCAGCTCGACGTGGACATCCACCAGTTCGTCGAACACACCAGACACGCCCTCTCGCTCGACTCCGGCTTGCCTCCCGAGGACATCCTGGCCGCAACCGGTCGAGCCTTCTCGAATTGGCCGGACGAGGGCGCCGCACCTGTCGCCCAGGCCATCCGGACACTGGATGATTTCCCCGAAGACGCCGCCAAGGTGACCGAGCTTCACCTGGCCCTCTCCATTCGTCACTACCAGGCTGCGATCGATGCGGGAAAGGGCAACGAGGCGATCGCGTCACTCGAGGCGGCTTGCCTCGAACATCCCACCAGCGATCAGCTCGTCGGCCTCCACATGCTCGCCCTCTATCGGGCCGGCCGCGTCACCGATGCCCTCGCACGCTTCCAGCACGCGAGAACCACCATGCTGGAGGAGTTCGGCCTCGACCCTTCGCCGCTGCTCATCGAGCTCGAGCAACAGATCCTGTCGAACGACCCAGCGTTGCTGGCCGAAGCCGACGCGACATCGCCCGCTCCGTTCGAACGGCCTGCGGGCGACGCCCCCGCAGGCCGTGGTGCCGCCCTCGAGACCCTGATCCGATGCCTTCCCGGTCGAGACCAGACCGAACTGGGCGGCGTCATCACCGGACCCGCCGGCATCGGCAAATCGACCTTGCTCGCCGCTCTTGCCGGCCGTGCCGACGAGGAAGGCATCGACGTCGCCTGGGGCCGCTGCGTCGACACCACCTCGAAGGCAACGCTGCGCCCCTGGCAGACCGTGCTGCGCGACCTCCTCGAGCGAACGACTCCATCGTTACGAGACGACGTGTTCGGTCCACAGGCCGGCGACCTCGCCCGGATCGTCCCAGAACTCACCGGTTTCTACGACGTCGACGCAGTGAAACCGAGTGGTGAGGTCAGCGATGCCATCACGAGAACGCTGCGCCGATTCGCTGCCGCTCGACCGCTCCTCATCTGCCTCGAGGACCTCCATTGGTCAGACGACGAGTCGCTCGTGGTCCTCAACCACCTCTTGAGCGCAGGAGACGTCGGCGACCTGTCGATCGTGGCCACGTGGCGCGACACCGATGTCGCGGCCGAGGCCACACGGGAACGCCCGGCCCGTACGCGCTTGCTGGCCGATGCCGGTCGAGCGGCCGGGTCGTGCCGGGTGACACTGGAAGGACTCACCGACGCCGACGTCGCAGAAGTGTTCCGAGCCATCCGCTCGGACGAACCAGACCAGTCCGCGATCCACAGGTTGACGAAGCACACCGGCGGCAACCCGCTGTTCGTCACCGAACTCATCCGCAGCGGTCGCGACCGGGACATGGTCCCCACCGACACCATTCGAGAAGTCGTTCTGAGACGACTCGACACGCTGCCACCGCCCGCGGGCCACGTCCTGGCCGCTGCCGCCCTCTGCCATCCGTCGATCGACGAATCCCTGATGCGTGAGTTGTTGGGGTACGGACAGGACGAGTTCGACGTCTGCGTCGAGGCCGCCGTGGCGGCACGGATCGTCGAGGACAACCCACACGAGCTCGGGCGATACCGATTCTCCCACGACCTCTTGGCCGAGACGCTCGCTGCCACGTTGAGCCACCGGAAACGCAGCCACCTGCATGCCCGCATCGGCGTGCTGCTCGAGAAGCAGTCGGCTCCCATCGCCGTCATCGCTCACCACTATCTACTCGGACGCTCCGCTGGTGCCTCGCTCGAGGCCGCCCGCTTCGCCCACGCTGCCGGCACCGAGGCGGCCGAGCTCGGCGACTACGCCGGCGCGCTCCAGTTGTTCGACTCTGCACTCGAAGCGCTCGACGATGGGCCAGACGCCCCAGCTCGACGCATCGACATCACCATCGACCGTGCTCAGGTCCTGAAGTTCCTCTCCAAACATGTCGAGTCGCAGCAGACCTCGCTCCGAGCCGTCGACCTCGCCGCATCCGCCGGCGAGCTCGACCTGCTGATCGTTGCGGCGATGGTCTACGTCGGGACCGCTCGCATCGACCATTCGGGACGCTCCACCGAGTGGCTCGGATACTGGAGTCCGCCGGACGAATCGATGGCCGTGCTGGAGCGAGCGCTCGGGCTGATGGACGACGATCACCGCTGGCGGCCAATCGTGCTGCTCGCGCTGAGTGCCCAGATGTTCGCTCCGCACCACGATCAGGATCGAGCGGTCGCGCTGGCGAGAACGGCCATCGGGCTGCTGCGGACCCGGGATGCACTGGAGCCTCTCTGCGAGGGCCTCGTCTCGGTCGCCCAGACGCACACTCGGACCCTTCCCGCCGACGAGCGAAAGGCGATGTTGGAAGAGGCCGACTCCATCGCCGAGCGAATCGACACCCCTCGACTGCAGGTTCGGGCTCGGAAGGCACTCGTCGGTGTGGCACTGGACGAGGGCGACCTGGGCCAGGCTCGCCACCATGTGGCGTTTGGCGTTGCGGCAGGCCGCTCCGTCGACGATCCGTTCGTGGCCATCCAAGCCGACTCACTGGAGATCTCGCTCGAACTCCTGGCCGGCAACTTCGACGTCGCCCGAGAGCGAGTGAGTCAGGGATTCCGCACCTACGCCCGGTTCGGCGATGCCGTGATGGACACGTTCGGCATGCAGTACTTCACGCTGGCCCGGGCCGCCGGCGACTTCGAACCGATCATCGGTGCGATCAGGAGCCGACTCACCGCCTACGACGGCCCCGCATATGCAGCTCCGCTCGCCGCCCTCCTCGCCCGCTCTGGTGATCTCGCCGGCGCACGAGCCGTGATCGACCGGTTCACGGTCACCGACATCACCTGGGGCGGCGAGGGGGTGCTCCAGTACATGACACAGGCCTACTTCGCCGACGCCGTCGCCGATCTCGCACTCACCCAACCCGATCTCCGGCACGTCATTCCGCCGCTGATCGAGGCACTCGAACCGGCCGTCGACCGAATGGTGGCGCTGGTCGGCGGGACCGATTACCCCTCGATCGGGGGGCTCCATGTCGGTCGGCTGCTCACGGCCGCCGGCGACACCGACGAGGCGTCGAAGGTGTTGACACGTGCGATCGCCCGCCTCGGGGACATCGAGGCGAGACCGGCATTGCTGTGGACGACCCTCGCCGTTGCCGAGAACGCCGCCGCAGCCGGTGACAGCACTGCCGGCGCCGAGGCCATGACGGCCGCAACCGAGCTGGCGGACAAGATGGGCATGCAATGGGCTGTGACCTGGGAAAATGACCGCATGCAACGGCTTCTCAACCGCTGACGCCGGCGATTCAACAACTCCTCAACATCGTTGGACAATCATGATCGAACCGGGAGCGCATGGGGCGGTCTGAGTGTCCGGAGGGGGCGCGCAGAACACACCACGCGCTTCTGGCGCGCCTGGGCCGCTCGCCTGAGGATTCGATCAACCTCAGGAGTCGATCAACACCCGGCGGAGCAGATCGAGCAGCGTGATCGTGGAGAATTGGCGAATGCGTTCCCGATCGCCCGGCAGACGCACCGTGCTGGCGATCGCCCCATCGGCGGCTGCAACCGCAAGACACACCGTGCCGACCGGGAGGCCCTCGCTCTCGTCCGGGCCCGCCACTCCCGTCGTGGCGATCCCGATATCGGCACCAAGCCGGGCGCGAACCCCCTCGGCCATCGCCACGGCGGCGTCCTCGGTCACGACCGGTCCCTCGGGAACCCCGAGCAGGTCGAACTTGACGTCAGGCGCATAGGCCACGATGCCGCCTCGAAACACCTGACTCGCCCCCGGGACAGCACAGATGCGGCCGGCCAGATATCCACCGGTCACCGATTCGGCGACGGCGAGCGTGAGCCCGCGATCCCGCAACGCGTGCACGACGACGGTCTCCATGTTGTCGCCGTCGATGCCGAACACGAGGTGCCCGATCAGCGGATCGAGCTCGGCCTGTTCGGCATCGAGCATCGCCTCGACCTCGGCGTCGGTCGGGGCGGCGGCCGTGATCCGGACCTTGAGCCCCTCGACGCCGCTCGCCAGGAAGGCCAACGTCGGGTTGCCGGCGGCGTCGAGCGCCGTGATGCGATCGGCGAGTACTTCTGCCAACGCCGACTCGCTCGTTCCCCACGTGCGCAGGACGCGGCTTCGGATGATGCGGGGATCCCCGGATCGGCGCCGCAGATCGGGCACGACCGTGTGCTCGACCATCTCCTTCATCTCGTAAGGAACGCCGGGCACGGCGTAGATGACCTTGTCCCCGATCGGACACACGAGGCCAGGAGCGGTACCCGGTTGCTGGGCGATCGCAGACGCACCGACAGGCACCATGGCCTGGCGGACGTTGTTCTCCGGCATCGTCCGACCCCGACTCTCGAACATCGCACGGATGCGAGCCTCGATGATGGGATCGAGCTCGAGCTGGACCCCCATGACCTCGGCGATGACCTCCCGAGTAATGTCATCCTGGGTCGGGCCCAACCCACCGCAGCAGATCACGGCGTCGCTGCGATCGAGTGCCTGGCCGAGCACCTCCCGGATCCGTGCCGGGTTGTCGCCGACCTTCGTTTGATAGTGGGACGAGAGACCGGCAGCTGCCAGCTGCTCGCCGATCCAAGACGAGTTGGTGTCGACGATCTGTCCCAGCAGCAGCTCGGTGCCGATGGCGACCACTTCCACGTTCATTTGCTCGACTCCCTCGTCTCGCGCACGTCAGCGCGCGCCGGTCAACCGCAATGACTTGCGACCATCGAGAACATATTGCGCACCGCTCACGACCGTGAACGCCACCGCAACCCACAACATGACGTCGGCGATCCATCTGGCGTCGTCCAGGACCGGGAACAACGCGAACGCAATCACCAATCCTTGGACGAAGACCTTGTACTTGGCTGAAGGTCGAGCCGGAATGGCGAACCCACGCCGGGCCCAGTACGAGCGGTACACCTGGATCCCGACCTCGCGGATGGCGATGATGATCCAGGGCAGGATGTGGAAGCGTCCGATCTCGACGAGGGCGAATCCGGCGAGGAGCACCACGGCCTTGTCGGCCAGAGGATCGACGAAGGCCCCGACTTTGGTCGGCTTGGCGTTCCTGGCCAATTTTCCGTCGAAGAAGTCGGTTGCGCCGAGGACGAGGGCGAGCGCGAAGGTCAGCCATCGTTGCGATTCGCTGAGGATCATGAGTGCCAGCACCGGAGCCAGTGCGAGGCGGCCGACGGTGAGCGCGTTGGCGGCGAGGGCGTAGCGGGACCGGCCGATCAGATCGTGCTCGAGTGCCTCTCGATTCATGCCGGAGAGGCGATCAGATCGGGACCGGCGGCATCGCTCACCTCGAGCGTGTGGATCACGCCGACCTCGAGCCGAGACGGCACGTTGACGATGCCGTCGATCTCGGGTGCCTCGCGATGGGTCCGTCCGATTCCGGGCTGGTCGACGAGCACCTCGACCTGGCGGCCGATGAGGGCGTCGCGAGACTCAGCCGTGATCTGATCCTGGAGTTCGCTGAGCTCCGCGAGTCGCTCGTTCATCAACGAGATCGGAACCTCACCGTCGAGATCGGCGGCGTAGGTCCCCTCCTCCTTCGAATAGGCGAAGAATCCGCACCAGTCGACCCTGGCTGCTTCCACGAACTCGATGAGTCGATCATGGTCTTCTTCGGTCTCGCCCGGGTAGCCGACGATGAAGTTGCTGCGGAACGCGGCATCCGGTTCTCGAGCGCGGATGGCTTCGACCCGTTCGAGGAAGAGGTCACCGTCGCCCCATCGCCGCATCCGCCGCATGAGCGGGCGGCTGACGTGCTGCAAGGAGAGATCGAAGTAGGGAACACCGGTGTCACAGATCGTGTCGATCAACTCGTCGGTGAGATCGGATGGATAGAGGTACAGCAACCGGACCCGATCGACTTCCGCTGCGACCTTGCGAACCAGAGGCACGATCGACCGTTCACCCTGACCCTGATCGCGTCCGAAAGCAGCCAGATCCTGGGCGACCAACACGATCTCCTTGGCTGCCAGTTGATCGACCTCGGCCATGATCGACTCGATCGAACGGGATCGCTGCTTGCCTCGGAAGCTCGGGATGGCGCAGAAACCACAGTTGCGATCGCATCCTTCGGCGACCTTCACGTACGCCCAGGGGGCAGTCGCCGGCGGCCGAGGCAGTTCGAGCAGATCGAGCTTCGGCACCGCACCGTTGCCGACCGCTCCCCGACTCTTCCCCAACGTGACGGGCACACCGAATCCGGCGACCTGGGCCGCCTCGGGGATGGCCTCGGCCAGGTCATCGCCGTAGCGCTCGGCCATGCAGCCGGTGACAACCAGTTCGGCGTTGCCCCGCTTGGCATCGCCGAGGGCGAGGATCGTGTCGACCGACTCCTGCCTGGCTTCGCCGATGAAGGCGCAAGTGTTGACCACCACGAGGTCGGCGTCACCGACATCGGCCGCCGGGACCATGCCGTCGGCCACCATCGTGCCGACGAGCTTGTCGGAATCGACCTGGTTCTTCGGGCAGCCGAGCGTCTCGATCCAGTACGTGCGCGGCGCGGGGGTGGCGGACATGAGGCCCATCACTCTAGGTCCGCTCATCGGATGATCAGATCAGCTGCTTCGTGATCCGGTGGCCGACGTCAGACAGCAGCGGAGAGCGAACGAAGCCGACGGAGCTTCTCGGCCAGAAGACCGGTGAGGACGGCGACGACGACCACGCCCACCATCAACAACGCGTACGTCCACCATGCCCATCCCGTCGGCGGCTGCAGGACCACGAGGTCGACGGGCAGCTCGGCCGGCCCCGGGGCACCTTCCTCGACGACGAAGGCGTAGGCGCCCTGAAGGATGTCACCATCGGAGTCGATGCCGGAGTAGCGGACGATGTACTGCCCCTCGGTTTCGAGCGGTTTCGTCTCGAACGACAGGTAGGGATCGGCTTTCTGGACCACCGTTCCGTCGACGGAATCACCGTTCGGCTGCTCGACCGACACGACCCAGTCCGAGACGTTCGTCGAGAACACCAGATCGATGTGTGAGGCAGTTCCGACGGTCTCTCCTGGCTGAGGTGACGACGCAACCAGCTCGCCGTGAGCTGCGACCGGCGAGGCCGACAACAACAAGCCCAGCACTGCGACCACCAACGCGATGGCGGCGGTTGCGGGCGTCAGACGGCGATGACGGGCTGGGTGCACCGGTCAAGGATACGAGGTCGAACGAGCTCGCCTCGGATCAGGCGTTGAAGGCCAGTTCGAGGCCCGGGCATGCCCACTCGGCGGCGACAAGGCGCCCCGTCGCTGAGAGCGTGACGAACGCCGTGTGCCGGTCGGGTCCACCGAAGCAGATGTTGGTGGTCAGCGGATCATCGAACGGCACGTGATGGTGCGCACCTTCAGGGGACACCACCGTGATGCCACCGTTGCGGATGGTGGCGACACACACATTGCCCTCGGCATCCACCGCCAGAGAGTCGAACAGCGGGCCACCCTCGGGATCGGCCAGCACCACTCCTCGATGCTCGGGTCCGAAATAGCCCCTGATCTGTCCCGGGCCTTCGAGATCCCACGCATAGAGCCGCCCTTCGTAGGTCTCGGCGACATACAGCCGATCGCCGGCGGGTGAGAGACCGACACCGTTCGGTGCGAGCAACGGAAAGACGACTTCCTCGATGCTCGAACCGTCGGCTGCGGCGTAGTAAAGACCGCCGCGGTCGCGATCCCGAGGCCGGTTCTTGCCGTGATCGGTGAACCAGAAACCGCCGGTCTCGTCGAAAACGAGGTCGTTGGGGCCACACAATCGATGGCCGCCCACCGCTTCGTAGACGGTCTCGACCTGACCGGTCTCGATGTCGACCCTTTGGATGCTGCCACCGGTGTAGTCGCTCGGCTGATCACCCGGCAGCGTCAGGCCATGACGTTCGTGCCACTCGAAACCACCGTTGTTGCAGACCCAGATCTTGCCATCCGGACCGACCGCAGCACCGTTCGGACCGCCGCCGCAATCGGCCACGACGTCGACCGATCCGTCGACCGACACCCGGGTGAGGGTGCCCCGTTTGATCTCGACCAGGACGATCGACCCGTCTGCCATGGCGATCGGGCCTTCCGGGAACTGGAGGCCGGCCGCCAACACTCGATGGTCGGCGGTCACAGGGTCACCGTCCCCTTCGGAGTGGTCAGGTCGGCAGACAAGCCGGCCCGAGCGGCGACCTCGACCGCGTACGGCGCACCGATCGCTTCCAACGCCGCATTGAGCCGATCGGCCTCCGGATGGAACCCCTCGACGCTCGCAATCGAACAACCATCGGGCAGGGCGGCAGATGGGTGGTCGACGCCCTCGCCCCACTCGATGAGAAACGGCATCACCCCATCGAAGCCACTCGGCAACGCGAGTCTCCAAGACAGCAACGTGCCGTCCGGTTTTGCTCTGGACATCGGCAGAGCAGGACCGAAGGCAATGTCGTTGGCTGCCATCTGAGCCAGGGCGGCGTCGAGATCGTCGACGGCCAACGCGAGGGTGACAAGACGGATCGAGTGCTCGGGCAGATCATCGATCCCGAACGGTCTGGGCTGCCTCGGTGTCTCCTGGTCCGGGTCCGGGCCAACCAGTTCGAGGTAAGACGAACCCAGGCCGACCAGCGCATTCTTCGACCCCATGCCGACGTGTGAGCCACCGACGGTCGCATGATGGCCGGACTCAGCCGTCCACCACGCCACGAGGGCGGACAGGTCGGTACCGGCGACGACGAGATGATCGAGAGAAGTCACCGGGCGATCTCATCACACGCAGCTGCTGCTGTCAGGCCGGGAAGGGGCTTCAGGCGAGCGATCGAGCCAAATCGAACATGGCATCGCCGATGTCTCGAGTCTCGTCCCACCACGTGGCCATCAGGAAGCCGATGAACACGCCGAGCAGGAGAGTTCCCTCGGCCTTCTCCAACACCGAACGGGTGAACATCGCGAGCGCCGCAATCAGGCAGACCGCGAGCATGAACCAGAGATCGAGTCCCGTCAGCGACGGATCGATGGCCACTCCGCCGTCACCGAGGAAAGCAACGACAGCCCCGACGGCAAGCGAGTTGAACAGATTGCTGCCCAGAAGATTGCCGATGATGAGATCGGTCTGGTTCTTCCTGGCCGCAGCGATGGCGGTGACGAGTTCGGGCAGTGACGTTCCGAGCGCAACGAGGGTGACGCCGACGAACCCGTTGTTGATACCGAGGTCCTCGGCCAGCGTCGTTGCCCCCCACACCAGGAGCCAAGCGCCGAGGACGGTTCCGAACAAGCCAATCAACGTTCGCCCGACTTCGACACCGATCGTGTGCTCGCCGCCGGCCAGCTCCTCGACCTCGCTCACCATCGCATCGTCGCCGCTGCCGCCGAGCAAGAGGAATGCGAGGGCAGCCACCAACAGGACAGCGAACACGATGCCATCGAGAACGCTGAGGCCGTTCTGCACCAACACGGCGAACAGAATCGCGGCGCCGGTCGCCAGCGGCACTTCCTTCTTCAGGACCCGGGAATCGATCGTGAGCGGAACGATCAGGGCCGCAGCACCGAGGATGAGGGAGAGATTCGCCAGATTCGAGCCAATGATGTTGCCGATGCCGAGGTCGTCGTCGCCTTGGGCTGCGGCGATACCGCTCACCACCATCTCGGGCGCACTCGTTCCGAACCCGACGATCACCGCGCCAACCACGATCGGCGAGATCTTGAGCATCACGGCCAGCCGCGCTGCACCTTCGACGAATTCGTCAGCCGCCTTGGCCAGCAGCGCAATGCCCGCAATGAGGGCGACAGCAATGAGCATCAGGGGAGGCTATTGGGCCGAGCGCAGATTGATGAGTCTTGTCACGGCGAGCGATAGCCGGGGGGCGGAGCCAGAGCGGGGTCGAATGCATCCCCGTCGAGTTCGTCGTCGACGTCATCGGCAGCGCTGTCGGCAGCGCTGTCGGCGGCGAGTGCCCCGGGTGGCGGTGAGATACCCAGGTCGTCGAAGATCGAGCCCTTCGCAGTGGTGCGCTGGGACGACAGATCGATCGTCGAGGTGTGATCCTCATTGGCCAGGGAGAGCTCGGCCTCGGGCAGCTCGGCCGGTGGGCGACTGGCGACGGGTGCCGATGCCGACACAACCGGCTCGGGAGCCGGCGTCGGCGCTGGTGCAGGGGTCGGCGCTGGCGCCGGGGCGCGTACGGGTGCCGCTGCCGGCGCAGCCGGTGCCCGCATGGCCGCCGGCCAGCGGCCGGCATCGAGATCGTCCGCAGTCATCATCACATCGCGTGCTTTCGACCCGATCGATGGCCCGACAACGCCTCGTTGTTCGAGGATGTCCATGAGGCGGCCCGCTCTGGCGAACCCGACGCGCAGCTTGCGCTGCAGCATGGAGGTCGATCCGAGTTGGGAGCGGACGATGAGTTCCATTGCCTGGAGCACGAGCTCGTCGTCGTCATCATCACCGGTGGTGCCACCGGGAATCATGGCGGCCGATTCGCTGACCTCTTCGCCGAGCACACGAGAATCGAACACGACCTCGGGTGCCTGCTTGCGCCAGTGCTCGACGATGGTCTCGACTTCTTCTTCTGTGACCCATGCACCCTGGAATCGGGTCGGCGTGCTGGTCGATCCGTCGAGCAGAAGCCCGTCTCCCCTGCCGACGAGACGCTCTGCGCCCTGCTGGTCGAGGACCACGCGGGAGTCGGTGAGGCTGGACACGGCGAAGGCGAGTCGAGCCGGGACGTTGGCTTTGATGAGACCGGTGATCACATTGGTGCTCGGCCGCTGCGTGGCGATCACCAGGTGGATCCCGACCGCTCGGGCCTTCTGAGCGATGCGACAGATGGACTCTTCCACGTCGCGAGCTGCCACCATCATGAGGTCGGCGAGCTCGTCGAGAATGATGACGATATAGCTGAGCTTCTCCCGCTCCTTCTCACCATCTGCAGTTGGCACAGCCGGGAACCGACCGGCTTCGACACCCTTGTTGTAGCCATCGAGGTCGCGCACGCCGACGTCGCTCAGGAGGTCGTAACGACGCTCCATCTCGCGAACGCCCCAGGCCAAGGCGTTGGCGGCCTTCTTCGGATCGGTGACGACCTCGGTGAGCAGGTGCGGCAAACGCTCGTACTGCGTGAGCTCGACCCGCTTGGGGTCGACCAGGATCAGACGCACTTCGTCCGGAGTCGAGCGCATCAGGATCGAGGTCAGCATCGAGTTGATGCAGCTCGACTTACCGGAGCCGGTCTGGCCGGCGACGAGCAAGTGGGGCATCTTCGCCAGGTTGGCCATCACGGTCTTGCCCGTGATGTCACGTCCGAGCGTGACCTCGAGCGGATGAGTCGCGTTTGCGGCTTCTTCTGAGAAGAGGAGGTCGCCGACCGTGATCATCTGGCGACGCACGTTGGGCACCTCGACACCGATCGCCTGTTTGCCGGGGATCGGAGCCAGTATTCGAACGTCAGGCGTGGCCATCGCATACGCAATGTCCTTGTGGAGGCTGGTGACGCGGTTGACCTTCACACCAGGGCCGAGTTCGAGCTCGAAACGGCTGACGGTCGGGCCGACGACCACGCCGACGAGTCGGGTCTCCACGCCGTGCTCGGCGAGGGCATGCTCGAGCTGACGACCGGTGCGCTCGACCGATGCGCGGTCGACGTCCTGGCCCTCGCTCTGGGAGAGGATGTTCATGTCGGGAAGGACCCAGTCGCCGCGGGCCGGCGTCGGGCGCAGCGCTGCGATGGCAGCCACCGATGCTGTCTCGGGGACCTCGATGAAGGGAGCCGGATGCTCTGTCGGCGGTTGGGGCGCAACTTCGGCGATCGTGGCATCGTCGGTCGGCTGCGTTGCCCCGGGAATGCGGAGATCGATGTAGGTCTCCTGATCGAAGATCTCGTCCGGACCGGTCCCGGCATCGTCGAAGGCAGACGCTTCGGGTGGATGCTCCAGGTCGAGAATCGGCATGTCGGTGACCTGGCGACCCTTTGCCTTGGGCTCCTCGACCTGCGGATCGTCGGACCGCTGTTGCTCACGCCATTCGTCGAAACGTTCCCGAATGCGGGATGCGAGGTCGGCCAGGAAGTCGGCGACCGGCACTGTGGAGAGGCTCGTGAGGAGAACGACAGCCATGAGACTCATGGCCACCGTCACGATGAGCTGACCCCAGTAGCCGAAGTAGCGCTCGATGCTGCCGCCGGTGGCGATACCGAACCAGCCGCCTGCCTTGGACAGGAATCCATTCGACGAACCCCAACCGGGACGGCCCCCGAGCATGTCGAGGGCAGAGAACAACGCAACGAACGCGAACCCGAAGGCCGCCAACTCGAGGCGCGGGCGGTATTCGCTGCGTTTCTTCGGCTCTGTTCGCAAGAGATGCCAGCCGGCCAAGATCGTCAGCGGCGGCACGAGCAACCGAGCCCGGCCGACGAAAGCGCCGAGAGCGGAGGCCAGGAGACGGCCGATCACCCCCGTTGCACCGGTGTAGAGAGCGAGGCCGAGGAGGAGTCCGAGCGTGATGAGGGCGATGCCCTTAGCTTCTCGGGCATTTTGGGCGCGTTTCTTTGCCACGCTTGCCTTTGACGGGCGCGGTGCAGATCGTCCACCCGTAGCTGCCCCTCGACCGGTCCGTGAGGATCGATTCGTAGTAGCCACAGTGCGACCGAGCGTAGCGGACCTTTCTCTCCCAGTGGTGAACACCCCAGAAGGACATGCGGGGGAGTTAGCGTTCGTCGCCTTCGTGGGCGCCGAGCACCACGGGAACGATCATCGGCCGCAGGCGAGTCTTGTTGCTCACGAACCGGCCGAGTGTGCGGCGGGTGACGCGTTCGATCTCCTGGCGAGTGAAGTTCCCCTTCGACAAGGAATCCTCGACCACGTCGCGGACCGCGTGCATCGCTGTCTTGCGCAAGTCGTCACCCTCGGGCCCGTGGACCCAACCTCGGGTGATGATCTCGGGCTCACGCAGCAACGTGGCCTTCGGGCCGTTGATCCCGATGCTGATCACGGCGGAGACAAAACCTTCGGTGCCGAGGATCCGACGTTCGACCAACACACTCTCGTCGAGATCGCCCAGGCTGCCATGGACGTAGATGTACTCGGCCGGGACTTCGTCGCCCCGCTCGAGGCCATCGTCACTCAGCACGATCGACTGGCCGTCCTGGCAAATCAAGATGTGGTCGGCTGCCAGACCCATCCGAGCGGCGATCTTGGCGTGTGTGGTCATGTGGCTGTACTCGCCGTGCACGGGAATGAACCACTCCGGTTGCACGATCGAGTGCAGCACCCGTAGCTCTTCGGCCTTTGCGTGGCCCGTGGCGTGGACGTTGTGGGTCCCCGAGTGGAGCACCTCAGCGCCCTTGCGGAGGAGGCCGTCGATGACGCGGGAGACACCGGTCTCGTTGCCGGGAATCGGATGTGACGACAAGATCACGCAGTCGCCTTCACGAATCGTGAGGAAGCGGTTGTCGCCGCTGGCCATGCGAGCCAGCGCCGCCATCGGCTCGCCCTGCGAACCGGTCGAGATGATGCACAATTCATTGTCGGCGTACTTGTCGATGTCCTCGATCTTGACGATCGAGGTGTCGGGGATCGTGAGCAGGCCCATCTGCCTGGCCAAATTCACGTTGTTGTTCATCGACCGGCCGAGCGTGGCGATCTTGCGCCCGTTGGCGATGGCAGCGTTCGCCACCTGCTGGACGCGGTGGATGTGGCTGGCGAACGACGCCACGATGATCCGCTGATCCGGACGCTGCATGAACAGGTCGTGGATCGACTGCCCGATCGAGGTCTCCGAGGCCGAGAATCCCTCGGAATCGGCGTTGGTGCTGTCGCACAGGAACAGCCGGATGCCGTCGTCCTTCGCGAGATGCCCGATCGCAGCGAGGTCGGTCAGTCGACCGTCGACCGGCGTCATGTCGAGTTTGAAGTCACCCGAGTGCAGGATGACGCCCTGCGGGGTGTGGAACGCCGTGGCGAATCCGTGCGGCACGGAGTGTGTGACCGGGAAGAACTCGAGGTCGAACGGGCCGACCTGGATGCGATCGCCGTCACTGACTTCGATGAAGCTGGCTTGTTTGCTGACACCGCGTTCGTTGATGCGGTTCTTGGCCAGCCCGATCGTGAGCGGCGAGCCGATGATCTTCAGCGGCATTTCGCTGAGGAGGTGGCTGAGCGCACCGATGTGGTCCTCGTGGCCGTGGGTGCAGACCACACCCTCGATCCGGTCGGCGTTCTCACGCAACCAGGTGAAGTCGGGCAGCACGAGGTCGATGCCGGCCATGTCGTCGTCGGGGAACATGAGCCCGCAATCGATGAGCATGATGCGTTTGTCGACCTCGATGGCTGCACAGTTGCGGCCGATCTCTCCAAGGCCACCCAGGAACACGACTCGCACGTCGGAGGCCATCAGATGTTCCTCCCGAGCCCGGCCAGCACGAGGCGGGCACGGTCGGAGATGTCATCTGGCGGGAAGCCCATCGGCGAACGACACGGGCCGAGGTCGAGACCGAGGAGAGGCATCAATGCCTTCGTCGGCTCGGGATTCGGCGCGTCGTCGCCGGTTTCGAATTCGAAGGACGGGATCATGGCGGCATTCCTCTTTCGGGCTCCGACCACGTCACCGTCGACGTAGGCGTTGATCATCTCGGCCATTTCTTGGCCGAGCCAGTGCGTGGCGACGCCGATGACGCCGCAGGCGCCGACCGACAAGAGGGGAAGCGTGAGCTTGTCGTCCCCCGAGTAACAGTCGACGTCGTCGCCGACAGCGGCGAGCAGCGCCGCCGTCTCGGCGGGATCGCCGGCAGCATCCTTGAGCGCGACGATGTTGTCGACGGCGAACAAGTCGAGAAGCGTTGCCGTACTGATCTTCCGGCCCGTGCGACCGGGAATGTCGTACACGACGATCGGTAGATCGGTCGATGCAGCGATGGCGGTGAAGTGGGCGAGCAAGCCGGCCTGTGACGGCCGGTTGTAGTACGGCGTCACCGAGAGAATCCCGTCAGCACCGGCTGCGGTCGCCTCCTCGGTCAGCTCGACGGCGGCCTTCGTGTCGTTGCTTCCCGCCCCGGCGATGAGGTAGTTGTCAGGGATGGCCTCACGAACAGCGACGATCAATTGCGTCTGCTCCTCGTGGGTGAGCGTCGCCGACTCGCCGGTCGTGCCGGCAACGACGACACCCTCGTTGCCGTGTTGGACGAGGTACTTCGCCAGTTCCTGCGCGCCCTCGTAATTCACCGACTCGTCTGCGTTGAACGGAGTGACCATCGCCGTCAGGACGCGACCGAAGCGGGCCATCAGTGGGCCTTCTCGTCGGCGCGGTTGATCCCGAGGGTGGCCAGTAGGTCTTCGTGGAGTTCGAACCACACGGTGTGGTAGCTCTCCATGATCGGCTTGGTGAACCACTCGAGCTCGCCGGAGCGGAGTTTTGCAAGTGCGATGTCGAAGCGTGGTCCGTAGACGCCGAAGCGCGGGAGGGCGCTCGTGAGGTCGGCGCAGATCGGCTGCACCCCCGCGTCGAGCCCGGCGAGTTCGGCCAGGACTGCAGCGTCGTAGTCGGCATCGGTGTGGTCGTTGAGTTCTTTCGCGTCTTGGTCTTTCACCTGCCAGCGAGTGCAGACGGCCAACATCTGACCGTTGAGGGCGAGGAACCGCTCGTAGCACTGTTGCACGAGATCTCGGTGGCCGACGGCGTCGAGCTCTTCGGCGAGGAGGCGCTCGTTCTCGATTCGACCGGAGGGCTTGAGGGCCCAGCCGGTCCGGCGACCGTCTCTGAACATGGTGTGATCGGACTCGGCCGCTCGCTCGAGTTCCGCGGTGACGGCTGCTTCGTCGAGGCCGACGAATTCGGCGATGACCGATGCTTCTGCGAATCCCTTGAGGCGGAGTCCGTGGAGTGCCAACAGGGCCGGTGAAGATTGGATGGACATCGAGTCGTGAGGGTAGCAGCCATGTCCCCCCGAGGGTCCGTGTTCAGGCGGGGCGGTGAGCGATCCGCCGCAGCATCAGGCCATAGATCACGACGCTCAAGGTCGCCATCAAGAACCACTGGACGGCATAGCTGAAGTGGTTTCCCTCGTCGATGCCGTCGAGGGGTATCGGGCGTGGTGTGACGACCGCCTCCACGCCAAGGCCGACGTCGACGCCGATGCCAGGGTCAGCGCCGTCGATCGCATCGAGCTGCAGCCACAGCGGGACCACCCGATCCGGATCGATTCCGGCCCTCCCCATTCGGACCATCACGTCGTCGACGTTCAGGCGCGGCATCCGCTCGGCTTCGGGGTTGTCGGTCCCGCCGACCCAACCCTTCGTTCGCGAACGCCGCAGGAGACCCTCGAGCTCGACCGTGCCGTTCGGCGTCTCCGCCGTGACCTCCGAGCGCAGAACAAAGCCTCGATTGACGATCAAGAGGTGGCCTTCGTCCGTCTCGAAGATGGCGACGACCCAATCACCGCCGCGCCCGTCCTGCGAGCGGTTTGCCACTCTGGCCAGCTCGGATTCGACGAACCGGCCCGTCGCCGACACCGCGGTGTAGTCGAGATCGTCGTCCGGTGCGCCGAGGACCGACGCCAACGGCATCGGAGTCTGGAGCGCTCTTGCCTCGATTCGCTCGTTGGTGTCTTGACGCTGGGAGAGCCGGTCGAGCTGCCAGAGGCCAGCACCGAGGAAACCCACGATGAGCGTCGCAGCAAAGAGGTGAGAGAGGATCCATCTCGGCCGTCGAACGAACGACCAGTTCGCCGGGCCGATCGGCCGTCTGGCGTTGGCGACAATGACGAGATCATCGTCGGCGGCGTCCTCGATCACGTCCACAGCAATCGACGGTACAGCAGACGACTCAACCTGGGCGGTTCAGGCCAACGCATGCGATGAGTTGTTCCTTCTGGTCATCGAGACCGGGCCAGGGGAAGGTCGGCTGGGCACACCGCAGGTGAGCGATGCCGTGGATGCCGGTGAAGAGCTGCGTCGCAACAGCGAAGGCAGGACGATCGTCACCGTTGGCGTCCAGGACGCCGCCGACAACGCCAGTGAGCTTGTCGAACACCGCGCCACCAACATCGGTCCTGCAGACCGCAGCAGCGTCTCGGCTGGCAAACAACACGACATACACACCCGTGTGGGCCAATGCGAAATCGATGTAGGCATCGCACTGCAGCTCGAGCCGCTCGTGGGGGTCTTCGGCATCGGCGCTCGCCAGATCGAGGGCCCGGTCGAATTCGGCCCAAGCCCACTCGAGAGCTGACAGCAGCAACTCATCGTGGTCGGTGAAGTGGCGGTAGACCGCCGTGGGGCTGACGCCTGTCGCCGATGCCACCGCTCGGAGGCTGACCGACTCGATCTCACCGTGCTCGGCCATCAACTCGACCGCAGAGGCAAGGAGCCGATCACGAGTGCTCACCTCGGCCAGGGCGCTGTTTACCATGGAACGGTCGCGGTCATGGAGCCGTCGGTCATGGAGCGAGGCTACCGGCAGACATCAAGGGGTTGACACCTGTACACATCGTCCGTATCGTCCGTGTTGACACCCGTCAACCTCGCCGGAGACAGCCCCATGACCGTCACGACTTCCAACACCTACCTCGAAGGCGTCAATGCGCCCGTGACCGAGGAGGTCACCGCATTCGACCTGCCGATCACGGGAACGCTGCCCACCGAGCTGAATGGGCGCTGGTTGCGCAACGGACCGAACCCCATCGGCGAGGTCGCCAACCCGCAACGCCACCACTGGTTCACCGGCGACGGCATGGTGCACGGCGTACGCCTGCGAGAGGGCAAGGCCGACTGGTACCGAAATCGTTGGGTCAGGTCAGACGCAGTGGCCGACCATCTCGGCGAACCGCTTCCGATCGGTCCAGCCAACGGCGATCGGACGAGTTTCGGCCCCAACACGAGCGTCGGCGGATTCGCCGGCAAGACCTACGCGCTGGTCGAGGGTGGAACCACACCGACCGAGCTCTCCTACGAACTCGACACCATCGCCCGCAGCGACTTCGGCGGAACTCTCGCCGGCGGGTTCAGCGCACACCCGAAGTTCGATCCGTCGACCGGCGAACTCCACGCCATGACCTACTGCTGGCCAGACCTGATGGACCATCTCCAGTACGTGGTCGTCGGCTCAGATGGCCTCGTCACCAAGACAATCGACATCCCGATCGCCGACATGCCCATGGTGCACGACATCTCGATCACGCAGAACTGGGTCGTCGTCTACGACCTTCCCGTCACGCTGCGGATGGACATGCTCACCGAGGGCTACTCGATCCCGTTGGGATGGAATCCCGAGCACCCGGCGCGAGTCGGCCTACTCCCCCGCTCGGCGACCGATGCGTCATCGATCGTCTGGTGTGATGTCGCTCCCTGCTTCACGTTCCACCCGCTGAATGCCTACGACGATGCCGACGGCAACGTCGTGATCGACTTCTGCCGGTACGAGCGCCTGTTCGACCTCGATCTGTTGGGCCCTTTCTCTCTCGATTCCCCACCGACGCTCGACCGGTGGACCATCAACCCGTCGACCAGGCGGGTCAACGAGGAGCGCATCGACGATCGAGCCCATGAGTTCCCCCGCCATGACCCCAGGGTCGGGCTCAAACCCCACCGCTTCGGCTACACGGCCACGGTCGACTACTCGTCACCCGTCCTCCACGGACCGATCTACAAGACCGACGTCACGACGGGACACGTCAGCGAACACGACTTCGGCGCCGGCCGCGGCGGCGCCGAGCCCGTGTTCGTGCCACGCGACGGCAGCACAGCCGAGGACGACGGATGGATCATCTGCCTCGTCCACGACGTCCCCAATGACGGAGCCGAACTACACGTGATCGATGCTGCCGATTTCGGCGGGGAGGCGGTCGCCACCGTCACGCTCCCCCAGCGGGTGCCGATCGGTTTCCACGGGAACTGGGTGACCGACTCCTCGGTCGCCCCTGACTGAACCCGGACCCCGCCGGCCGAGGTCGCCGCCGACCGAGCCGGGCGGTGAGGTGGAAGGCGACACGGAGCTGCCAGACTCGGGCGGTGACTGCAGCCAGGATGCGACTCGAACGGGGGAAACCGCCGAACAAGTGGATCGCCCGAATCGTGATCGGTCTGGCCCTGGTCAACATCGTTGCCGGGTGGGCCGGTGACCTGCTGCTCTCGGTCATCGTCAAGGACAATCCACTCGTCCTGATCGCCCTCAGCCCCCGAGATCGCAATCTCGCTCTCGCCAGCCCTGACCTCGACTTCCTGCCCTACTTCACGGTGGGGTTCCTCCGCCTGGTGTTCTTCGATCCGTGGAGCTACCTGCTCGGCTTCTGGTACGGCGACCGGGCGCTCGCGTGGATCAAGCGACGGAGCCGCACGTATGGGCCGCTGCTGGGCGACGCGCAAGGCGGCTTCAAGCGCTACGCCGCGCCGCTCATCATCCTGTTCCCGAACAACATCATCTGCATGCTTGCCGGTGCCAGCGGCATCGGCGTCGGCATGTTCGTCGTCCTCAACGCATTCGGCACTGCGACTCGTCTGCTGATCCTGCGCCAGTTCGGCAACATCTTCAGCGGCCAGATCAGCTCGGTGGTCGACTGGATCGACGACTATCGGATCCCAATTCTCATCGTCTCCGCCCTGGCGATCGGATGGACGGTGTTCGGCGAGTTCCGCGGCGACAACTCCGAGGTCAAGGCATTGATCGACCTCGAACGGCATCCTGAAGGCGACCCCGCCGACAGTGATGCTGGGGACAGTGCTGTTGGAGACAGTGCTGCTGGCGGTGACGTCGGAGTCGACCCGTCGTGATCGACGTCCCTGAAATCGTGGCCAACAAGGCTCGCGAGGTCGGGGCTGAGCAGTGGCTCGCCGAGATCGACGAGCTCGTGGCGGCGCTGATCGACGACTGGGGTCTCGTGCTCGAAAATCCCCTCACCGGGGGCACCGAGGCGTACGTCACCTGCGTGCAGCGTCGCGATGGTTCGCCCGCAGTGCTCAAGTTGATGATCCCGAGATCGGGCGATGGGCTCGAACAATCCGCCGTGGTCCACGAGGCAACCGTTCTCGAGCTCGCGGGCGGCGCAGGTTGCGCCGAGCTCTACGCCAGTGATCACACCCGCGGCGCGTTGTTGATGGAACGCCTCGGTCCCAGCCTCTTCGACCTCGGGCTTCCGCTCGTCGACCAACACCGGATCATGACCGACTGCGCGATCGCGCTCTGGCGTCCGGCGCCAGACGCAGGCCTCACGACGGGGGCTCAGAAGGCGCGGTGGCTGATCGACTTCGTTTCGAGCGAATGGGAGCGCAAGGGGCGACCGTGCAGCGAAGCGACCGTCGAGCACGCCATCGAATGTGGAGAACGCCGGTTCGGAGCCCACGACGACGAGCGTTCGGTGCTCGTGCACGGCGACATCCACCAATGGAACACGCTCAGAACCGTCGACGGCGGCAGCCACAAACTCGTCGATCCAGACGGACTCCTCGCCGAGCCCGAGTACGACCTCGGCATCCTGATGCGCGAGGACCCCGTCGAGCTGATGGAGGGCAACCCATTCGACCGGGCGAGTTGGCTCGCCGCTCGAACCGGGCTCGATGCGACAGCGATCTGGGAGTGGGGCGTGATCGAACGTGTCAGCACCGGACTCGTGTGCGCCGGTATCGGGCTCCAGCCCGTCGGAGCGCAGATGCTCGCCGCAGCCGATCGGATCAGCTCGACGCTTCGATGACCTCGATCAGCCGGTACGACAGCGATGATCCGTCGGCCGGCGGATCAGCCACCTCGGTGATCTCGACGTCGATGACGTAGCTCGTGCCCTCCTCGAACGTGAACCCTGCGATCGAATCGTAGAAGTAGAGGTACTCACCGTCTTCGGCGTCAGCCACCTGGAGGCACTTCTGTGGAGCCTCGCCAATGCAGTCCACGGTCTCGCCCTTGATCCACAGTCGGGCGACGTTCGATGCGTCGCCCTCTGGGGCTGCGGTCGTCGGCTCATCGGTGGCGCCATCGCCGTTTCCGGCGCTGGTTTCGGCGGACCCGCAGGCCGCTGCGAGGAGTGCGACACTCACCAGAAGGGCGGGGGCCACGTTGCGAACAAGGGAACGGTGTGAGGTCATCCCACTCGGACGATCACAACCAAGCTCCGGTTCCCGAGGCGAACAGGAATCTTCCGAGCGGATACTCGACCAGGTCAACGCCGTCGGCCGCGTCGACTTCGGCGGATCGACTCGAGCACTTTGCGTGTCGAACGACTGATCAATCCGTCTGGTTCGTCGCCCCGCACCAACGCATCCGCTGCTTCCTCGAGATGTTCCCGAACATCACGCTCCGCGGCGCCGTGGACCGCACGGCTCGTCGCCACGCCGGCAGCGACAGCCAACGGCGTAGCCACAGCGATGAACGGACTCAACGCGACTGCGGCCGACACGACGAGAACCCCACCGATCATCGTGACGGCGGCTCCCCCGGCGACGGCATTGTTGCGGCGATCCCCGATGTCGGCGCTGATCACGAGGGCGCCGGGCTCGTCGCCGACGTCGACCGAGGCGACCTCGACCCGTCGCATCTTTCCCAGCTGGCCGAGGCCTTGGGCATCGCGCAATGTCGAGGCGATCTTGCCAACGAAATCCTTGCGTTTCGTGGCGACGACAACGCCGTCGGATTGAATCCGCGGCCGCATCCCGTGGCCTACCTCGAGCAGACGAACGGCCCGATCGCGCATGTCGTGCTCGGGAACCGATGCCTGGCGATGGACCGAGACACGGTCGGACCCGATGAAGCGATCGAGCAGACTTCTGCCGTCAGTGCCGTCTGCCATTTGCTCTGCCAACGCAGCGGCCACCGCCTGGACCGGCAGATCGACCTCGGCTGCGATCTCGGCCAGCGTCGACCTCGTGAACGCGATGTCACGGGTGGGCTCACGATGGTCGAGCTCGAATGCTCGCCGCAGCACGAGTCTGGTCGTCGCCGGATCGTACTGCTGCTGAGTCAGCGACGGGTGCGTCGCTGGCTGCGGCTGTTCTGCGAAACCACCCTCGGAGGTCATCGGTCCCGAGACTCAGATGCCGAGAATTGCATCGAGACCGACGGTCAGTCCCGGAAGATCGGCGATGCGCTTTGCGGCGAGGACGACCCCCGGCATGAAGCTGGATCGATCGTAGGAGTCGTGCCGGATCGACAGTGTCTGGCCGGCGGTTCCCAGAATGACCTCCTGATGCGCGACCATGCCCCGCATCCGGACCGAATGCACGCGGATTCCGCCCGGACCAGCGGCGCCCCTGGCATGCGCGATCGTCTCGGTCTCGGTCGGATCATCAGCCCAGTCCGCAGAGGCAGCCGCCATGCGCTCGACCGTGCTGATCGCCGTGCCGCTCGGCGCATCGACCTTCTTGTCGTGGTGGAGCTCGATGATCTCGGCCGTGTCGAAATAGGGGGCGGCGAGCTCGGCGAAACGCATCATCAGAACGGCGCCGAGAGCGAAGTTCGGAGCGATCAGGCAGTTGGACGTCGCGAACATCTCAGCAATCGAGGCGAAGTCGTCCTCGGTGAAGCCTGACGTACCGATCACGTCATGGATGCCGTTGACCGCACAGAACTCGAGGTTGCCACGAGCGGCCTCGGGTTGCGTGAAGTCGATCGCAACGTCGACCTTCTCGTGCACGAAACTCGACGGGACCGGGCTGACGTCGAAGGTGCAGCCGGTGATGCCGGTGACCTCGCAGATGTCGATGCCGGCGTAATGCGGGTCGACGGCGGCCACGAGCTCGAGCTCAGGATCGTCGTTCACGGCGTGGCAGACAGCGTTCCCCATCCGGCCACCGGCACCGAACACACCGACACGAGTCATGCAGTGAGCTTAGAGCATGACACCAAAACGCGAACGTGGGTCCGATCTGCGCGCCAGGCGCTCAGATCGGACCCACGTTCAGTCACCGAGCTGGATCGGCGACGCCGGTGAGGCGACAGCCGAACACAGCAAGTCAGCGTCAGCTTCGGCTGCGACCACGGCCACGACCGCCACCGCCACCACTACTACTGCCGCCACCGCGACGGCCTCGGCCGCCACGATCGTCTTCAGAGGCAACGGGGGCGCCTTCGGGACCAAGGTCACCGAAGCCGTCGAGGGCGTCGCCGTCGTCGAAGGTCATCGTGGCGGATCCACGATCCTCTTCTTCGGCCGCCGGCGCTTCCGCCTTGGGCTTCGAGGACTCGCTACGACCGCCCTCGCTACGGCCGCCCTCGCTGCGACCGCCGCCGCTGCTCTCACGAGCCTCGGAAGCATCGCCGACGAGCTTGAGGGACACCTTGCCGTTGGGGTCGATGTCCTCGACCACGACATCGATGGCCTGGCCCAGCTCGAGCACGTCCTCGACCCGATCGATGCGCTTGCCGCCACCGATCTTCGAGATGTGCAGGAGTCCGTCACGTCCGGGGAGGATGTTGACGAACGCACCGAACTTGGTGATGTTCACGACCCGGCCTGGGTAGGTGGCACCGACCTCGGCCGTCGGAGGGTCGAGGATCAGACGGATCTGACGCTCGGCTTCCTCGACGACCGTGCTGTCCGAGGAGGACACGCTCACCGTTCCGACCACACCGTCGTCGTCGACACTGATGTCGGCGCCGGTCTCGGCCTGGATGGCGTTGATGACCTTGCCCTTCGGCCCGATGACCTCACCGATCTTGTCGATCGGGATCTCGAAGCTGATGATCTTCGGTGCACCCTCGCGAACATCTTCACGGGGAGCGGAGATGGCACCGGCCATGACCTCGAGGATCGCCAAACGGGCGTCCTTGGCCTGGTTGAGCGCAGCAGCCAAGACATCGGACGGGATGCCTTCGATCTTGGTGTCGAGCTGGAGGGCCGTAACGAAGTCAGCGGTTCCGGCAACCTTGAAGTCCATGTCGCCGAAGGCGTCTTCGGCACCGAGGATGTCGGTGAGGGTGATGTACTTGCCCTCGGCGTAGACGAGGCCCATGGCAATACCGGCGACTGGCGCCTTGATCGGCACACCGGCGTCCATCAGCGACAGGCTCGAGCCACAGACCGAAGCCATCGAGGTGGAACCGTTCGAGCTGAGGACCTCGGAGACGAGGCGCAGCGTGTACGGCCACTCCTCGAGCGACGGGATCACGGGCACCAGCGCACGCTCTGCGAGCAGGCCGTGGCCGATCTCACGACGCTTCGGACCACGCATGAATCCGGTCTCGCCGGTGGAGAACGGCGGGAAGTTGTAGTGGTGCATGTAGCGCTTGCGATCGGTCGGGTCGATGCCGTCGATCATCTGGTCCATGCGCTTCATACCGAGCGTGGTGATGTTGAGAACCTGTGTCTCGCCACGCTGGAAGAGGCCGGAGCCGTGCACCTTCGGGATCACGCCGACCTCGGAGGAGAGCGGCCGGAGATCAGCCGGACCACGTCCGTCGATTCGAACGCCGTCTTCGACGATGCGCTTGCGGACCGAGGCCTTGCTCATGCTGCGGAACGCAGCCTTGAGCTGCTTCTCCGAGGCATCGTCGCCGAGCTTCTTGGAAACAGCAGCAATGACTTCGTCGCGCAGCGCCGACTCAGCGTCGCTCCGCTCGGTCTTGTCGGCAATCGACATGACCTTGATCATCTTGGCTTCACCGGCAGCCTTGACGGCGTCCATTTGAGCGTCCGTGTAGTCGGCCACCGTGGGGTAGGACATGAACGGCTTGCGACCGCCGGCCTTCTCGACGAGCTCGAGCTGGAGCGCGATGGCTTCCTTGATGTATTGCTCGGCTTCGTGAAGGCCCTGGGCGAGGGCAGCCTCGTCGACCTTGGGTGCGCCGTTCTCGTAGTAGTTCCACGAGTTCTCGGTGCCGCCGGCCTCGACCATCATCACGGCCACGCCGCCGTCGTCGAGCTGACGACCGGCAACGACGACCTCGAAGACACTCTCGTCACCCTCTTGGTAGGTCGGGTGGGGCAGCCACTCACCATCGGTTGTGTACGCAAGACGCACGGCACCGATGGGTCCGTCGAACGGGACGTCCGACACCATGAGCGCAGCGGATGCACCGTTGATGGCGAGCACGTCGTGCGGGTTGCGCTGGTCAGCCGAGAGGACGGTGACCACGACGTGGGTCTCGTTGCGGAAGTCGCTCGGGAACGACGGACGCAATGGACGGTCGATCAGGCGGCAGGTGAGGGTGGCGGCATCGGATGCACGGCCTTCACGACGGAAGAACGAGCCGGGGATCTTGCCCGCAGCGTAGGAACGTTCTTCGACGTCGACGGTGAGCGGAAAGAAATCGATGCCCTCACGCACGTGCTTTGCACCGGTGGCAGCGACGAGGACCATCGTGTCGCCCATTTGAGCAGTCACGGAACCGCTCGCGAGACCGGCAAGTTTTCCGGTCTCGAGGATCATGTCAGGACCGTCACCAGAGGTGACAGTGCCCTGTACGGAAAAGACTTCCGTCATGGAATCTCCTTGTTCAATTGTCTGCCAAGCGACGATCGCCAGGCAATTGGCAGACCAGATCCCAGATTGCAACCACTCGCTGCTGTCACGAACCCGAGAGGGGTTCGCTCAGACGTACGCTCGGCCCGTCACCACCGACGAGTGCTCTGCAGAGCGGTCGGAAGGTGCGAGTGCGAGGAGTTGGAAACTGGCAGCTGAGCTGCCGCTCGTACGATCGTTTCGTACGGCTCTCATGAGGATAGAGGAACCATCGGCCGAAACCGAGCATGCGTGAGGGATGGCCCGCACCAGTCGGCCGTCGAAAACGCGAACCGGGAGCCCGTTCGGTCGTTGGAACGACCAAACGAGCTCCCAGTTGGAAGTTCGGACGGCGGACGCGCTAGCGGCGCAGGCCGAGTTCGTCGCGGATCGAGCGGTAGCGCTCGATGTCGATCTTGGCCAGGTAGTCGAGCAAACGACGACGACGGCCGACGAGCATGAGAAGGCCACGACGGCTGTGGTGATCCTTCTTGTGCATCTTGAGGTGTTCGGTCAGGTGGTTGATGCGATCCGAGAGCAGAGCGATCTGGACTTCGGGAGACCCGGTGTCGTTCTCGCCCTTGGCGTGCTTGGTGATCGTGTCGGCCTTGGCCGGAAGGTTGGCTGCTGCCTTGGTCATGATGAAACACTTTCTCTGGATCGGTGCCGGCGGATGCCGGGTCGGGTCCTGGGGCCCGGCCATTCGATCCGATGATCGAGTCGAACAGCGACCCGGCATGCTACCGGTCCCCTGTGGCGTTGCGTACGGTGCGCTCTCCCGGAGGCGTAGCCTCGACCCGATGCTGGTGGTCCTCCCGATGTCCGACCTCGGCCCGTGTTCCGCCCGAGCCGATGAACCCGGTGTGGTGTTCCTGCCGACCCCTCCGGTGCTCGATGGCACGATCCCGCTCGAACAACAGGTGGTGGCCGCCGCCATCGCCGGAGGCATCGACGAGCCGACCGAGCTGGCCGACTTCGCCATCGAGGTCCTCGACGCCGAGCCGTTGCTGTCCCGGGAGCCGTGGCCGTTCAGCCGAGGCGAGCAACAGATCGGCGGCCTGCTCATCGCCCTCGGGCAACCGTTCCGTGAGCTCGTCCTCGTCGACCCGACCGCCGGGCTCGATGCACGACGCCGCGCTTCGCTGGTCGGCTTCCTTTCCGACCTCGCTGCCGAGGGTGCGCGCATCACCGTGGTGTCGGACGACCCCGCCTTCAACTGAGCCTCACGCAAGAGCGGAAATGACGTCGTCGGGGGCCTGGACCAACTCGATCAGAACCCCCTCCCCGCTTCGAGGCGTCTCGTCGTTGCCCTTGGGGTGCAGGAAACAGACGTCGTAGCCGGCCGCACCCTTGCGAATTCCTCCGGGGGTGAACCGCATTCCCTGGCCGGTGAGCCACTCGACGCAAGCCGCAAGGTCGTCGATCCAGAGGCCGACGTGGTTGAGCGTCGGCACGTGGACTTTCGGTGAGCGCTCGGGATCGAGCGGCTGCATGAGATCGATCTCGACCGCGAGTGGTCCGTCACCGAGGCGAAGGATGTCCTCGTCGACGTTCTCGTTCTCCGACCGGTAGTCGCTCACCTTGTCGACACCGAGCAGCCCAGTCCACAGCCCGCTCAACGCTGTCTTGTCGAGCGATCCAATGGCGATCTGCTGGAGGCCCAGGACCTTGAAGGGACGGGTCGTGTCTGAGGTTGCGGTCATGCCCGACATGGTGGTGACGCCACCGACCCGACGTCAACTCCACTCCCCCTCCCCGATGGGGGTCGCGCGGGGCTGGTCACGGGGCGGTGATGGCGTCGAGAACATCGGCCATCGCTCGCACGGAGTGACCGGACAAGAAGTGGTCACAGTGCGGCAGCGCGGCCGCCATCGAGCCCACGAGGGGCTCGAAGCCCGGCGCCGCTACCCGGGGGTTGACCCACACGACACGATGAGCGAGACGGCTGAGTCGCCGCATCCGGGCATCGAGGACGGCTGGCTCGTCGGTGTCCCAGCCGTCGGAGATGACCACAACGACGGCGCTGCGAACCATGGACCCCCACACTCGGTGCCGCATCAGCTCCGTCAGACTCGACGCAAGTTTGGTTCCGCCGAAGCGATCGCCGACGTGTTCGGACGCCCGTTCCATCGCCTGTTCGGCTGACCGACACCGCAACGCAGGCGTGAGTCGAGTCAGTTCGGTGGCGAACGCAAACACCTCTGCTTGCCCGGAACACGCCAGCGCCCGCGTGATGTGCAAGTAGGGCCGCACGTGACGCTCCATCGAACCGCTCACATCCACGAGCAACAACACTGGTCGAGCACGGTGGCGTGGACGGCGGGAGTGCAACACGAGTGGTTCTCCGCCGCTGCGCAGCGATGCCCGTAACGTCCTTCGCAGATCGGGACGACCGCGGTGCGACGACATGGTCCGCCGAGATCGGCGCGTCGGCCAGCGTCGCGATGCCAACTCGAGTTCGTGGCCGATTCGCTGCAACTCCTCCTCGTCGAGCATGTCGAAGGGGACGTCGGCAAGATGTTCAAGCGAAGAGGGAAGAAGCTCGGGAACGAAGAGGTCGTCCTCCTCTGCGTCGTCATCGCTGTCATCGCTGTCCTGCAACGACGGTCGAGTCGCCCATGGGACGCCTGCCTCTTCGGCGGTCCCGCTGCGGTCAGGCGACCTCAGGCTCGCGAGGCGGTCGTCCTCGTGACTGGGAATGGCCACCGATTCGTCGTTGCGGGGTGAGGTCTGGCGGACCGTTCGGTTCAGCTCGAAGTCGAACACGGCCGAGAAAACGCGGTCGAACGTGTCGAAATCGTCCCGCCGCCTGGTCAGTCCGACCTTGAAGATCCAATAGAGATCTTTGACCCCGATGGGCCCCGCCGCTTCGAGCGATCTGGCTGCTCTTTCTGACGACCCGATCGACACCGACAAACCGGCCGACCGGAGTTTCTCGACGAACGCCGAAACGAAGAGGGCCCGATCGACCCCGGAGAAGAGCTGTGCGGTGGCCGTCACGTCGACTCGGCGACGTTCATGGCACGAGCGCCCCGGACTCGACCGCTTCGTGCACCGAGGCACGATCGTCTGGCGTCTTGATGAACGAACCCATCGTGGACTCGACGACACCGCGGTCGATCTGGGCCACTCCGAGGATCGAGAGGGCCGAGACCCAGTCGATCGTCTCGGCAAGCCCCGGAGGCTTGTCCAGGTCCAGCGCCCGCGCCGCCGTGATGAATGCGGTTGCCGCCTGGACGAGAGGCAGCGAACCCTCCGGGACGCGGCGGCGCACGATCTCGGCGGCAGCCTCGACTCCGGGGAACTCGATCCAGTGATAGAAGCAGCGGCGCTTGAGTGCATCGTGGAGCTCGCGACTGCGGTTCGACGTCAGGATCACCGTCGGTGCCCGCTCTGCCCGGATCGTTCCCACTTCCGGGATGGTGACCGAGGACTCGGCGAGGAACTCGAACAGGAGAGCCTCGAACTCATCGTCGGCCCGGTCGATCTCGTCGATCAGCAGAACGGGCGGGGGCCCACCCGTCGAGCGAAGCGCCTTGAGCAACGGCCGGTCGAGCAGGAACGATGCATCGAACAGGTCGCTCTCGGACATCGAGTCGTTGTTGGCTTCGGCGAGACGGATCGACAGGAGCTGGCGAGGATAATTCCACTCGTACAACGCTTCGGACGCTGTGATGCCCTCGTAGCACTGCAAGCGAATGAGCTCGGCTCCGGTCGCCTCGGCCAACGCCTTTGCCGCCGTGGTCTTACCGACACCGGGCTCGCCCTCGAGCAGCAGCGGCTGACCAAGCGAACGGGCAAGGAACAACGCCATACCAAGCCCCTCATCGGCGACGTAGTCGACCGAATCGAGTTGGTCTCGGAGGTGCTGGACGCTCATCTACGAGGCTGACGCAGCGAGTTCGTCTGCGTAGCGGTCACGACATCCGGGATTGCAGAACCAGTGGTCGGTGTCGGCGTGATGCAGATGCGGCGTGTCGTCACCGACGGTCACGGTCATGCCGCACACCGGATCGACGACCGTCACGGGCCGAGCGACCACGTCGCTCTTCGGCGCTTCCAGGCCGTCCAGACGGATCGCCTTCACGACTCCGGCGAGAATCGACAGTGCAATCTCCTCCGCCGTGGTGGCGCCGATCCTCAAGCCGACCGGCGCGTGGACCACTGCCTCCTCATCGGGGTTCAGATCGAGCGCCGTCAGCAACGCCGCACTCCTGGTGTGGCTGGCGACCACACCGATGAAGCCGACGCCGGCGTCCAACGCAGCTCTGACCGACTCCTCCTCTGCCCTGCCGTGGCTGGCAACGATCACCGCGGTGGCTCCTGCGGGCTGGCCCGGCCCTGCGGGTGCGTGCTCGAGCGCGAGGCCGAGCGACTGGCCGAGGTTCACCAATGCACCTGCGATCGGTGTCTGGCCGACGACCAGTACTTTCGGCGCCGGCAACATCGGTTCCAGATACACCTCGATGGCGCCGCCGGACAGACACGGATTGACCACGGTCATCGCCCCCGGGCTCTCGGGAAATTCTTCCCCATCGTCTGGCAGGATCCGCAGCAGCAACGACTCTCCACTGTCGAGTACGCCGAGGGCGGCAGTTCGAACCGAACCTTCGGCGCACTGACCGCCGATGAATCCCTCGAGGGTCCCGTCTGGCATGACGATTGCCCGATCGCCAGGCCGAGCCGACGTGGGGCACTGGGCTCGCACGACGGTGGCCTGGACGAAGGGGCGGCGGTTCTCGACGAGTTCGGCAACTCGACTGGACAGATTGGACATCAGATCAGCTCCATCAGATCGGCCGCGCTCAAATTGGTGGAGTGTGGTTGCCCTGCATGGTCTCCCACACACGGCTGGGCGTCAGCGGCATGTCAGCATGTCGGATGCCGAATGGCTTGAGGGCATCCACCACCGCATTGACCACGGCGGGCGGTGAGCCGACGGTGGCCGACTCGCCGATGCCTTTCGCACCGATCGGGTGGTGGGGCGACGGGGTGACCGTGTGACCGGTCTCCCAGTCGGGGACCTCCATGGCGGTCGGGATCAAGTAATCCATCAACGTCGAGCTGAGGCAGTTGCCGTTCTCGTCGAAGCTGATCATCTCCATGAGTGCCATTCCGATCCCGTCTGTGAGGCCACCGTGCACCTGACCTTCGATGATCATCGGGTTGATCTGGGTGCCACAGTCATCGACGGCGATGAAGCGCCGCACTTTCACCTCGGCCGTGCCCGAATCGATGTCGACCACGCAGATGTAGGCGCCGAACGGGTACGTGAGGTTCTCCGGGTTGTAACAGATCTGAGCCTCGAGCCCGCCTTCGATCCCCTCCGGAAGGTCACCGGCGCCGTGCGCCTTCATAGCAATGTCCTGGATGGTCACCGACTGCGATGGATCGCCCTTCACCGAGAAGGACCCCTTGTCCCATTGAAGGTCGGCCACGGAGACTTCGAGCATCCCGGAGGCAATGATCTGAGCCTTGTCCCGCACCTTGCGAGCAACGAGCGCCGCAGCCGCGCCAGACACGGGCGTCGAACGAGAGCCGTAGGTTCCGAGACCGAACGGTGTGTTGTCGGTGTCGCCCTGGACCACGTCGATGTCGTCCGGTGGAATGCCGATTTCTTCGGCAATGATCTGAGCGAACGTGGTTTCGTGGCCCTGACCCTGAGTCTTCACCGACAGCCGAACCACAGCCTTGCCGGTCGGGTGGATGCGTAGCTCGCAGCCATCGGCCATTCCGAGGCCGAGGATGTCCATGTCCTTGCGAGGGCCGGCACCGACTGCTTCGGTGAAGAACGAGATGCCGATGCCCATGAGGCTCCCGGTTCCGCTCTCGCGGAACTGCTCCCGCTTCTCTGCCTGTTCCTTGCGCAGCTCGTCGTAACCGGCCATGTCCATGGCCTTGCGCATGGCCGGCTCGTAGTTGCCCGAGTCGTACACCCACCCGGTCTTGGTCTCGTAGGGGAACTGCTCCGGTTGGATGAAGTTCTTGAGTCGCAGCTCAGCCGGATCCATCTCGAGCTCGTACGCAAGGACGTCGACCATTCGCTCGATCAAATAGACCGCTTCGGTGATGCGGAACGAACAGGCGTAGGCCACGCCCCCTGGCGCCTTGTTGGTGAACACCGCGGTCATGGAGGCGTACGCCGCTTCGAGGTCGTAGCTCCCGGTGAAGACGCCGAAGAAACCGGCCGGATACTTGATCGGCGATGCCACGCCGTTGAACGCTCCGTGGTCGGCGAGGACATTCGTACGGACCGCACGGATCTTGCCGTCCTTCGAGGCGGCGATCTCACCGATCATGATGTAGTCGCGAGCGAAGCCCGTGCTCACCAGATTCTCGGTTCTGTCCTCGGCCCATTTCACCGGCTTGCCGATGAGGAGCGACGCCACGATGGCGCAGACATAGCCGGGGTAGATCGGCACCTTGCCGCCGAACCCGCCCCCGATGTCGGGAGCGATGATGCGGATCTTGTGCTCCGGCAAGCCGGCGACCAAGGCATAGACCGTGCGGTGAGCGTGCGGTGCCTGGGTGGTGGAGTAGAGGGTCAGTTTGCCGCTGATCGGGTCGATGTCGGCGACGCAGGCGCAGGTCTCCATGGGCGCCGGGTGCACTCGCGGATAGATGATCTCCTGTTTGACGACGACGTCGGCATCGTCGAACACCGCCTGCGTCTCATCGGCGTCTCCTGTCTCCCAGTCGAAGCAATGGTTGTCCGTTTTGCCTTCGAGATCAGTGCGAATGACGGGTGCGTCCGGATCGAGCGCCTTGCGCACGTCGACCACTGGCTCGAGCATGTTGTATTCGACGTCGATCAGTTCGAGCGCGTCCCGAGCTGCGTACTTATTCTTGGCGACGACGAAGGCCACCTCTTGGTGCTGGAACCGAACCTTGTCCGTGGCCAGCACCGACTGGACGTCATTCGACAGGGTCGGCATCCATGCCAGGTTGTGTGCAGCGAGGTCCTCGCCGGTGACCACGGCGATCACGTCTGGATGAGCCTCTGCTGCGCTCTTGTCGATGCTGAGGATCTCGGCATGGGCGTACGGCGATCGAAGGATCTCCATGTGGAGCATGCCCTTGAGCTTGATGTCGTCGGTGAAGTTACCGGCGCCGCGGATCAGGCGGGGGTCCTCCTTGCGAAGCATGCGGCCAAAGCCGACCGGCTTCTGATCGTTGTCCTCGAGCACGTCGCTCGACGAGGGTGTCGCCCCAGGGGCGTTCTCTGTGACGGTCATGCCGCACCTCCGCCGACCGACGCCGTCTCCAGGGACACTGCTGTCTCGCGCATCTCGGCTTCCTTCTGTGCGGCCCAGTGGACCGAACGAATGATGGACGTGTAACCGGTGCACCGGCAGATCTGGCCGCTGATCGCCTCGCGGATCTCGGCCTGCGTGGGATCGGGGTTCTTGTCGAGCAGCGCTCGTGTCGTCAGCAGCATGCCCGGTGTGCAGAAGCCGCACTGGAGGCCGTGACACTGCATGAAACCTTCCTGGATCGGATCGAGCTCGGCTCCGTTGGCCAGCCCCTCCACAGTGGTGATGCTGTGTCCGCCCGCCATTGCGGCGAGCTGCGTGCAGCTCTTCACCGGCTCACCGTCGATGAGGACGACGCACGTGCCGCAGTTGCTCGTGTCGCACCCCCAGTGTGTCCCCGTGAGGTCCAGCGTCTCGCGGATGAAGTGCACGAGCAGCGTGCGAGCTTCGACATCGGCGCTGACCTGCTCGCCGTTGACTTCCATCGATATCTGCATGTCAGACCTCCTGTCCGGTTGCACGGGCAACGGCTTGTCGGAGTGAGCGAATCGTCAGCTCCTTGGCGAGATGGCGTTTGTATGCGGCAGTACCGCGGGTGTCGGTGTCGGGATTGCAGCTCTCGGACGCAATCGCTCCGACGTCGGCATAGAGCTCCTCAGACGGCGTCTGGCCTCGGAGTGCCGCCGAGATCGGCTCGATGTGTGTCGTGTTCGGCCCGACGGCACAAAGTCCGACCCGGCCATCGACGATGGTGCCCGCACCGTCCATGGTGACCGCTGCACCCACGGATGCGACCGCCCAGTCGCCGGCTCGACGCTCGACCTTGTTGTAGGCGCTGGAGGAGTTCGGCCTCACCGGGAAACGAACTTCCGTGAGGATCTCCGCATCGCCGACGGCGGTCTCGTACGGACCGCGGTGGAACTCCTGCATCGTGAGCACTCGCTCGCCCTTGGCGCCACGGATCACGCAGCTCGCGTCGAGTGCGTCGCAGACTGCCGAGAGATCCTCGGCCGGGTCGGCTTGGCAGAGCGATCCGCCGAGCGTCCCCCGGTTGCGGACCACGGGGTCGGCGATGACCTTCTCGGCGTCGCGAAAGATCGGGAAGACCGCTGCGAGTTCGTCTGACTCCAACAGCTGCTGGTGACGAGTGAGGGCACCGATGCGGACCTCGGAGTCGGTGATCGTGATGTATTGCAGTTCATCGGCAAGGTCGTTGATGTCGATCACGTACTCGGGATTGGCGAGCCGCAATCGCATCATCGGGATGAGGCTGTGACCTCCGGCCACGATCATGGCCTCGTCGCCGTAGCGCTCGAGCAGCTGGACGGCGTGATCGACACTGGTGGCTCGCTCGTATTCGAGCGGGGCGGGGACTTGCACGGCGGGGCTCCCTTTGATGGGTGGTGGTTGCGGTGGCTGGTGACGACGGATCGTTCTGCCGCGATCCGGCGTTCGGTCCGCACGATGACGTGTCGCCCCGATTTGTGTCAACGGTCACCTCAGCGTTCACTTAGGTGGTGACCCCCACCCAGCTTCGAGCGTTCGCCGCCGTCGCGCGCTTGGGCTCGGTGAAGGCGGCCGCCGCGGAGCTCGAGGTCACCGAATCAGCAGTGTCGATGCACATCAGGACGCTCCGAGACGAACTCGACGACCGGCTCTTCGTCCGCAGCGGCGGAAGCATCGCGTTCACCCCCGGCGGGCTTCGCCTCGCCAGCCGGGCCAATGAGCTACTCGGGCTCCAAGACCAGACACGGCGCGAGGTCCGCCAAGCTGCGGGCGGCAAGCGACTTCTTCGCCTGGCCGGATCGGCGCTGTTCAACGAGTACGCAGCACCTGGCTTGATCGAGCTGTTCTCATCGAAGGCGAAGGACTTGGAGGTCGAGCTCTCCGTCATGCCGACCGGACAGCTGGTCGACGCGGTCGCGACTCGCCAGGTCGATGTGGCCGTCGGGCCCGAGCTCACCGACCTGGACCCGAACATCGAACGCCGACCGTTCCTCCGTTACGAGCTCATCGTCGTCTCGAGTCGCACGGTGGCTGATCGTCGCCTCGACCTCGCCGACTGCGAGTGGCTGCTGGGGCCGGCTGCTGCCGAAGACGCCGGCGTGACCCCCGCCGTGCTCGCCAAGCTCGGGGTTCCCGAATCACGACAGCGCATCTTCCAGAGCAACGCCGCCGCCCTCGAGCAGGTCCGGCGCGGGGACGGTGTCGGGCTGGCTGTCGGGTTCAGGGTGGCTCAGGAGCTCGCTCAGGAACGGCTCGTGCGCATCGACACCCCCGGCGTCAGCGGGCACGGCACATGGAACCTGTACTCGTTGCCGACCTCGCAACTGCCGCCGGCGGCTCGGGAGCTGAGCCGGTTCATCACCCGGCCGCGGGCCACACAGGCGATGCTGACCGGCAGCGGTGCCGGCATCGCCCACTTCAAGCCGCGGGTCCACGTCACCCTCTGGAGCTGACCCTCTCCCGATTGGGGTTCCGGGGCTGCCGGGGCATCCTCGGGGGGTGGACCACGTCGAGCACACCGAACCAACGATCATCGGAGCCGCCGACCGACCTCTCCCGACCCGCTGGGCGAAGGCGCTCGTCTTCTTTGCGTCCGGCGCCGTCCTCGTTCTCGAGATCCTCGCCGGCCGCCTGATGGCCCCATACGTCGGCGTGTCACTCGAGACGTTCACCGGGATCATCGGGACGATGCTCGCCGGGATCGCGGTCGGTGCCAGCGTCGGCGGCCGGATGGCCGATCGCACCCCGCCGCGGCGTCTCCTCGGACCGACCCTCGTGCTGGGCGGCGCCCTCACCTGGTTGTCGCTCCCGGTTCTCAGCGCATTGGGGCCGGGCGTCGGCTCCGATCCCGTTTCGATCGTTGCACTCACCTGTTTTGCGTTCCTCGCCCCGGCCACGGTGCTCAGCGCCGTCAGCCCGATGGTGGCCAAACTCCAACTGGGCGACCTCGAACACACGGGTTCGGTGATCGGCAGCCTCTCGGCCGCCGGCACGACGGGGGCGATCTTCGCCACCTTCTTCACCGGGTTTGTCCTCGCTGCTGCCCTGCCCTCTCGCCCGACCGTGCTCGGCGTCGGCGCGCTACTGGTGATCGCCGGAATCTGGCTGTGGTTCCGACTCGGCTCTTCACGGCCACAGGCCATCGGCGCCGTGTTCCTCCTGGGCGCGTTCGGGCTCGGCGCTGCCAGTCCCACTCCCTGCGAACACGAGACCGCCTACGCCTGCGCAACGGTCGTCGCTGATGCCGAACGGGCCTCCGGCCGGAGTCTCGTACTCGACGACCTCCGACACTCATACGTCGATCTGGAAGACCCGACCTACCTCGAGTTCCGCTACTTCCGACTCTTCGCCGACGTCGTCGACCAGATCGACACCGGCTCCGGTCCATCCGGTCCGATCGACGTGTTGAACATCGGCGGTGCCGGTTTCGCGTTCCCTCGCTACATCGACGCAACCCGGCCGGGAGCGACGAACCTCGTACTCGAGATCGACGGGGACCTCGTCGAGATCGCAGAGAACGAGCTCGGCCTCGAACTCGACGAGGACCTGAGCGTCATCGTCGGCGATGCTCGTCTCGCGCTCGACGACCTCGACGAGGGCGCCTTCGACCTCGTCATCGGCGATGCGTTCGGCGGCCGGAGCGTTCCGTGGCACCTCACCACGACCGAGGTCATCGCGCGGATCGAGCAGCTCCTCACGGCCGACGGGATCTATGTGATGAACGTGATCGACGGCGGCGACAGCGGCTACGCCAGAGCGCAGCTCGCGACGCTCGCCGAACACTTCGGGCACGTGCAAGTCATCATTCCGCCCGATGACGTTTCGAGCCGGCAAGCAGCGAATCAGATCCTGATCGCGTCGGACAGCCCGCTGCCTGACCTCGACGTCGATCCGGACGATGGACGCCTGCTCGATGAAGCAGACACCGTCGAGTACATCGATGGCGCTCAGGTCCTGCGTGACGATTTCGCTCCCGTCGACCAGCTGGCAAAGAACTTCTGACCGGCCGGCTCTCTTGGCTCAGCTCACGATCGGAGGTGCCGTCCGGGGCCACGGGTTCAGGGTCTCGTGGCGATGTGCGAGCTGCAACAGCAGCGCTTCGCTGAATCGATGCCCGGCGATCTGGAGGCCGACGGGATGACCGTCCACGGTCCGGCCTGCAGGAACACTCATCCCCGGATGACCGCTGAGATTGAACGGAATCGTGAAGTGGGCAATGGCAGACGGCTTTACCTCTTCGCCGTCGACGACTGTCGGCAGCGGGCCCTCGGCCGGGACGGAGGAGACAGCGGCCGCCGGTGAGAAGATCAGATCGACGTCGACAAATGCATCCTCGATCGCCGTCACCACTTCGTCGATACGGTCGATGGCCCTCGCCATCGATGCGGCGTCGACCATCGGAGATCCCTTCAGCGACCATCGCCCTTCGCGACTGAGCAGACCGGGGTCGATCGAGGCGAGATCACCGGCTGCGGCAAACGAACGGAGCGAGCCGGGGGCGCCGATCAGACCCCACGCCGTCGAAGGGTCGCGGAAGTGGATCGGCCGGTCGACCCACTCGATCTCCGGGCTCGCCGCCACGAGATCACGCGCCGCTGCCTCGGCGAGCGCCAATACCTCACCCTCGACCTTCGAGAACCCGAAGTCGCCGACCCACACAGCGCGCAACGGGCGGTCGGGAGCTCTATCGACGAGCGCCTCGCCGAGGAGGGCTTCATACGACACGCCCGGGTGCGGCAGCTCGTTCCGATCGAGTCCGTCTGGGCCCACGGTGACATCGAGATAGCGGGCGGCGTCTGCGACCGTGGTTGCCAGCGGACCGAGCACCGCCGTGGTCCACAGATCGCGGCGACGCCGTGGCGTCCGCCCGACTGCCATCTTCGGTCCGACGAGACCGCACAACGCGGCCGGCAACCGAATGGATCCGCCACCGTCGCCGCCGGTCGCAAGAGGAACCACACCGGCGGCAACGGCAGCCGCCGAGCCGCCCGAGGAGCCGCCAGGCGACGTGTCGAGATCCCACGGGTTCCGAGCCGTGAGGTTGCGGGCCGGGTGGTGCGTGTAGGCGGTGATCCCGAACTCGCTCGCCGAGGTCAGGCCGACCAGCACCGCGCCGGCGTGGCGCAAGCGATCGACGTGGGTGTCACTTCGTGTTGCGACCCGGTCGGCAAAGATCGCAGTCCCACCGTTGTTCGGCCAGCCTTCGACCTCATCGAGTTCCTTCACACCGATCGGCACTCCGGCGAGGGGTAGGTCCTCCCCCGCCGCGACACGCCGGTCGACCTCGGCCGCCTCAGCCCGAGCTTGGTCCGGGGCGAGATAGGTGAACGCATCGAGAACATCGTTGCTGCCGGCGATCCGATCGAACGTGGCCTCGACCACGTCAACAGCCGATCGGCGACGCCCCGCGACGTCCGAAGCGATCTCGACTGCAGTCTGACAGGGTTCCAGTTCCATGTGCTCCGACGTTAGGCGAGAGACGTTGGATGGGCGGCAAAGCTTCCCACCGACCCCGCGATCTGGAAGGATGAGAGCGAGAAGTGTGTGCGTCTGTGGAGGACCTGCGATGTTCGATGTGATCGACGACGACGAATGGTTCGAGCTGTCGCTCGCGCTCAACGACACCATGGCGAAGTTGCCCCGTGGTAGTCGCCTGGTGGAAGCACTCGAGATCCCTGCCTTCCGATCGGCCGTGAGGGCGAGTGGCCAGGACCTTCCCTCGGTCGAGACCGTCCCGTTCATGCCCGGCCAGGTGAATCGGCAGGACGCCGTTCGACTCGGATTGCGCCTGGCGACACAGCCAGGAATCACCGCCGCACCGCCTGCCCTCACGATCGCTGTCACTCAGACCGACGATGGCGCCACGATCGCGATCGCAGTCGCCGGTCTGCCCGGGGAGCGTTGCTCGTTCTCGAGCTTCGATCTCCGCCCGGGTTCTCACAGCATCGACATCGGATTCGAGGCGCTCCAAGCCCTCAACGGCTGGGCGTTCCGTTCCGATCGACACGGGCCCCCGCCCAGCGCCGAGGTCGACGCCGCCTGATCGACCGCGGCTGCTGTCAGTCGAGCGCTGGCGGAGGTTCCGAAGGCCTCAGTTCACGAGGGCCCAAGAGCTTCGCCATCAGGTAGTCGCCGGCGGTGACCGGCGAATACCGCCGTGGATTCGACGAGCTGACACAGGTCGCGATCGGTTCGATCAGGACGTCCGGATCGGCTTCCACGAACTGGGCGACCGAACGGCGACGAACAGCGCCACCATCGTTGGCAGGAGGCGGCACCACTCGGTGCAGGGTCGACCGCCAGCGGTCGTTCGTCCACGTGGCGAGCATGTCGCCGATGTTCACGATGAGACTGTCGGCGGGGATGGCGACATCGCACCACTTCCCGTCGGTGCGAACCTGCAGACCGGGGACGTCGTCGGCCAACAGAACGGTGAGAACGCCATAGTCGGTGTGAGCCCCCATCCGCATCTGCCCAGGTTGTGGAGGTGACGCCCCCGCCCGACGTTCGTAGTTGATCGCCCGAATCGTCACGATGGCTCGACGAGTCCGCGTAATGAAGTGATCCGGTTCGATCCCCAGCGCGATGGCGAAGGCAGTCAGCAGCTGGTCATCGAGCACGTCGAGCGCCTGCTGGTACTCGGACCACACGGCTCGCATCGTCTCGTTCGGCCACACGTTCGATGCGAAGAACCCGGGATGGGCCTCGACGTATGCGGGGTCGGTCCCCTCTCGACCGGCGTTGAAGGCCTCGAACATGTCGGGGGCAGCGACGGCCTCGCCAAGGCTGTAGGCCAACGCTTCACTGCCCTCGGATGCATACCCCCGGTTGGCGCTCCGATCAGCCACGACCATGGCGAGCTTCTGGTCGACGGGCATGTCGAAGAAGGACGCAGTGACGTCGAGCATTCGATCGGTGAGCTCCGTCGGGATCCCGTGCCCTACGAGCTGGAGGAAACCCGTGTCGCGGCATGCTCGGTCGATCTGGTCGGCCACGGATGCCCGCTCACGATCACCACCCGACCGGAACGGTTCGAGATCGACGAGGGTTGCGGCCGACACGTCAATCCGGCCGGACGATGTCGAACAGCTCGCTGGCGTGGCTGTACGTGTTCCCTACATGCCGGCCGACGGCCCTCAGCGCTGCCTGATCGACCCGGGTGCCGTCGAGCAGGTCATCGTCGACGTGGAACATCACTGCGTGGCCGATCACCAGCGAGTTACCGGCCTCCGCGTCGCCCACATCGATGATCTGGTCGACCACACACTCGATCGTTGCCTTGCACTCCCCCACACGCGGCGGACGGATCCGCTCGCTCGGGATGGCAGTGATGCCAGGCAGATCGAACTCGCTCACACCGGCTTCGAGCGTGGCGGCCGTGGCGTTCATGGCCTCGACGACCTCGTCGGTGACGATGTTGATGGTGAACTCGGGTACGGCGTGACAGTTGTCAAGCGTGTCCTTGCGGCCCAGGCGCCCGGGAGAGAACACGAACGTCGGGGGAACGCCGGAGACCATGTTGAAGAACGAGTAGGGCGCAAGGTTGGTGCGACCGTCGGAGTCGATCGAGCCGATCCAACCGATCGGCCGAGGCACGATCAGGCCCGATCCGAGCTTGTAACCGTCGACACCGCCGAGCTGTTCGACATCAAACGTCGTTTGGGTCACGATGCCTCGCCCTCGAGAATCGTCTTCGCTCGCTGAATGTCGAGCTCGAGTTGGGCGCGCAGAGCGTCGATGCCATCGAACCGCTGCTCCGACCGAATCAGCTCGACGAACTGGACTCGACCGATCTCGCCGTAGAGCTCGGCCTCGAAGTCGATGATGTGTGCCTCGACCAACGAGTGCTCGGCGTCCTGATAGAAGGTGGGGCGCTTGCCGACGTTGACGGCCGCTGGTCGCCGTACGCCGTCTGGACGGAGAAACCAGGCGGCGTATACGGCATCGGCCGGCATGGCCATCTCCGGCCGCACTGCGACATTGGCCGTCGGAAAACCGATCGTTCGGCCCCGCTGGTCGCCTTGCACGACCGAACCCCGCAGCTCGTGATTGCGGCCCAGAAGTCCGGTGGCCGTGCGAATCTCGCCGCCGGCGAGGGCCCGACGGATCGACGTCGAGCTGATGCTCTCGACCTTGCCATCGGAACGGCGGAGCAGGTCGATGCCCTCGACGTCGAATCCCATCTCCTTACCGAGACCCGAGAGCACTTCGACGTTGCCGGCTCGGTTGGCTCCGAAATGGAAGTCCGAGCCAACGACAACAGCCTTGGCTTGCAGGCAGGTCGACAGGATCGACTCGGCGAATTCCTCGGGTGTCTCGGTCGCACGTTCCGCAGTGAACGGCACGACCACGACCGTCTCGACGCCGGCGGCATCGAGGAGTTCGAGCTTGTGGTCGAGCCCGGTGAGCAACGCCGGCGCATTTTCGGGGCGGAGGATGTAAGCCGGATGCGGCTCGAACGTGACCACCGCCGACTTGGCCTCGAGCCGCTCGGCGATCGCCTTCGTTTGGGCGATCACGCTGAGGTGCCCGCGGTGGACGCCGTCGTAGGCGCCGATCGTGACGGCATGAGGACCGTTGATGGACGAGGTGCCGTCTGGATTCGTGATGATCTCCACCAGCGGGAACGCTAGCGGCCGACCTCTGGCAAGAACACATCGTGGCGGGCTGCGTGCCTCACCCGACGAGGACCTTGGCCGGAACCATCACGCTTTCGCGCACCTCGTAGACGGCCAGGAGCTCCTCGTCAGGTCCGACGATCACGAACTGGCCTGTACCTGCCGACGGGCCGAGCGACTGACCGACCCGAACCCGATCGGCAACCGTCCGGTCGACGTCGAGTCGCGGCATGCCCCGCAGCATCTCGATCAAGGGGAGGACTGCCGGCTCGGTTGCCGAACCGGCTTCATCCAGCGTGAAGGGGCCGACCGAGGTTCGGCGAAGGTTGCGGAGGTGGGCGCCGCCGCCGAGAGCCGTGCCGACATCGGCCGCGAGCGAACGGATGTAGGTTCCTGACGAGCAGTGCACGTCCAGGGAATAGACCAATGGATCAGCCGTCGGCGCCGTGTCGTAGCGATGGACCGTGACGGGGCGAGCCGGCCGTTCGACCTCGATACCCTCCCGGGCCAGTTCGTGCAACCGTCTGCCGTCGATCCTCACCGCAGAGACCATCGGCGGCACCTGCTCGATGGCGCCGACCAGATCAGCAGCGGCGGCAGCGACCTCGGCTGGTGTCACAGTCATGTCCCATGTTCCGGTGACATCCCCCGCCGCGTCGAGTGTCGACGTCGCCGTCCCGAACACGATCTCGCCGACGTAGGTCTTGTCAGCGCCGGTCACGAACTGGAGCAGCTTCGTGCCCTTGCCGACACCGAGCACGAGGACGCCGGTGGCATCCGGATCGAGAGTTCCGGCGTGGCCGACCTTGCGGGTCCCGAGCGATCGACGCAGTACGTCGACGACGTCATGGCTGGTCATTCCGGCTGGTTTGTCGACGACGACACAGCCGGTCACGCCGCTGTCCGACCGGGCCCGCCTCGCCATCAGTCCTCGTCCGCCTCGAGGTTCGGCTCGGCACCGTCATCCGAGCCGGCGTCCTCCTCCACGACATCCGCGGGAATGTCGAGTGTGGCGAGGATCGAGTCGATCCGGGCCCCGGCGCGGACCGCCGGATCGAAGGCGAACAGCACCTCGGGGGTCTTACGCAACTTGGCCTGCGAGGCGATCGCCCGCTGTACCGCTTTGCGTTCTTCGGCAAGCGCATCGAGCACGATGTCATCCTGGACCGGATCAGGCTCGGCCAACGTCGAGACGTAGACCTGACAGATGTTCAGATCGGCGTCGACCTCGACGCCGGTGATGGTGATGAAGCCGAGGTCGTCGTGGTCAACGCGTTCGAAGTGATCCGCGATGATCTCGGTCAGCAGCGCGTTCAGACGCGCAGTACGCGGATAGTGACGGGTGGTGGCCTGGCGCCGTCGGCCGCTGTTCCGACCACCACTTCCGCCTCGACCGCTGCTCGTACGTTTCGCCATTGCTCACACTCCCCGGGTTCGGCCCTATCCCCATCGCTGTTCGATGGAGATGACATCGGCTTCGCCGACGGACCAGACGTGACGCTCCACTGCTGCGGCCACCTCTTCGAGATGCGCCACACTACCGCCCACGATCGCCACGCCGATTCGCGTTCGTTGCCACTTGTCGAGGAAGCCGACTTCCGCCGCCGCCACGCTCTTCCAACCGTCGAGCGTGCGAACGATCGACTGCACGACGGACCGCTTCGCCTTCAGATTCGACGAGTGCGGAAGATGGAGTTCGATGTCGATCACGAGGACCTCGATCGAGGCTTCGCTCATCAGACTCGCGGAATCTCCCGCTCCTCGTAGGTCTCGATGACGTCGCCTTCCTTGAGGTCCTGGAAGTCGGTGAGTCCAATGCCGCATTCGAAGCCGGCCTGGACCTCACGAGCGTCTTCCTTGAACCGCTTGAGGGAGTTGACGGCGCCCTTCCAGATGATGGTGCCGTCGCGCAGGAAGCGAACTTTGGAACCACGGGTGATGGTGCCGTTGAGGACCATGCAACCTGCGATCCCGCCGACCCGCGGGATCTTGAAGACCTCGCGGACTTCGGCGTCACCGGTGACGATCTCTTCGTACTCGGGCGCAAGGAGACCGAGCATTGCGTTCTCGATGTCTTCGAGCAGCTTGTAGATGATCTCGTAGTTCCGGATCTCGACCTTTTCGGCTTCGGCCAGCTCACGGGCCTTGCGATCGGGTCGCACATTGAAACCGAGGATGGTGGCGTTCGAGGTGGACGCTAGGAGCACGTCGTTCTCGGTGATGCCGCCAACGCCGCGGGAGACGAAGAACAGCTTCACCTCGTCCCGCTCCAGCTTGCGGAGCGAGTCGGTCACGGCCTCGAGTGAACCGTTGACGTCGGCTTTGACGATCAGGTTCAGCGTGGCAGTTTCACCGGATTGGATCTGCTGGAAGATGTCCTCCAACTTGGCGCCGCCGCTGGTGGCTGAAGCGTCGCGGCCGAGACTGGCGAGGCGCTGCCAATGTTCGCGGGTGTCGGCGACCTTGTTGGCCACCTTCTCGGACGGGGCAATCGTGAACTCGTTGCCCGCCTCGGCGACGTCGCTGAGTCCGAGGACCTGCACCGGAGTGGAGGGACCGGCCTCGTCGACGTTTTCACCACGGTCGTTGATGAGTGCACGGACACGACCCCAGGCAGCACCGCTGACAAGTGGATCGCCGACCCGAAGCGTGCCGCGCTCGACGAGGACAGTGGCCACTGGGCCACGACCGATGTCGAGATGCGACTCGAGGACCGAACCGGAGGCTCGACCGTCCGGTGTGGCTCGGAGGTCCTCGACCTCGGCCACGACGTTGAGATTGTCGATGAGGTCGTCGATGCCGTCGCCAGTCATGGCCGACATGGGCAGGAAGATGGTCTCGCCGCCCCACGCCTCGGGAATGAGATTGCGTTCTGCGAGCTGGGACATGACCCGGTCGGGGTCGGCGCCCTCGCGGTCCATCTTGTTGATGGCCACGATGATCGGCACCTCGGCTGCCCGGGCATGGTCGAGCGCCTCGAGAGTCTGGGGCATCACGCCGTCGTCAGCGGCGACGACCAACACGACGATGTCAGTGGCTTCGGCACCACGAGCACGCATGGCGGTGAACGCCTCGTGTCCCGGAGTGTCGATGAACGTGAGGATCTTGCCCTCTTTGTTGATCTGGTAGGCACCGATGTGCTGCGTGATGCCGCCGGCCTCACCCTCGACCACGTTGGCCGAACGGATGCGGTCGAGCAGAAGGGTCTTGCCGTGGTCGACGTGACCCATGATGGTGATCACTGGCGGGCGGACCGGCCAGTCTTCGTCGTCCTCGTCGTCCTCGTCGTCGAAGTCGAGCATCTTCAGCAGCTCGACTTCTTGTTCCTCGCCAGGATCGACGAGACGGATCTCGGCGCCGACGTCGGCGGCGAACATTTCGATCATCTCGTCGCTCAGCGACTGGGTACCGGTGACCATCTCGCCGTTGGTGAGCAGGAAACGCACGACGTCGGCTGCGGTGCGGTTGAGCTTGGGACCGAGCTCTTGCGCGCTCGAGGCCCGCTCGATGACGAGTGTGCCCTCTGGCACCGGCGCGTCTTCGCTGGTGTAGGTCGGCACCGACATCGGCTGCAGATCATCTTGGTTGCGACGACGACGCGACTTGCGACGTGGACGCTGGCGCGGGCCGCCGCGACCGGGAGGACCGCCGCGACCGGGAGGCCCACCGGGCCCGCCACCGGGACGGCCGGCGAATCCACCGGGGCTGCCACCAGGACTACCGCCGGGGCGGGGTGCTCCGCCGCCGCCGCGATAGCCGCCGCCGCCGGAACGGGAAGGCGGAGCACCGGGGCGTCCGCCACCAGGGGGCGGTGGGATCGGCTTGCCACTCGGCGCGCGAGGCGGGCCGGGGGGCGGTGGGATCGGCTTGCCACCGGGCGTCCGAGGAGGCGTGGGCGGTGCAGTTTCAGCCGCAGGCGCCATCGGCTCGGGAGCGGCGGGTGCGGGTGCGGGTGGTGTCGGGGCGGGAGCAACAGCTGCTGGACGCACGGGCGCTGGTGCGGGAGCGACCGGTGCGGGAGCGGGTGCGGACGCAGGCGTCGGTGGACGCTTCGGCTTGGTCGACACCATGCGGCTCGGAGCTGGTGCCGGCGCCGGTGCGGGGGCCGGTTCAGGGTCGGGTTCAGGAGCGAGGCTCGGTTCAGGAGCCGGGGTGGGTGCGGGGGCGGCCGGGGTGGGTGCGGGGGCGGCCTCGGGTGCAGGCGGCTTTGCAGCAACGACGGGTTCCGGTGTCGGTGCGGCCGGCTTCGGCTTCGGCGTTGGCTTGGGCGCGGGCGCTTCGACCACCGGCTCGGGCTCGGGTTCGGGCTCTGGCTCGACTTCGCGAATCAGACCCTCTCGCTCGGCCTTGCGGCGCAGACGATCGGCCTGTGGCTCGACAATGCTGGAGGAGTGACTCTTCACCCCGATGCCGAGAGCATCGCAAAGGTCGAGGATCTCCTGATTGGACATCCCCAGTTCTCTTGCGAGCTCATAGACACGGACTTTTGCTGGCACGAATGACTCACCCTCGGGGTTTCGGCGGAAGAACTCGTGTGATCAGCAGATCCGCCGGGAAGGCAGATCCGGACGCGATGAGCGACCGGGCTGGCACGAGCCGAGACGATGCTAGCGGCGATTGCGAACCCGTCCTCCGTCGTCACAAAGCGAGATCCGATGCATCAGAGCTTGCGTCAGCGCCGGGTCCACCCGTCGTCGAAATGCACGGTCGAATGCGCGCGACGCTGCCGCTGCCGAGAGGCAGTTCTCGAGCGTGTCTGAGCAGAGCCAAGCCCCGCGGCCGCCGAGGGCGACATCGGTGCTGAGCCGAGGCTCAGCACCGGGTTCGAAACGGAAACGCCGCATCGCCGCCGCTGGACGACAGGTCCGACAGCCAACGCAGGTTCGGAGGGGCTCAGACGTCGTCGTCACCTTCGGCCGCAGGTTCCTCCGCAGCGGCCGCGTCAGCGTCGTCGGCAGCGGCCGCGTCGTCAGCGGGCTCGTCGGCGTCGCTCGTCGACGTTTCATCAGTAGGCGTGTCGTCGGAACCAGCGTCGTCAGCGGGCGTGTCGTCGGAACCAGCGTCGTCGTCTCCAGCAGCGTTGTCGTCGGCTGGAGCGTCGTCGGCTGGGGTGTCGTCAGAACCAGCGTCGTCAGAACCAGTGTCGTCGTCGGCAGCGCCGTCAGCGGGCGCCTCATCGTCAGCGACTTCGATCACCGCTCCGGCAGCCTTCCACTCCTCGGCGGTCATCGCAGCACTCCCGTCGGCGGGCTGCCACTTCTGCTCGCCGGTCTCGGCGTCGACGATCCATTCACCGGCGGCCCAGTCCTCATTGTCGTACTGCTCGATGCCGAGCGCCTCTTCCGCCAGCTGGGTCTCACTCTTGATGTCGATTCGCCAGCCGGTGAGCCGGTGGGCGAGTCGAGCGTTCTGTCCCTCTTTGCCGATCGCAAGCGATAGCTGGAAGTCAGGAACGATGACCTCGGCCGTACCGGTGTCCTCGTAGATGCGGACCTCCCGAACCTTGGCCGGCGAGAGCGCCTTGGCCACGAATTCGTACGGATCCTCGCTGAAGGGGATGATGTCGACCTTCTCGCCGTTGAGTTCGTTGACGACCATCCGGACACGCGAACCGCGGGCGCCCACACAAGCGCCGACGGGATCGACGTTCTGATCATTGGAGGCAACGGCGATCTTGGTGCGATGGCCGGGCTCGCGAGCGCACGCTTTCATCTCGACGATGCCGTCGGCGATCTCGGGGACTTCGAGTTCGAACAACCGCTTGACGAGCCCTGGATGAGTACGACTCACGACGATCTGGGGGCCCTTGACGGTCTTGCGAACCTCGACGATGTACGCCTTGTAGCGAGCACCGTTCTCCGGGCGCGGGCCGGTAGAAACCTGCTCCGCCTGCGGGAGTAGCGCCTCGACGCGGCCGAGGTCGAGCAACGTGTATCGGCTGTCGGTCTGCTGGACGATGCCGGTGACGATGTCGCCCTCACGACCGGCGTACTCCTCGTACTTCATCTCTCGCTCTTCTTCACGAATGCCCTGCATCAGGACCTGCTTCGTGGTTTGAGCGGCGATGCGACCGAAGTTCTCCGGCGTCACATCCATCTCTTCGCCGACGGGCTCGCCGTCCTCGTCGAGTTCCTGGGCATAGACCCGGATCTCGAACGTCGACGGGTCGATCGTGACCCATGCGTACTCGAAGGATCCGGGCATGCGCTTGTACGCCGACTCGAGCGCGTTGGCCAAGATGCCGTACAGCTTCTCGATGGAGATTCCCTTGTCTTCGGCCAATGCGGCCAGGGCGTCAGTCATCTCGTTGCTCATGATGGATCCTTCTCTTTGCTCTTCAGTTGTGGGCTGTTCAGTTGTGCTTGCTTTTTCGGTGACTTCTTCGCTCCGGCCTTCGGTCCACCCGGTTTCGGGGCAGGCCCCCAGTCGAAACTCGTCCTGGCCTTTTGGATGAACGCGACCTCGAGCGTGACCGGGGCAGGGTCGTCCTGGTCGATGCCGTCGATCTCGGAACCGATCACCTCGATACTGACACCATCGGCATCGATTGACACCAGCTCGCCTCTGACTCGGCGGGGCTCGACCTTCGGCATCATCTTCACGATCACCTGCTCCCCGATGGCACGCTGGAAGTGCTCGGTGCGGGTGAGCTTTCGCTCGACGCCGGGACTGGAAACCTCGAGGGTGTAGCGGCCAGGAACGGGATCGTGTTGATCGAGGATCGGCGAGATGAGCCGGTTGACATCGGCCAACTGCTGGGTCGTGATGCCGTTGGTCTTGTCGACCACTTCGTCCGGACCCCACAGACGATCGACCACGACGCGAAGCGAGTTGCCGTTCCATTCGACGTCGACCAGTTCGACGTCGAGGGTGGCGACCACGGGCTCGAGGAGTTCGGTGACGGTCTCGGGAATCGACATGGCACCTCCTTCGGGGGGCGTGATGGCAACAGATCGCGGCGACCGGAGCCGCTGGTTCGAACAGACAAAAGGCGTGGGCCGAGCCCACGCCTCTCGGCATGAGGGGCAAGGATAGCCCTAGGATCCGGCCATGGGGTTCCTCGATGCCGTCACCAGCTGGTTCCGACGAGAGGCGCAGGACGTCAAGGGCGGCGTCGAGCGACTGGAGGATCGGGTCGATGCCGATCTGACCCGCAAGGAACGCGAACTCGACGCCACTCCAGAGGAGCGCATGGAGATGATCCAGGCCGAGACCGGGGCCGACGATGCGCTCGCGGAGATCCAGGCCAAGATCGACGGTTCCCAGGCCCACGCCGAGGCCAGCGCCGAGCTGATCGAGCCGGACACCGACTGATCGAGCCTTGCGCCAACAGTGCGAGGCATCGAACCGATCAACCAACCCGAGGCCATGACCCCCGGAAATGGGGGCCCCAAACCTCGGGTTTGCACCCCACAGAATCGGGGGTGTCAGCCTCGGGTTGCTACTCCGAGCGATCGCGCTTGAGGAGCTGCACCACCTGTTCGGTGTGGTTCGCGTCCTCGCCCTTCTCCCCGAGGTTCCGGTCCCGGTCCTCCTCAGCCGCGCGGCGAGCCGCCGGAGCGCTCCCCTTCGCCCGCTCCATCGCCGCCTCGACGCCATGCTCGTTGATGTACTCGGCCCATTCGACGAGCTGACCGACCATCTCGTCCTCGGGAACCACGGCCACGTTGATGCCCTTGACGAACAGGTGGCCGCGCTTATTGCCGGCGGCAATCCCGATGTCTGCGTCGCGAGCCTCGCCCGGGCCATTGACCACACAACCCATGACGGCCACCTGGAGCGGGATCAGCTTGTCGGCGAACGCATCCTGCGCCTCCTGGGCGATCTTGTAGACATCGACCTCGGCTCGACCACACGACGGGCATGCGATCAGGTCGACGTTCTTCCGTTCCCGCAAACCGTAGGACTCGAGGAGCACCCGTCCCATCCTGGCTTCGTCGACCGGATCGGAGGTGAGTGAGTACCGAATCGTGTCGCCGATCCCCTCGGCCAGCAGGGTTGCGATACCGGCTGTCGCCTTGACGATCCCAGCCGGCGGCGGACCAGCCTCGGTGACGCCGAGGTGCAACGGGTAGTCGACCACCTCGGAGAGTTGACGGTAGGCCTCGATCATCAGCGGAACATTCGACGCCTTGACCGAGATCTTGATGAGATCGAAGTCGACCTGCTGGAAGTACTCGATCTCCTGCAACGCGCTCTCGACCATTGCTTCCGGCGTCACCCGCCCTCCGTACTTCTCGTAGAGCTTGGGATCGAGGCTTCCGCCGTTCACACCGATGCGAATCGGGACGTTCCGATCCTTCGCCTCCCGAGCGACGGCCTTGATGTGTTCGGGTTTGCGAATGTTGCCGGGGTTGAGGCGAAGGCAGTGCACGCCTGCCTCGAGCGCCTCGAGCGCCCGCCGATACTGGTGGTGGATGTCGGCCACGATCGGCACGGGACTGCGGGGAACGATCCGAGCGAGGCCTACTGCCGCCTCTGGTTCGTTACACGTGCAGCGCACGATGTCGGCGCCCGCTGCGGCCAATGCATAGATCTGCTGCAGGGTCGCTTCGTGATCGGCAGTCTTGGTGATCGTCATGGACTGCACCGTGATCGGCGCTCCCCCGCCGACCGGCACGTCGCCGACCATGATCTGTTTCGTCTGCTTGCGAGGGAAGGTGACCGCTCCGGCGTCCATGGTCGGTCAGCCTAGGAGGCGGCGACAGTCGAGGTCCGCCCAGGCGAAACCAACCGGAGGCTCACGCCCCCGATTCTGTGGGGTACAAACCCGAGGTTTGCCAGGCAGAAGGTCAGGAGATGGGGCGGACGATGTCGAGCCAGACCGTCGTCAGGCCGATGAAGCCGAAGAGGGCCACCACCGCGTAGGTGATCGGCAGGAGCTTCGTGATGTCGGCCCGATACGGGTGTTGACCCTTCCGGCTTCGGATCCGCTCGTACGTGGCGATCGCTGCGTGCCCACCATCGAGGGGCAGCAGCGGAATCAGATTCAGGATGCCGACGAAGATGTTGATCTGCGCCAGGAACAGCAGCGACAGCACCCAATCGATCTCGGCGACCTGACCGGAGATGCGCACCGCACCCACCAACGAGATCGGTCGCTCCTGCGCCTCGTCGCTGGTGATACTCACGTCCTCACGCCCATCAAGCACCAGTGAGCCCAAGTTGGCCCACGTCGACGGTGAGAGGAAGCGTTGCGGGATGAACGTCACCGCAACGCGGCCAACGTCGAAGCCGAGCCCGAGCGCCGTCACCGGGGACAGGGTCTGTCGGTCATAGAGCGCGGCGACACCGAGGAAGCCAATGGTCTCCCCGGTGTCGGTGGGCACCTCGGCCAAGGTGGTCGTGGCTTCGAAGGTCTCGTCGCCGCGCTCGATGGTCAGGGTCACTTCTTCGCCAGGACGTTCGAACACATACTCCGCCATGCTGACGAAGTCGTCGAGGACCTGGTCGTCGATGGCGACGATCCGGTCACCGACAGCCAAGTCGGCTTCGACCGACGGCGTCTCACCGGTCTCGAGGCGCCTGATCTCGCCGATGGTCCACGGCCGGGGAGCGTCGATCAACGCCTGGTCGATGATCGCTGCATCGCGCACCCCGATCAGCGACACCACAAAGATCAAGATCACCGCAGCCTGGATGAAGTGCATCATCGACCCGGCCGTGATGACGAGCATGCGGCGGGGATAGCTCTTGTTGACGTACGCCCTCGGGGCATCTTCTGGGTCGATCGGGTCGAGATTGGACATACCGATGATCCGCACGAAGGCGCCGAACGGCAGGGCCTTGATCCCCCACTCGACCTCGCCGCGCGTTCGCGAGAACAGGGTCGGGCCGAAGCCGATGAAGAACTGGGTGGCCTTCATCCCCGTCCACTTGGCGGTCATGAAATGTCCGAGTTCGTGGAGGAAGATCATGATCACGAGGCCGAGCACCATCGCCAGATAGGCGAAGCCCAGATAGCCGATGAACCCGAAGAAGGCGGCGAGGCCGATCAGAGCCGGCCAATTCGTGACGGCATCGCCACGACCGTCCTGCTTCGTGTCCCCGAGCGCCATCGACTGCAGCCGGCTCGGCTCCGCCGAGGTGTCTGTCGTGGCGTTGGTGTCGGTCATCGAAGTCCGTTCATCTGCATCTGTATCCGTTGGTTCAAGGGGAAGCTGATCATCTGGTCGAACGTCCGAGAGCGTTCACCAGATCATCGGCGGTTCGCCGAGCAAGATGATCCCCCGCGAGAACACCTTCCAGGGTGTCACCCATTCCTCCATCATGGGCGGCGAGTACTGCCGCGTTGACATCGGAGATGTCGACCCATCGGATGCGTTTCTTGAGGAATGCGTCGACGGCGACCTCGTTGGCCGCACTCAGCCAGGCTGGAGCCGTCCCCCCGATTCGGCCGGCCTCGAACGCCAGACCGAGACACGGGAAGGACTCGAGATCGGGCACCTCGAAGTCGAGCGATCCCAGGGTGGCCCAATCGATTGCGCCATAGGGCACCGGGAAGCGGTCTGGGTAGGCCAGTGCGTAGGCGATCGGGAGCTTCATCGTCGGCAGGGAGAGTTGCGCGATGGTCGATCCGTCGCTGTAGGTCACCATCGAGTGCACGATCGATTGCGGGTGAACCACAACGTCGATGTCGTCGATCGCGAGCCCGTATCCCAAGGCACCGGCCGGCGATCCGAAGAGCTCGTTCGCTTCGATGACCTCGAGCCCCTTGTTCATCAGCGTCGACGAGTCGATCGTGATCTTGGGGCCCATCGACCACGTCGGGTGCGCCAGCGCATCGTCGATCGTGACGGCCTCGAGCTCGCTCCGCTTCTTGCCACGGAACGGTCCGCCGGACGCGGTCAGCTGGATCCTCGACACCCGTTCCGGCCGATCGTTCGCCCGGAGGCACTGGTGCACTGCAGCATGCTCGGAATCGACCGGCACCAACTCGGCGCCCGGAGTCCTCCGCGCCGCCTGCACGACCGGGCCGCCCGCGATGAGCGACTCCTTGTTCGCCAGAGCGAGCCGCTTCCCGCTTTCGAGCGCCGCCAGCGTGACGGGGAGTCCGGCGAACCCGACCACACCGTTGACCGTGATGTCGGCCCGTCTCGCACATTCGGCGAGGCCCTCTGGGCCGGCTGCTGTCTCCACCTCATGGTCGATTCCGGCGGCCCGAAGTGCGTCTCGGAGCGGCCCGAGCGCAGCCTCATCTCCGACCGCCACGAAGGACGGGCGAAGCACTCGCACCTGTTCGACGAGCACGGCGACAGACGAACCGGCCGCCAGCGCAACCACCTCGTACCGATCAGGATCGTCGGCGATCGCCTCGATCGTCTGCGTACCGATCGACCCGGTACTCCCAACGATCGCCACCGAACGACGGGACGGGGTGGGGACGGAACTGTTCACCGGTCGAGCGTATCCCCTGGCCCGAAAGCCAGGAGAAAGCGAGCGGCGGGAGGGTCAGAGCAGACCGAGGACGTTACCCAGGTAGTACGCGCCCGGCAGAGCGAAGAGGAGCCCGTCGACCCGATCGAGGAACCCCCCGTGGCCGGGAAGGAGGTTGCCCATGTCCTTGACCCCGAGGTCTCGCTTGACCAGGGACTCTGTGAGATCACCGATCGGAACCAGCACACCGCAGGTCAGCCCGAGCAGCACCGAATCAGTCAGTGAGTCGGCGAACACTGAGATGTCGAGAATGCCGATGACGAGGCCGGCGACCACCGCGGCGATCAGCCCGACGATGGTGCCCTCCCACGTCTTGTTCGGACTCGCTGAATGGAACGGGGTACTGCCGAGGGCTTTCCCGCCGGCCAGGGCACCCGTGTCGGAAGCGACGGTGATCAGCACCGTGGCGAGAAGCAGCTGGATCCCGCCCGCCGACTGGATGATGAACGAGGCGAAGGCGGCCAGGCCGCCGACCCACGTGATACCGAGCATCGTCAGCCCGATGTTGACAGCGGGACGCTGCGTGTCGGCGCCGGAGAGGTACCACAGCGCACTCGCAACGACCGACAATGCAATGACGAGCGTGTAGCCGGCGTGGCCACGGTGATACGCCGCCAGCGGCAGCGCAGCACTGGCGACGATTCCGAGCAACGTCGCCGGGTGGAGCCCGGCCTTGCGCATGGCAGCGAAGACCTCGATGGCCGCGAGCACCACGACGCCCACGATCAAGGCGAGGGTGGTTGGCTTTCCGGCCCACAACGCAGCGGAAGCAACGATGGCGAACGCCACGCCGACGCCGATCGCCTGACCCATGTTGCGGCCGGCGTCCACCTCGACCACCGGCCGCTGCGCAGCACGGGCCGCCGCCGACTCTGGGCGCTGCGGCGATCCGGCAGCACCGGGAACGTCGACCTGATCGTCGTCGTCGATGGTGACACGACGGGGACCTCCGACACCGTCTTCGTCGGCGAACACCGCTTCGAGATCGTCGCCCGCCCATTGCGGGCCTTCACCATGCCAGCGGGGACCAGAGACCTCGGCCCATCCTTCGACCGCGTCGCGATCGCCGGCAATGATCTTGGGGACCATGCCCGTTGCCGGGGCGGTCCAGTGCGGCAACTCGGACCCGCTCGGTGCCGATTCGCTCGGCGCGCCGTCGGCTGCTGCCTCGGAATCGGCCTCTGAGCGATCGCCCGTCGAGGGGTCGGCCGCTTTGGCCAGCTCGAGCACAGACGCGGTGCCCTCATCGGTGACCGGCTCCCCATCGCCGGCGGCGGGTGGCTGGCCCTCGATCGGATCGAATCCGAAGATCGACGAGATGGTGGCATCACCGGTCTCGGCAGCATCGGCCGAAGCCTCGTCGCCTGCGCTCAGATCGATGTGGGGACCCTGATCGTCCTCAGCCGGCGCCGATCCGTCGTCAGGGACGACGGGAATCGGCCCGAAGTGATTGGGATCGATCTCGGGTGGCGGCTCGAAGACGTCGAAGATTCCCTTCGCCGTCGTTTCGTCTTCGTTGTCGGTGCGGTCGTCGGCCACGTCAGTTCCTTGGTGCGCCCGCCGAGACCGGCAGACGTCGTGAGTGAAGCGAGATGCTCAGACCTCGAGGAGTTCGTCTTCTTTATCTGTCAGCGCTTTGTCGACCGCCGCTTCGCTTTCCTGGGTGAGCCGGTCGAGATCCTTCTCGGCCCGCACCAAATCGTCAGAGGAAAACGCCCCGTCTTTCTCCGCCGACTCCAGATCCTTGCGCGCATCGCGCCGAACATTGCGGATGGCGACCCGTCCGTCCTCCGCCATCGACTTCACGAGCCGCACCAGCTCCTTGCGCCGCTCTTCGGTGAGTGGCGGGAAGTTGAGCCTGATCGAGCGCCCGTCGTTTGAAGGCGACAAGCCCAGGTCGGAGCTGCGGATGCCCTTCTCGATCGCCTCGAGATTCGACGGATCGTGCGGCGTGACCATCAGCTGGCGCGCCTCGGGAATCGAAACGGTTGCCAGCTCGAGGATCTTCATGTCGACCCCGTAGGCCTCGACAGAGATGCGCTCGACGAGCTGAGGAGCTGCCCGACCAGACCGAATGCCAGAGAACTCCGTGCGCGCATGGGTGATCGCCTTTTCCATCCGCTCGGTGGCGTCGTCGATGACCATCTCGATGAGCTCGCTCATTTGACCAATGTACCGATCGTCGAACCCGTGAGCAGCTTGTGGAGGTTGCCGTCCGCCATGAGGTCGAACACGATGATCGGCATCTTGTGCTCCATGCAATGCGTGATGGCGGTGGAGTCCATGACCTTGATGCCCTTGTTCAGCACATCGAGGTAGCTGAGCGAATCGATCTTCGTGGCGTCCGGATTGGTGCGCGGGTCGTCGGTGTAGATGCCGTCGATTCCGCCATGGGTGCCCTTCATCAACACGTCGGCGTCGATCTCGACTGCTCGCAGTGCGGCGGTGGTGTCGGTCGTGAAGAAGGGATTGCCGGTACCGGCGGCGAAGATGACGACACGTCCCTTCTCCATGTGACGAATCGCTCGGCGGCGGATGTACTCCTCGGCCACCTGGGGCATTCGTATGGCTGACTGCGTCCGAGTGGGAATGTCCTTCTGCTCCAACACGTCCTGCAGGGCCAACGCGTTCATCACCGTGGCCAGCATGCCCATGTAGTCCGCCTGGGCCCGGTCGAAACCACCCTCGGCTCCGGAAATGCCCCGCCAGATGTTGCCACCTCCGACAACGACGGCGACCTCGACACCGAGGTTGTTCCGAGCGTCGGCGATGTCGTTGGCGATCTTCTGCAGCACCGAGCCGTCGATACCGAAGCCCTTGTCGCCGGCAAACGCCTCACCGGACAGCTTCAGCAACACTCGCCGGTACTTGGGTGTGGGTGCTTCGGTCATGGTTCTCCTGAGGTCGTGTGTCGCCAGACGCGAAACGGCCTCGGGGAGACTAGCGCCCCGAGGCCGTCGACGATTCTGGGTGACTTCAAACCGCTTGAGTGGTCAGCCGACCATTGCCATCACGAAGCGGGTGAGGGAGCCGGTGCCGAGCTTGTCTGACACCTTCTCCTTCTCGCCGAACATGCCCTGCTCGACGAGCACCCGATCGGCGAACCAGGCGTTCACCCGGCCGTCGACGATCTTGTCCCAGGCCGCTTCAGGCTTGCCTTCGTTCTTGGTGATCTCGAGGAGCGCAGCGCTCTCCTTCGCAACCTCATCGGCCGGCACATCGTCGCGGACGAGGTAGCTCGGCTTTGCGAAGGCCACGTGAAGCGCGATCTCGTGGAGGAGATCGGCATCAACGCCTTCACCCTCGATGAGGACTCCGGCTCGACCCCCACCGTGCAGGTAGGCATCGATGACCTTGCCCTCGGCCGCCTCGTAACGGACGGCAGCGCCGACCTCGATGTTCTCCTTCAAGCTGAGCTTGAGCTCCTCGAGCTCGACGTCGAGCGACGCAACAGCGGCCTCGCCGTCGGCGAGCACGGCGTCGGCCAGCTTCTGGACGAAGGCTTGGAAGTCCTCCGACTTGGCCGAGAAGTCAGTCTCGGACTTGAGGTACACGAGTGCGGCCCCCAAGTCGCTCTGGGCGACGGCGACCACGCCCTCACTGTTGTCGCGGTCGGAGAGTTTGCTCGCCTTGGCGAGGCCCTTCTCGCGCAGAATCTGCACCGCGGCTTCCATGTCGCCATCGGCTTCGGTGAGAGCCTTCTTCGAGTCCATCATCCCGGCTCCCGTCGACTTGCGGAGCTCCTGAACGTCCTTCGCGCTGAAATCAGCCATGTGCTTTTCTTCCTTGCTCGATTGTGTTGAAGATCGATTGCGTTTGTGCGAGCGCTGACGAATCAGGCGTCGTCGGCGGGGGCGTCTGCCTCAGCGACAGGGGTCTCTTCAGCTGGGGCGGCGGCTGCGGCCGGTGCCTCAGCGGCCGGTGCCTCAGCGGTCGGTGCCTCAGCGGCTGGTGCGGCCGCTTCTTCAGCTGGTGCGGCGGCTTCTTCAGCCGGTGCCTCCTCAGCTGGAGCCGCGGCTTCGGCGTCGGCTGCTGCCTTGGCGGCGGCAACTCGGGCGTCGCGCTCAGCAGCAGCAGCGGCTGCGGCGTTGCGAGCTGCGGCCTGCTGGGCGGCGATCTCGGCTTCCTCCTCTGGCGAACGCTCGGCCGGCGTCTCGGGGGCTCCGGTCTTGTGGGCGTACATGAGCTTGCCTTCGGCGACAGCCTCGGCGATGACGCGGGTCATGAGGTCAGCTGACCTGATGGCGTCGTCGTTGCCCGGGATCGGGAAGGTGATGAGATCCGGGTCGCAGTTGGTGTCGACAACGGCAACGATCGGGATCCCGAGTTTGCGAGCCTCTGTGACTGCGATGTGCTCCTTGATGGTGTCCATCACGAACACGACCGACGGCTGCTTCCCCATGGTCTTGATACCGCCGATGTTGCGGTCGAGCTTCTCGAGCTCACGCGTGTAGCGCAGCGCTTCCTTTTTCGGCATCTCCTCGAAATCGCCGGCAGCGAGCATGCGCTCGTATTCGACGAGTTTGCTGACCCGCTTCGAGATGGTCTGATAGTTGGTGAGCATGCCGCCGAGCCAACGCTGGTCGACGTATGGCATGCCGACTGATTCGGCGTAACGACGAATCGGCTCCTGGGCCTGCTTCTTGGTCCCGACGAAGAGCACGGTGCCACCATCGGCAACGGTGTCTCGGACGTAGGTGTACGCCTTCTCGATGCGGTTCAGCGACTCGACGAGGTCGAGGATGTAGATCCCGCTGCGCTCGCCGTGGATGAATCGCTTCATCTTCGGATTCCAACGCCGTGTCTGGTGTCCGAAGTGGACGCCGGCATCGAGCAATTGCTTCATGGTGACGACTGCAGTCACGTTGTTTCCTTCGGTTGTACGGCCGTGGGGCACTTCCGATTCGGCGCGAACGCCGGCCTGGCAGTGACCGTGGATCTCCCACGGACCGGATTGGTAGGTTTTCGACTCGTTCGAGCCGACAGGCCAGTGTACGGCGACAAGCGGGCGAAACCGATCAGCCGATCAGCCGGCCAGCAGGTCGTGGTATCGGACGTCCGATCGAACGTGGGCGGCGGCGAACGGACACACCGGCACGATCTGCCGACCACTCGAGCGCAGGAGTCCGAGCATCCCGTCCATCAACTGGCCGGCATGACCGCTGCCGCGGTGTTCGACACGAGTCTCGACATGGGGCACCACGACGACTCCTTCCGGCCGCACCGAATAGGTGGCGAAGCTGACCACCTCGCCGCCGATCAACAGCTCGAACCGGTGATCGTCTGGCCGTTCGATGACTCGTGGGGTGATCGACGCCGACTCGGACAGCGCTGCATTGCGCTCGATGTCAGAAGGTTCGATGTCAGAAGGTTCGATGTCAGAGGGTTCGACGGTCACGGGTGGGAAAACACGCACCGGCGCCGGATCATTCCGGCCCCACACATCACGCGACCTCTCACCACAGCCGCCGGCTCACAGCACCCACCGGGCCAGGCCGGCAAGCAGAGTTATGCTGTCTTCGACCGCCGATATCCCGCGCCCTTGGAGGGCCGAGCCGAGCACGGTCAGTAGGCCGACGCAGCGGGGCGGCGCACCGGCGATGGCGAGCTGCATCTCGCGCCGGACCTCCGGCATTCCGGGAAGTGCGCCATGCACCGAGGGGGCGTCCAGCAGAGGCGTCGGCACGACGACGTTCGTCGCGCCGTCCCACATCGTGTGCTCGCCCGCCACAACGAGGTCGGTGGCACCGGCAACGGCAATGACCGAGATCCCATCGGGCGGAGGCGGTGGGTCGACGATTCCTCCACCGCCTGCCTCGGCGATGTCGACGACAGCATCGGAGCTCCTGAAGTCAGCGGCGTCTCCGATCGCCGGGTCGATCAGCGACCCGACCCGCGTGCTCCCCGCCGTGGCGACCGCAGCAGTGGCGAGGTCGGCGCCGCCGTGGGGCGATGCGATCGTGATGACGACGTCGAGGGAGCCGAGGCCGGTTCTGGCGTCGAGCATCTCGATCGCCCGCCTGGTCACGACCCCACCGAGGCTGTGAGCTGCGATGTCGATCGGCTGACCTGGCCGAGCGGCGGCGACCGATTCGACGAGGTCGGCCAGGCGTGCGGCCGAGATCTCGACGCTCTGGAAGGTGTCCTCTGGGCCGTAGACGGTTCCGCCAAGCTGACGACTGAGCTCGCCGGCGACACCACCGAACGCCTCCGGGATACAACCGCCGGCGTAGCTGAAACCCACCACGTGATCGGGGTCGTAGCCGAGCGCCCCGTGGTCGAGCTCGCCGATCGACGCTCCGTCGCTGCTCGTCCCGAGTCCGCCGACCTGGATGAGCACGCGTTGCGCCATCGCAGCTGAGCCGGCCGGGGCGGCAACGGCGCTGTCGTCTGTCGTGCAGTCCTCGTGATGCCATTCCGAAGCGGCGTCAGCCAGTACTTCGAATTGTCGAGAGAGGCGCAGGTCGCCGGCGGCATCAAGAACAGCAGCGAGGGGGCGAACGCTGTTCCCGGATCCGACCTCCGTTGCACGGATGGCGGGCAGCGCACCGGGTACGAGACGCACGACCACCTCGGCTCCGCCCATCAAGAGCATGGGATCGACGTACTCAGATCCGAGCCGAGCCGTCAGATGGAATCCGACGTCGGCGACAGCGACAGCCTGGCCCTGGCGTACAACTTGTCCCCGGGCGACCGATGTCGACGACACGAAGGCATATGTCGAACGCATACCGTTGCCATGGTCGACCACCACATGTCGCCGGAGGCCTACTGCACCGGCGAACACGACCGTGCCGCCGTCGACCGCTCCCACCACTTCCCCGCCTGTTGTTCCGTACTCGAGTCCCCGATTCCCAGCACCGAAACGAGTGGCGGGAGGCCGGAAGGGATCAATCACCTCCGCCTCGACCGGATGTTCCCAGTCCCCCGCTGCGGGGGCCATCCACAGCAACAGGGATCCAACGATCAGGGCTATGGCGACGCCGAGTCGCCGATCCTGGACACAACGGCGCATCTGCGCCTCCTCACCTCGAACCGCGTGTTTGGGGGAAGTGAGAGTGTTCGATCATTCGGCCCAGGGCCGCAATCGGAGACCCGACCGGGTCAGCCGGCTTCGCGTTCAGCGGCGGTGAGCCGCGAGCGCAGATGGAGCACCGCTTTGGTGTGGATCTGACACACCCGGCTCTCCGTGACACCGAGAACGTTTCCGATCTCGTTGAGCGTCAGATTCTCATAATAGTAGAGCGTCAGGACGATCTTCTCGCGCTCGCTCATCTTGTTGATGGCCTCGGCGAGCATCTGCCGCATCTCGACTCGTTCGTAGACCCCACCGGGGCCTTCGCGTCGGTCGGCGAGCGTGTCACCGAGGGTGACGTTGTCGCCTCCGCCGAACGACAACATGTCGTCGAGGGCAACGATACCGAGCGAACTGATCTGGGTGTAGAGCGTTGTGAGCTGGGCCATCGACAGATCGAGCTCTTCCGCGATCTCCTCGTCGCTCGGAGAGCGGTGGAGCTGCGACTCGAGCTTGGTCATCGCTCGCTCGACCGACTTGGCCTTTGCTCGTACCGATCGGGGCACCCAGTCGATGGAACGGAGCTCGTCGAGGACCGCTCCCTTGATGCGAGCGATGGCGTAGGTCTCGAACTTGAAGCCGAGACCAGGATCGAACTTGGTGATCGCGTCGATCAGACCGAACATCCCGTAGCTGACGAGGTCCGCCTGATCCACGTTCTGCGGGAGGCCCGCAGCGATGCGGCTGGCCACGAACTTCACCAACGGTGCGTAGTACACGATCAGCTGATCGCGGTCCTCCTGTGTTGGTGCTTCTTTGTAACGAGCCCATACGTCGTCGAGCTCGACCGTGCTGTCGATGTGTCCCACTGTTCCCGCCAAGGTTGGTGATTCTTCTGAAGGTGTCGGGTGGCGCTCGAGCACATTGCTCGACGTACGCCGCCCCCACTCTCCGTCGGAGTCCAACCACACAAAGTGAGAACTTGAGGATGTTTCTTCTGGAATCTTTCCGCCCAGCGTGCCGATGTCGGGAGACGAACCGAGATCCACGCCTTGAACAGTGGATCGAGACATCACGCTCGGTGGTCGGTGCTGGCGGGTCAGCCGGTCGACCAGGTCACCTTCGGCACCCGTTGAGGTGTCGTCGTCGACGGGGGAAAAGCGCTCGAAGCCAAGGGCTTCGAGGTACTTGACCTTCGCCGCTGTGATCACAGTCGGCAACACTACCGGCCAGATGAGTCCGGCCCGTCGATCGGAGATCATGGGACCGCTGCCGCCGAGACCTGACTGGTCCACTCACGCCTCACGTACGTCGCCAGTCCGACGAGTCGGGATCGCTCCCGACTTCGCCGGGCCTCTCTCACGGGGTCAGCGTGTTCGACCCCGGACCCTCAGTGGCTTGCGTCCACGGGATGGTTCCCACGATCAGACCAGTAGGGGCGAGTGTGTTCGACCCCGGACCCTCAGTGGCTTGCGTCCACGGGATGGTTCCCACGATCAGACCAGTAGGGGCGAGTGTGTTCGACCCCGGACCCTCAGTGGCTTGCGTCCACGGGACCCCATCGCTGACAACGGTTTCGGAGCTGTCGCTCCGCAGCACCAGAGCGGCGGCGATCGCCCCGGCCACGAGCAGGATCACGACGGGAATCCATCGCATCCAGCGAATGCCAGATGCCGGACGGCGGCCCCCCGCGATTGCAGGATGTGTCAGCGCCCGAGCGTCATCGGGAATGACGACATCGTCGGGAATCCTCGGAAGGACTTCGTGTGGGTCGGGAAGGTGTTCGGCCGTTTCCCGAATTGCGTCTCGTTCGAACAGTTTGTTCATCTTTGCTCCTCTCCTCGGGTTGGTGTTCCTTCGGTCCGATTGTCCTCCCGAGGACTTGAGACCCACGACCACGGTGTCCATGAAGACCCTGTGGGACTTCTGGCACTGCCCTTGGAAATGGCTTGGAGGACACTGGAAGGAGAAGAGGAGGAGGACAGCGTGCAGACCGACCAGATGATTCGTTTGCTCGGGCCGATCGACGTGCTCACGCCGTCCGGATCTGTGACCGTCGGCGGCCGCCAGACTCGCTCGTTGTTGGGTGCCCTCGCCATCGGCGCCGGCCACGCCGTCTCGATCGACCATCTCTACGACGTCCTGTGGGACGAACACCCGCCAGACTCGGCATACAACACGCTTCAGTCGTACATCTCGCATCTCCGCCAGATCCTCGGTGCCGAATCGATCGCCCGCGTCAACCACTCGTACGAGCTCTCAGCGAAGGCACGAAACATCGATGCGCTGGCCTTCGAGCGGCTGGTCGGTGAGGCTGCGGAGTCGAGAGAGAGCCCCGAGCATTGCCAGAACGTCTGCCGCGAGGCACTCGCTTTGTGGCGGGGTCGCCCGTTTGGAGATCTGACCGACGACGAGGCGTTCCGGCTCGAGTCGTACCGCCTCGACGAGCTGCGGCTGGTGGCCATGGAGCTCGCACTCGAGGCCGACTTGTCGCTGGGACACGCGGAGTTGGTTGTCGGCGAACTCGAGAGCGCCGTGGAAGAACACCCCTATCGGGAACACCTCTGGTTCCTGTTGATCGCCGCTCTGGCGCGGTGCGACCGCCGGGTCGAGGCTTTGCGGGCGTGTGCCCGTCTTCGCAGCGAACTGAGCGAGGTCGGGCTGGCGCCGAACGATCGCTTGACCGCGATGGAGCAGGACATTCTGGCCGGGCGCACGCCGGAGATCAGAGGGCGGCAGCCGCCGAAACCGTGTGACCCCGGATCTCGATGACACGGCGAGCGGCGAGGCCGGACACGAGTCCGCCAACGTCGGGTGCGGGAAGCCCGAGCATCTCGATGATCCGATCGAGATGCACGGTGCCGCCCTGGACCGCCTCGACGATTCGTCGCTCGTCGGACGTCAGCGATGCGGCGTCGACCACCGGTCCGGTCGATGTAGCCGATCGCTCATCGGCGTGGTGGATGATGCCCAGGGCCGACAAGACGTCGGCGCCGTGCCGCACGGGCATCGCTCCGTCGAAGAGCAGACTGTTCGTGCCGTCGGACGCTGAGGACAACGGAGAGCCAGGAACGGCGCCGACCGTGATGCCGCGTGTCATCGCCTCATCGACCGTGCTCAGTGCGCCGCCTCTTGCATGGCTCTCGACCACCACCACGAGGTCGCTCAGTGCGGCGATCAGGCGGTTTCGTGCAGGGAACCGCCACTTGGTCGGCCGTTGCCCGAGCGGCACCTCGGAGAGGAGAAGCCCGCTCGACCCCACCTGCTCCCACAAACCTCCGTTCGATGCCGGGTAGATGACGTCGAGCCCGCAGGCGACGACACCGACAGCCGGCCCACCAGCATCGAGACAGCCTCGATGTGCAGCTGCATCGACACCGAGAGCGAGGCCGCTGACGACTCCCACGCCCGCCGCGCCGAGATCCGCCCCCATCGCCGACGCCACCTGTCGGCCTACCGAACTGCATCGTCGCGTTCCGACGACAGCGACCTTCGGCGTCAGCGCGAGCAGCCCGAGATCACCGCGGGCGAACACGATGACGGGCGGGTGCGGATCACCGGCGAACGGCCAGCGCTCATCGGACGGGTCGAGCACGTGGTACCCGTGCAATCGATGGGCTTCGAGGTCGACCGAGCGCTCGGCCCGGTCGATGTCGTTGAACCAGGAAGACGCGACATCGGCCGAGATTCGAGGCGGCTCGTCACCACCGATCGGGGGGAGCCGCCGCCGGCGGAGTTCGGCGAGCGCATCGGCGGGAGCGTTTGACGCCGTGAGCGCTCGAATCCGATTCGGACCCATGTTGACGAGGGACAGCAGCACGATCAGCGCCTGGAGATCGTCATCGGAAGTGGTGGTCATCGGGCGGTTCCGAGCAATGCGGTCGGCCGGACCCGGAGCAGCAGGGCACCGCTCGCATGGGACGCGGCGATTCTCTCCGGACCGCCGTCGAGATCGGCGATCGTTCGTGCCAATCGCCAGACTCGACGAAAGCCCCGCGCCGTCAGTCTCCCGTCGAGCAATGCCGCCTCGAGCAGGTCGCGGGCCTCTGGCTCGAGCGGGGCGATCGTGTCGAGTCGGTCAGCGCGGAGCATGGCGTTGCACCTCACACCGCGTTGCCTCGCCCGGTCTCGGGCCACGGCCACGCGAGCTCCTACCTCGGCGGTGGTCTCCTCCGACGAGGGCCCGAGAAGAGAACGAGGTTCGGGTGGGGCGACCTCGATCCTGATGTCGAAACGATCGAGCAGCGGGTGGGAGAAGCGGCGGGCATAGCTGGTCCGCTGTTGCTCGCTGCACCGACAGCTCCCCTCACTCCACCCATTCCCGCATGGACATGGGTTGGATGCGGCCACGAGCTGGAACCGGGCCGGGAGCTCACGTGACGCATGCGCTCGACTGATCCGCACCACGCCCTCCTCGAGCGGTTGACGCATGGAGTCCAACAGCTTCTGCGGAAACTCACCGAGTTCGTCGAGGAACAGCACACCTGCATGACTCGCACTGATCTCTCCCGGCCGAATACCGTTGGAACCGCCACCGATCAGGGCAACGTGCGACAAACCGTGGTGCGGGGCGCGGAAGGGAGGGCGTCGGTCGAGTCCGACCCCCGAGCGTCGCAACCCGGCCACGGAATTGATCCTGGCCACGTTCATCGCATCCTCTGGGTCCATCGGAGGCAGGAGTGCAGCCAGCCGGGAGGCCAGCATGGTCTTGCCCGCTCCGGGCGGACCAACCATCAACGTGTGGTGTCCCCCGGCGGCGGCAACCTCGAGAGCCCAACGAGCCAACGGTTGACCGCGGACATCAGCCAGCTCGGGTCGGTGGCCACGCTCACACAGGGCCGTGGGAGCGTCGACGACCGCCGGCAACGGACCCTCACCCTTCAGCCCCGCCACGACCTCGCGTAGCGTCGACGAACCACGAACCCGGCCGGCAGCGACGATCGCGGCATCACCGGCACCCTCGATCGGGACCAGCAGATCATCGCCCCGCATCGCCTCCGCCAGGCTGATCAGACCGGGAACCGGGCGGATGGTGCCGTCGAGCCCTAGCTCACCGACCGCAGCAAACCCCGCGACCTGGGCGGCGTCGAGCTGCCGCGACGCGACCAGCACGCCGAGGGCCAGTGGCAGATCGAGGCCCGCACCGTGTTTGCGGACATCGCTCGGCGCCAGGTTGACTGTGAGCGGAAGCGTGGCCGGCCACGACAACCCGCTGCTCAGGAGTGCCGCTCTGACCCGATCTCTCGATTCCCTGATCGTGGCGTCCGGCAGGCCGACCACGGTGAAGCGCGGCGTCCCGGTCCCGGTGTTGATCACCTCGACCGTGATGGGAAGGCCGTCGATTCCGTCGACAACCGCTGTGGGAATGGTGGCCAGCATGGCGCCCGCTCTCGCTCGTTGATGCGATGAGGGGGCCGAAGCCACCGAACAAGAGTGAGGTTAACCGTGCGTTGGCAGAAACAACCACCTACTCGGTGACGGAAAGCACCTCGCGGGTGTAACGAACAACGGATTCGATCTGTTGTTCGCTCAGCCGGCCGACGTACGACGGCATCGCACCTCGCCCGTTGAGTACGAGGTCGACTTGATCGGCGATCTCCGGGTACCGGTCGAGCACCTCACCCTCGGACAACTTCGGGCCACGTCCTCCGCCCCCGGAAGCTCCATGACAACTCGCGCACTGTGCGACCCAGATCGAGCGACCCTCGGAAAGGGCAGGATCGGCACCCTCGGCAACCTCGGGGGCGGTGCCTCCACAGGCTGCGGCGAGCAGGGAGACGGAGATCAGGGTGGCGATCGTGGTGGCGAGTCTGGAGGACACGGCGCAGACGCTAGCGAGGCGACGATGGCCAGCGACGGGGCGAAACGAGAGTCACACCCCATACTGGTTCGGTGGGATTCGACCCGAGGCGCCAACACCGCCGAACGCCGTTCGACTACGTCTTCGTCGCCGCTTCGGTTGTGATGGTCGTGGGCCTGGTCGCCTGGGCGATCTTCGGCTGATGGCCGACCAGCGCCCCAAGCGAGGTCGGCCCGAGAACAAGACGCCACGCCACAAGAAGAAGCCGTCGAATCAGAAGAAGGCTTCCAACCGAGCCAAGAAGCGCCGGAACGCCCAAGCAGCTCCCGCGGCCGCGCATCGCCAGAGGGTGCGTTCGTCCCGCCTCCTGGACCCGTCCGCTGCTCCAGATGCCGAGACTCGATTCCTCCAGCCGTACCAGGCAACCAAGGCGTATCTGTGCCCCGGGTGCAACCGAGAGATTCCGGCCGGCATGGGCCACATCGTGGCCGTGCCGCCTGCGGAGCCGGATTTGCGACGTCACTGGCACCGAGGCTGCTGGAACAATCGCGACAACCTCTGAACCCGAGGCTATGACCCCCGATTCTGTGGGGCTCAAACCCGAGGTTTGGGGCCCCCATTTCCGGGGGTCGTAGCCTCGGGTTGGTGGGACCGGGTTGGCGGCGGGGCAGTGCAGGCAGCGTCAGAAGGCGGCGACGTAGACCTGTAGGTTGCCGCGTCCGTCAACGTCGACGATGTCGAAGCGAACGGTCTCGATGCGCGCTCGTTGCTCGGAGAGCCATTGCCCGGCCAACCTGCGGATCCGATCCTGCTTCTTCGCCCCCACCGCGAGGACGCCGGATCCGTAGCGCGACGACGAACGGGTCTTCACCTCGACAAAAGCCGCGACCTGCGGACGGCGCCGCACGAACGAAACGGCCACGAGATCGAGCTCGCCTGCATGACCACGCCAGTTGCGATCGACGACGGTGAAACCGTTCGCCTCGTACCAGTGGGCCGCAGCGTCTTCGCCGAGCCGACCAAGAGATTGATTGTGAGTTGCCACGGGATCACGAGCGGGCAGAACAGCGAGCTCGTCGTCGCTCAGCACCAACGATGGTGCGAGGGCTTGCGATCGCCAGCAACCCGAGGCTCTGACCCCCGGGATTGTGGGGCTGGAACCCGAGGTTTGCGCTTCTACTTGTCGCGCTTCTCTTTGATCTTGGCGGACTTACCGACGCGATCACGGAGGTAGTAGAGCTTTGCCCGGCGGACATCGCCGCGGGACACGACCTCGACCTTGTCGATGGTCGGGCTGTTCCGGGGGAACGTACGCTCGACACCGACGCCGAAGCTCAGCTTCCGAACCTTGAAGGACTCACCGGCACCGGCGCCACGCATGGCGATGACGACGCCCTGGAAGATCTGGACACGCTCGCGATTGCCCTCGACGACCTTCACGTGGACCTTGACGTTGTCGCCAGGTCCGAAGTCGGGAATGTCATCGCGGAGCTGGGTTGCTTCGACGAGATCGGTCAGGTTCATGGTGGCGTTCCTCTGAGAAACGGGCGACCATCGCCACCTCCTGAGCGGAGCGTGCGAGAGGGTCTGTCGGTTGGTGCCACACCGTCGGCGCAGCAGCCAGCAATGCTACGGCTGGCCGTCCGGGCTTCCACTCGGTCCATCGAGATCGAAGCGGCGCAGCAACGCACTCTCGTCTTCGGTGAGGCCGCCACGCGCATCGATGAGATCGGGACGCACCGCCAACGTGCGGGCCAACGCCTGGGCATGACGCCACTGGTCGACGGCCGCATGGTCGCCCGAGCGCAACACGGCCGGCACCTCCATGCCCTCGAAGTCGGCTGGCCGTGTGTAGTGCGGGTACTCCAGCAGTCCGTGGCTGAACGACTCGTCCTCGGGCGACGCTGCGTTCCCCAGAACGCCGGGGACGAGACGCACGGCGGCCTCGATGATGACGAGGGCGGCCAGCTCGCCACCGGCGAGCACGTAGTCGCCGATCGAGATCTCCCCGTCGACCAGCTCGTCTCGCACCCGTTGGTCGACGCCTTCGTAACGGCCGCACAGCAACGAAAAGCCGTCGAGTGCGGCCAGTTCGGCGGCGAAGGCCTGATCGAGGCGACGACCAGACGGTGACACGTAGTACAACGGCCGAGGCGAGTCGGCGGCTCGAACCGACGCGAAGATCGGCTCCGGCTTCATCACCATGCCGGCGCCGCCGCCGAACGGAGCGTCGTCGACCGTTCGGTGTACATCGGTGGTTGCGTCTCGCACGTCGTGTGTTCGCACGTCGAGCAGGCCCGCGCCCGCGGCCCGGCCGAGAATGCTCTCTTCGGCATAGCCGTGAATCAGCTCAGGGAAAATCGTGAAGACGTCAACCCGCACCGGCCCTACCGCGCCGTTTCGGCGTCGTCATCGAGCAGCCCGATGGGCACGTCGACGAAGATGACGTCATCGTCGTTCGACACGTAGAACGTGAGCGGGACGAGTCGATCGCCGGAGAGCTCGAGCAGATCCGATGCCGGGTTGTCGACGACCGACAGCACCTCGCCGTGATCGGTGCCGTGCTGATCGACGACTCGTTTCCCGATGAGCTCGTGTACGAAGAGGACATCGTCGTCGAGCAGGTCCTCCGACGACAGAGGGCTGGCGAACAGCTTCGAGCCCCGCAGCCGATCTGCCTCATCGCGGCCCGTGACCTCCGCGAATCGAACCAGCCACTTTGCCTGGTACGGCTTGGCCGTGGCGACCGTGAACGGCGCTGCCTCTTGCGCGGAACGGCCGAGATGCAGGATCGTTCCGGGCGACAGACGCTCGACGGTTCGATCGGTGAGGAGTGAGACGACGACGTCGCCTCCCAACCCGTGTGCTTTGCTGACGTGACCGAGCTCGAGCATGGCCGGTCAGGTCAGTCGACGAACTCGACCTCGGTCGAGACACCGTCCTTGGCGCCGGCTGCAGACACGACGGTGCGGATGGCCGAGGCGACCCGACCGCGACGGCCGATCACACGGCCCATGTCGTCCTTGTTGACCGAAACGTCGAAACGCACACGGTCGTCACCGACGGACGAGGCCTCGATCGAGACTTCGTCTGATGCGCTGACAACGGACTGGCAGAGGTGGAGCAGGACAGCTTCAGCGGTCGGAGCGAGTGTGTCGCTCACGCCTCGGCTCCGGCCGAAACGGCCTCTGCTTCGGCCTTGACCTTGGCCGCAGCGGCCTCGAGCTGTTCGACGGTCGTGCCGTCCTCGAACGCACTCCATGCGCCGGAGACTTCGAGCAGCTTCTTGACACGCTCGGACGGCTGCGCGCCTTCACGGAGCCAGTGCACGGCCTTCGCGTTGTCGATCTTGATCTCGGATGGCTCGAGGCGAGGGTTGTACGTCCCCAGGATCTCGATGAACCGGCCGTCACGAGGCGAACGGGCGTCGGCGGCCACCACTCGGTAGCTCGGCTGCTTTTTCTTGCCTACTCGCATCAGGCGGAGTCGTACTGCCACGGGGTCTCTCTATCTGCTGTCTGGGGTTGCTGGCTCGGAAGTGAGTGTCAGCGCGATCGATCGCCGTGCGGGCAGGGGCCCGCCAGTTAGGCGCTCACTGATGCTATCGGCTGACATCCAAGAACAACGTTCGTGTGTTGCAGTCCCGCCCGTCAGCGCTCTGGACGGGTCGCGCGGAGCAGCAGGAACCAGGGTCGGTGTCGATCATCCGCCAGCTCGGGGCTGGCCTCGACCTCTTTCTCCGTCGGACCCCACTCGATGATCTGGTCGAGGACGAAGCCCGACCCGACCAGCGCGTTCACGTAGGTGGCGACGGTTCGGTGTTGTTTGACGACACCGTCGACGAACCAACTCCGCACTCGCTCGCCCTCGACCAGGTAGTTGTCGAGTGGCCAGATCCGATCGCCGTTGTCGCTCGTCTCGAGATCCTGGCTCGTCGGTGCGCTGTAGATCGGATGCTCGACCGAAAAGACCATCGACGCACCAGGAGCCAGGGAGTCGACCACCGTCGACATCAGTCGGTCGAGATCACGGACGTAGTGGAAGGTGAGCGAACTGAACACCAAGTCGACCGACTTCGGCGGGAGATCCAGGAGGTCGATATCGAAGCATCGATACTCCACCGTCGATGCAGTCGTCTGCGATCGGGCGCGTTGGAGCATGCTCGCGGAGACGTCGATCCCGAGCACCGTTGCTGCACCATGCTCATCGGCCCAGCGGCTGAACCAGCCGAATCCACACCCGAGGTCGACAACACGTCGACCAGCGACGTCGGGGAGCATCGCCCGAAGCTGCGGCCACTCGGCCGCACCGTCGAGCCCATGCACCTGGCGGTCCAACATCTCGTAGCCGGCGAGGAACTCTGGATCGTCGTAGATGTTCTGCGCAGCCATGGAGCCCCCGCACCGATGAGACGATGTCAGGACAGATCGTCGAGCTGCTCGGCCAGCTGGTCGAGGTCGTCGGCATCCATGCGATCGAGTCCGGGAAGCATCAGTGGCGATTTGGTCTTCTTACCACCGGGCTCGGTGATGCGGGCGGCGGTCTTCTGGGTGACACGGCCACCACCCGGGCCCTTCTTGTTCTTGCCCTTGCCCTTGCGATTCTTCTTCGCCTTCTTGGTCCCGAAGCCGCCCATTCGCTTCATCATCTTCTGCATCTCCATGAACTGCTTCACGAGCATGGAGACCTGATTCGGGTTGGTACCAGAACCCTTTGCGATTCGAGCTCGACGCGACGCGTCGATGAGTTCGGGCTGGGCCCGTTCCACGGTGGTCATCGATTTGATGATCGCCTCGACCTGTCCGAGCTGGCCGTCATCGACGTCGACGTCACGCATCTCCTTGGGGAGACCGGGCAGCATCTTGACGAGACCGCCGAGCGGACCCATCTTCTTCAGCTGCTGCATCTGTTCGAGGAAGTCGTCGAGGGTGAAGCGGCCTTCCATCAGCGCCTTGGCTGCTTCTTCTGCCTCGTCATGTTCGAAGGTCTGCTCGGCCTTCTCGATCAGGGTGAGCATGTCGCCCATACCGAGGATGCGGCTGGCCATGCGATCAGGGTGGAAGAGCTCGAACTCCTCGAGTTTCTCGCCGGTGCCGGCGAACGCGATCGGCTTGCCGACGATCTCCTTCACGGAGAGTGCAGCACCACCGCGTGCGTCACCGTCGAGCTTGGTGAGGATGACGCCGTCGAGGCTGAGCTTTTCGTTGAAGGCTTCGGCGACGGTGACCGCGTCCTGGCCGGTCATGGCGTCGACGACGAGGAAGGTGTAGTCGGGGTTGACCGCCTCGGAGATCTGACGGACCTGCTCCATCAGCTCCTCGTCGATGGCCAAACGGCCGGCTGTGTCGACGATGACGACGTCGCGGCCGGTTGCCCTGGCCTCGGCCACTGCCTTGGAGGCGACGGTCACGGGGTCGGACGGCTCGGAGAACACGGGGACGTCGACCTGACGACCGAGTGTCCGAAGCTGTTCGACGGCGGCGGGTCGCTGGAGGTCGGCGCCGACGAGCAGCGGGTGCCTGCCCTGGCTCTTGAACCACTTCGCCAGCTTGCCCGTCGTGGTGGTCTTGCCCGAGCCCTGGAGGCCCGCCATCATCACGACCGTCGGTGGCTTCGAGTTGTAGGTGATCGAGATGGTCTCGCCGCCGAGGCTCTCGGTGAGCTCCTCGTTGACGATCTTGATCACCTGCTGCGCTGGGTTCAGCGCCTTGTGCACCTCTTCGCCCAGCGCTCGGCTCTTGATCCGATCACGCAGGCTGCGGACAACGGCGATGTTGACGTCGGCCTCGAGCAGCGCGACGCGGATCTCCTTGAGGGCTTCGTCGATGTCGGCCTCGGTGAGGACACCCTTGTTACGGAGCCGGCCGAAGATGCCGTCGAATGTGTCGGTGAGCGACTGGAACATAAGGCCTGTGATGGTAGCTCCACGAGGCTCGCCCGCCGTGCTGCGCCTGGCGCGGCCGATGTCCGGATCCGGCCATCTTCGGGCAAAACCTAACAATCAGCCACCAACCGGAACCAACCGCCCAATTCGAGCGTCTATACCTGTTGTCCACTGGGATCTGTGCGGCTCGACGAGGCCGCTCCGACCCTCGGTACGTGTTGTAGACGAGAGGCGACTGCCCCCATGAGACAATTCCATCGCCTCATCGCAGGAACGCTGGTGATGTGGTGTCTCGCCGTGCTCGTGCCGGCGACGCCTGCCGCTGCGCAGAGTTCGGTGGAGACCTCGACCCCGGCAGACGGCTGGTACCAGCCGGGAAGCGTCACACCCGTGATCGTCGTGATCCAGGCCGACGGCGCCCAGTCCGGCACGATCGCAATCGAGTTCGAGGGCTCGATCATGGCGACGCAGCCCTTCGAGATCGCAGGCGGGTCGACGAAACGCTTCGTCGTTCCCACTCCGACTACGCCTTGGTCGGTCAACGGACGAGTGATCGTCGAGACCGGCGACGAGACGATCAGCTCCCGCCTCGCACTCAATCCGGCCACCGATGACGAGATCGTCGGCGTCATGCCGTCGCTCGCCGCTCGCGGTCTCCAAGCGACGGCGACCCTCACCGTCGACACCGCCCAGGCCCGCCTCTTCGCCTTTGACTCCACGCTTCTCGACATCGGTCCAGTGGCCCTCGGATCGTTCACCTACCTCGTCGCCGCACCCGATGACCTCGAAGCGCTGGGAACCAACATCACCGCAGTCGAGGACTGGGTGATCGACGGCGGCCGCCTGATCGTCGACGCTGCCGTGGACACTCCGCTCCCCTTCGACCCGGGGACCCCGCTGCTCGGAGCTGGCTCTGGCAACCGGTTCCAACTCGGTTCCGGCATGGTCGAGTTCACGAACAATCGAATCTCGAACTCGGGCTTCGACGGCTTGATCACACCCACCTCCGGCACGAGTGCGACGAACAGCCCCTTCGGTGGGTTCGGAACGATGCCGTCTACTCCGTTCCTTGCGGCCGACGCCGGCGTGCGAGTGCCCGAGATCGGCGCCATCGTCTTGTTCCTCCTGGCCTACATCGCCGTTGCCGGACCCATCGCCTACACCTTGATCCGCCGATCCAATCGAGAGCCGGCGCTGTGGCTGATCGTGCCGGCGCTTGCTCTCCTCGCCACCGGCGGAGTGTGGGCGTTCGGCAGACAACTCCGCGACAACGTCAACAGCGCACACGCGACGTTGGTTGTCGACCTCCCCGTCGGCCGGGTGATCGCCACCCAAGTGTTGGTCGCGGCGCCAGGGGGCGGCGTCGTCGGAGTCGACCTCCCCGAAACCTGGCGACCGACCCCGGCCAGCTTCGACGATCTCATGATGAACATGGAGTTCGGCCAAGGCCAAGGGCTCACCACTCCCTTCGAACGTAATGGCGAACTCGTTGTCGACCTCGCCCCTGGCGGCGTCGCCGTCGTGCAGGCGGAGACTCGACGACCGAGCGCCGAAGACCCCGCATGGCTCGTATCGCTCGACCTCGTCGACGACGAACTGATCGGAACGATCACCAACACGACCACTCACGATCTGACGGAAATCACGATCAGCAGCGGTCAGGCGGTCCAGCGTGTCGGCTCGATGGCACCCGGCCAGACCATCGACGTGAAGCTCGGACAACCCGGACGCTTCGTCACCGCAGAAGACCCTCTGATGTCACGAATGTGGCAGATCGACATGAACAGCAACACGTCGCCGGTCAACCCGTCCGTGCTTTCGAGCTGGTTGGCCAACAACCCACAGATCGCCGTCCCTGACAACGTGCTCGTCCTCGGGTGGACGAGGGCCGCCGATGGCCCATTGTCGACCACGAACGGCGGCATCATCACCGACGGCCGGACGGGTTATCTGACCGCCACGCCATTGGTTGCCTCCAACGGCCTGATCGGACCTGCCACCAACCGGGTTCGGGTGTTGAGGGGCTGGGAGAGCACGCGGGTGACCGACCAATCGCGAGCACAATTCGAGGAGTTCGGCGTCACGCTGCAGATCACGCCGGCGAGCGATCCGGCCGGCCAGGATCTCGTGCTGGCTGCCACCCGTTTCGTTGCTGCCATGGACGTCTGGGACGGCGACGCCTGGGTTCCCGCCGGCATGGTCGACGTTGCTGACGAGGGAGTCTTCGCCATTCCGGACGACGCGCTCTCGGATGGATCCCTCTACGTCAGGTTCCAGCTCGGCGACGAGTGGTGGGGTCGGAACGACGTGTTCCCGACGATGCGGAGGCAGATCCCTGCCGACGACGTTCTCGAGCTCGCCAGAGGCGTCGATGGTTGACACGACCGTGATCGACGAGCCGACGGCGCCTCCTCCCCCACCGCCATCGTCCGACTCCATCGTGACGACTCGCGGGCTGTCCAAGCAGTACGGCGAGCTCCATGCTCTTCGTCAGCTCGATCTCGACATTCCGCGTGGCTCGATCTTCGGCATGATCGGTCCAAATGGGGCAGGCAAGTCGACGACGTTCGGCATCCTCGCCACACTGCTCATCCCGAGTTCCGGATCGGCGACCGTGTGCGGCTTCGATCCGATCAAGGATCCCAAGGACGTCCGGAAGACGATGGGCTACATGCCCGATGTGATGGGCGTGTACGAACGACTCAGGGTCGACGAGTACCTCGAGTTCCACGCCGCTGCCTACCGGGTGCCCCGCGACGAGTGGGGCGACCTCATCGGGGGGCTCCTCGAGCTGGTCGACCTCGACGTGAAACGCAACTCCATGGTCGACGACTTGAGCCGGGGCATGAAGCAGCGGTTGTCGTTGGCCCGCTCCATGGTCCACGATCCCGAGTTGTTGATCCTCGACGAGCCTGCATCCGGCCTGGATCCCCGGGCTCGCATCGAATTCCGCGACCTGCTGCTGCAGCTCCAGGCGATGGGCAAGACGATCCTGATCAGCTCGCACATCCTCGCCGAGCTCCAGCAGATGTGCTCGGACATCGCGGTGATCGAGGCCGGCGCGCTGCTCGCATCCGGGTCGCCAGAATCGATCCTCGAACGCCTCGGAGCGGGACGGCACGTCAAGGTCCGCTTCGCCGATGGCACATTGGCCGAGTTCCCAGTGGCGGATGACGCAGAGCAGTCGGCGTTGCTGCGACGCCTGCTCGAGGACGGCCTCGACATCCTCGAGTTCACAACGGCCCGCCATGACCTCGAAGACCTCTTCCTTCGCATCACGAAGGGGATCGTCCAGTGAACCTCAACCTCCGTCAACTGAACCCGGTCTTCGACCGCGAGCTCCGGCAACGAAGCCGGTCCCGCCGTTCCATGTACATGTTGACGCTCTTCCTGCTGTTCCTGGTTGGCGTGATGTTCGTCGTCTACAAGGGCTCAGAGTCCTCCTCGCAGTTTAACTTCGATCCGATCTCGGCCCTCACCGTTCGAGTCGGGCGCACGATGTTCGAGTGGGTCCTCGCCGCAGAGCTCGTCGTCCTGCTGTTCATCGTTCCCGGTGTCAGCGCCAGCGCCGTTTCGGGCGAACGGGATCGCCAGACTCTCATCCCCCTCCAGGTGACCCTGATAGGTCCGAGCGGCATCTTCTTCGGCAAGGTGGCATCGTCGAGCGCCTTCGTTCTCTTGCTGGTGATCGCGGCGTTACCGGTGCTGGCCGTGCCCTATCTCGTCGGCGGCATCTCCCTCACCAACGTGATCCTGTCGCTCATCACCCTGCTCTGCCTCGGCGTGATGCTCGCCATGATCGGCGTGAGCTGTTCCGCCATCTTCAAGCGAACCCAGACCGCCACGCTCGCCGCCTACGGGGTTGTTCTCACCCTTGTGTTCGGCACCCTGATCGCACTCGCCGTTCTCACGGTCATCGACAGCTCCCGCGGCGACGACAACATCAATCCGCCGCTCGCTGCGCTCTATCCGAATCCGTTCATCGCCATCGCCGATGCGGCGGGCAACATCGGGAGCGCCAGCGACGGCCCGTTCACGCCGATCAAGCAGGAGTTCATCCGCAACCAAGCGGGCGACGACGTCTTCTTCAACGGCAACGTCGCCATCGACGGCCGAACAGGTGAGGTCATCGACCTGGACGGTTTCGGAGGAGGTATTCCGCTCTGGATCAGGAGCCTCCTCTCCATCTTCGTACCGTCGGCGCTGCTGTCCGTCGTTGCCATTCGCCGCCTGCGGGCACCACACCGGAGAATGAGCCAGTGAACCGCTTCCTCGGGTCGATGGCCCGGCGCCTGCGCCTGGTCTGGGCATGGGCCACCGCGGCCTGGATTGCTCCCGTGATCGCCGCTGTCGCGCTGGGCCTGGTGGCCATCGGCTGGCTTGTCCCATGGGTGTGGCCCGAGCCTGCTGCCATCGCCGTGGCACTGGTGGCGTCCGTGCTGGTGGTGGGCTGGGCGATCGTCCAGCCGCTTCCCGGACACCTCGTTGCACGGGCCGCCGACCGTGGCCTGACCACCGGCGACAGCTTCGAGACGGCCTTGCACTTCCGCACGCTCGATGGGCCGTTCGGTGAACGCATTCGTACTCGAGCCGAGCACCTCGCCGAGAACGCAGACCCCGCGGTCGCCGCACCGTTCCCGAGTCACGAACGACGATGGGGCCTGGCCATCGGGCTGGCCGTGCTGGCGCTCGTCGGCGGAATCCTCGCCAACCCCCAGGACGACGAACGAGCCGCCCGCGCTGCCGCTGCGGAGCAAATCGACGCACTTGCCGACGGCATCGAGGAGCAAGCAGCCGCGCTGGCAGACGATCCAGCAACAGCCGAACTCGCAGCCGAACTCGAAGCGCTCGCCGAAGAACTTCGCTCGACCGACGACCTCCTCGAAGCGCAGGAGATCCTGGAGGCCAAAGCCGAGGAGCTGGAAGGACGCCAGCCGAACGATTTCGCATCGCAGCGGGCGGCAGCCGAAGGCCTGGAGCGGAGCCTCGCCGACCGTCCACTCGCCGGCGCCCCGTCTTCCTCGGCCGCCGAACAGTTGGCAGCGCTGGCCGAATCGCTCGATGCGCTCTCCGAAGAAGAACAGGCCGCGCTGGCGGAACGTCTTGCCGACCTCGCCGCCACCCAGGCCGCCGGCGATCCCGCCACCGCTGCGGCCCTCGAACAGGCTGCTGCTGCGCTCGCCAACGGTGACGTCGCATCCGCCCGCGCCGCGCTCGGCGAGGCGGCACTGGCGCAGGCCTCGGCGGCCAATGCTGTGGCCGGGCAGGTGGCCAACGGTCAAGCAGCAGAAGGACTGCGCGCCGCGGGAGAAGGCCTCGGCTCCGGCGAGGGCAGTGGCGAGGGCGCCGGCCAAGGTCAGGGCTCGGGTGAAGGCGCCGGTGAAGGTCAGGGCGAAGGTCAAGGTCAAGGTGCCGGCCAGGGCAGCGGTCAGGCCGGAAGCGGCGCTCAGGGGCAGGTCGGCGGCGCCACAGGAGGTTCGGGCCAGGGTCAGGGCGGTCAGGGAACCTCTGGAGGTGGCGATCAACCCCGGAACGATTCCAACGACGGCGCAACCATCGTCGACCCGGCCAGCCTGATCGACGGTGAGGACGTCAACCTCGGCGGCTCGCCCAACGGTCAGGGCTCCGAGGTCATCGGCGAAGGCGACGGTGCCACCGGTGCCGGAACCACCCGAGTTCCCGTGTCGGACATCATCAGCGATTATGCCAACCGCGCCACCACGGCCTCGGGCTCGGGCCGGTTCTCGCCGGACCAGCAGGAACTCATCGGCAACTACTTCGATCTGCTCGCCGGCTGACGGCGCTGAACCAATGAACGCTCCCAGAAAGCTCACGACATGACCCCTGAAAGCTGCGCAGCGACCGCCGAGGCGATCCGGACCGAGATCGGGCGAGTGATCGTCGGCCAGACCGATCTGGTCCACGATGTGCTGCTCGCGCTCCTCGCTGAGGGCCACGTCCTCCTCGAAGGTGTTCCCGGTCTCGGCAAGACCCAACTGCTCAAGACGCTGGCTGACGCAGTTGACATGCCGTGGTCCCGTATCCAGTTCACTCCCGACCTCATGCCGGCCGACATCGTCGGCACCCAGGTGCTTCACCAGAGTCAGGACGGCGCCCGGGAGTTCCGATTCCAGGAGGGTCCGATCTCGGCCAACCTCGTCCTCGCCGACGAGGTCAACCGGGCGACCCCCAAGACGCAGGCGGCAATGCTCGAAGCGATGCAGGAACGCGCCGTCACCGTCGCAGGCGAGACCAGACTCCTGCCGCGCCCCTTCCTGGTGATGGCCACGCAGAACCCGGTGGAGATGGAAGGCACGTATCCCCTCCCGGAAGCACAGTTGGATCGTTTCCTCTTGAAGGCGCTCGTGCCGTTCCCGTCAGCAGACGACCTCATGACGGTCGTCGCTCGTACGACCGGCGCCGATCAGCCCGTGGCGTCCGCCGTGTGTGATGCCGCCGAGCTCCGGGCGATGATCGCCCTCACCAGGGAAGTACCGGTGCCAGAACACGTCGTTCGCCATGCCGTCGACCTCGTGATCGGGTCGCATCCGAAGAACGGGCCGGAACGCATCGCCCGCTACGTCCGCTTCGGGTCCTCGCCGCGCGGCGTGCAGGCCATGATCCTCGCCGGGAAGGCGAGGGCCGTGATCGACGGCCGCCCGTCGGTCTCGATCGACGACGTCCGCTCCGTGGCCACAGCTGCGCTCCGCCATCGCCTCGTGCTCGGCTACGAGGCCACCGCCGATGCCGTCGAGCCCGACGATCTCGTCGGCGACGTGCTCGACGCCGTGCCCGCGCCCACCTCAGGTATCCGAGGAGCCCCGTGACGGCAGACCCGCTGCTCCCGGCTGCACTGCTCTCCCGTCTCGAGCGCCTGCAGCTGGCGACCCGCCGGCGGTTGACCGGCGCCCTCACCGGAGAGCACCGATCGCCCCGGCACGGTTCGTCGCTCGACTTCGCCGACTTCCGTGAATACCACCCCGGCGATGACCTGCGCCGCCTCGATCTCCACGCCCTGGCGAAACATGACCGCTTGATGCTCACGCTCTTCGAAGCCGAGGACGACCTCTCCCTCCGGCTGCTCATCGACACGTCCGGTTCGATGGCAGGAGCCAAGCTCCGACGGGCGGCCGAGTTGGCGGGCGCCCTCGGGTTCGCAGCGCTGGTCCGCCGCGACGTCGTGACGGTGCACACGTTCCCCAACGAAACTGCAGCGCCTCGCTTCCGGGGCCGGGCGGCGACGCAGCCCCTGTTCGACATCCTCAGTTCGCTCGAAGCAGAAGGCGAGACACCCTTCATCGACGCGGCGGTTCGACTCCTGGCTCGACCCGGCCCGGCCGGACTGACCGTACTTCTGTCCGACATGCTCACCCCCGATTGGGAGGCCGGCCTGCGTCGACTGCCAGCCAGACGCGGCGACCTCGTCGTGATCCACGTCCTCGATCCGACCGATCTCGATCCCGTGCTGACCGGCGACCTCGAACTGGTCGACGCCGAGTCCGGCGCGCGGGTGGAGGTCTCGTTGTCGAGTTCGGTGGCGGACGACTATCGCGCTCTCGCCCAGCGATGGGCGGACGATGTCGCCGCCAGAGTCCGTGGCGTCGGCGGCGCCTACCTCCGAGTGTCCACCGCAGACTCCATCGAATCCATCGTGCTCGGTCCGGCACGGTCGTCCGGCGTCCTCCGATGAACCATCCGGACGGATCCTCGAGATGACCTTCGCCGGCTGGTCGCTGGCCAATCCGGCCGGTCTCTGGCTGGCCGCGCTCGCACTGCCGATCGTTGCGCTGCACATCCTCAAGCCGCGTCGGATCCAAGCAGTGGTTCCTGCCCTCTTCCTGTGGCGACGGGTTGCGACACCGGTGACAGCGGCTCGCCCCTGGCAACGGTTGACACCCAGCTGGCTCCTTGCCGCCCAGGTCCTCATGGCGCTGTTGCTGGCGCTTTTGATCGCCCGACCGGTGAAGATCACCGACGCACCGCTGTCGGACCACACGATCTTCGTGATCGATGCATCGGCCTCGATGCACTCGCTCGACGGCGCACCCGACAGGCTGGCCGAGGCCCTCGACCGGGCGGCCGACCTGCGGGAGCAGCTTCCCGTTGGAGGCGAGGCGAGCATCGTCGTCGCCGGACCACGAGCCCGGGCGATCCTCACCCACTCGCCGGACAAGGGCGCCTTCGACGACGCACTCCGCACGATCGAAGCATCGTCCTCGGGTGCGGACTTCTCCGGGGCGTTTGCCCTGGCAGCCGGCCTCGACACGGGCGAGCTCCCGACTCAGGTGGTGCTGCTCAGCGACGGTGGACTCACCGACGCCGACCTGCGGACGGCACCCATCGGCACCCGCTACGAGCGAGTCGGCAGTTCATCGACCAATCGCGGCATCACGCAGCTCTCGGTCGAGCCGGCAGCCGGAGGCCTGATCGCCAGAGTCACGGTTGCCCATTTCGGCGGCCCCGAGGCCACGCAGAATCTCCGCATCGACGTCGATGGTCGCACCATCGAGCAGCGGCAGGTCACCTTGGCCGCCGGTGCCGTTGCCAACGAGGCGTTCGAGCTTCCTCTCGGCTCGAAGATCGAGGCCTTCTTGGAGGGCGAGGACATCCTCGACCTCGATGATCGTGCCGTGGCCACGATCGCTCGTCGCCCGGAGCTGGAGGTCCTCGTCGTCGGAGCGGCCAACCCCTTCCTCGATGCGGCCCTCTCCGCCAGTCCCTCGGTGACCTTCACCCGCGTCGCGTCGGTACCGAACCCGATCGACCAAGACATCGACGTGATCGTCTTCGATCGCACCGCCGTACCTGCCGGACTCGATCACGCTGTCTTCGCCATCGCTCCGCCCGGAGGGATCGAGGGCATCGACGCCAGCGGGACCGTCGATCGACCAGCCCTCACCTTCATCGACGCCGATGCGCCGCTGGTGCGCAGTCTCGACATGAGTCAAGTTCGCATCGTCGAGGCTCAGCGTCTGACCCCCGACCCGGCGGCCGAGGTCATTCTCGGCGCCGAGGGCGCACCTCTGCTGGTCCGCCTCGAACGACCCGGCTCGCCGGCCGTGGTTCTTGCCTTCGAGCTCGATCAATCGACCCTGCCACTACAGGCTGCGTTTCCCGTCCTCGTCGATCGCATCGTCACCGACCTCGCACAAGCGGTGACACCGCCGGCCAAACTGACCGTGGGTCAGGACCTACCGATCGACATTCGTCTGGCCGCCACCGTCACCTCTCCGATGGGAACCTCGTTCACGGTTCCGGCCGGATCGTCGATTCCCAGTGCCGATGCGATCGGATTCTGGACCATCGAGCAGGAGAATCGGGCAGACACGCTCGTGGCGGTCAACGCCGACCGGCTGGAGTCGAACGTCGCCCCGGTCCCCGACCTCCCACTCCAAGAGGCCTTCGAAGGACAACGCGAACCGTCTCGGGGCGAGCGACCCTTGGTGGTTCCGCTCGTCCTGATCGGGTTGGCGCTTCTTGCCGCGGAGTGGCTCCTCGCTCGACGGCGAGTCGGCGTCGACCTGCGGCAATGGCGGGTTGCCCAGGCGTTACGCGTCGCCGTCGGGCTGTCGCTGCTCGCGATCCTGCTTGCACCATCGTTCAACCGCTCGACCGATCGTGTGGCGACGATCTTTCTGGTCGACGCCAGCGACTCCTTGGGAGTGGACGGCGCGCTCCAGGCCCGCACCCTCGTTCGAGCGGCGCTCGAGAGCCAACCAGAGGACAGCCTGGCCGGCATCGTGGCCTTCGGCGGCGACGCCCGTCTGGAGACGCTGGTTGGTGACGGCACCAGCTTCGCCGGCGTATCGGTGATCGTCGACCCGGCCGCAACCGATCTCTCGGCTGCCATGCGTCTGGGGGCAGCCGCCCTGCCGGGCGATGCCCGCGGTCGCCTCGTCCTGCTGAGCGACGGTCGGGCCACGACGGGTGACGCCTCGGAGGAGGCCGAACGACTCGCCGACGACGGCACCCCGCTCGACGTGCTCGTCATCGAGCCGGCGCAAGGCAACGACGTCGCCATCGAGTCGGTCGACGTGCCGCCGCTGGCACGGGCCGGCGAAGCGGTGCCGGTGACGGTTCGGGTCGCCTCGCCGGTTCGAGTCGATGCCGAGGTCACCCTCAGAAGAGGTGACGCCGTCGTTGGTGTGCAGACGCTCACCCTCGATGCAGGCACCACCACGGTCACCTTCGTCGACACCGCGAGCGATCTCGGCGTGATGCGGTATCAGGTCGAGGTGGATGCGCTCGGCGATTCGGTCGCCGCCAACGACCTCGGCTTCGCGGCCGTGCCGGTCGAGGGGGCGGCCAGAGTCCTCGTGGTCGACGGGCGATCGGGGGCCGGCGACGGGCTCATCGCCGCGCTCGATGCCGGCGACATCGGGTACGACCGAGTCGGCCCCGGCGCCATTCCCGCCATCGATGGGCTCGCTCAGTACGCCTCGATCGTGCTGGTCGACGTCGATCGCCGCGACCTCGCCGACCGGCAAGTGCAAGATCTGACAGCCGCAGTGCGCGATCTCGGACGCGGCATGGTGGTGATCGGCGGCCTTCATTCCTATGCACTCGGCGGCTACCGCGACAGTGATCTCGAGGAACTCCTGCCAGTGATTTCAGAGATCACCGATCCGCTTCGTCGCCAGACCGTTGCCGAGGTCCTGGCCATCGACACCAGCGGTTCGATGGACGCCTGCCACTGCGATGAGGAAGGAAACAACGGACTCGGAGGCGGCAATCGCATCGGCGGCGGTGTTTCGAAGACGTCCATCGCTCGCAACGCTGCAGCGCGAGCCATCGGCGCACTCGGGGCCACGGACCAGATCGGTGTGCTTTCAGTCGACGCGAACGACACCTGGCTCATCGACCTCCAGCAGCGCCCCTCCCAGGCGGTCATCGACGAGGGCCTGAGTCAACTCGTTCCCGAGGGCCCGACCTTCGTCGACACGGTGCTGAGTACGTCAGCGGCTGCCCTCCGCGAGTCAGACGCCAGCCTCCGACACATCATCTTCTTCAGCGACGGATTCACTGAGCCCAGCACCTTGGCACGACTCGCCGATGAGGCGGCCGGCTTGTTCGAGGAAGGCATCACCGTGTCGGTGGTCGCAACCGGGGAGGGAGCAGCCGAGGAGCTGCGCCCGATCGCCGAGGCAGGCGGCGGACGTTTCTACCCGGGACGCAACCTCGAACAGTTGCCGGACATCATCGTGCAGGAAGCGATCCTCGCATCGCGAGATTTCGTCAACGAAGGAGACTTCGCCCCCATCGTCACGTCGACTGCCCCACCAGTGGCATCGCTCACCGAGGCACCACGACTCAGCGGCTATGTGGCCACGACCGCCAAACCGACGAGCCGGGTCGATCTGCGTATCGGACCGGACGAGGATCCCCTGCTCGCCTCATGGCGCATCGGGCTCGGTCGGGTCTCGGCGTGGACCAGCGACGGCAACGATCGTTGGGCGGCACCATGGGCGGCATGGGACGGAGCGCCGGACCAGTGGGCCGCAATCATCAAGGAGACCTTCCCCGTCACCGGTGAGGGTGGAGTGAGCGCCCGCATCGAGGACGGACAGCTGCAACTCCGACTCGTCGGCGTCGATCCGTGGGCCGACGGCGCCACCGCAACCGTCCGAGTGGCCACACCCTCCGGGGATTCCATCGATGTTCCTCTCGAGCGGCTGAACGGATCAACATTTGCGGCCGCAGTGGCGGTGGACGAAGCCGGCACCTACGCCGTCGGTGGAAGCGTCAGCGACGGCAACGAGGTCGTCTGGTCTGGCATCGGACTCACTTCACGCTCCTACCCCGCCGAATACGCACCGCGGCCCGTCGGGCGGACCGAGCTCGAACGCCTCGCAGCCGCCACCGGTGGCCGAGTCGACCCTCCGTCCGGCGATCTGTTCGATCCCGCCGGAACCCGGCCAGGCTCGAGGCGCATCGATCTGACGCCGTGGCTTCTCCTCATCGCGGCGCTCGCGTGGCCGATCGCCGTCGGCGTGAGCCGGCTGGCTTGGCGGCGAGGACTCCTCGCCGTCGGCACCAACCGAGCAGCGGCAACGGTTCAGAGACTCAGGCGATCGATACCGGACATCGCCGAGCCGGGTGGGACGGTCACCGACCGACCGACCCGCCGAGCGTCGACCTCGACGACCACCTACATCGACGAGTCCGTTGCTCCCTCAGCCACACCGTCAACACCGACCTCGCCACCGCCGGCGAAACCCACCGGCTCGCCACCACCGGCCCCGGCCCCGGCCAAACCCGCTCCGACCAAGCCGCCGGCCGATTCGTCCTCGACACTCGACCAGCTCCTCGACCGCAAACGGAAGAATCGCGACTGAGCGGGCGTGACTCGCCTCATCACGAGGCCGGCCGCGATGACGGCAGCGCCGAGCCACACCAGCAGCATGCGCGGATGGGAGACGACTCGATAGTCGGCGCTGGCAGCACTGCCATCGAGCAGCACGAGTTGAAACTCACCGCCGAACGAGCTCAGCGCCGCCACCTCGGCCGTGGACACGCCGCGGCGCTCGTGCCGCGTCAATCGAGGTTCGAGCCGAACTCCGTCGACATCGACTCGAGCCACGGCGGACGAGGTCACATCATCGATCTCGATGTCGATCCCTCGATGCACGAGAACCCGCCCCGCCACCTCGACCGGTTGATCAGCGAACAGGACCACGCTCTCGACGGTTGATGCCATGGTCCCCGCGACCCCGATGAGGAAGATGCCAACGCCTACGTGTGCGAGGCGACCCGCAGTCCGACCCGGAGCCGCCATCGCCGACGCTGCTGTGGCTCCCCCCGAGGCAGCAACAACGAGGCCGAAGGCACCTGCGCTGAATGGGGTGACGGCGACGGCCAGCAACGCACCAACGGCGGGCCACCACCGGGCCTTGTCGGTCGCGATGACGGCGATGGCGCCCACCACGATGACGGGCCAGAGCGCCCGGGCGAAGAACCATCCGGCGATGCTCAGCGCATCCCCACCGATGCCGGCTTCGACCAGCGGCTCGTAGGTCCCGATCGCAACGATCACCGCAGCCGCGCCGACGACGGCCGCCGCAACACGGCGCCCCAGGGTCTCCTCCACCGACGGACGGGGTGGGGCCCCCGGTGACAGGACGATAGGTCCGAGCAGCAACAGCGATGTCGTGGCCGCCACGAGGAGCAGTCCGATGCGGAGCGCCGGCCGGTCGGCGAACGCGTGGACCGAGTCAACGAGACCGACCCGGGTCAGGGTGGTGGCCCAGATCGCCGCAACCCCAGGCAGGACGAGTACGAGAGCGAGCAACCGAGGCGGCGACGACCGGCGCAGATGCACGGCGGCCACGCCGCACAACCACGCGACGAGGCCGGCGGACTCGATCGGATCCCATGCCCAGTAGCCGCCCCAACCAAGCTCCACATGGGCCCACCGGGCACCGGTGGCAAGCCCGATCGTGAGCAGAGCCGTCGGCACGGCAATGACCGATGTCGGCACGGCTCCGACGACCGAGTCCCTGGCCAGCAGACGACCGGCAACCAGGATTGCGGGCAGCAGCAGGCCGACCAAACCGGCGTAGAGAATCGGTGGGTGCCAGACCATTGCCGGGTGCTCGAGCACCGGCTGCAGGCCAAGACCGTCGATGGCGGGAACCGGAAGCTGCTCGAAGGGTGAGGCGGCGACAACCGAAACCACAGCGAACCCGAGCGTGATTGCCGCGCCGACACCTGCGGTCGCTGCGCCACTCGTGGAGAAGGTTCCGGCGCGACGAGAGGCCAGCAGCGCAACGAGGGCGACACCGGCGCCGAAGAGCAACAACGAACCCTCGGGTCCGGCCCAGAGTCCAGCGAGTCGCAGCAACGGCGACAGACCGGACCGTGTGTGGTCAGCGACGTACCGGGACGACCAGTCGCTCCCGACGAAGGCATTGACCAGGACGACGAGCGACACTGCCGCCGACAGACAGGCTGCGCCGAGAGCCCGCTGCGCGAGGTCGGCTCGCCTCAGCCCCGAGGCCACGACGGCGATCGCGCTGAACGCTGCGAACGCCAACAGACTGACCACGCCGACGACCATCGCCCCATCCTTGCTGCTATCGGGGACACGTCCACGTCACCGGCGCCCGATCGAACCGAAACCGCTGCGGACGGCCCGTGCGTCGGGAGTTCCACTCGGTCGGGCAGTACCGTCCGATCGATGACCTGCACCCGGCGGCACCCGTCGCTGTCCCGATGGCTCGCGCCGGCGCTGGCGGTGTGGCTGGCGACTGCCGCGTGCGGCTCGGACACCGTCGACGATGCGACGAACGACCAGCAGGTCGCGACGACTTCGGACTCGTCGGCCGTGTCGACCACCGCACCGCCGACCACCACTGCCCCGATCACCGCCCCGACCACCTCTGCTGCCACCACCGCTGCGTCTGACACGAGCGTGTCGCCCGTCGAGCTCGGCGTCGAGCGACTCGTTCGCAGTGACTTCGCCGATCTCGATGGTCAGCGTGTCGCCCTGATCACAAACCAGGTGTCCATGGTCGACGGGCGCCACCTCATCGACTGGCTCGCGGAGGCACCGAACGTCGATCTCGTGCGCATCCTCGCCGCCGAGCACGGGGTGCGGGGCACAGCCGGCGCGGGCGAGCCGATTGGCGACGGCGTCGACGAAACGACGGGCGTCCCGATCCGGAGCCTCTACGGAACCACTCGTCAGCCGACCTCAGAGATGCTCGACGGCATCGACACGATCGTCTTCGATCTCCAGGATGTCGGCACTCGGTACTACACCTTCACCGCGACGATGGGCCTGGCCATGCAGTCCGCAGCGGCCGCCGATGTCACCTTCATCGTGCTCGACCGGCCCAATCCGCTCGGTCGTGGCGTCGAAGGTGATCTCCGCACCGATGCGCAGCGTTCGTTCATCAGCCAGTATCCGACACCGTCGCTCCATGGACTCACCAGCGGCGAGCTTGCCCGCATGATCGTCGGCGAGGCCTGGCTGCCCGATCTCGCCGATCTCGAGCTCACGGTGATCGAGATGGCCGGGTGGACTGGAGGCGACTGGTCGACGACGGCTCTCGACTGGATTGCGCCGAGCCCTGGCCTCCAGACTCCCGTGGCGGCGGCCTCCTATCCGGCGATCGTGTGGTTCGAGGCGACGACCATGAGCTACGGAGCCGGCACCGACCTCGCCTTCCGTGCGATCGGCGCGCCGTGGCTGGACGCCGAGGCCGTCGTGGCCGACTTGTCGGCCCGAGGTCTCCCTGGGGTCGAGTTCGACGTGGTCGAGCTGGCCCCGACCGACATCGTCGACGTCGCGGTCGATCCGCGTTTCGAGGGTGAACGCATCCCCGGCGTAGCGCTGGTGATCACCGACACCGGGTCGTTCGAACCGTCGGCGACGGGACTCCACATGCTCGACGCCGTACGCAGGGCATCTCCAGACCAGGTGGTCATCGACCGGGGCGCGGTGTTCGACCTGCTCGCCGGCACCCGTGACGTGCGTGCTGCGATTCAGGGCGGTGTCCCGGTCGACGAGATCACCGGAGACTGGACAGACGTCGCAGCAGAGTTCGGGGCTCGCAGCTTCGCCTACCAGCTCTACTGAGTCAGCGCGGGCCTCAGTCGAGCGCGCTCTCAGTCGAGCGCTATCTCAGTCAAAGAGTGCGTCGACGAACTCGTCTGCGTCGAAGTCGATCAGATCGTCGACGCCTTCCCCGAGTCCGACGAGCTTCACCGGAAGGCCGAGCTCGCTCTCGATCGCGAACACGATGCCACCCTTGGCCGATCCGTCGAGCTTGGTGAGCACCACACCGGTGACGTCGACTGCTTCGGCGAAGACCTTTGCCTGCTGCAAGCCGTTCTGCCCGGTCGTGGCATCGATCACGAGGAGCACCTCGCTGACGTGACCTGGCTCCTTCGCCGCGACACGGCGCACCTTCGACAACTCGTCCATGAGGTTGGTCTTGTTCTGCAGACGACCGGCCGTGTCGGCCAGCACCACATTGCAGCCCCGAGCCTCGGCAGCTTGGACGCCATCGAAGATCACGCTGGACGGATCTCCGCCCTCGATCCCGCGGACGATGTCGATGTTGCTGCGCTCGGCCCACATCGTGAGCTGTTCTGCTGCTGCGGCCCGGAACGTGTCTCCTGCGGCCATCAGCACCGTGTTGCCTTCGCCCTTGAGCCGTTTGCCGAGCTTGCCGATCGTCGTGGTCTTGCCGACACCGTTCACGCCGACGAACAACCAGACGTTGGTCTTGCCCTCGTCGATCGTGAGCGAACGATCCTTGCCGGAAATCTCGGAACGCATACGCTCCTTCAGCAGCCCGAGGATGGCTTCACCGCCGTCGACCTCTTGCTCCTTCGCCGTCTCCTTCACACCGTCGAGCAGCTTCATGGTGGTCAAGACGCCGATGTCGGCCCGGATCAGCGCCTCTTCGAGGTCTTCCCACGCCTCGTCGTCGAGCGCGCCGAGTCCCACGAGACCGCCGAGGAATCCGGTGAAGGCCTTACGTGACTTGGTGAGCCTGTCGAAGATCCTCGGCTTGACCGCCGGCGCTTCCTCGACGACGAGATCGCCGGGCGCTTCGTCGACGGCGACTGTCGGGCGGTCGAGTACGTCGACCGAAGCGTCCGATGCGACGAGTCCGACATCGCCACGAGGACCGAGCTCGGTGGTTCCTCGACCCCGGAAGCTCACATAGGCGACAGCGCCGAGAGCAACAACGGCGAGCGCGACGAGTACGACGATCAGAATCGGATTCATAACGCCGGTCAGGCTAACGGTTCAGCGCTGGCCGAGGACGGCCGTGATCGTCAGCTTCTCGCCATCGCGGAACAGCTCGATGGCAACGGCGTCGCCGGGGAACTTGGTCTGCACGAGACCTGCGAGCTCCGTGATGACGGTGACCGGTGCGCCGTCGATGGACACGATGCGATCGCCGTTCAGGATCCCGGCCAGGTCGGCCGACGATCCAGCCGTCACGTCGTCGACCAGGACGCCGGAGGAACCGTCTACCGTCGGGCCACCGGAGACCCCGAGGAATCCCGGCTCGATCGCTTCGCCGGCGAGAATGAGGTCGGCGATCCCCTTGGCGGTGTCGATCGGTACTGCGAAGCCGACACCGACGTTGCCGGTGCTCAGACCGTCGGTCTGGATGGCGGTGTTGATGCCGATGACCCTCCCGTTTCGGTCGGCCAGCGCGCCGCCCGAGTTGCCCTGGTTGATGGCGGCATCGGTCTGGATCATCGGGTTGTAGCCGACGCCGTTGAAGATGGGGCGATCGAGCGAGGAGATGATGCCGGAGGTGACCGTCTGTTGGAGCTGGAACGGCGAGCCGATCGCAACGGTGATCTGACCGACCTGGAGCTCGACACCGACGGCGAGCTCGGCGATCGGAAGGCCGCTGCCGGGGCCGACGGACACCACGGCGATGTCCGTGCGGGCATCGGAACCGAGGACCTCACCGGGCAGCACGCGCCCATCGGCAGTGCGGACCTCGACGTTGATCGATCCATCGATCACGTGGTGGTTGGTCATGACGAGACCGTCGGCGAACACGACACCCGATCCCAGGCCGATGTTCGGGATCTCGACCTGGACGATGGAGGGACCGAGGATCTGCGCCACGAACGCGACAGGCTCAGAAGCGTCGATGTCCGGCGGCGTCACGACCACCGGAGGCGCCGTATTGCTGGCCGGAGCGATCGTGGTGGCCGGGGCTGCGGTGACCGGATCGTCACCGCCGAACTCTTGGGCGGCGGCGAAACCCGATGCGGCGATGATGCCGCCGCCGACGAAGGCGACGAAGGCCCGCCAACCCCAACGGGCATGAGCCTCGGGTTCCACCTCGGCGTCCGCCTGCGCTGCGGCGACCGCCGCTGCGCTGCCAGGAGGAGCCACGGGCGGGAGGAACATCTGCTGCGTGACGACCTGGGGTGGCTGAGGCTGGGCGGGTGGGCCTGCGGACGACGGCGCACCGCCCGCGCGATCCGACCAGTTCGCGTCGCCGACGATTCGTCGAGGCGGTGGAGAGTTCGGTCCGACGGCCGGACGGGAAACGGGCGTCGGACGGCCGGCGACACCGCTGGGCGGAGCCTGCGGCGCTTGTCCCACGTTCCACGAGTTGTCACTCACGTTGCCGTCCTCACGAGTACTTGGCTCACCGTAGGCCACACGATCACGCACCGATGCATCACGAAATCGACGACGTCGTCGTCCGAACAGGTATCGGCGTCGGAAGCCTCAAGGTGAAGGTCGATCCCGATCCCAACGCGGAGTTGACCGTCACTGTGCCGCCGTGACGCTCGGCCACCCGACGCACGATGCTCAACCCCAGTCCCGAACCGGCGCCGACATCCTGGCCCCGCCAGAAACGCTGGAAGATCGCCTCGTGGTTGGTCGGATCGATGCCGGGGCCCTCATCGATCACGTCGACCGCCACCACATCACCGGCACGGCTGACAACGAGGCGGATCACCGATCCCTCTGGTGCGAGGCGCACGGCGTTGGAAACGAGGTTCGAGATCGCCCGTCGGATCGCAGGACCGTCGCCGTTGACCACGAGGTCCTCGATGGCGATGGACGCTGCCTCGATGGCGAGATTCCGTCTCGCTGCGACGGCCGAGAACTCCGCGGCGATCTCGCTTGCCAGGACGCCGAGGTCGATCGCCTCACGATGGAGCTCGGGGATCCCCGTCCGAGCCTGCTCCAACAGGCCCTCGACGAGTGTGCTCATCCGATTGGTGGAGCGAAGGGCGATCCGGGCGGCATCTGCCAACTCGTCACGGTCCTCGGACATCAAAGCCAGCTCGAGGTTGGTCTGAGCGACGGCCAATGGGTTCCGCAGCTCATGTGAGGCTTCGTGGACGAAGCGGCGTTGCTCCTCGAACGATTCCTGGAGGCGGTCGAGCATGCCGTCGAAGGTGTCGGCCATCTGCTTCAGCTCGTCCTCTGGCCCCTGCATCTCGATACGGCGACTGAGGTCGGTGCCGCTGATGTCCCTGGCCACACGAGTGATCCGCCCGACCGGGCCCAACGCCCAGCCCGAAAGGAGATAACCAGCGCCGAAGCTGGAGAAGAAAAGCAGTGCCAGCGCAACGAAGGAGGTCCGTCGCAGCACCTCCAACGCCTCGCGTTCCGCCGCCACTTCGAGCTGTTCGAGCGCCAGGCGATTCAGGTCGGAGCGGGTGAACACCTGGAGATCCGTCTTTATCAGCTCACCGGTGTTGGGGTCTTCCACCACCAGTTCGCTAAGATTGAGCACAGGCTGTTCGAGGCGGTTGACCTGCCAGATGTAACTTCCGCCGATCAGGACACTTCCGACGGCGAACACGACGAGCGCGATTGTCAGCGACAGGCGAAACCGGATTGTCTCGAAGACCTTCGGCATCCTCATCGCATCGACTCGCCGTCCGGTGACACGTCAGTCGGTTCCGTCGAGGAGTCGGTAGCCGGCGCCGATCACGGTCTCGATGTGCTGGATCTCCGATGCGTTGGTGAGCTTGCGGCGGAGGGTTCCGACCGTGACACGAACCGTGTTCGTGAACGGATCCATCGCCTCGTCCCAGACATGTTCGAGCAGACGCTCTTGGCTGAGCACATCGCCCGGGTGCTGCATGAAGTAGCGCAAGAGAGCGAACTCCTTGGTCGTCAACGAGATCTCGCTGCCGTCCCACGCAACCACGTGTCGTGCGGTGTCGAGCGTGAGGCGGCCAACGGCGAGAACGGCGTCGTTGCCAGACGTGTCCCGCCGTAGCAACGTACGAACCCTGGCGGAAAGCTCCGGTAAAGCGAACGGCTTCACCAGGTAGTCGTCTGCGCCGTCGTCGAGTCCGGCAACCCGCTCCTCGACGGCATCGCGTGCCGTCACCATCAAGATGCGAGTCGCCGGATCGAACCGCGGGTCGCTGCGGATGAGTCGACAGATCTCACGCCCGTCGATGTCCGGCAATGTCAGATCGAGTGTCACCAAGTCGTACGGATTGATCATCAAACGATCGAGCGCCCCTTCGCCATCGACGGCAACGTCCACCGCATAGCCCTCCCGACGCAAGTAGGCGGCAATGGCGTTGGCCAGGTCGGTTTCGTCATCGACTACGAGAATTCGCACCTCTGCAGTCAACCTGATCGCCGCCGGCTTTCGCCCCTCTTTCGACTGCGGCAGGTTGACTGGTGGTTCGATCTGCCGATCGGAGCAGACTGCTGTACCACCCCAAGTACCGGAGCCAGGAATGACGACCGACAATTCAAGCACCAACGGTGACGACGGACTTCGGTCGTTCGACTCCGTGGTGACGGCCACCGATCATGCGCCAGCTCCGATCGATGTTGCCGAGGCAGCCGCCCGTCTCGAGCAAACCCTGTTCGAGGTGAAGAAAGTCATCGTCGGCCAGGACCACATGGTCGAGCGGCTGCTGGTCGCACTGTTGGCCCGCGGCCACATCCTGCTCGAAGGTCTCCCCGGACTGGCAAAGACGCTTGCCGTGTCGACATTGGCCACCGCTGTCGGCGGCAGCTTCGTCCGACTCCAGTTCACTCCCGACCTGCTTCCGTCCGACCTGATCGGCACTCGAATCTGGCGGGCCTCTGATGAGCGTTTCGACATCGAGTGGGGTCCGGTGTTCGCCAACCTCGTACTGACCGACGAGATCAACCGAGCCCCCGCCAAGGTGCAGTCGGCGCTGCTCGAAGTCATGGCTGAACGGCAGGTGTCGATCGGCGGCGAGACCCGGGCGCTTCCGTCCCCATTCCTCGTGCTCGCCACCCAGAACCCCATCGAGAGCGAGGGCGTCTACACCTTGCCCGAGGCTCAGCGTGACCGGTTCCTCATGAAGGTCACCGTCGGCTACCCCTCCCCCGCCGAGGAACTCGAGATCGTCAGACGTGCCGGAGCCGGCAACATCACACCGAACCAGGCGATCACCCTCGAGGAACTGGAACGACTCCAGGACGCGACCGATCGGGTCTACGTGGATGCCGCTGTGGCGAACTACGCCGTCGACCTCGTGATGGCAACCCGTGAACCTGCGCTGCGCGGTCTTCCGGAGATCGCCCCATACATCGAGTTCGGCGTCAGCCCTCGAGCCACCCTCGGTCTCGTCGCCGCAGGGCGGGCGCTGGCCATCCTCCGTGGCCGCTCGTATGTCGTACCCCAGGACGTCTTCGACGTCACCCGTGACGTGTTCCGTCATCGACTGATGTTGAGCTACGAAGCGCTGGCGAAGGACCTGACCGCAGACGACGTCATCAATCGCGTCCTGAGCGTGGTTCCCGCGGCCTCGATCAGCCCGCTCCCGCACGACCCCTCACGTGGCGCCGTTCGTCAGCCGACCGCCGCCCCGGCCCCGGCCCACCAGCCCGCTCCGGTGGCAACTGCGATGCCGGGGCCGGCCGCTGCGGTGATGGCTCCACCGCCCCCACCGCGCCGGACCGCGGGCACAGAGGCCGCACATGACATCACCGAGATCCTGCCGTCTCCCGACGACTCGGATCGCTCCACGTCGTGACCACCAAGAACATCGCTATGGCCGGCGGGAGCGAGCAGGATGATCTCGTGTCGGGCCGCACCCGCGAGGTGCTTCGCCGGCTCGAGCTCGACGTGACCCGTCGTCTCGATGGTCTTCTGCACGGTGACCACCGCGGACTCGTACCCGGCCACGGCTCCGAGCTCGGGGAGACTCGCCGGTACGCACCTGGGGACGACGTCCGCCGCATCGACTGGAACGTCACCGCACGGCTCAGCGAGGCCTACATACGACAGACGATCGCCGAACGCGAACTCGAGACTTGGCTCGTGGTCGATCGGTCGCCCCGTCTCGATTTCGGCTCCGCCCGCCACGAGAAGCGTGAACTCGTCCTCGCCGCGGCTGCAGCGACAGGGTTTCTGACCAACCGCGACGGCAACCGGATCGGGGCCTTGCTCGCGGGGCGGGGGGAACCGACGATCCTGCCGGCCAAGGGATCCCGGAAACACCTGCTCCACATCCTGCACACGATCGCCACGACGCCACGAGGTGACGGGGCCGGTGTCACCGATCTCGGCGCAGCACTGGCTCAACTCGGCTCAGTGGCCAAACGGCGTGGCCTTGTCGTGGTGGTCTCCGACTTCCGCGTGACCGACGGGTGGCAGCAACCTCTTCGGCAGCTCGCCACCAAACACGATGTGCTCGCCGTCGAGGTGATCGATCCCCTCGAGCTGGCATTGCCGAACGTCGGACCTCTGCCGATCACCGACCCCGCGACCGGCGAGGTCGTCGAGATCGCCACGCAGAAGAAGCGGGTCCGCGATGCGTACGCGGCCGCAGCAGAGGCTCGCCGTATCGAACTGACCGAAACGTTCCGGGCGAGCCGGGTCGATCACCTGGTGCTCCACACCGATGCCGAGTGGCTCGATGACCTCGTTCGCTTCATCGGGGCCCGTCGCCACCGCCTCGCAGCTCTGGCAGGTGGGCGATGAGCTTCCTTCAGCCGGATCGACTCTGGGTGTTGGTCGCCGTGGCCGTACTCGTCGCCTTCTACCTGTTCATGCAGACCCGACGCCGGGTGTATGCCGCCCGTCTGGCATCTGCCGACCTGCTCCATTCGGTCGTCCCGAAGCGTTCGGGCTGGCGGCGTCACGTCGCCAGCGCGGTGACCCTCGCCGCTCTGGTGGTGTTGTCGGTCGGTTTCGCTCAGCCGACCAGGGTCGTCCGCGTCCCCCGTGAGCGGGCCACGGTGATCGTCGCGATCGACGTGTCGCTGTCGATGGAGGCCGCCGATGTGGAACCGGATCGGTTGCAAGCGGCCCAGGCTGCGGCCAAGACGTTCATCGATGAGCTGCCGCCGACGCTGAACGTCGGCATCGTCGGATTCGCGGGCACCGCATCGGTGCTGCTCAACCCGACCACCGACCGTATTGCCGCAACTCGCGTGATCGACAACCTGCGACTGGCAGAGTCGACTGCGATTGGTGAAGCAATCTTCACGAGCCTCGACGCGCTGCTCAGCGTGCCGCCAGACGAGGACGGCGAACGTGCCCCGGCCCGCATCGTGCTGTTGTCCGACGGTGTGACCACTGTGGGCCGACCAGACGCCCTCGCCATCCAAGCGGCTCAGCAGGCTCAGATCCCCGTCTCGACCATTGCGTTCGGGACCGAGGACGGATTCATCCTGTACGACGATCCCGAAACTGACGCAGTCGAGTCGGAACGCATCGCCGTTCCCGTGGGCGGTCAGAGCCTCGAGGACATCGCCAATGGAACCAGCGGAGCCTTCTTCACGGCCGAGAGCGTCGACGAGCTCGACACGGTCTACGAGAACATCGGATCGGCGATCGGCTTCGAAGAGGCCGAACGTGAGATCACCGACTGGTTCGTCGGGGCTGCCCTCGCCTTGACCGTGTTGGCCGCAGCCCTGAGCGTTTTCTGGTTCCAGCGACTGGTCTGAGCCCCTGGGCCAGGGTCAGGAACTGGTGACTCGTTCGGACACGACCTTGGACGAACCGCCCGCCTTCATGGTGACGCCGTAGAGAACGTCGGCTGCCTCCATCGTCTTCTTCTGGTGGCTCACGATCACGAGCTGCGCTTCCTTGCGGAACTCGTCGATCAGGGACAGAAGACGCTTGAGATTCATGTCGTCCAGCGCAGCCTCGACCTCGTCCATCACGTAGAACGGTGATGGCCGGCTCTTGAACACGGCGAAGAGGAAACCGAGGGCGACCAGCGACCGCTCGCCGCCCGAGAGCAGCGACAGCTTCTTCACATTCTTGCCGGAGGGCTTGGCCTCGATCTCGATTCCGGTGTTCAAGAGATCGCCGGGCTCGGTCAGAACCACCGCCCCGCGTCCGCCGGGGAACAGGACCTGGAAGAGTTCGACGAAGTTCGTGGCGACATCGGCGTATGCATTCGAGAACACGCTGACGATCTCGTCGTCGATCTCGTTGATGAGCCGCTGGAGATCCCGCTTCGTGTTCTTCACGTCGGTCATCTGACCGTCGAGGAACTCGTGACGGGTCTTGAGCTCTTCGAACTCCTCGAGCGCCAACGGATTGATCGGACCCATCAGCTTGAGCTCGCGTTCGAGCTCGCGCACTCGGCTCTCGGGGCTCGCCCCATTCGGCACCTCGGGACGCTCGGCCGCCATGGCGACCGTCGGCTCGGTATCGAGCTCGCCCCGCAGCGCTTCGGTGAGGGTCTCGAGCCGAATCCGATGCTCGGCTTCGGAGACTTCGATCCGGCTTCGGCGCTCACGAACCTCGACCAGCTCGCGCTCGGCCCGCTGCCGTTCGCTTCGTCGAGTCGACAGCGCAGACGACACGTGTCGCGATGCCTCGGACTGCGCCTCCTGTTCGCGATGGAGCTGGCTGATCCAGCCGGTCAGCTCGACGCGATGGAGGTCGAGTGACCGGTCGAGTTCGGAGACCGAGTTCAGCGATCGTTGGATGTGCTCTCGGCGAAGCCGAGCTGCGGCCCGCTCCTGCACGAGCCGAGCCAGTCTGGCTTCCACTTCGCCCTGGCGGGCAAGCAGCACTTCGTGTCGACTCTCGACCGACGCCGCTTTCACCTCGAGCTCGGTGCGTCGCGCCCCGACGTCGGCGAGACGACGCTCGAGCGCCGTGCGCGCCTCGGCCATGGTCTTCGTTCGGTCGAGGTGAGCCGCTTCAACCTCTTCGAGTCCCGGGAGCTGGAGCTGGAGGTCTTCGAGCTGCACGCGATCGGCCTCGACCCGGGATCGAATCTCACCCTGCTGCCGATCGAGCCGATCGCGGTCGATGGCGATGTCGCTCAGTTGTGTACCTGCCCGATCGAGCCCAGCTATCGAATCGGCGAGCCGCTGTTCGATCGTCCGCGTGCGGCGTTCTAGGTCTGCGGCGTGTCGCTTGGCTTCCTCGAGATCGGCTTGTGCGTTGCGCACGCTCTCGGCTGCCTGCTCGGCCACGACCGTGGAGTCGGAGGCGCTGGTGACAGCCTCGTCAAAGGCCGCACCTGTGGCCCCGGAGCCGGCCTGTCCGATACGCCATCCCGTGGGACCAAAGCGGTCACCGGCCGAACTCACGATCACAACGTCTGGATGAGCGATTGCGGCGTCAAGCGCTTCGGGCCAACCGCCGTCGACGGCCCGTACCGAACCGAACAGTGCATCGAGCAGCGGACCGACGTCAGGGCGAAGGGGCCGAACATGGGAGCGGATCGAACTGGCGTCGATCGGCACCGCAGTGGTGGCGCCCAGCGCAAGCACGGCACCGCTGAGATTCTGGGCGGCGAGGGACTCGAGCGCGGACCGGCCGCTGCGCTCGCTGTCGACCACGACGGCCTGGAGTGCTTCGCCGGCCGCCGCCTCGATGGCGGACTCCCACCCGGCGTCGATGTCGATCAGCTCGAGGAGACTGCCCAGCACCCCATCGGTGGAAGCGAGGGCGTCAGCGCCGGCGGCCGAACGGGCGGCCTCGAGGGCCTGACGGAGAGCATCGGCCCGGGCCGTCCACCGGCTGGCCTCGTCGTCGGCGACACGACGCGCCTCGCGTGCAGCGTCGAGTGCGGCCTCGGCGTCGGCGAGCGCGACGCCGGCATTGTCGAGATCGGGGCCGATCGTGGCGGACTGTGGGGTGAGCTCGTTGATGATGGCCTGGGCCTCGGAACGAGCGGCGACGAGGCGATCGTGTCGTGACCCAAGCGCCTCGAGCTGCTCGACGATCCGGGTCGTCTCCTGCTGGTCGCGCCGGGCAGCCGCCTGCAGCGCCTGCACCTGGGCCCGCACCTCGGCGGCCTGCACCGGCGAGGGGCCCACGCCTTCTCCCCAGGCCTCCTCGAAGCTTTCCCGGTCGGCGGCAAGACGACCCTCGAGCGTTTCGATCTCGCTGAGGGTCGGCGCCAGTTCGTGGCGTTCGTTCTCGACCGATACCAGGTCGGCCACGATGCGGGCTGCCTCGGCCTCGAGACTCGACACGACACCTTCGTCGACCGCCGACTGCAGCTCTCCTTCGAGCCGCCGACGACGCTCGCCTATGACATTGCCCTGCCCGGTGATTCGTTCCCGAAGACTCAGCGCCCGCGAGTGCACGTCGGCAACGTCGGAGCCCCCGAGGGCAGCGAGTTCGGCTTCGGCGTCGAGAACGGCGGCGTCGAGTTTCGCAAGATCACTCTTGAGTTCAGCTTCACGCCGATCGAAATCGGCGTGCTGGCGGTGACCGGCTTCGATCTTGCCGGTGAGGGCAGCAAGCTCGCGCCCGACCAGATGAATTCGTAGAGCGGACAGTTCAGCGACCACAGCACCGTGGCGTCGTGCCGCATCAGCCTGCTTCTCGAGTGGGCGGAGTTGGCGGCGCACCTCGCGAACCAGATCGTTCAATCGGTTGAGGTTTTCCTCGGTGGAGTTCAGCCGCCGCTCGGCCCGTTCCTTGCGCTTCCGGAACTTCAGGACACCGGCCGCCTCCTCGATGATCGCGCGCCGATCCTCGGGACGGGAGTTGAGGACCGCGTCGATCTGGCCCTGGCTCACGATGATGTGTTGTTGGCGACCCACACCGGAATCGGAGAGCAACTCGGTGATGTCGAGCAGACGACATGACACGCCGTTGATCGAGTAGTCGGAGTCACCGGACCGGAACAGGGTCCGGGTGATGGTGACTTCGGTGAAGTCGATCGGCAACATGCCGTCGCTGTTGTCGATCGTGAGCGCCACCTCCGCGCGACCGAGCGCGGGTCGGCTCATCGTGCCGGCGAAAATGACGTCGTCCATCTTCGCCGAGCGGACCGCCGTCGGCGCCTGAGCGCCGAGCACCCACGCGATCGCATCGACCACGTTCGACTTGCCCGAGCCGTTCGGCCCGACCACGACGGTCACTCCTGGTTCGAGTTCGAGGATCGCCGGATCGGCGAAAGACTTGAACCCTTTGATGGAGAGTGTTTTCAGGTACACGTTCGAACCCGCCGGATCTCAGAGTGGACGAGAGGATGGTAGTGGCCGGTGGAGCTCAGACCTGGGTACGACAGAAGTAGACCGTTTTGCCCTTGAATTGGGCCTTTTCGATCGGCTTTCGGTTGCGAGGGCTCAGGTCGCCGTTCTTGCCGTAGACAGCAAGGTGATCGGCGAACTCGCCCGGCGCACCGTTGAGATCGATGAAGGGCCGGGTTTCGAGCGATGTGCCGCGGTACTTGATCGCATCGTGCAGGACTCCGACCAGTGACCGGTGCAGGCGACGCACCTCCATGGTGGTCAGCTCGCTGGCGACCCGGTCGTAACGAAGCCCGGCGTCGAACAAGATCTCGTCTGCGTAGATGTCGCCGATCCCGACGAAGTTGTCCGGGTTGGTCAGTATCACCCGCAGCGGATCGCTCTTGGCCCGCACGAAGTACGAGAAGTCAACCCAGGAGATCGGTGTGGCGAGCAGATCGAGGCCTCGCTCGTTGATCGGAGGAACGATGGTCTCGAGGTCCTCAGTGGCCACCGCCGTGACGGCGCACGAATTGTCCGTGTCGATCACGCGCAGGTCACCACCTTGGGTGAAGGTGATGACGACGGCCGTCTTCGGTTCCATCGCCTTTTTCGACGGGCAACGTTGGAGGCTGCCGCCGGTCCCGAGCTCGAGGACGAGCGTGTGCTCATTGTTGAGGCCCAGCACGATCGCAAGCGCCTCCCGGTCGACCGTGGCGACCTTCGCCCCTTCGATGAGGCTGGAGAAGCTCTTCTTCGTCCGATGTGCGGGGAGCGACTTCAGCGATCGGACATCGACAGATTTGATCTTCCGACCAACGGCGTCGCGTTCGAGATCGCGCTTGAGTGTTTCGATCTCGGGGAGCTCGAGTCCTGACATCAGATGGCTTCCTTCTGTTCCCCGGAGTCCGGAGAGGTTGAGAATGATTCGGCGGCAGCTGCCGTGAGCGCTCGCCATGCGGTTGCGGCTGCAGCTTGTTCGGCCCGCTTTTTCGACGACCCACTGCCGGCACCTCGCTCGATGCCATCGATGACGACCAACGCGTCGAATGTGCGATCGTGATCGGGCCCGGCTGAGGTGATGCGGTAGCCGGGAGGCGACAGCGAGAGTTCGGCCGCCAGTTCCTGCAAACGAGTCTTGTAATCCTGGCGACCGGGCCGTTCGGCGCCGACTTTGATGTCGTCGATGAGGAGGTCGAGGACGACCTCGGCGGCGCGATGCCAACCGGCATCGACGAAGACGGCTCCGAAGAGCGCCTCGAGCGAGTCGGCAAGGATCGATTCCTTGTCGCGTCCGCCCGACTGATCCTCCCCTCGCCCGAGAAGGAGCTGTGGGCCGACGCCGATTCGGCGAGCCACCTCGGCGAGAGTCGCTGTGTTCACCACCGATGCCCGCAGCTTGGCCAGTTGGCCTTCTGCGAGGTCGCCGTAGACGCGGAAGATGTGCTCGGTGACTGCCAGGCCGAGAACGGCGTCACCAAGGAACTCGAGCCGTTCGTTCGGCTCGGGTGCGTCCGTCTCGGCACAGTGACTGCGATGCGTGAGCGCCAACTGGAGCAACGCATGATCGGAGAACTCGTACCCCAGGTTTCGGGACAGATCGTGGGGGTCGGCCGCCTCTTTCAGGAGTCGGCTCCGACCTGGCTGTAGACGTAGTCGACGGCATCACGAACAGTCTTCAGGTCTTGGAGGTCTTCGTCTTCGATGCGGAACCCGACAGTGCGGTCGGAGAGCTCCTCTTCGAGTGCCTCCACGAGTTCGATCAGCGCGAGCGAGTCGGCATCGAGGTCATCGGCGAACGAGTCGCCTTCGTTGATCTGATCCGGCTCGACCTCGAGGATGTCCGCGAGGCGATCGCGGACCAGGTTCACCACTTCGGGGCGCTTCATCGGGGACTGCTCCATGTGAGTTTCTGCTGGCACGAATCTGCATCCTTCATCTCGCCTGGTCCGGTGGGTGCGGGACGGGCTCAGTACGACGGCCGGATTGTACCGGTCCACCAGTGCTTCTCACGGGGAGTGTTCGGGCCTCGCCCTGGGAGGGCATGCTCCGATCGGGCAGAATTCCGCTCAATCAGTGGCGCTGTCGGCCTCGAGCATGTCGCGGATGCGCTGCACGATGCCAGAGTCCGCCATCTCTGATGCCGTTCGGATGGCGTTGGCTATCGCTCGTGGCGATGAAGATCCATGGGAGATCATGCTGACCTGCTTGGAGCCGAGCAGCATCGCCGCACCCCGAGACTCGGGGTCGAGTTCCACATAGAGATCGGCAAGCGACTCGTTCGCGCCCGGCATCGTGGCCAGCCGAGCCCGAATCGCATCGAGCGCAGTTTTGACGCCGCCCTCGACTGATTTCAGGATGATGTTGCCAGTGAAGCCGTCGCAGACGATGACGTCGGCCCCCCCCGCCATGAGATCGCGCCCTTCGACATTGCCGACGAACGTGGCGCCGCATGCTTCGGTCCAGGCTTCCTCGGCCATCAGTGCACACGTCTCCTTGACAAGAGCGTTGCCTTTTCCTGCCTCTTCACCGATGGTCATCACCGCGACTCGAGGGGTCTCGATGCCGAAGCGAGTGCGGGCATACACCGAACCCATCTGCGCGAACTGCACCAGCCATTCCGGCTGAGCGTCGGCGTTGGCTCCGCAATCCAGGAGTGTGGTCGGTGTGGAACCCAGAACGGGGAACGGGACAGCGATCGCCGGGCGGGAGATCCCACGAATCCGACCAAGCCTGAGCAACGACGCGGCCATGGCGGCACCGGTGTTGCCGGCGCTCAGGCAGGCACACGCCTCGCCGTCGCGGACAGCCTCGACCGCACGGACCACTGACGAATCCTTCTTCTTGCGAACGCTCGCCGCCGGCTCGTCATCCATCGAGATGACTTCGGAAGCGTGTTTGATCGACAGACCACCGACATCGCCGAGCCGCTCGGTGTCACCGACCAGCAGGACGTCCACTCCGAACTCCTCTGCGGCGATGCGGGCGCCGGCCACGATGGTGGCCGGAGCATCGTCGCCGCCCATGGCATCGACGGCAACGGGCAAACGGGGTTCGGTCATGGGGAGGCGAGTCCAGTGACGATCGGAGCGAGCGACGAGGCGCTCATGCTGGTCGAATTCAGCCGACGTCGACGGCTTGACGACCCTTGTACCAACCACAGCTGCCGCAGACCCGGTGCGGCAGTTTGGTCTGACCGCAGTGATCGCACGACGACTTGGCCGGAGCCGAAATCTGCCAACTCGATGCCCGACGGCTGCGAGTCTTGGCCTTGGAGGTCTTCTTCTTTGGGACGGCCATGAGAGTTCCTGGAGCGTGAGGCGACGTGAGAGCCCGGAGTGGGCACGAAGAAACGAGCGTACCGGCCCGTCACCGGCTACCAACCCTTCTGCTTGGTCGGCTGTCGCCTCCCGCTCACCGCATCCGACTCACGACGTATCAGCGAGCCTCCTCCGTCGGCCTCGCAAGACAGCTCTCCTGCTTGGTCGGCTGTCGCCTCCCGCTCACCGCATCCGACTCACGACGTATCAGCGAGCCTCCTCCGTCGGCCTCGCAAGACAGCTGTCGCCTCCCGCTCACCGCATCCGACTCACGACGTATCAGCGAGCCTCCTCCGTCGGCCTCGCAAGACAGCTGTCGCCTCCCGCTCACCGCATCCGACTCACGACGTATCAGCGAGCCTCCTCC
>CBESNA010000007.1:0-119764 GCA_965530755.1 uncultured Acidimicrobiia bacterium | reverse complement strand
TCGTGATGACGACCGGAGTGTTCGGCGGAGGTTCGAGAATTCTCGAGACCTCCTCAGGGACCTTGATCGGCACGATCGATGCCGGTACGGAGACGTGGATTCACAACGCTGGGTTCGTCTGGCTGATCTTCTTGGTCCCGCTCGCTTTCGCGACGTGGTTCGGCATGAACAACATCGCATCACCAACGGTGTCGCCGAACATCGGAAGCCTCGCTGGGGCGTTCGGGAAGATCCTCGGCATGCTCCTGGTCGCCGCCTTGCCTGCCGCAGTCGGCCTGGCGATCATCTTGCCAGACCCGTTCCTCGGCGCCCCGCAGTGGGTGAAGTGGCCGGTGATGGCGGGGGTGTTGGCCTCGACCGTGCTGTTGTTGAAGCTGCTTCCTGGTGACGTCAAGCCGAACCTCGAGCGCCAGTACCAGATCTTCAAGAACAAACACACGTGGATCATGAGCGTCATCTACACGATGACATTCGGAAGTTTCATTGGCTTCTCGGCCGGGTTCGCGCTGGCGATCAAGGTTGTCTTCGGGTTCAAACACATCAATGTCGATGGAGTGATCACCCATGACACGCCCAACCTCGATGGGCCGGCGGCGCTGACCTACGCATGGATGGGCCCGTTCATCGGAGCGTTCATTCGACCCGTCGGGGGTTGGATCGCCGATCGGGCGGGAGGTGCTCGAGTCACGCACTGGGTGGCCATCGTGATGACGGCGAGTGCTCTCGGTGTTGCGTACTTCCTGCGCGAGGCCTACCGGTCAGAGACTCCTCAGGACTTCTTCGTGGCGTTCTTCCTGCTGTTCCTGGTCCTCTTCGCCGCCAGCGGCATCGGCAACGGTTCGACGTTCCGGACGATCGCAATCGTCTTCAACAAGGAGCAGGCCGGCCCGGTGCTCGGTTGGACGTCTGCCGTCGCTGCGTACGGAGCCTTCATCGTTCCGGACGAGTTCGGAGCGCAGATCAGGAACGCAACCCCCGAATATGCGTTGATCGCGTTCGCCTTGTTCTACGTCGTGTGCCTCGTGCTGAACTGGTGGTTCTACCTGGGACCAAAAGCCGAGTTCGACAACCCGTGATGGTTGACTGCTGAAGGACGACTACTGTCCGCATCCCGCACTCGAGCGACAGCTGATCGTACATAAGGTGTGCTGTGTCTGATCTCCGCACGACAGCGATGACCTCCGATGAGGGCAAGTTCGCGATCCTCGCTGAGCCAGTGTTTCGACGGCTCGTCGTCGGCGGCGTCTTCACGTTCCTGGCGATGCAGGTGTCGGTCATCGCGCGAGGCTGGCTCGCGTACGACCTCACCGGGACGAACGCCGCACTCGGCGGTGTGCTGCTTGGTTTTGGCCTCTCGAGCATCGTCGCCATCCCCATCGGAGGTGTGCTCGCCGATCGGTTCCCCAAGCGCCGGGTCCTGATCATCGCCGGCGCGATTCAGAGTCTCGTCTCGCTTGCACTCGCGATCGCCGTCGTCACAGATGACATCGCCTATTGGATGCTCGTTGCCGCCAGCGTCATCCAAGGTGGCGTCATTTCCCTCTTGGGACCGGCACGACTCGCCTTCATCGCCGAGGCGGTCGAGCGGGATCGGATGACAAACGCAATCCTGTTGTCGCAATCGAGCATGCAGTTCACCCGCGTCTTTGGCCCGGCTGCCGCCGGCGCGCTCATTGGTGTGTCGTTCGTCGGTGTGGCCGGTGTCTACTTCCTCGCCGCGGGGCTTGCTGCGCTGGGAATCTTCACGACCCTTGGTTTACCGGACGGTCGTCCTGCCATCGCGAGCTCACGCTCGCCGCTGGAAGATCTGGCCGATGGTGTCCGCTACGTGCGAAGTGAACCCCGAGTCGGACATCTGTTGCTCCTGTCGTTCGGCGTCGTGATCGTCGGATTCCCCTACATGGCGTTCCTTCCGACGCTGGCCGAGGACGTGTACAGCGCAGGATCGGCGGGCTTCGGAGTTCTCACCACCGCTGCGGCTGTCGGTGCGCTCGCCGTCACGCTCAGCCTCGCCGGTATCGCCACGAATCGCATCGAAGGAATCCAAGCTCGGGCCGCAATTGCGTTCGGTGTGTCGCTGGTCTTCCTCGGCTTATCGCCGATTTTCGCCGTCGCCCTTCTGGTCATGGTGATCGTCGGAGCAACATCGGCTGCGTTCCAGGCGCTCAACAACTCGCTGATCCTGAGCATCGCACCCGTGGAGTACCACGGTCGAGTGCAGAGCCTTCTCATGCTGGGCTTCTCCGGATTCGGCCTGGCAGCGCTGCCGCTCGGCATCCTCGCCGACTCAGTTGGCCTCAAACCGGCGCTTACCGGCATGGGAGTCTGCGTGTCCCTCATCGCCGTCACCTCGATGGTCGCACAACACCGACGAATCGAACCCGACCTCATCGATTTCTAAGGAACCCATGACGAACGAATCCGAACCTCGAACAGCAGAAAGTGTCGTCCAGCGATACTGGGAGAGTGTGTGGATCGAACGCGATCTCTCGGTTCTCGGTGACTTGTACACGGACCCGACCATTCGGCACACGGTGAACGGAAGCCGGACCGTCGGCCTCGCGGCACTTGCCGCAAGCCTCACGGACTCCTTGCGAGCGATGCGAGGAGAGTCCTTCAACATCGATCAGCTGACCGTCGTCGACGACATCGCCTGGCTCAGGCTCACGCTCGAGGGACTGAGCCTCGCAGCGATGACACCCATCACCATCACTTGGTTGGCGCAGTATCGCCTCGAGGGTGGCCGAATCGCCGAGACATGGGCCCTTCATCAAGCCGGTCTCGATTGGCCATCGGGCTGATGGTTGTGCGACTCGTCCTGCGTCGGCCTTGTGTGCCACTGATGCACGACTTACTGTCGAGAAAATGACGACTACGAGTGAACTCGCCGAGCGGTACCGGGCGGTGTTCCCATCTTGGCTCGGACCGCTCCACGGAACCGCACCGATCTCGCTCGATCACGGTGATGGCAGCTACGTGTGGGATCTCGAGGGCAATCGCTATCTCGATGCCTTCGGCGGCGTGTTGACCACCATGATCGGGCACAACCATCCCGAGGTCACCGCCAGCCTCCAGGCGCAGGCGGCCAAGGTGATCCACTCATCGACGCTGTACCTGAATGAAGAGATGATCGCGCTGGCCGAGGAGATCGCCGCAGTGTCCGGCATTCCGGACGCTCGAGTGTTCTTCACCGCCTCGGGGAGCGAAGCCAACGACACGGCCCTCCTGCTGGCGACCTCGTATCGCAAGTCGAATCAGGTCTTGGCGATGCGCAACAGCTACCACGGCCGCTCGTTCACCACCCAAGCGGTCACGTCGCACTCGTCGTGGTCGTCCACCAGCTTGTCAGGGCTCGACGTCCACTTCGTGCAGGGCGGCTACCGCCTCCGCAGTCCCTTCCGTGATCTCGACGACGATGCCTACACCGCGGCATGTTGCAGCGACCTCGAGCAGATCATCGACATGACATCGGCCGGTGGCATCGCTTGCCTCATCGCGGAACCCATCCAAGGCGTCGGCGGATTCGCTGTTCCGCCCGATGGATTCTTCGGGCAGATGGGAAAGATCCTCGAAAGCAGGAAGATCCTCTTCATCAGTGATGAAGTCCAAACCGGCTGGGGCCGCACCGGTGAACACTTCTGGGGCTACCAGGCTCATGGCATCATCCCCGACATGCTCACCTTTGCCAAGGGCGTCGGCAACGGTGTCGGGCTGGCCGGTGTGGTCGCTCGAGCCGAGGTGATGGACACCATCAAGGTCACGTCGTTCTCGACCTTCGGCGGTAACCCTTTGGCAGCGGCAGCCGGCCGCGCCACCTTGCGCCACGTTCTCGAACACGATCTGCAGGGAAACGCAAAGGTCATGGGCAACCGCCTGATGGCTCGTCTCCATGCCGCCGCACGCGACGTGCCGTGGATCGGCGAAGTGCGAGGCCGCGGTCTGATGATCGCCATCGAAACCGTTCAGGAAGGCGGCGTGCATCCTGATCCGACCAAGGCCGTCGCCATCGCCGACGGCTGCAAGGAGCGGGGCCTGCTCGTTGGCAAGGGCGGGCTCTACGGCAACGTCGTCCGGATCGCCCCCATGCTCAACATCTCCGAAGCCGAGGTCGACGAAGCCGCCGACATCCTCGACGCCACCATCGCATCGCTCAACTGAGTCGCTCACGAGCGCTCCAACTGTCTCCCAACCACCACCGTCAGCCACACGAGGTTCCTCATGTCCAGAGTCGTCAAAGCCGCCCTGCTCCAAACCGATTGGACCGGTGACAAGGAGTCGATGATCGTCAAGCACGAAGAGGCGGCGCGTGAAGCGGCCGCACAGGGTGCCCAGATCATCTGTTTCCAAGAGCTCTTCTACGGGCCCTACTTCTGCCAGGTGCAGGAGGTCGAGTACTACGACTACACCGAATACATCCCGGACGGTCCCACCACCAAGCGGTTCCAGGCCTTGGCCAAGGAACTGAACATGGTCATGGTGCTGCCCATGTACGAGATCGAACAGCCCGGCATCTACTACAACACCGCGGCGGTGATCGACGCCGACGGCACGTACCTCGGCAAGTACCGCAAGCAGCACATTCCACAGGTGAAGGGCTTCTGGGAGAAGTTCTATTTCAAACCGGGCACGGGCGGCTACCCGATCTTCGACACCGCCGTCGGCAAGGTCGGCGTCTACATCTGCTACGACCGTCACTTCCCCGAGGGATGGAGAGCGTTGGGTCTGAACGGTGCCGAGATCGTCTTCAATCCGTCGGCCACGCACCGTGGACTCAGCGAGTACCTCTGGAGCATCGAGCAGCCCGCTGCCGCCTGCGCCAACATGTACTACGTGGGCGCCATCAACAGGGTGGGTATCGAGGATCTCGGCGACAACGACTTCTACGGCCAGAGCTACTTCGTCAACCCTCGCGGTCAGTACGTTGGCGAGAAGGGCGATCCGCACAAGCCCGAACTCATCGTTCGCGATCTCGATCTCGATCTCATCAGAGAGGTTCGCGACGGCTGGCAGTTCTACCGCGATCGTCGGCCAGAGGCCTACGGCGAACTCGTGGAGGGCTGACCGATGTCGATCACGCTCATCACTGGCGGCACAGTCGTCTCCGCAGTGGGCCGACGGCTCGCTGATGTTCTGATCGACGGCGAGACCATCGCCGCGATTCTCGAGCCTGGCCGGGCTGCCACCATGGGCGTGGTCGCTGAGCGCACCATCGACGCCACGGGCAAGTACGTCGTACCGGGCGGCATCGATGTCCACACCCACATGTCGTTGCCGTTCGGTGGCACCGCAGCATCAGATGACTTCAACACCGGCTCGGTCGCTGCTGCGTGGGGCGGCGTCACCACGATCGTCGACTTCGCCGTTCAGACGACCGGGAACGACGTGCGCGACAGCTTGGCGACTTGGCATTCGATGGCCGAAGGCGAGTGCTCGATCGACTACGGATTCCACCAGATCATCGGTGGGGTCGACGAGAACTCGCTCGAGGCCATGTCCTACTTGGTCGAACACGAAGGCATCACCAGCTTCAAGATGTTCATGGCCTATCCGGGCGTCTTCTATTCAGACGACGGTCAGATCCTGCGGGCCATGCAGAACGCGTCGGAGTCCGGCGCAATGATCATGATGCACGCCGAGAATGGCATCGCCATCGACGTGCTCGTGGCGCAGGCGCTGGCTCGGGGTGAGACCGATCCGATGTACCACTCGCTCACACGCCCAGCGGAACTGGAATCAGAGGCAACTCACCGGGCGATCCAACTGGCCAAGGTGGCCGGCAACGTCCCGCTCTACATCGTCCACATGTCGGCATCCGAGGCGCTCGAAGAGGTCGCGGCAGCACAGCACGCCGGCTACAACGTCTTCGCCGAGACCTGCCCGCAGTACCTCTATCTCTCGCTCGAAGACCAGCTCATGCAGCCGGGCTTCGAGGGGGCCAAGTGGGTGTGTTCGACGCCGCTGCGAACGAAACACGCGCATCACCAGAGCGATCTCTGGAAAGGACTCAGGATGAACGAGCTGGCCGTCGTCTCGACCGACCACTGCCCGTTCTGCATGAAGGATCAAAAGGAGCTCGGCATCGGCAACTTCTCGGCCATCCCCAACGGCATCGGCGGCGTCGAACACCGGATGGAGCTCATCTATCAAGGTGTGGTCGCCGGCGAGATCACGCTCGAGCGCTGGGTCGAGACCTGTTCCACCACACCGGCTCGGATGTTCGGTCTGGACAAGAAGGGTGTGATCGAACCGGGGTCCGACGCCGACGTCCTCGTGTGGGACCCGAACAAGAAGACCAAGATCGGCATCAACGACAAGCACCACATGAACATGGACCACTCCGCCTACGAGGGGTTCGAGATCGACGGTGGTGTCGACACCGTGTTGAGTCGCGGCATGGTCGTGGTCGAGAACGACACCTTCACGGGACGCAAGGGTCACGGCAAGTACATCAAGCGCGGACTGTCGACCTACCTGCACTAGGCCGACGTCGCACGCCGAATGCTTCGCTCCGCGAAGTGCCAGAACCTTCAGACAGCAATCAACGAAATCGAGGCAACATGGATCGCATCAGTCATTGGATCAACGGCAAGGTCGTTCCTTCCTCTTCAGGTCGCAGCGCTGCGGTGTTCAACCCGGCCACCGGTGAGCAGAGCGGTGCGGTCGATCTCGCATCGGCCGACGAAGTCGACGCAGCGGTCGCCGCCGCGAAAGCTGCGTTTCCCGCGTGGCGAGCCACCTCGCTGTCACAACGGGCTGAGATTCTTTTCCGGATGCGCGAGTTGGTCGACGCCAACCGCAAGGAGATCGCGACGCTGCTGACCGCCGAACACGGCAAGGTGCTCAGCGATTCGATGGGTGAGGTCGCTCGCGGCCTCGAGAACATCGAGTTCGCCTGCGGCGTTCCCCAGCTGATCAAAGGCGAGTACTCCGAGCAGGCCTCCACCGGGATCGACGTCTACTCGATCCGCCAGCCGCTCGGTGTGGTCGCTGGTGTCACGCCGTTCAATTTCCCGGCGATGGTCCCGATGTGGATGTTCGCCAACGCGCTTGCCTGTGGCAACACCTTCGTGCTGAAGCCGAGCGAGAAGGATCCGTCGGTCACGATGTTCATCGCCGAGCTGCTGTCGAAGGCCGGTTTGCCTGATGGATGTTTCAACATCGTCCAGGGCGACAAGGTCGCCGTCGATCGCATCTTGGAGCACGGCGACATTGCGGCTGTGAGCTTCGTCGGCTCGACGCCGATTGCGAAGTACATCTACGAGACCGGCACGGCAAACGGCAAGCGGGTTCAGGCCTTGGGTGGCGCGAAGAACCACATGCTCGTGTTGAACGACGCCGATGTCGGCATGGCGGCCGACGCCGCAATCGGTGCGGCCTACGGCTCAGCCGGCGAACGCTGCATGGCCATCAGCGTGGTGCTTGCCGCCGAGGGCATCGCCGACGCGTTGGTCGCTGAGATCGCCGATCGAATTCCATCGATCACCGTCGGCGCCGGCTACGAACCTGGCAACGACATGGGCCCGCTGATCACGGCGGCATCCCGCGACCGTGTGAAGGGGTACATCGACGGTGCGCCCGGTGAGGGAGCCACCGTCGTCGTCGACGGTCGTGACGGCATTCCACAAGAAGGCTTCTTCGTCAACCCCACATTGCTCGACCACGTCAGCACCGAAATGGCCTGTTACACCGACGAGATATTCGGCCCCGTGCTGAGCGTCGTGCGCGTCGCCGGCTACCAGGAAGGGCTCGACATCATCAACGCGAACCCGTTCGCGAACGGTACGGCCATCTTCACCCGCGACGGTGGTGCCGCTCGCCAGTTCCAGTTCGACGTCGAGGTCGGCATGGTCGGGGTCAATGTGCCGGTCCCGGTCCCGGTCAGCTACTACAGCTTCGGTGGCTGGAAGGCCAGCCTGTTCGGTGACACCCACATGTACGGCCCCGAAGGCATCAACTTCTACACCAGGGGCAAGGTCGTCACGAGTCGCTGGCCCGACCCGGCCTCGAGCACCATCGATCTTGGCTTTCCCGAAACCCGCTGACGCAGCTCATTCAGCGAATTCGCTCATCCAACTCCGCATCCAACGAGGAGAGTTTCAATGGACATCGGTGTCGTACTCCAGACCACGCCCCCGGCGGCGCGAGTCATCGATCTGGCCAAGAAGGCCGACAGCTTCGGCTTCAGTCACGTGTGGACCTTCGACTCCCACATCCTGTGGGAGGAGCCATACGTCATCTATTCACAGATCCTCGCCGAGACCCGCAATGTCATGGTTGGACCGATGGTCACCAACCCGGCAACTCGGGACTGGACCGTCACGGCATCGACCTACGCCACGCTGAACGAGATGTACGGCAACCGCACGATCTGCGGCATCGGTCGGGGCGACTCTGCGGTTCGGGTCACCAACGGCAAGCCGACCACACTCAAGACCTGGCGAGAGTCGATCAACGTCATTCGTGATCTCGCCAACGGTCGCAGCACTGACTACAACGGATCGATCATCACGCTGCCATGGGCATCGAAGAGCGAGCTCGAGGTGTGGGGGGCCGGTTACGGGCCCAAAGCGTTGAAGCTCATCGGAGAGAACTGCGACGGCTTCATTCTCCAGCTGGCCGATCCGTCGATCGTGAAGTGGATGATCGAAGCGGTCAGGACCAGCGCATCGGACGCCGGCCGCAATCCAGACGACCTCACGATGTGCATCGCCGCGCCGGCCTACGTGGGCGACGATCTGGCCTATGCCCGCGATCAGGTGCGGTGGTTCGGTGGGATGGTCGGCAACCACGTCGCCGACATCGTGGATCGGTATGGCGACAGTTCGTCGGGCGACGCAGCCGCCGTTCCCCAGGCTCTCACCGACTACATCAAGGGCCGCAAGGACTACGACTACAACCAGCACGGGAAGGCCGGCAACACCCATGCCGACTTCGTGCCGGACGAGATCATCGACCGCTTCTGCCTCCTCGGTCCGGTCGAGGCTCACCTCGACCGTCTCGCCGAGCTCGGCGAGTTGGGCGTCGATCAGTTCAGCATCTACCTGCAGCACGACGCCAAGGACCACACACTCGCGGCGTACGGCGAGAAGATCCTCCCCGTCCTGCAGGAGACGGCCCTGGCCAAGCAGTGAGGTTTGTTCGACGCGGTCAGGGCGCCCTTCGACAGGTTGTTCTCTTCGTTGTCGCATTGGCCGGAGCGGCTGTGGTCTGGGAGATCTACAAAGCCGTTGGCCCGGACGGCGGCGGTGACGTTCTCGGTTGGCGAATCATCCCGAAGACCAACGATCGGGTCATGCCGCACACGTGGAGCATGGTGGCCGAGTTGTTCGACCCCGCCATCGGCAGTGGCGACCAGCTCGTGTGGCAAGTGCTGGTCGGGTATGCGTGGTACACGCTGCAGATGTCCCTGGGCGGTCTCGCTGCCGGGGCGGTGATCGGCATCGCTTTGGCCGTGGTGATGACCCGGTTCCGCATCGTTGAACGGGGCCTCTTCCCGTACGTGGTCATCTCCCAGACCATTCCCCTGATCGCCCTTGCCCCTCAGGTCACCGCCATTCGCGGCGCTCTCGGTCTGCCGCAATGGACCGCCGCCGTGGCGCTCGCCGCGTTCCTGTCGTTCTTCCCGATCAGCGTGTCCACCCTTCGTGGACTCCAAGCGGCCCCGGCCGCGTCGCTCGAACTCATGGACAGCTACGCGGCAGGCTGGTGGACGACGCTGCGAAAGCTGCGATTCCCCATGGCGATACCCGCAATGGTGCCCGGCTTCAAGCTCGGGTCGACTGCAGCCGTCATCGGCGTGATCGTCACCGAGATCACGCTCGGCGGTTTGCGCGGAGTTGGCTTCGCCACCATTGACTACAGCCAAAAGGTCACGTCACAGCCAGCGTCTGTCTATGCGGCCGTGTTCGCGGCGTCGGCGCTTGGATTGGTGATGTTCGGTCTGATCGTCGGGGTGGAGGCGATCGTGATGCGCGACCGACCTCGAGAGGAGCAGCCATGACGGCGAACCAGCAGGTAGGTGCCGCCAGCCCGGCCGATGCGGTACGGGCCGCCGGCGTGTCGATGGTCTTCAATCGCGGTATGGCCAGCGAGGTTGCTGCGCTCGACGACATCGATCTGGTCGTCGCCGATGGCGAGTTCGTTTCCCTGATCGGGCCGTCTGGCTGCGGCAAGTCGACGCTACTCCGGCTCATCGCCAACCTGCTCGAACCAACGGCCGGCACGATTGCGGTCAACGCCAAGCCGGCGGGTCAGGCACGACTCGATCAGGACTACGGCATGGCCTTCCAGCAGTCGGGTCTCTTCGACTGGCGAACGGTGGCCAAGAACATCGAACTGCCGCTCGAGTTGAAGGGCTGGGACAAGGCCAAGCGGGCAGCGCGGGCTCAAGAGATGCTCGAACTGGTGAAGCTTCCCGATCGAGGCGGGTACATGCCGTGGCAATTGTCCGGCGGGCAACAACAACGAGTCGCCATCGCTCGGGCGCTCGCCGCCCACCCGCCGCTGTTGTTGATGGACGAGCCGTTCGGCGCGCTCGACGAGATGACTCGCGAACACATGCAGGCTGAACTGCTCCAGATCTGCGACGCGACGAAGACCACCGTCGTGTTCGTCACTCACTCCATTCCCGAGGCGGTCTACTTGTCGACTCGCGTGGTGGTCATGTCGGCCGGCCCAGGGCGAATCACCGATGTGATCGATGTCGACCTCGGTCGTGGCCGCACCGAGGAGATGAGAGAAGACGACAGCTTCTACAAGAAGATCATCGAGGTTCGCGAAGCACTCCGAGGTGCTGAACTCGGCGCAGAACATCGAGGCATCGAGGACAGATGACTGCTCCCACCGCCACGCGCAAAACTCTTGATGTCATCTGGCCGCCCCTCGTGTTCGGCGTGGGCTTCCTCCTGCTGTGGGAAGCCATCGTCGCGGGTTTCGGGATCAAGCCGTTCACCCTCCCGGCTCCGACCGCCATCTGGTCGGCGTTCATCGAGCGATTCGACGATGTCGTCGAGCAAACGCTCGTCACGGGTACCAACGCCGGGATCGGGCTTCTGCTCGGTGTGTTGGCCGGTGTGACGCTGAGCTTCGTCACCGTTCGGTTCCGGCTGCTCGAGGAGCTGTTGACGCCGCTTGCCGTCGCTCTCAATGCCGTCCCGATCGTGGTGATCGTTCCGATCCTCAACAACATGCTGTTCGGGACCACGAGCCAGGTGCCGAGGCGTCTGATGGTCGCGCTGATCGTCTTCTTCGTCGTGTTCGTCAACGTCAGCAAGGGCCTCCGGCAGGTGAAGCCGGCACACCTCGAACTGATGCGCTCCTACGCAGCGTCTCCGGCCGAGATCTTGTTCAAGGTCCGGTTGCCCAACGCGCTCGGCTACTTCTTCACGGCCCTCAGGATCGCTGCGCCGTTGGCTGTCATCACGGCGTTCGTCGCCGAGTACTTCGGCGGGGTCCAGAACGGTCTCGCCACGGGCGTCCGGAATTCGCTGAATGGAAGCAAGGACGTGACCTGGGCCTATGTCATCGGCGCCTGTGCCCTCGGTCTTTTCTTCTACGCCATCTCCATTGGGCTCGAACGGGCTCATGCGAGACGACAGGCGGCAGCTTGAATCTCGATTACCGTGATCGACAAGTCATATCTGAGGCTCAGCCTCGAAGGGGAAGAGACATGAAGATCAACTGGAAGAACATCGCTGCGGGGTTGGCGGTCGCGTCGCTCCTCGCCGCTTCGTGCGGGAGTGACGAAGCAGCCATCGACGAGACAGACGGCGGCGGAGATGACACCGCTGCCGCGTGCGAGACGGTTGACACGGTGAGCTTGCAGCTCCAGTGGTTCACCCAAGCTCAGTTCGCCGGCTACTACGCAGCGCAGGAGAACGGCTACTACGCCGACCAGTGCCTCGAGGTCGAGATCAAGGAGGGAGCGGTCGAGATCGTTCCCCAGTCCGAGCTGGCAAACGGCAACGCTGACTTCGCCATTGCCTGGGTGCCCAAGGCGCTCCAGACGCGCGAGGCCGGCGCAGACATCGTCAACATCGCACAGGTCTTTGCTCGCTCGGGAACGCTCCAGGTCAGCTTCGCTGACTCAGGCATCGCTTCGCCCGCCGACTTCGAGGGTCGAATCATCGGCAACTGGGGTTTCGGCAACGAATACGAGGTCTTTGCTGCGATCGGGCAGGCAGGCCTCGATCCGGCAGCTGATGTCACGCTCGTCGGCCAGCAGTTCGACATGATTGCGCTCCTCGAAGGCGAGATCGATGCAGCCGAGGCGATGACGTACAACGAGTACGCCCAGGTTCTCGAGGCCATCAACCCCGACACCGGCGAGCTCTATCAGCCGTCTGACTTCAGTGTGGTCAACTACCAGGACGAGGGTGTCGGAATGTTGCAGGACGCCATCTGGGCCGACGCGACGAAGTTGGTCGACGACGCGGCGTATCGCGATCAAGCCGTTCGGTTCGTTGCCGCTTCGCTGCAGGGTTGGGCCTACTGTCGGGACAACGTCGAGTCGTGCGCCACCATCGTCACCGGTGCTGGTTCGACTCTCGGTGCGAGTCATCAGCAGTGGATGATGAATGAGGTCAATCAGCTGATCTGGCCTGCTCCCGATGGCATCGGCGCCATCAACGAGGCCGACTGGAATCGCACGGTCGAGATCAGCCAGAGCACGCCGAACCTCGATGGCGCCACCGTCCTGACTGCTCCGCCCTCCGACGGAGCATTCACCAATGACATCGTCAACGAGGCCTGGGCCCTGGTCGGAGACAATGCCGATCTGTTCGGCAACGACTACTCACCAGCCGAGGTGACGCTCAACGAGAACGGCGAGTGATGACTCGCGTGCACCGGTCGTGAAATGAGCATTGTTCACATCGGTGTGACGCTGGATTGCAGAGACTTGCAGCGACTCGGGGCATTCTGTCCCGAGTTGCTGGGTCTCGACACCGAAGCCCGGGCCGCGTGAGCCGGGTCATCGTGTTCGACATCAACGAGACCACGCTCGATCTGGCACCGCTGCGGCAGGTCATCGATCGGCTGGTCGGTCCCGTCGGCGATGGGCATCCCGGATCGCGGCCGACAGCTTCATCACCCTCGCCGAACAGCTCGCCTGACGACCTCGGCCTCCGTGATGTCCGTGCTCGCCCCGGTCAAGGCGGGGGCGTCGCGTCGCCGGAGCGGCAAAGAGGTTCCAGCATCGCGTCGAACTGAGCAAACGAGAAAGGCTTTGCGAGCATCGCCGCGGGTTGAAGTTGTGGCTGGGAATCCAATTTCGCATCATCGACATGTCCGCTGAGAAGGAGACAGGGTTGTGTGTCGCCGTCAGCTCGGATCTTCGCCAATAGTTCGACACCCGACAGTCCGGGAAGTTTGATGTCGGACACGAGCACGTCAAAGTCCAGATCTGTCCAGAGCTGGGCTGCGACCAATCCGTTCGCGGCGACTTCGACGTCATGGCCCTGACCTTCGAGGTGCTCGCGCAGTATGGCAGCGATCAGTTCTTCGTCGTCGACCACGAGGATTCTCATCGATCGGCTGCTGCCTGCGGCAGCCGCAGCGCGAAGACGGTCAGGTCGTTGCGTCGTTCGTAGGTGAGCGAGCCGCCGTGCTCAGTGGCAATCGTCTGGCAGATGGCAAGGCCCAATCCGGTGCCGAGACCGGCGGGCTTGGTCGTGAAGAACGGATCCATGAACCTCGAGAGGTCCGCTGGGTCAACCCCCGGACCGTTGTCGCTCACTTCGAAGACCACATCGGTGCCTGATGAACTGACGTCGACGCCGACCAGCGATCCTCCCCTTCTTCGCACGGCGTCTCGGGCGTTGGAGACGAGGTTGAACAAGATCTGCTGCACCCGATGTTCGCGACACCGCAGCGGCCGAATCCCGGGTTCGATGCGCTCGACCAGCTCGATGTCGAGTTCGGCCATCTCTCGGCGGAGCAGGATGAGGCCAGCAGAAACCAGCTGCGCGATGTTCGCCTCGGCCATTTCGAGATTCGTGTCTTCGCGGGCAAAGGTCTGTACTTGGCGAACGATTTCGGAGGCCCGATCCATTTGGCCGAGCGCCACACCGACGTGGTCTGCCGCCTCTGCAGCTCGGTGTTCGAGGTTCGCCGAGTCGCCCTCGCCGAGGGCATCGACCGCCGACTCGCAGTACAGCTGGATGATGCCGAGAGGCTGATTCAGTTCGTGGGCGATCCCTGCTGCGATCTCGCCAAGCGATGCCAACTTGGCAGACTGCACCATCTGAGACTGAGCAGCCACGAGTTCGGCGTTGGCCCGCTCGAGTTGGACAGTACGCCGGCGGAGCGCGCCGAACGTGATCTCCAACTCCTCGGCGAGCATGTTGAGGCCGCCGATCACCGCATCGACTTCATCGCCGAGATCGCTGACGACACCACGGGCGCCGAGATCCCCGCCGGCGAGCGCAAGGATCAACTCGACTGCTCCACCAAGCTGTGACCCGACGTCGGAGGGCAGGTCGTCGATCATGCGACCGACTCCTTGAGCCACGCCACAGCCGTTGCTTCGTCGCTGAACAGCTCGAGGGGATGCTGCGACTGGTTCAGGCCGAGAAAGAAGTTGCCGATGACGCGGCTCAGCGGCGGTCCGACGAGCAATGCCACCCTCGTGACGTGTCGGCCGGTGACCTCGGCGTGATAGCGACGCGCTCGCGCATCGATGCTTTTGACGTCGCGGATGTCGACGATGAGTGGATGCCGACCACCGGCCGCTGCCGCCAGGATCGCCTCGGTGTTCTCGATCGCTGCATCTTCGTCGAGCACCGCTCCGGGATTGTGCTCGAGGCGCACCAAACCGAACTCGTCGACGAACGCTCGCCCCGTCCGGGTCGGATATACGCCGTCGTCGGAGTCCGCCTGCACGAATTGGACGATAGCTCTTTACGGGTGTTGAGGGCTCTGGCTCACGACACAGAGGCTCGCTCAGGGGTTTGGGTAGCGTCGGCCGAGCGGGTGGCGTCTGGGTTCGACGCCGGCCGGTAGTAGAACCAGAGAGCCGGCACCAGGAATGCGAAGTAGGCCACGAAGCGGATGCGCTCGGGGTGCGGGCTCCAGCCGAAGAGCCCCTTCATGAAGTCGTGCACCCAGCCGCTGGCGAGCGGGCCGTCGGTGATGTCCCACACGGGTTTGCTGTACCAGGCGGCTTCGAGCTCGAAGTACTCGCGGAACTCGTGCACACCTTTGGCGAACAGTCCCGCCGCGAAGAGAATGAGCAACAGGCCGGTCCAGTTGAAGAACTTCTTCAGATCGATCTGGCCGCTCCCCAGGTAGAAGAGGTAGCCCAGGACCGCTGCGATCGCGAGACCGATCACGCCGCCGACCACGACGTCGGTGCCCGATGCGCTCGAGGTCTCCGCCCCGAGAAGGAACAGAACCGTTTCAAAGCCCTCGCGTGCCACAGCGACGAAGGCGACAAAGGCGAGTGCGAGCGGTGAGCGATCGATTGCGTCGTCGATCTTTGCGTGGAGATCGGAGCTGATGCCCCGGGCGTGGGCTCGCATCCAGAAGATCATCCAGGTGAGCACCGCCACGGCTGCCAGGGCAAGAGCACCCTCGATGAACTGTTCCCACTTGCCCTCGAACTCCCCAACAACTCTGTGGAACAAGAAGCCGGTTGCGATGCAGACCACCGCTGCGACGGCACTGCCGGCCCAGATCGTGGACAGCCGATCGCTGCGGCCGGTCTTCTGGACGTAGGCGATAATGATGGCGAGGACGAGAGCGATCTCGAGTCCTTCGCGCAACGTGATCAAGAAACTGGATCCCATCCTGACGAGTTTAAGGATGCCTAACATCGATCGTCAACACGCCTGACCAACTTTCCCCGGTCCTCGACGCCTGCACTGTCGTATCGATATCGGGGTCCTGGTGAGTCGGCCGATCCACCGAGTGTTGCGGTTGTGTTACGACTCTCTGCTACGGTCCGTCTCGTTCGGTCGAAAGGCGCAAGCCGAGCAGCTCCGTGCGGGCGGAGAAAAGGTCGCAATGTCTTCATCCCTGATGCCGTTGGCTCCACTGGTCGATGCTCCATCCTTCACGCCAGACGCTCTGCAAGCGACGCTGCACGGCGACACCGACACGATGATCGTGCTCGTCGTCCCCGTGGTGATTCGGATCGCTGCAGTTGTGTTGGCCGCAATGGCAGCCAGCGGGGTCGTGCGCAGAGCCATCGGTCGCGTCGAGGATGAGCGGGCACAGCAGCAGCTGTTGTTCTTCGGACCCAAGCTCGTTCGGATCTTCGTGATCATCGGCGGGCTCGAGTTCGTCGGACTCGACGTTTCCGGGATGGCGGCCTTGTTGGCGACTGTGGGTGTCACCGGCGCCGTCGCTTTCACTCCCATCGGGCAGAATTTCGTGGCTGGGGCGATGATCACGATCGACGATCTCTACCGCGTTGGCGACGTGGTCACGGTTGCAGGCATCTTCGGACGCGTCAGGTACAAGTCGGTACTGCGGACCGAAATGGAATTGCCCGATGGCACGACGGCGTGGGTGCCGAACTCGCAGTTCCAGGAGCTGCAGGTGCTCAACCACAGCAGGCTCGGCGGCTGCCGGATCTCGGTCGAGATCCCGCTCGACGGAACTCCCGATCGCGCCGCCGCCCTCCATGCGATGAACGGGGCGCTCGACGATCTGACCTGGTGCAGCGAAGGCCGTCGACCCTTCGTCGTCTTCGAGCGGGTCGGGGGCGAAGCCATGTTCTTTCGGGCCTACGCCTGGATCGACGACCGCACGACCGAGCCGTACCACTGCGGTCTGCTGCTCACCGCCCTCGTCGATGCGCTGGAGGGTGCCGGACTCTCTGTCGGTCAGACGACGAATCTCTCCATGGACCCGTCGCCCAAGGTGTTGCCGGATCGCCAATCGGTTCCCGATTGGTGAATCGAAGTCATCCAGTGAGGAGCGCCCGGAGTCGGGCGCGGGCTGCTGCATCCTCTGGCGTCTTGGCGACCTTGTAGCAACCAACCGCAAGGGCGAGCGCCGACGCTCGTTCGACCATGTTGATGCCTGGCTCGTAAGCATCGGCCACTCGTCTCGCGTTGATGGCCCCGTAGTACCAGCGGATGAGAGCGAAGTCCCATGCGGTGGATCCGATGAAGGCGTCGCCGAAGTCGAGAACACCGGTCAGCTCGTGGTCGACGTGGAGGAGGTGCTGGTGGTGCAGATCAGAGTGCACGGGGCCGAAGGGTTCCGTCGCTGCAGCCAGGATCTCGTCCCGTCGCAGAGTGAGCGCCGGAGCCAGATCAGGTTCCAGCACTGAGATGGGGTGTGCCGCCAGCTCAGATCCGTCAAAGGGCCAGATGGCTGTGTGGAACCAGCGGTCGGTGATGCCGTCGGTTTCTGTGCTGGAGGAACCTCGGAGTTCATCAGAACGGTTCGCGAGGGGGCCCCATCCAGTGGCGGGGAGGTGGTGCAGATCACGGAGTAGGGCGGCCGGTCGCCGTCGACAGTCGCCCACGCCTGAGAGGATCGCCCCGCCGCGATCAATGCCACCTCGGGATCCGAGCCCGTCATGGCGTTCATCGCCTGTCGCGCTCTTCTGCCGGCGACGGTGGTCTGCCACGGATGGTCGGCCGCCAAGTGCTGCGCGAGCCAGGTTCGACGCTCCGATTCCAGTTCGGGGATCACCGTGGTGGCATCGACATCGTCCTTCGGGCGAAGACCCTTGCTCTTGAACAGCAATTGCAGCTCCGGAGCGAGGTAGGGAACGCCGTCGGCGCTGGTCAGCACCGCGTCGGCCCAGGGGCGCCGTATCGAAGGGTCGCGGCGGTAGATCCATTCGTGTCGGTCGCCGTCGCCGATGAGAATGTCGAGCCGCCACGGAGCGTCGGGTGATGGTCGGCACCACAGGTTGTCTCCGGCGCGGTCGGATCTGCCGTCGAGCGGCTGCCCATACCAGCGTGTCAGTAGATCGTCCGAGGCGAGGTGGATGTCCCACCCGTCGAGCACGTGACGAAGTTGGTGCGTATCGCTCTGCGTGGGTCTGGCATGGGTTCGCTCGAGCGGTGACCCTCCTGTCGTGTGGATCCCTTTGGCGACTCGGGCAGCTGAGCGTGCACGATGGTCTAGCGTGGCGGCCGGGGGACGGGGTGACGCGTGTTAGTGACAACGGGAGGGGTCGTGTTGCCGTCTGGTGTCGTGACGTTCCTGTTCACTGACATCGAGAACAGTTCGGGTTGGTGGGAAGAACGTCCCACCGAGATGCGCTCACTGCTGATCGCCCACGATGCCCTCGTCGCCGAGGTCGTGGCTGCGCATGGCGGATCAATCGTCAAGCACTTGGGGGACGGCTGCTGGGCGGCCTTCCGCTCGGCGAGCACTGCGGCCGCTGCGGCGATCGACTTCCAGCATCGTCACCAGACTTCTTTGTCGCCGAGCGGGTTGCAGCTCAGGATCCGGATCGGTCTACACACCGGTGAGGCCGAACCCACCGGCCACGACTATTTCGGACCCGTCGTCAACCGGGCGGCCCGTATTGCTGACCTCGCGAACGGCGACCAGATCGTCTGCTCGTCCTCGAGCGCCGCCATGATGAGAGGATTCGAGCTCCGCAGCGAAGGACTACACGAGCTCCGCGGCATCGGCGTCGACGAGATCCACATGCTGCTCAGCGACGACGTCATCACCGACCCGCAACCACTCCGTCGACCAGTCACCCCCACCAACCTTCCGAAGCCGAAGACCTCGCTGATCGGTCGCGAGCTCGACGTCGCTCGGACGTTGCAGTTCGTGCTCGGCGAGGATCAGTTGGTCACGGTGTTGGGCCCCGGCGGAGTCGGGAAGACAAGACTCGCGATCGAGGTCGGTACGCGGGCGGTCGAGAGCTTCCGCGGTCAGGTCCACTTCTGCGACCTCGTTCCCGCCGTCGACAGGGATGCGGTGGTCGAGACGATCGCCGAGACCGTGGGAGCACGTCGCCAACCCGGGATGGACCTGATCGACTCGATCGGGGACTACCTCGCCGACCGACGCGGACTCGTGATCCTCGACAACTGCGAACACGTGATGGACACCGTCCGCGAGGTTGTCGCGCGGCTCCTCGACGCGGGTGGAGTCCACGTGCTGGCGACCAGCCGGGAGGCGCTCGGCCTGCGTGGAGAGCAGCAGGTCATCGCGGCACCGCTCACGCCAGAGACGGACGGCGTCGACCTGTTCGTCGACCGTGCTCGGCGCCTCGACGATCGTTTCGAGTTGAACGCGGCCAACCGCTTTGCGGTGGCCGACGTCGCCCGTCGACTCGACGGTCTCCCGCTCGCAATCGAGCTCGCCGCGGCACGGATTCGATTGATGACCCCGGGTGAGATCGCCGATGGCCTACGAGACGGGCTCGACGCGATCGGCCGAGTCGTGCACGGGGATCGACACGAGACGCTGCGAGCGACGGTGCGTTGGTCGTACGACCTGCTCGCACCCGCCGAAGCTGCGCTGTTCACGAGGTTGAGCGTGTTCTCGGGCGGGTTCGACCTGGCCGCCGCGGGTGCGGTTTGTGGGGACGACTCATTGGTTCGGCCAGGTGACGTCCCCGAACTCGTGCTGGCGCTGCTCGACAAGTCGATGCTGACCAGCGACGACATCGACGGCCATCAACGGTTTCGGATGCTCGAGACTTTGCGCCTGTTCGCTCACGCGGAACTCGACGAAGATCGGGGAGCGACAGCGGTCCGGACCCGGCACGCTTCCTACTACTGCGAGCTGGCCCAGCACGAGGGTGGCTTGCTCTTCGGCTCGACGGAGCCCGAGGTCTGGCGAGTGCTCGACACCGAGTGGTCCAACTTCCGAACCGCGCTCGACACCTTCGAAGCGCTCGGCGACCTCGACAGTGGTGCCGAACTGGTGGTCGCGCTCGTTTGGTTTGCCGCGATGTCGATGCGGTTCGAACTGTTCGGCTGGGCCGAGGAGTTGCTCGCCGTCAGCGGCATCGAGCGTCAGTCGCGCTACACCGACCTGTGCGGTGCGGCGGCTGTCGGTTCGTATTTCACCCTGGACGGGCAGGTCGACGAACTGGCCGAAGCGGGCCTGGCCGCCGATCCGTCCGACCCCGAAGGTTTTTGCCGGTGTGCGCTGGCGTCGGTGTTCCTCAACAACGTGCACACACCAGAGGCGAGCGACGAACTCACCTCTGCATGGCTTGCCACCGACCCGCAACGCACCGGAGGCAAGATCTGGGCTCACGGGTTCCGGACCTTCCACCTGTGCATCCACTCGCCGGGGCCGGCGATGGTCGAACACGCCAAGGCGCTGAGTGACCTGGCCAGCACTTCCGGCAGCATCACCGCACGATGCATCGCGGCATGGGCGAACGGGCAGGTCCAGTCCTTCACGGATCTCCAACTCGGAATCGAAACGTGGCGCGACGGGCGCGATTGGGCGCGATCGATGCCATCGAGTCACCTGCTCGATCAGCTGCTCGTCGGGCTCGAGCTCCACGTCACGGCGCGGCGTGGTGAGCTGCTCAGCACGCTCGAAGGGTGCCGCGACGCCCTCCGCGAGGCGCTCGACCAGCACTACTACGCAGGAGCGAGCCATCTCTTCGGCGTGACGGCGATCGCCCTCAGTCGGGCCGGTGATGCCCAGACGGGTGCACGTCTCGTCGGTGCCATGATGGAAATCGGACACCTCCCGCGGCGCAATGCGCAACGCGATCTCGAGGCCGCGCTTGGCGACGACCTCGACCACTTCCTCGACCTTGGACGCAGTCTCAGCGTCACCCAGGCCGGGCATCTGGCGATCGGTGCACTCGATCGTGCCCTCGAACGAGAACGACGAGCCGGCGACGGTCGACGCTGAATGTCGCGCGGATTGCTCAGCGGACCTCGGCCGCTGGGTAGAAGCGGCCTCGGGCCCACAGCGCGACATAGACGAGGGCGACGAGGACAGGGACTTCGATGAGCGGACCGACGACTCCAGCGAGGGCTTGGCCGGAGTTGACGCCGAAGACACCAATGGCGACAGCGATCCCGAGTTCGAAGTTGTTGCCTGCCGCCGTGAAGGCCAGCGTGGCGTTCTTCTCGTAGGACAGTCCGAGACGGAGCCCGAGTGCGAACGATGTGACCCACATGATGGCGAAGTAGGCGAGCAGCGGGAGAGCGATTCTTGCGACGTCGGCCGGTTTGTCGGTGATGGTTTCACCCTGCAGCGCGAACAGGATGGTGATGGTGAACAGCAGGCCGTACAGGGCCAGCGGCCCGATACGGGGAAGGAACGTGTTCTCGTACCAGTCGATCCCGGGACCGGCCTCGCCCCATCGTCTGGTGAGGTAACCGGCGGCCAGCGGGATGCCCAGAAAGATGAGGACGATTTTCGCGATCTCCCACATCGACACGTCGAGTTGTGCTGTGTCGAGCCCGAGCCAGCCGGGAAGCAGTTCGAGGTAGAAGTAGCCGAGCAGGGCATAGGCGACGATCTGAAACACCGAGTTGAGAGCCACGAGAACCGCAGCGGCTTCACGGTCGCCGCAGGCGAGATCGTTCCAGATCAGCACCATTGCGATACAGCGGGCCAACCCGACGATGATCAGCCCGGTCCGGTAGTCAGGGAGGTCGGGGAGCAACAGCCACGCCAGGGCGAACATGAGCGCAGGACCGATCAGCCAGTTCAGAACCAGTGAGCTGGCCATGAGGGTCCGGTCAGCGGCGACTTCGTCGATCTTGGAGTATCGGACCTTGGCCAACACCGGGTACATCATCAACAGCAGACCGATCGCGATCGGTAGCGACACCGTGCCGATCTTGACGGTGTCGAGCCACTCGTTCAGATCCGGGAGGAGGCGCCCCAGGCCGATACCCGCACCCATGGCGGCGATGATCCACACGGGTAGGAAGCGGTCCAGCATCGAGAGGCGCTCGAGAACGGGAAGCTCTGGATCGGTGATCATCGGAAGCTCAGTTGCATGGGCCACTCAGTATGGCGGCGGCCTCATCTCGATCGGTGCTTGGCCGATTGGAGGCGGATGGGGATTCCACAGGGACACCGGGCGCAACTCGATGGGCTGCGTGCGATAGCGGTGCTCTTCGTTGCGTTCGGCCACTGGTTCGGAACCGAGCACTTCGCCAATGAACCGCTGTGGCCCTACTTGGGCGTCGAGCTCTTCTTTGTCCTCAGCGGCTATCTCATCACCGGAATCTTGCTCGACACTCGGCGCAAGATGGCTGCGAGCGACACTCACTGGCGACAGCCGGTGCTCGCCTTCTTCGCCAGGCGACTTCTCCGTCTGGTCCCGGCGCTCTACCTCTACCTGATCGTCACGACGATGCTCGGCCTCTTTGATGATGCCGATGGGCTGGCCTGGTACTTCACATACCTTGGCAACTATCGCATGGCTGCCCTTGGCTACGGCCCCGACGGCGCGTATCACTTGTGGAGCCTTGCGGTCGAGGAGCAGTTCTATCTCTTCGTGCCCTTCGTGGTCCTGTTGACGCGCAGGATGAGCGTGCTGCGAATGTTCTCGATACTGATGAGCGGCAGTTTGTTGACGTTGATCGTGTCGCAGCGAATGGAGCTGACTGGGATCCTTCCGCCGGCGGCGTTCACCGGGCTCTTGGGTGGTTGCCTGCTCGCTGCGCTTGCCCATCGCGGGCTCGCCCACCCCAGGATCGTGACCTGGATCGGCGTGGCGGGCGGCGTCGTGTACTTCTCGCTGCGCATGCTTCAGGTCGAGTTCGGCATGAGCCACTGGTTGGTGCCGACTGAAACCTTCCTCGTCCTGGCTCTCAGTGGCATCGTGTGGGCGGCTGCTCGGGGCGAGAGTCGCGTTTTTCAGTTCTTGTTCGATCGTCGTCCAGTGCGATGGCTCGGCTCAGTGTCGTATGGCTTCTACCTCTGGCATGTTGTTGCTCGCACTTTCGTCAATCAACAGGCGCCTGGTCTCCTCGAGGGGCGACCGATGGTGTTGCAGTTCTTGGTGTATCTCGCGGTCACCCTGGTGCCGACCACGATCAGCTACTACACCCTCGAGCGAGCGAGTACCTCGTTCAAACGCAATTTCCCGTACGTCACGCCAACTGCGGCGGCCGCCGATGTGCACGATCGAAATGGCGGGCGTCTGGCGCCCGATCCCAGCAGGGCCAAGGCCTCAATCTAGTTCTTGGAGGGCTGGCGGGGCCGGTCGAGATCGCGCATGCGTCGCGATTCAGCGATCGCTCAACATGGCGGTGATGTCCGCTTTGGTGGGGACTCGGCCCGAGACGACGACCTCGTCGTCGATCACGAGTGCCGGGGTTGCCATGACGCCCCACGAGGCGATCTCGCCCGGGTCGGTGACCTTTTCGAAATCAGCGGCGAGGCCGAGTTCGTCTGCGGCCTCGTGGGTGAGCGCTTCGAGTGACTGGCATTTGGCGCACCCAGTGCCCAGGATCTTGATGTCCATCTTCTTCTCCTTCATATGACGAGGTTGAACAGGTAGCCAGTGGCGAGGATCCCGACCGCGACCACGCCCACGTAGGTGGCGATGAGCTGCTTCTGCAGAACACGGCGCAGCAGGATCACTTCCGGGGCGGACAGGGCGACGACGCTCATCATGAACGCCAGCACCGTCCCCATCGGGAGTCCCTTGTCGTGGAGCGCTTCGACCAACGGCAGGACGCCGGCTGCGTTGGAGTACAGCGGGACACCCAATCCGACAGCGACCAGCACACCCCACCCTCCAGACGACGCATGGTCGGCGATCCAGGTTTCGGGAACCCAGCCGTGGATTGCCGCTCCCAGAGCGATGCCGACGAGGAGGTATGGCCAGATCTTGCGGAGGATCGTCGCGACTTCCTCGCGTCCCATGGCGATGCGGTCGTCCCAGTTGAGACCGGCCGCGGGGTCGATCACCTTGCCGCGGAGTCGGGTTTCGAACACGAAGGGCTCGACCCAGCGTTCGAGCTTCATGCGGCCGAGTACGAACCCGGCCACGATCGCGATGGCCATCCCGCCGGCGACGTAGAGGGCGGTGATCTTCCAGCCGAACAGGCCGAGAAGCAGCACGATTGCCACCTCGTTGACCAGCGGACTGGCGATCAGGAAGCTGAGGGTCACCCCGAGAGGAACACCTGCCGCGACGAACCCGATGAATGCCGGCACCGCAGAACACGAACAGAACGGGGTGACCACGCCGAGCCCGGACGCGAGCACGTTTCCGACTCCCTCGCGCCGACCCCCGAGTAGCGCACGGGTGCGTTCGACCGACATGAAACTGCGAAGCACTGTCACCACGAAGATCACACCGGTCAGCAAGAGAGCGATCTTGGTGACGTCGTAGAAGAAGAAGTGCACCGATTCCGCGAAGCGGGTGTCGGCGACGAGTCCGATCGTGTCGTAGAGCAACCAGTCCCAGAAGGGTTCGTTCAAGCGGTACAGCACCAGCCACAACGCACCGGCTGCTCCAAGTGTCAGCCAACGGCGTTGGCGGAGGCTCACGTCCGGGGGCTTGTGTGCGATGGCCATCAGACCGCCACCGCCTCGGGAACCAGCGCGTCGGACAAGCGCTCGAACACTTCGGGGGCAAGGGCGTAGTCGATCCACCGGCCCCGTCGTTCACCCGTGATGAGGCCGGCTTCTCGGAGCGTCTTGAGGTGATGCGACAACAACGATGGCGACACTTCGGCCACCGAGCTGAGGACACATGCACACCGCGTGCCATGGCGCAGTTCGTTCACGATCGTCCACCGCACCGGGTCGCCCAGCGCCCGGAACACTTCAATCATCATTGAATCGTTCACGGCCCGATCATATGGACGCGCCGGGTGGGTCAACCAGGGCACAACGTCCTGATGGTGGAGGCACCAGCTCGCCCCGATCCCGTGGGTCGGCTCACAGGGCCCCCACAGGTTCAGCGGCCACGATGGGTCGAAGCGAGACATGATCCCAATCTGGAAGGACTTCCTCGATGTCCACACGAGGTCGAATTCCCTTGGTCCTGGTCGTTGTGTTGGCCCTTTTGCCGGAGCCTGCGGTGAAGACGACGAAGCCGCCTCGACTGCAAACGAGGCAGTCGCCGCTGACAACTCCGATGCGGCGGTCGACACCTCCGCCGGTCGTGACCTCGCCTACGCCATCGTCGACACCAACCAGGGCACCTGTTACGACACCGGCGAACTCATCGACTGTCCAGGCGTTGGGGAAGCCTTCTATGGGCAGGATGCGCAATACACCGGCAACACCCCCAGCTACACCGACAACGAAGACGGCACCGTGAACGACGACGTCACTGGTCTGCTGTGGACTCAGGACCTGTCGGACGCCTCGATGCCATGGTCAGACGCGGCGGGTTACTGCGAATCCCTCACAACGGGCGACGTTGCCGAGTGGCGTCTTCCCAACATCGACGAGCTGTGGTCGATCAGAGATTTCTCGGCCGGGTGGCCGTGGGTCGACACCGACTACTTCTACCTCGTCGGCGACGGCACCCACGGCGCCGGCGCTGTTCGGTTCGACACCAAGAACGCAGACGGCCCCGATGGAATCGATGCCGAACGGGGCGAGAACTACGTTCGCCTGGTGCGTGGCGGCGACGTGACCGCGACATCGGATGGTGATCCGACGACGGTCAACCCTGATCGGGTCGTCGAGTTCGAGGACGGCGAGACGAGCGTGGGTGCCTCGAGCGGTGGTACCGAGGACGAGGAAGGTGCCCCGGCGGACGGAGCCGCCGACCCGCAAGGGCCTGACATGGCTGCTGCCGCAGCCGAGCTCGGCATCACCGTCGAGGAACTCCAAACCGCGCTCGGAGCGGCGCCCGGCAATTGACATTCGGCGAATTGGGGAACCGGGCTCCTGCGCTGACGAGTCCCCGTGAGATCGGGGAGCGCGGCGCTCACGCGACGACGTCGAGCGTCTCCCGGGCGATCGCCAATGACTCGTCGGTGGGGACCACCATGACCTTGACCTGAGCCTCTGCCCTCGAGATCACACGCTCGCCGCCGTCGATTGCGTTGCCGGCCGGATCGATGTCGATCCCCAGGAATCCGAGTCCGTCGGCGACCCGAGCTCGAATCACCGCATCGTGTTCGCCCACACCGGCGGTGAACGTGATGGCGTCAACGCCGCCCATGATGGCGGCGTACGCCCCCAGGTAGTGCTTGATGCGCCGCACGTAGACGTCGATGGCCAGCAGCGCGGCGGCGTTGCCGGCATCGGCAGCAGCGCGGACGTCACGCAGGTCGCTGTGGCCGCAGAGTCCGGTCAGGCCGCTGCGCCGATTGAGCAGGTCATCAACTTCGTCGACTGACATTCCGGCCTCCCGCTGCAGATACAGCACGATGGCTGGGTCGAGGTCACCCGACCGGGTACCCATCACCAGACCCTCGAGTGGGGTGAGACCCATGCTGATCGCCACTGGTCGACCGCTGACGATGGCGGCCGCCGATGCCCCGTTCCCGAGGTGCAGCACGATCTGACGGAGGTCGCTCCGGCCGAGCAGCTCAGCCGCTCGACCCGACACGTACCGGTGTGACGTCCCGTGGAATCCGTAGCGTCGGATGCCGTGTTCGGCTGCCACATGTCGGTCGATCGCGTAGGTGGTGGCCTCTTCAGGCAAAGCATTGAAGAAGGCCGTGTCGAACACCGCCACATGGGGTGTGTCTGGAAGGGCGGCACGCGCCACCCGGATGCCGGCGATGTTGGCCGGATTGTGCAGTGGGGCGAGAGGCGACAACCGTTCGACCGTTGCCTCGACGTCGTCGTCGATCAGGGTCGGCGCCGAGAATTCGAGCCCGCCCATCACCACTCGGTGACCGACCGCTGCCAGCTCGGAGCCGGCCAGGTCGGGGCCGTGACCAGCGAACGCCTCGAGTACGTGCGCCATGGCCTCAGCGTGGCCGGACGCCTCGACCGGCCGGTCGAACTCGTCGTGGTCGCTCGTGTGGTGGAGGTGGGCCCCCGGCCCGCCGATGCGCTCCACCTGACCCTTTGCGAGTCGCCGGCCGGTGTCTGGCTCGACGAGTTCGTACTTGACCGACGACGAGCCACAGTTGAGGACGAGTACCACCGGACGGTGACTCACCGGTCGATCGCTGCTGCTTGGGCGGCAGTGATGGCCACCGTGTTGACGATGTCGCGCACGGTGGCGCCTCGAGAGAGATCGTTGATCGGCTTCGCAAGACCCTGCAGGACCGGCCCGATGGCGATAGCTCCTGCCGAGCGCTGCACCGCCTTGTACGTGTTGTTGCCTGTGTTCAAATCGGGGAAGACGAAGACCGTGGCCCGACCGGCGACCTCTGAGCCTGGCATCTTCGACGACGCCACGTCGGCATCGATGGCGGCGTCGTACTGCACCGGCCCCTCCACCTTCAGGTCAGGCCGCCGCTGACGGACCAGGGCGGTCGCAGCCCGAACCTTCTCGACGTCGGCGCCCGATCCAGACTCGCCCGTGGAGTACGAGAGCATTGCGATCCGGGGTTCAACGCCGAATCGTGCCGCCGTGGCCGCCGAAGCGATGGCGATGTCGGCGAGTTCATCGACTGTCGGCTCGGGAATGATTGCGCAGTCCCCGTAGACCAGCACTCGGTCGGCCAGGCACATGAAGAACACTGACGACACGACGTCGACGCCGGGCTCGGTCTTGATGATCTCGAACGCCGGCGTGACAGTGTGCGCGGTCGAGTGAGCGGCACCAGACACCATGCCGTCGGCGTGGCCCAAGTGAACCATCATCGTGCCGAAGTACGACACATCGCGCATGATGTCGAGCGCCGGGTCGAGGCTCATGCCGCGATGTGATCTCAGGTCGGTGTAGATCCGGGCGTACTCCTCGCGGCGTTCATTCGTCGCCGGATTCATGATGTCGACGTCGTCGAGTCTGAGGCCGAGCGCAGAGGCGCGAGATCGTACGGCGCCAGGGTCTCCGAGGATCGTGAGGCGAGCCACGTCGCGAGCTCTGAGTGTGGCGGCGGCCTGGAGCACACGGTCGTCCTCGCCCTCGGGCAGCACGATGTGACGCGGGACGGCCCGGGCCAGCTCGATCAGTTGCAGCTCGAACATGAGAGGCGTCACCGCCGTTGTGCGAGGGATGCCTTCGAGGACCTCGACCACGTCGGCGCCGAGGTGGTTCTCGAAGGTGGCAAGGGCCCGGTCGATCCGCCGCGTCGATGATCTCGACAACGTGGCGTGGGTGGCGGCGATGGCGGCCGCAGTATCGAAGGAATCCATCTCGGTGGAAATGATCGGAAGGTGTGCGTCGATTCCGGCGATCAATCGGGCCACGTCGGAGTTGGGGACGAAACCGCCGGTGAGCACGACCGCCGACACGGTGGGGGCATCGAGCGAGGCACAGCTGGCGGCCAGGGCCAAGAGCACGTCGGATCGGTCGCCGGCGGCGATGCAGAGTTGACCGTCCTCGAGGTACCCGAGCACGTGCTCGACGTTCATGGCACAGACCAGCGTGTCGAGGTAGACCCGTTCGAGGAGGTGATCGTCGCCGGCGATGAGAGAACCGTCGACCGCCGCCAGTGCGTCGGCGACCTGCGGGGCCGCCACGAGCGGATCCTCGGGAACCACCCAGATCTTCACCGGCTCGTCGCCGCCGCAGCGATGCCGCTCGAAATGGCGACGGACGCTGGAAACGGCGTCAGGGTCGACCCGGTTGACCACGACGGCCAGGACGGAGGCGTGAGCATGACGGAGCTCGTTGATCGTGAGGTCGACCAGGTGCCCGATGTCATCTTGCTGACGAGCTCGCGCACTGACGACGGCGACCACGGGCACCCCGAGGTTGGCGGCGATGCGACCGTTGACGCCCAGCTCGATGGGGCTGGCCACTTCGCTGTAGTCCGACCCGACCACGATGACTGCGTCGCACCGGGCGGCGAGCTCGTGATACTTCTCGAGGACTGATGCCATCGCCGCGTCAGCGTCGTCATGCACGTCGTCGTACGTGACACCGACCGCCGAGGGGAGCGGAGGGTCGGATCGGTTGGCCAAGAGATCGATGATCTCGTCTGGTGCGTCGGCGTCGTGCACGACCGGGCGGAACACGCCGACGCGGCCCACCCGACGGCTCAGGGCGTCGACCAGGCCGAGGGCAACGAGCGACTTGCCGCTTCGACCCTCGGCAGCCAGGACGAACAACGCATGGGACGGTGGTGCTGTCATCGGCTTCGACCGTAGTGCGCAGTCTCCTCGACTCCCGGGCTGGTGGAGCGCGATGTGTCGTCAGGGATCGAGAACAATCCACCCTCGACCTTGGAGTTCTGCTGCCAACTCCTCGGCCGAGACCTCGCTGAGGTCGAGCTCGGGGGACTTGGATGTGCTCTTCTTGACGGCACGCTTCGGTTGGCTCGGTGTCGACGCCGGCGGTGATGCGTTGGGCAGTTGCGAGCGCCAACCGCCGGTTTTGCCTGGATCTGGCTTGGGTGTCTTGGGCCTGACGGTCCCGGCCGGAGGCGGTGCGAACGACTCCCCGGGTGGAGCGGTTCCATCGGCCTCAGCTTCCAGCTGTTCGATGAACGCCTCGGCCTCGTCCCGCGTGAACTTGCCACCGGCCTGACGTTGCGTGAATCCCATGGGTCCTCGCGCATCGCGGAAGTCGGCGTGCCCTGCGGCAGCCAGGAGTTCGAGGAGCTCTCGCACCTGTTTGCCGGTCGCAGGCGGACCGGAAGCTTGACCGAACGCCACGACTCTCCCGACCGTCCTCGACTACCGAACACCCCGATCGTAACGGCAACAGCGAGGACTCAATTGTTGAAGTGGGCTGCGTTGCCGACGGCGTACGTCCGAAGCATCGCGAGGACGGCGCTGGCGACATGATGATTGGGTTCTCGCCGGAGCACGTACATTCCCAGCACGTCGGCGAGGTCGGCGACCGAAACCGGATCGCCGGCGGCCAGGATCTCGCCCGCCAGCGCTGGGAGAATCAGGAGTGCCCGTTCCGGCGAGTCCCTCAGCGCAACGTCGACTTCTTTGGCGATGTTGAATCGTTCTGCCATCGACGACCGCCGATCAACCGATCCGGGCAAGCTGGCCGCCGTCGACGGGCAGGATCACTCCAGTGACGAATCTGGCTTCGTCTGACACGAGGTAGAGAGCCGCGTAGGCGGTGTCCCATGCCGTGCCCTGTCGGCGGCCGAGGGGGACCATGCGGTTCCGCGACTCCCGTAACTCGTCTGGGTCGATGTCGAGTGCACTGCTGTGGCCTCCGATCGCCATCGGTGTGTCCATCAACCCTGGCATGATCGCATTCACGCGAATCCCGTGTTTGAAGTTGGCCGTGGCCAGGTGATGGGTGAGGGCATTGACAGCAGCCTTCGATGACTTGTAGGCGGCCAGGGGCGTCGAGGCAATCGCAGCGACCGACGAGATGTTGACGATCGCTCCGCCGCCCGCGGCCCGCATCTCGGGGATCAGATGTTTGCAGGTGAGATACATCCCCGTGACATTGACCTCGAAGATGCGTTCCCAGATCTCGCGGTCGAGGCTGGTGACGCCACCGTCGCCGGTGCCGATACCAACGTTGTTGTGGAGGATCGTCGGCGGCCCGAGACGTTGGATACACACCGAGGGCAGCGAGGCGAGGTCGCTCTCGACGGTGACGTCAGCTCGATGAGCGACAGCCGTTCCGCCGGCCGCTTCGATCAACGTCACGGTCTCTGATGCTGCGTCCTCGTCGCGATCGACCGCGAGCACCGTGGCGCCTTCACGGGCGAACAGCAGGGCAGCGGCTCGGCCGTTCCCCACTGAGCAGTCGTCCGGCCCGCTGCCCGGTGACTGCCCGGCGCCCATAACGATGGCGACCCGTCCATCGAGACGTCCGGATCCTGGTCGATCAGCCAGCGCATCGATCATGCTCAGCAAAGTAGCTCGTCAGCATGTGCTCGGCATCGACGAGGGTGCCCTCCTGTCGTTGTCAAGCGATGGCATCGAACGACCGATGTAGATGTATGCGGCGCCGTCCCCTCCTCTTGTTCGCGACCATCGCTCTCCTCGGCGCAGCGTGTTCCTCATCGCCCGAAACGGTCGTGGCCGGAACCGGTGAGCCGACCGAGACAGAGGTCGAGTCAACCGCGCCCGGTCAGCGGCCGACCGACGAGTCGAGCACGACGAACAGCGTTGGCGCCGAACCGTCGCAGGAGGACCCCCCGGTCGTGCAGCCCAACGACCCGACGACCACCCTCGCTCCCGAAGTCGAGCCAGATCCGATTCCGAGCGGTGACGAAACGCCGTGGCAGAACCGACCGCTGGCTCGAGTCGTTCTCACTGGCGATGACCTCGTTTCGCTCGGCCTCGACTCTGGCTGGACGGTCGACTGGATCGACTACATCGAAATCGACGAGCCACGGCAGGTCGAGAACGAGATCTGCGGGAAGGCGGCCCCTGAGCAGACTTCCTACTTCGTGGCGTCGTTCGAGGAGCGAGAGACGGGCATCGAGCTCGAGCTCAACGTCATGCCGGCGACGAGTGACGCGACCGCAGCGTCTGACTTCCTCGCCGCCCTGGAGCTCCTGGCCGTTTGCGTCGACCTCGACGGAGAATTTGCGGAAATCTCCCTGGAGGTCGTGGCCCTCGATGTCGCTGGCGCCGACCAGTCACTCGTCGTTGCTGGCATCGACGCGACCTCGCCGACCGGGACGATCGGGCTCACGTTGGCTGCGGCAGACGTGGACGGTCATCTGTTCATGGCCTTCGTGGCTCGGGCCAGTGGTAATCCAGGCGCCGGCGACACCGCCCTCGCCGTCAGAGCCCTCGAGCTCTCGATCTCCCGCCTCTGACCTGCGACTGCATCGGTTGCTGTGAGTAGCGTGGCACGATGGCTCACTCCACTCTTGGTGGCAACCGCACAGCGGCGATTGCCGGGGCGGTAGCCGCGCTCGTGTTCGTCGGCGGCATCGGCGCCTTCTTCACCCTGACCGGTGGCGATGACCCGGTCGTGGCTGCTGACGCAACCTCCACGTCCAGCACGGTGCCGCCTGACGATGCGCCAACCCTCGACACGACCACGACCACGGAGCCGGCCACGACCACGACCGCGACGACGGCCCCGGCGACGTCGAGCACCGAGACGGTTGATGCCGATCCGGCCGGCCGAGAAGGCGAACCGGCGCCGCTGCCCTCCTTCTTCGACGGCTTGACCGTGCGTGTGGATGAAGAGGTCAAGTTCGCGGCGGGGGGAACCTCGGCGACCGTTGACGGTGCTGTCGTTCTCGGCGAACGGGACGTCTACCGCATCGGAGCCCGGGAGGGGCAGACCCTCGAGTTGACGATCACTTCGCTCGAGGAGAACGCGGTGTTCGATCTCCTGGATCCAGCCGGATCGATCATCGAGACCGAGGTCATGGCCAGCGAAACCGAGTTGCTTACCAGCGGCGACTACATCGTGGTGATCGGCGGCACCCGCGGCAATGCCACCTACGAACTGACCATTTCGATACCGGCTTGAGTCACGACGTCCGACGGTCTACCGCTGGGGTGATCAGGTCGTTGCCGACGACCGGGCGGGGGCCCAGCTCGTCGCACTAGCGTGTTCTCTGTGGCCTCGTTCGACGATGTGAGGGATCTGATCACGGCGCTGCCCGACGTCACCGAAGGCACTCGGTATGGGCGACGAACCTGGTTCGTGAACCAGAAGGGCTTCGCATGGGAACGGCCGTTTTCGAAGGCCGACATCAAGCGCTTCGGTGACGAACCGGCTCCCCAGGGCCCGATCCTGGCACTTGCGGTCGACGACCTCGCCGAGAAGGCAGCCGTCCTCGAAGAAGGGCAGGATGGCGTTTTCACCATCGCTCACTTCGACGAGTACCCGGCAGTCTTGATCCAGCTCGACCCGATCGATCACGGTGCGCTCGAAGCATTGATCATCGACGCCTGGTTGGCCTGTGCAACAGAAGGGACGGCCAGAACCTATCTGTCCGGACGCAGCAGGACCGAACGGCCCCGGCGGACACCCAACTCCGACCCTGGCTCCGCCGATCCCGGCTGAGCCCGAAACTCCGATGCAGCTCGCTTCCGATCAACCGCTCCAGAGTCCGGTCGGTCAGCTCACTTCCGGGTGACTTCGACCGGCAGGTGGGTGTAACCCTTCACGAAGGATGAGAAGGTGCGGCTCGGTTCCTCTTTGACAGTGACTCGTTCGAAGCGATGGAGGATCTCTTCCCAGAGAATCCGTAGTTGGAGTTCGGCCAGTCGACTGCCCATGCAGAAATGGATCCCGTAGCCGAACGCAAGGTGCCGATCGGCGTTGTGGCGTTCGATGTCGATGTCTTCGGCGTGGTCGAACACGTCTTCGTCGCGATTGGCGGACAGGTACCACATCAGCAGTTGGTCGTTCTTCAGGATCTGCTTGCCGCCGAGTTCCGTGTCGTGATTGGCTGTCCTCCGCATGTAGGGGAGCGGCGTCTGCCAGCGGATGATCTCGGGCACCATCGAAGGTACGAGATCCGGGTCGGCGATCAGCTTGTCGTACTGGTCCGGGAACGAATTCAGCCCGTACACGCTGCCGGACATCGTGTTGCGGGTCGTGTCATTGCCGCCGACGATGAGCAAGAGAAGGTTGCCAAGGTGCGCCATGGTCGGCATGTCCTTGGTGGCCGCTCCGTGCACGAGCATGGAGACGAGATCGTCGCCTGGATGTTCGCGGCGAAGCTCCCACAGCTTCTCGAAGTAGTGAACGCACTCGATCAGCTCGTCGCGCTTTTGTTCCTGGGTCTCGACGAGGCCGCCCGGCTCCGGGATGGCGAAGACGATGTCTGACCACCGGGTGAGCTTGCGGCGATCCTCGAAGGGAAAGTCGAACAGAGTCGCGAGCATCATCGTGGTCAGCTCGATGGACACGGTGTCGACCCAGTCGAAGGTCTCGCCCTCTGGCAGGGAGTCGAGAACCGAGATCGTGCGTTCCCGAATGAGCGGCTCGAGGTTGCGCAGGTTCTTCGGAGCGGCGACCGATCGTACGGTGCTGCGTTGTTCGCCGTGGCGAGGCGGATCCATCGAGATGAACGAAGTCATCGTCGCGGTTCCATCCGCAGGCAGGGCGACGACGGGCGGGCCGAGAGTGATGCCGCTGGCGGAAGAGAACGTCTTCCAGTCCCCGTCGACCTGGCGGACGTCGTCGTACTTCGTGATCGACCAGTAGCGTCCGGCGGCCGGAATCTCGTTGAAGTGGACAGGGTCTTCCTTGCGCAACCGCTCGAAGTGGCCTTGCCACCGGTTCTCGCTGAAGAGATGGGCATTGAGCGGGTTGATGTCCTCGAGAGCAAGCTCGCCGGCGTCGGGGACACGTGCCCCGTTCTCGGCCTGTTCCTGCTCAGGGCTTCGGTACTCGTTGCCCCGCCACGGCATCTGGGTGTTCGTGGTTTCGGTCATGGTCGATGGTCCCATGGCCGTTCGGCTCCAGCAAAGCCGGGAGAGCGAACGCGGCGGCTACGTTCGATCCGGACATCACGTTGCGACAACCCCAAACGTCTGAGAGATCCCATGCCATCCGACCTCGCGCTGAAGACCATGAACTGCATCCATCGCACGATGATGACCGTCAGTGGTGGAAAGCTCGGCTGGACCGCCGGCAAGATGCCTGTGCTCGAGTTGACAACGACGGGCCGCAAGAGCGGCGCCTCCCGATCCACGATGCTCACCACGCCATGGCAAGACGGCGATCGCATGGCGATCATCGCGTCCGCCGGTGGCAACGACAAACACCCAGCCTGGTTCCTCAACCTCCGCGAGAACCCTTCGGTCACCGTCCGCACGAACGACGGAAGCTCGAAGATGGTGGCCCGTATCGCAACTGGTGATGAACGAGCCTCCATCTGGAAGGCCGTCACAGCGAAATACAAGAACTACGCCGACTACCAAACCAAGACCGAACGAGAGATCCCGGTGGTGGTGCTCGAACCGGTGTCCTGAGCTGCTTACGCCCGGGTCTGCCGATCTGTCACGATGGTCCGTATGAGGACCTGCGCATGAGTGTGAACGTGCCGTTGAGTGAGCTCGGTGATGAAGTTCGACGGTGGGGCTTCGGATATCTCCTGACCACGTCCGGCGAAGGGAGGGCCCACGTGATCGCGCTGACACCAGATGTCATGCAGGATCGTGCCGCCGATGCCTCCGAAGGGGTGCTCTTGAGATTCGACGCCGGCGGACGGCGGGCATGTCGGAACGTCGCCGTGCAGTCGGAGGTCACCGTTCTGTTCCCACCACGCCCGGACGGCGACGGGTTCAGCTTGCTCATCGACGGCACTGCCACCGTTGTTGGCGATTTCGTCGAGGTACTTCCGACTGGTGCCGTGCTGCACCGCCCGGCCCCGCCACTGCAGAGCATGGCAGACACCGACTAGCCAGGTCGCGCTCGGCGCTCGCCGTCATGGAATCACGCACCGTCAACATCATCATGCGGGCGCTCATCCCCGTCACGACCAGATGGATACATCGGAGTCGACCGAAGGCGTTGCATGGCGATGGTCCCCAGGATTGGTCCCGGGGCGAGAAGTGCGAACGCCCAACCCCAACCCGTGGCACGTTCGATCACAGGGACGAGCCAGATCGTCGCGACCGTGAGCACGAATCCCGATGCCAGTTGGACCGTGAGGGCGGTACCGACCGTGTCCGGAGCAGCGTGTTCGGTGACGGCGGCCGAGAACTGGGCCGAGTCGGCCACGACCCAGAAGCCCCAGATCAAACCCATCGCGATGACGAGTACGTCGCCAGTCGGGCCGCCGTCGCCGACGAACCCGATCGTCGCGGCCATGGATCCGGATGCGATCATCGCGATGATGGTGCTGGTCGATCTTCCTCGGCGGTCGCCGATGCGCCCGCCCACGACCGACCCCGCGGCACCCGCGCCGATCACGATGAAGGCGAGCAGCGAACCGATCCGGGTGGAATCGAAGCGGGCTGTGTAGAACACGCCGATCCACGCCCACATGGCATACAACTCCCACATGTGCCCGAAGTAGCCGAGCGTCGCGAGACGGACGCCGCGTTGCGACATCGAGCGGACCACGAGTCGGGGATCGAACTGTGCCTGAGGAAACGGGTAGGGCCCATCGATCGCCCACCACCTCGCAAGGGCGCCACCGACGAGCGTTGCGGCGGAGGTCACGACGACCACCGCTTGCCACGGCACCGTTCCGACGAAGTTCACGAGATGCGGCGAGGCCGATCCGATCGTCAAAGCTCCGACCATGACACCGAGTGCGATCCCGCGGTCCTTGCGGTACCAGGTGGAGATCGACTTCATCGCCGGCGGGTAGACGGCAGCGAGAAATGCCCCGGTCACCGCTCGCAGCGAGATTGCCGTGCCCGGGCCGGTGGCCAAGAGGAGCCCGAGGTTGGCGCCGGACGCACCCAGTGCGCCGACGAAAATCAGCGTCCGAGGAGCAACGACGTCGGAGAGGCTGGTTGCCGCCAACACGAGTGCTCCAGCGACGAAGCCGAGCTGGACCGCGATCGTGAGCCACGATCCGGTCGAGGCGGTGAGGTCCCAGCGGACCCGAAGCTGACCGAGGACAGCGGTGGCGGAAAACCATGTGGTCATCGTGAGCACCATTGCGATCGCGAGTCGCATCAATGCCGTCTGTCGTGCCGCCGAGCTCACGTCCGCAGCCTGTGGCTCGAGTCTGCCAACGGGACCGACGGTGCGAGACGTGTCAGACCGCTGTCGAGAGTGAGGCGTCATGAAATCGTCCCTCTTTGGTACCGGGCCAACCGACGTCGGTGACGGAAATAGCCCGGTACCTGCTGAACTCGCTTCGAGCTGTGCGGATTCCGGAGTTGGGCAGAATCGTGTTCAGCCCCCGGTCGGCTGGGCCAGTCCTTCGCTGATCAGGAGGATCCCGAAGACGACAAAGGTGATGGCGGCGCCGACCCTTATCGCCTTCTCGGGAATGCGGGCGCCGAGCTGCCGGCCGACGATGATGGCAAGAGCGTCGGCGGCGACCATGCCGACGGTCGAACCGAGCCAGGTTCCGACCAAGCCGTTGTCGGCGGCGAGGGTGACGGTGGCCAGCATCGTCTTGTCTCCGAGCTCGGCGAGGAAGAAGGCCAAGCCCACGGTGAAGAAGACTGATCGTTCGTTCTGGCCCGCCCGAGCGGCCTCGTCCTCGGTGAGTTCGTCGCCTCGCAGCGTCCAGGCTGCGAAGGCGAGAAATGCGAGGCCGGCGGCGATGGAGATCGCACGAGTGGGCAGCGCAGCTCCTATGGCTGCGCCGACGAGGACGCTGAAGAGGTGAACGACAGCGGTCGCGACGGTGATCGCGGCGAGGATCGTTCGCGCTCGATAGCGGGCGGCGAACGTCATCGCCATCAGTTGGCTCTTGTCGCCGAGTTCGGCAACGAAGATGATTCCCGAGCTGATCAGAAATGCTTGCATGGTGTGTCCGGCAGTGTGCCCTGGGTGCGCGTCTCCCGGCGAGCCCGCGATGATCAGCGAGCTTCTGGGGGGTGGGTCTCGTACATGCGGACGATGACGACGAGTCCCGATGCTGCGGTGAGAGCGGCGACCGCGTAGATCGCCACCTCGATGGAGATCAGGTCGGCAAGCAGTCCGGCCATGAGGGCGCCCACCGCGAATCCGGCATCACGCCACAGCCGGTAGATCCCGACGGACCGGGCCCGCCATGTCGGGTGGGCTACGTCGCCGATGGTTGCGAGCAGGGTTGGGTAGACCATGGCGGTACCGGCCCCGAGCGTCATTGCGCCGATCGCCCACGGCCAGAACCCGGACACCGTTGCCATCCACGCAATGGCGGCGGCTTGGGTCAACATGCCGCCTGCGATCAGCGGTTTGCGCCCGATGCGGTCCGAGAGGCCACCGGTGTAGAGCTGCCCGAGACCCCAGACGCCGGGGTAGACGGCGGCCAGGATGCCGATGCGACCGACCGAGAGGCCGTCGTTGGCGAAGAAGATCGGGAAAAGACCCCACGCGAGGCCGTCGTTGAGGTTGTTCACCATCCCGGCCTGTGACGCCGCCGAGAGGGCTCGTTCTCTGAAGCTGGTGATGGTGAAGATCTGCCTGGTGGTGAGTTCATCGTGGAGGTTGTGCTGCGTGGTGTGGTTGGCAGCCTCGAGGTGGGCGTGGTCGCGGGTTTCCTTGACGAACAGGACCGAGAGGCTCAGGCCGAGTCCGGCGTAGGCGAGACCGAGGAAGAACGGCTCGGGGCGAAGTCCTGATCGCTCGGCGATGTAACCGGTGGCAAGAGCGGTGGCGGCGACGGCGCCGTAGCCGGCGGCTTCGTTGAGGCCCATCGCGAAGCCGCGTCGTTGTGGCCCGACGAGGTCGATCTTCATGATGACCGTGGTGGACCAGGTGAGACCCTGGTTGATCCCAAGCAGCACATTGGCGAAGATCACCCACCCCCACGTTGGTGCCCAGATCAGCAGGAGCGGGACCGGGATGCCGATGATCCAGCCGGCGACGAGGACGGGCTTGCGGCCGTAGCGGTCCGACAGGGTCCCGGCGAAGAAGTTGGTTGCCGCTTTGACGATCCCGAAGGCGGCGATGAATGTGAGGGTGGCGGTGAATGCGGTGAGTCCGAACTCCTCTTCGGCCAAGAGAGGCAGGACAGTTCGCTCCTGTCCGATCATGCCGCCGACGAGCGCGTTGACGCCGACCAGAAGCGAGAACTGTGCGAGGTTCTCCTTCAGGCCGAGGCGCACGACGTGACTATCGGTTCGGGGGGTCTTCGTCATGCGTTGGCCTCCTCGGGCAACGTCTTGACAACGTAGTGCTGCGTTTCCTATCTTGTCAAGTAATCGTTTGAATACGCTGTTGTTCGAGCAAACCAGAGGAGGAGTGGTGTGGGGAACCGGAAAGCGAAGGACCAGCTGTTCGATGGGTTCGCCGAGGTCGCCAAGGCGCTGGGCAACGGTCGACGGGCCGAGCTGATCGATGTTCTCGAACAGGGCGAGCGCCATGTCGAGCAGCTCGCGACCGAGATCGACCAGAGCATCGCCAACACCTCATTCCACCTACGGACGCTCGCGACAGCCGGCTTGGTGTCAACACGCCGAGATGGCAACCGGATCTACTACCGCCTGACGTCTGATCGCGTCGGTGATCTGTGGGCGGCGCTGCGCGAGGTTGCGTCGGCTCACTTTGCCGAGCTCGATGCCTTGGCCGACGCCTACGTCGGCGACCGCGAGAGTCTCGAGCAGATCGGACGATCCGAACTGGCACAGCGCCTGGCCGACGGCGATGTGATCCTGGTCGATGTGCGACCGTCGAGCGAGTACGACGCGGGTCACATCGACGGTGCCCGTTCCATTCCCCCCGACTCGCTTCAGGAGCGCCTCGCCGAGCTGCCCAGCGATATCGAAGTCGTCGCCTATTGCCGAGGTCCGTACTGCGTGCATGCTGACGAGGTCGTGCGCCGGCTCACCAACGTTGGCCGTCGGGCTCGACGACTCGAGGACGGCTTCCCCCAGTGGCGGCACGCCGGTTTGCCGGTCGAGGCGGCCAACGATTGACGGTGTCAGAGCAGGTCGAGGTTCACTCCATCGCAGCCTCACTGAGGTCGGCCGCTGATGCGCTGTCATCCTCCAGGGGATCGACATCCGGCCCGTCCATCGCGTCGATGTAGATCATCTCCTCGGCGTCCGCGATGTCGAACTGCGGTTCGGTGTACTCCTCCCCGTAGTCGACGCCGTCGTACTCGGCCGCCTCGCCATCGCCATCCTCTGGCATGTCGGCGTACTGGATCTCCCCGGTGCGTTTGGCCTCGACACCGATCCCGAAGTGGGTGTCGGCTATCTCGGGGTCCATCGTGGGACTCTTCGGCGCCGGTGCACTGTCGGGGTCGTAGTCGTCGGTCTCCGTGTCCGTCGTTCACCCCATCGACGAGGTTCTCGCAGTTGTCCAATATGAGAAGGGTCGGTTCTTGCCGGAGTGACGCAACGAGAGCTCGGGCGGTGGGGAGCGTGGGTTCCTCGAGCAGGCCGATGGCATCTGCTGCGGCTCGCACGACACGTTCATCGTTCGCAACCGACGTCAGATCAACGAAGAATGTGCGCCGGCGATCCTCTCGACGACTCACCTCGCGGGCGACAGTCGTCTTGCCGGCACCGGCCGGTCCGACAACGGCCACGAGCTGATTGGTTGCCATGAGGTTCCGCAGCTGATCGATGTCAGAGGCCCGACCAACCAATTCCCTCCCACCTGGTAGCGCTGTCGCCGAACTCGGCTTGGCCATGCTCGGCGCTGGTCGGAAGAGGCTCGGATCGTGTTCGAGGATCGAACGCTCGAGTGTTCGAAGCCGGACCGTCGGTTCCAGGCCGAGCTCGTCTCGGCGTCGCGACCGGATCTCCTCATACACGGCGAGGGCCTCGACCTGACGGCCCTGTCGGGCCAGCGCGAGCATCAGCAGGCCGGCCAGCCGTTCCTCGAACGGGCGGCGGGTGAGTTCGGCCTGGATCGATGACGTGACGAGGTCGACTTGTCCCCGTTCGATGGCGCTGGCAGCGTGACGGGCGACGGCCACCAGCCGCCGTTCCTCGACCGAGTCGACGACAGGAAGCGCCCACGATGCGTCCTCGAACTCGGCGAAGATCGGCGGATTCCACATCGACTGGAGGTCACGCATGTTGGAGTCCGAAGGCATTTCGATTGCGCGATCGATGCACCGTCGAACGACATCGAGATCGAGCTGCTCTCCGGATACGTCGAGGCAGTAGCCCGCGCCCTTGGTGACCAGGTAGCGGCTCTTGGCTCGGGCAGCTCTGTCCGGTTCGAGCAGCTTGCGGAGTTGCGAGATCGTGACCTGCAGCGAGGTCTCGGCTGAGATGGGTGGAGATTCGGGCCAGATGAGGTCGATCAGCCGGCCAGTAGCGACGACGGCGCCCCTGTTGGTCGCCAGTATCGCGAGAACGAGTCGGTGGCGCGGAGAAGTGATCGGCTGGAGGACGCCAGCGGCGTCGTCGAATGCGATCGTGCCCAGGACCCGAATGAACATCTTGGCTCGACACTAAGCCAGAGGTCGGCCGAGGGGCCGGGTCGTGGCACCGAGGGAGCGTGGAATACGATCGTGCACGTTCCCCGCATCGCGAACGTCGCGAACGTCGAGACCGTCCCGCACCGGCCACGAGAGGAGTAAGCGCATGACCGACATCAGCATCCCCGATGGTTTCGAGCTGACTCGAACCACCGACATGTTCGACAACGACACCGTGCCTTCCGGCCTGCTCAAGGCGCACCGTGTGGCCGAGAGTGTCTGGGGTCGCCTCGTCGTGAGCTCAGGATCGGTCCGCTTCGTGTTCGAAGACGAACCAGACGACGCCGTGACGGTGGAGGCCGGCGGTGCAGCGGTGATCCCGCCCGGCCGTCTGCACCACGTCGAGCTCGACGGTCCGGCCGCCTTTGCGGTCGAGTTCTACCGTCGGCCCACCGGGCCCGAGGGCGGTCTCGAGAGCAGCGGCCTGGCGTAGGGACTCGAACGTTGGCGTGTCGGCAGCCTCTGGGTTGTTTGTGTTGGGACCTTTTACCCTATTTCTACACGAAATAGTGCAGATAATAGGGCAGAAGTGTGATGGCAGATCGCTCTGCCTCCCATCAACACTCGCCCACCGAATTGAAACGAGAACTCTCATGAACAGACGCTGCGCCGTCGCCCTCGTGGCCGCTGTCGGACTCTTCGCTGCCAGTTGTGTGTCCGACGATCCGAATCCCATCGGCGACGCCATGTCCGCAGTCGAGGAACAGGCCGCAGCTGGCGGCTCGGAGCTTCAGCCCGGCGCCACCATCAACTTCATCGGAGACGAGTTCAGCTTCGCTCCGATGCAGGTGAGCGCCGCGCCTGGCACCTACAGCGCGACTTTCACCAATGTCGGCTCCGTTCGCCACGACATCACGTTCGACGATGGAACCAAGATCGTGGCTGATCCCGGCGAGGCCGTGGATTTCGAGCTCAATGTGCCGGAGGAGGGGTTGCCGTTCCTGTGTTCCATCCCGGGCCACGCTGATTCTGGCATGGTCGGAGCGATCGTCACTGCAGGTACTCCGGTCGAACTCGTCTCATCGCAGGAGACGGTCGCTCCCGGATTCGCTGTCGTGGAACCCGACCCAACAGCTCCGGCCTACGAGCCTCGTGATCCTCGTGCGCCGCAGCGAGGCGAAGGACCTGGAATCACTCTGGTCCCAGGTGGTGCGCCAGACGGCGGCGATCTCATCGACGTCGAGTTGGAGATGACCGAACGAATGATGACGGTGGCTGAGGGCTTCGAGCAGGCGGTGTGGACCTTCGGTGACACTGTCCCCGGACCGGTCCTCCGAACCAGGGTGGGCGACACCGTGCGGGTACACCTGATCAACTCGCCAGACAACGAGCTGTCCCACTCGATCGACTTCCACGCCAGTCAGGTCGCATGGAACGACGAGATGCGCTCGATCGCGCCTGGTGAAGAGCTGATCTACGAGTTCACGACCGACTACGCCGGCGTTTGGATGTATCACTGCGGTACCGACCCGGTGATCCATCACATCGCCAACGGCATGTTCGGCATGGTCATCACTGAACCGGCAGAGGGATTGCCGCCGATCGATGACGAGTTCTTCATCATCCAGCACGAGTGGTATCTCGGCGAACAAGGTCAGCCGTCGAGCATGGCCAAGATGGACGTCGCTGCGCCCGCTCCTGACCTCGTGATGTTCAACGGTGTGGCCTTCCAGTATCTGGACAATCCGATCGAGATCGAGACCGGAAAGGAGATCAGGCTGTTCGTCCTCAACGTCGGGCCCTCGATCGACTCGTCGTTCCACATCGTGGGCACGATCTTCGATTCGGTCATCAAAGAAGGTGTGTTCCTCACGAGGGGCAACGAAGGCAACTGGGGATCCCAGGCCGTCGACCTCTCACCGGCGCAGGGTGCGATCATCGAACTCAAAGCGGCCGAAGACGGGCTGTACCCGATGGTCACCCACGCCTTCAACTTCCCCGGCCGAGGTGCCTTGGGTCTGCTGCAAGCCGGCGACGGCGAGCCGTGATCGTCCGGCGGTAACGGCGAGCCCGCAGTCAGGGCTCGTCGTAGGTCCAGTCTGGTCGCTTGAGCCAGAACGAGTCGTCGTAGGTCGCCTGGCCGTCTGCCATGTCGACGATCTTGGGAAACGGACGTGATGAGGGTCGGGGGCAGCCGTGCGACTCGAGGTGTTCTGCGAACTCCTCAGGGAAGGCTCGAAGCACACTGGCGACGACGAGCTGTTCTTCGGTCGCCAAGTAGCAACGGCTGCCATCGGTGACTCGTTTGAGCCAGCCCTGCATGATCGCAAGGTCGCTGTCGTCTCCTGCGCCGGTTTCGATGCGTTCCAGACTGTTGGTGATCGCTCCTGTGCCGATCTTGCAGGGCGCGCACTGTCCGCACGACTCGATCGAGAGGAACCTCGAGAATCGATAGGCGGCATCGACCATGCAGGCGGTCTCGTCGTAGACGATGAATCCCGCCGATCCCATGCCGCTGCCGATCGAGGCGAAGCCTTCGTAGCTGACGGGTGTGTCGAGCTGTGCCGAGGTGACGACCGCGTTGGCGACACCCGAGAAGACGGCCTTGATGGTGTGCCCGGGCTCGACGCCTCCACCAACGGTGTCGATGACGGTTCCAAGGCGTGTGCCGATCTCGACTTCGCCGACACCGGGGGAGACGACATCGCCCACAACGGTGGCAACGATTGTTCCCGGCGCGTCTGCAGTTCCCATCGAGCGGAACCATTCGGCACCGTTGGCAACGATGTGGGGGACGTTGGCCAGCGTCTCGACGTTGTTGACCAGTGTCGGATTGGGTTCGTCGGTGCGGCGATGTTCGCCGTGCGGGCCTGCTTCCCAGCCGACCTGCGGCGAGGCTGCGAACAGTCCCTGCTCGTAGGGCGGGAACCAGCGTGGGAGCGGTGGCTTGCCCTCGATCACCTCGAGCATCGCCTTCTCTTCGCCGAAGAGGTATTCCTCGGGGCCAGCGACGATGGTGACGCTGTGGTCGCCGCCGATGCCAGCGCGTTGGAATTCCTGCACTGCAGTCGTGATCGAGGCGATCTCTTGTTCGAAGCTCGCCTTGAGGCAGATGAAGACCTCCTCAGCATCGATCGCGAAGGCGGCAATCAAGAGTCCCTCGACGACTTGATACGGGTTGGCACGAATCAATGCCCGGTCCTTGAACGTGCCCGGTTCTCCTTCGGCGCCGTTGCAGACGAGGAAGTGACGGAGATCGGCCTGGGCGGCGATGCCAGTCCATTTTCGGCCGGTTGGGAAGCCACCTCCGCCCCGTCCTCGTAGTCCGGACGCCGCGATGATGTCGATCGTGGCCTCCGGTCCGATTCGAAGCGCGGTCTCGATTCCCAGGCCGCCGGTTTCGGTAGCGAGATGGGCGTCGAGGGACAGGACCGGCTCTACGGGAAGCAGAAATGCTGGCACGGGGGCGTCCTTGGGGTCGGGGTTCTCAGCTGATCGGATCGATGAGCACGGTGCAACCGGCACCGCGTGGTGGTTTCGGCACCAAGACAGCAGCGACCGTGCCGGGAATGGCCTCCAGGCAGCCGTCGATCAGGCCGCGATGCAGCTCGCACACGATGTCGGAATCGACTGCAGCCAGGTCGGCAAACGGGCATCGACCGAGCGTGATCTTCGAACCCTTCACCGAAGGGCTGAATCCATCGAGCTCGAGTCGGTTGGCAAGGGCGCCGACGATCTCGTCATTCGTCGGGTCGCCGCTGAGGGGTATCGGTGTTTCGTCGCACGCGCTCGATCGTCGGCCGACCTCGTAGGCGGAATCGCCGGAGGCCGCCAGATCCAGCAACATGGCGGCGAGACGTTGGTACGAGCCACCGGGTCGATTCTGGAATCGGTCGAATGCATCGCTCCTCGCCTGGTACGTCAGGCGGGGGCGTCCTCGAGTCGGCCGCTTCTCGGTCGACTCGGTGATGAGGTCGGCGTCCAGGAGCTTGACGAGATGTTGACGGATGGCGTTGTGATTGAAGCCCATCAGTTCGGTCAGTTCGGAGACACCGACAGGAGTCGCCGAGGCTGTGATGTGCTCGAAGATCGCGAAACGCGACGGATCCCCGAGTGCCTGGGCTTGATGCTGGAGGGGGCGCGTTCCGCTCACGGGCAGGAGCATAGGTCAGCCGTTCATATTTCTAGTACCGGGTAGGAATACGCGGTCGATCACGGCTGGGAGTAGTCTCATAGTATGCGGCTAGAAGTCACCCGGAAGAGCGATCTGGCGGTGCGTTCGTTGCAGGCGCTGGCTGCGAGGGCTGAACGCGTGAAGGGTCCGGAGTTGGCCGCGATCGTTGGCAGTACGTCTGGGTTCGTGTCGCAGGTTTTGACCCCACTGGTCCGCGCAGGCTGGGTCCGTTCCGACCCGGGCCCGTCTGGCGGCTATTCATTGACTGCTGATCTCGATGATGTTTCGGTACTGGCGGTGATCGAGACCATCGAGGGTCCGACCGATACGGGTCGATGTGTGCTCGCAGACCGTCCATGCGACGAGAGTGGGACCTGCGCGCTGCACGTTCCGTGGCTTCGGGCTCGATCCCAATTGCGCGCCCAGCTCGATGCGGTGTCGGTCGCCGATGCTTCGGCGTTGACAACATGACCAGCTCCGACACCGCTTCTGCTGTCGGTCCAGCGTTGTCCGGCCGGTCGATGTCGGCCGAGAACGGTGTCTCGTGGCGATCAGTGGCCCTGCCGTCTGAACACGGGGGCTGGAGCCTGACCGCCGAGCCTGCGCTGCTCGGCTTGCTCGTCGCGTGGTCAGCGCCCGGGGCGGCGCTGGGTGCAGCTGCGATGGTTGCGTTCGTGGCCCGCACGCCGCTGAAGCTGGTGTTGGTGGACAGATTCCGACATCGCTGGCTTCCTCGAACCCGATTGGCGGCCCAGATCGCTGCCGCCGAGGTAGCTCTCCTCGCGGTGCTCGTCGTCTACGCAGCAAGCGCGGCCGAACCGTTCTGGTTGCCACTGGCGGTGGCAGCGCCACTGATCGGGCTCGAGTTGTGGTTCGACATGCGTAGCCGCGGCCGGCGCCTGATCCCCGAGCTGGCCGGATCGATCGGTATTGGTTCCATCGCCACAGCGATCGCACTCGCCGATGGCTCGTCGACGAGCGTGGCGTGGGGGCTCTGGGTGGTGATTGCTGCTCGATCGGCCGCTGCGATTCCATATGTACGCACCCAGATCTTGCGAGCCAAGTCCCGGCCTGCGCCCATCTGGCACAGCGACGCCGCCCAGATGGCCGCTGTCGCTGCGACGGCCCTCGGCTGGGCGTTCGATCTGGTGCCCGGCGTCGCCCTCGTCGTCGTCGCAAGTCTCGCGGCCGCCAACCTGGTCGCCGTTCGGCTGGCGCCAAGGCCTGCGGTCGTGATCGGCATCCAGCAGACGATCGTCGGGATCGCCGTGATCCTCGCTACCGCCATTGCTCTCGGCTGATGCACGTCATCAGAAGTGTCCACCCATGCCAACGCTCGAACCAGACCCGATGAGTCAGGAAGAACTCGGTGGCGACGCGCCCTGCTGGGCGCACCTCTTCGACGATCACGCCGGCGAAGGCGCTCCGCAGGGCGGCGATGTGGTGATCGTCGACCTCGGTGATGCACCCGATGGTCCTGGTGGTGCGATCTGGAGTCTTCCCCACGGCGGAGACCTCGACGCCAATCTCGTCCGTCTCGATCCGGGCTCGGAGATCGGCGCCCACGTCAACAACGACGTGGACGTGCTGGTCTTCGTCCAGTCCGGAGCAGGCGAGCTCACGGTCGATCGGCGCGAGCGGCAGATCGATGCCAACCACCTCGCGCTCATACCCAAGGGGTCGCTGCGGTCGATCGTCGCCGGTACGACCGGAATGACCTATCTCAGTGTGCACCGAAGGCGCAGTCCGCTCTCCATTGGGCGGCGGGGCGACGAGGTCTCGGGTGAGCCCCAACGATGACCAGGACTCGACCCCCCGAACACACTGGACGCGATCTCGACACGCGAGAACACGTCGTCGAGTTCGTCACTCGCTTCTACCGCGAGATCGCTCAAGATGACCGATTCCACCTTTACTTCGAGACCATCGCCCACGTCGATTGGCAGGCTCACACGCTCGACCTCACCGAGTTCTGGGCCGGTCTCCTCCTCGGCGAAGGCCATCGTGACGCCGACACGGTGATCGAAGCCCACCGCTGGCTGCACGAGGCAGCGCCCTTCGACGATGCGCTCTTCGCCCGATGGCTCGAGATTCTCGAGACCACCCTCGACGATGGATGGACTGGACCCATGACCGAACTGGCCCGCAAGCGCGGCCACGGCTACGCCTGGGCGATGGCCAAGCGCCTCACCGGCACCGATCTCCGCGCTCGACCGAACCCGCCGACATGACGAACCACGAGCCAACGCCGGAACCACACCGCACGAACCTTTCGACGTCCCGTCGCGCTGAGACGGCGTCGCATCCCAAGCTCGCAGCCGGTCTTCTCATGGCCGGCATCGTCGTCTTTCTCATTCTGATCTCGCTGGCCCCTCTGCTCTGAGGATCGCGAAGGTGCTACAAGAAGCGGTCGACCACGCGAAAGATCTGCTTGATGACCGGAAGTCCACGAAGCTTCTTCATGAAGCTGACCGGATTGGATTCGTCCGCCACGTTCTTGGCGGCGCTGCGAGTCTTGTCCATGGCGCGGCAGCGTACATCTGAAGATCCCGGCAAGTCGTGCGGTGATCGAGTGCGTCTGGTTTGGCCGTTGTTGTGTCGCTGTGACGGCTCAGGTCGCCGCGGACCACTGTGGGTTGCGGCCGGCGAAGCCGAGCAGTTTGTCGAGCGGTGAGGAGTTTTCGGGGACGTCGACCTCGGCATCGAAGAAGCCGGAGTCCGGTCCCCGGTACTCGGGTGCAACCATGCCTCTGAGAAACTCGTGAGCTGGACCGATGGCGGCGGCGGGGGCCGAGTAGGGCTGTCCGGTGGCCGTGGCAAGGTCCCACGCGTGGATGATGTACTCGCCCAGGGCCATGCCCAAGACGCCGTCTCCGGCCATGCGCGAGGACGACATCGTGACCAGCTGCCCGGCGGCGGCGGCGGCGATTGCCTGGCGGATGTCGGCGAGCGTCTGAGTCACCACGGCACTGGGATACTCCCCGTCGGCCAGCGTGAAGGAGTCAGGATCGGGTCGAGGTGTCCTGGCAGTCGGGTCCGCCAGTGCGGCGGCGAAGAACTGGAGCCAGCCGAGCACATGGGTGCGGAGTTCACCGACCGTGAACCCTTCGCAGGGGGTGGGGGAGTGGAGTTGGTCGGTGTCGACATCGACGACCGCCGCCAATCGAGTGAGTACGTCGGCGAAGAGGCCATCGAGGACATCCCGGTTGCTGAACACTGCTGGGGCAGAGGTCGGGAAGACGGGCAATTCAGTGGTTTCGTCGTTCATGGGACGAACCTAGGGTCGACGGGCCAACGGTGTCTTGAACATCCACGACAGACTCAGGCGGTACCGTCGGCCCGGTGGAGGTTCCTCTTCCCGCCGACACTCGCGGCATCGTCGATCCGGTCGCGATGATGCGTCATGTCGACTTCGCCCGATCGCCCGCCGGCGATGCCCTCGATGGTCTCGTGGAGTTCTTCTGGTCGGTGGCGTGGGACTTGCCCGATGACCTGGTCCACGAGCAAAAGGTCCTCAACCCTCCGGCCGGGAACATCAGCATCGGCACTCTCGACGATGAGGGAGCTCGACTCGACCCGGCCCAGGGTCGGGTCTACGGCGTCATGACCGGGCTGAGTCACCGCCGACTCGAAGCGGACGGGTGGACAGTCGCAGCCCGTACCGCGGTGGGCGGTCTCGGGGTGTTCCTCGACGCTCCGGCCCGAACCGCGGCCGATGTCCGGTTGACGTTCACCGAATCGGTGCCCGGACTCGATGGAACTGCGTTGGTGGCTGCAGTGTGCGCCGAAGCCGACAACGTCACCCGGACCACGGTGTTGCGCGCTGCGCTGGAGGTACTGGTTTCGAAACGGAGCCCGGCTCTGGTGGCAGAAGCACGGGAGGTCGGGCGGGTCGCGGCGATCGCAGAACGCGATCGAACGGTGGTCCGAGTTGATCAGCTGGCCGCTGCGGCCGGGACGAGCGTCCGGACGCTCCAGCGGCTCTTCGATGTCCACGTCGGGATCAGCCCATCGTTCGTGATTCGACGCTGGCGGATCATCGAGGCGGCCGAGTCCGCCCGTGCGGCCATCGATCTCGACCAAGAGTGGCGAGGGTGGGCCGGCGTGGCCGCCGAACTCGGCTACGCCGATCAGGCGCACCTCACGCGAGACTTCCGACAACACCTCGGCACCTCGCCGTCCGCCTACCTCGCCCGGGCAACCCGAGTCGACGTCCCGGGCGCCTGATCGTTCATCGAGCGCATTCGCCTCACGATCACAGCGGACGTGAGTCCGAGCATCGACACGAGGGATCCAGCGACTGCGTCGATGATGTAGTGATTTGCCGTCAAGACGACGGCGGACGCCATGAACGCCGGACCGGCCAGTGCGAACAACTTGAAGACTCGGCTTCGGGTGGTTCTGAAGATGAGGATCCCGACGAGGAGGTTCCAGCCGACGTGCAGGCTGGGAACGGCCGCGTACTTGTTGATGAGCGACGGAGGCTGGAGGACTCGGTAGGAGTTCGACAGCTCGGTGACAGTGTCGACGAAGCCGGTGGGCATGAGGCGGGGCGGGGCGACCGGGAAGGAGATGAAGATGGCCAGACCGATCGCGCCAGAGATGAACATGGCATTCCTCAGCAGCGTGTAGGAGTCCCGATGCTGTCGGTAGAGCCAGATCAGCGTCACGACGATCACCGGCCAGTGGCCCCAGATGTATACCCAGTTGGCGGCGGTGACGATCGAGTGATGGTCGAGGATGTGGCCTTGGAGGGAAGCTTCGACGTCGATGCCGAAGACTCCTTCGACGTCGAGGACGCGATCAGCATTGGCGATCGCGGTTGACTTGCTCCCCTCGGTGAGTCCCCGGACACCGAAGTAGGCGAGGGCTGCGGCTGCGATCAACGCGAGTTGTGTCGCCGCTCTCCGCAAACCCCGGGTGCGACCAGTGGAAGGTGCGCCGTTCCCGCAACCGCTGAGTTTCGCCAACCCTGGACGTCGTTCCGCTCTAGTTGGGTGTGACGAGTACAGCATCGTGGCTCCTTGCGTTTGGCCGGCTCTCCTGGCATGTCAAACGGATGTGAGGTCGCGGGCCGTCCGGGATTGCGACGGATGAAGCAGTTGCCGATCCACTGACGCGGAAGGGTGGCGGGTCCAGTCGGGTTGACTTCGGCATGACGAGAGCAATATTCGATGGTGTCGTGATCGCCGACAGCAAAGACGTGCGTGTGGTCGAGGGGATGATGTACTTCCCGCTGAGCAGCGTCGCCGACGACGTGCTCGTGGAGAGCCCGACGACGAGCCGCTGTTTCTGGAAGGGAAAGGCCCGCTACTGGCACGTGGCCGGAGAGACAGACCTCGCGATGGACGCGGCCTTCGCCTATGAGCGGCCGTGGCCGCTGGCCCGTCGACTGGTGACGGATCGGATTGCGTTCTGGCGCGAGGTCGAGATCGTACGCGACGACTCAGCTGTGTAGTTCTGCGACTCGCGCTTCCAGCTTGTCGATCGCCATGTTCCAGCCCTGTCCGCCGGGTGAGTCGGCGGGAACGCCGATGTGGGTCATGACCATCTTGGTGCGCTCGCCGAGATCTTCGAGTTCGACCACGACGGAAGTCTCCATCGGCATACCTGCCGGCATGCCCATCTGTTCGGCCGTCATCGGGTTGCCATCGGCATCGCCCATGCTCTCGGTGTAGACGAGTCGCGTCTTCGGGTCGATCTCGCGGTATTCGCCGACGAAGAACATCTTCATCTGGCCGTTTGGCGTCTCCATCTCCATGCCGATGTGGCGGCGGCCGCCGACCTTGACGTCCATCTCGGCCTTCGGAATCGTGGCGCCCATGGGGCCGTACCAGTTGGAGAAGTGCTCGGCCTCGGTCCACATCGCCCAGATCAGATCGATGGGGGCGTCGAATGTGCGCTCGATCTGGACGTCCTTGGTGTCAGCCATTGGTCATGCCTCTTTCTTGTCGTTGGTGTCTTGAAGATCTCGGATGTAGTCGTCCAGGCGGTCGAATCGGTCGTCCCAGATGTGGCGGTACTGCTCGGCCCAGTCAGCCACCTCGGCAAGTGGTGCCGCGGCGATGGTGCATGGTCGAAACTGCGCTCGCCTGCCGCGCGTGATGAGGCCGGCATGCTCGAGCACCTTGATGTGCCTGGAGATCGCCGGGAGCGTCAGGTCGAAAGGCGCGGCGAGATCGTTCACGCTCGCCTCCCCTTCGGCCAATCGAGCCAGGATCGCACGCCGCGTCGAATTTGCGAGGGCGGCGAAGGTCTCGTCGAGCCGAGCATCGTCGATGGTTGCGGTAGCGGTCGTCACTGGTCTCACCTCCGTACTTTCTGATGTCGTTAATTAACCTAGGGCGAAAGTATCGTCGGATCGTTGCCGTGTCAAGGGATGCGTATCAAGGGATGCGTGGCAACGAATGCACGTGAAGAGATGAATGTCGCAATTGACGCCATGCCGGTAGTCCGCGTGCTGCCCAAAGCGTTTGTATGACTCGAGGCGCGCATTGGGCTCGCCTCGAGCAACAGGAGATACACGCATGAACACATCACTCTTGGCCGTATCGCTGGCCGGAAACTTCGAAGCAGGAACAGCGATCTGGGCCGGCCTCGTCGGGGCGGTGGCCATGCTCGCCGTGATCTACATGGGTCTGGCGTCCGGCATGACCTCGATGGACCTGCTTCGCACGCTCGGCACGATGGTGGCGCCCAAGGCATCGAATTCCGTCGTTTACGGAGTTGGCCTGATGATGCACCTGATGATGGGAGCAGCGTTCGGCCTCGTCCACGCCGGCCTCCTCCACGCAGTCGATGTTGGATCCGATGGAGCCGCTGCCGGTTACGGAGCGCTGTTCGGCGGGGTACACGGCCTGAGTGTGGCGGTGATGATGCCGATCATGTTGAACATGATGCATCCGCTGGTGCGCAGCGGAGACATGCCGGCTCCAGGTGTTGCCATGACGGGCCTCGGAAAGATGACCCCGATGGGGATCGTCATGGCCCATGTCGTCTTCGGCCTCGTCACAGGCGCGATCTATGTCGCCGCTGTCGGCTGAGTCCGGACGAGCGTGTGGAAGACTCATCGTCAGCCGACGAAGGTGGTCCAGCCATGACTGACGCGACGCCCTATCCGACCTTCGGTCTCGATGACATCGGCTGGCTCACCGAGTCCCAGATGGTCGAGGTCGACCGGGTCATGATGGAAGACCTTCGAATCGGTCTGGTTCAGATGATGGAGAACGCAGGTCGCAACCTCGCCCAACTCGTCCTGGACAGGTTCAGTCCGGACTCGGTGACAGTGCTCGCAGGGTCCGGAGGCAATGGTGGCGGAGGTCTGGTCGCGGCCCGCCATCTCTCCAACCGTGGAGTCGACGTGAGCGTGACGCTCGGACATCCGGTCCGCGCGCTCGCACCGGTCCCGGCACGTCAGTACAAGAGCCTCGTCCGCATGGGGGTGCCCATGGAGCGGGAACCTCGTCGATCGGACGTCGTCATCGATGCTCTGATCGGCTACAGCCTGAGAGGCGCACCGCGCGGGCGGGCCGGTGACCTGATCGCAGCAGCAGGCGGGCTCGGGCGCCGGGTCGTGGCCTTGGATACACCCTCAGGGTTGAACGTGACCGATGGATCCGTGCCCGGTGCTGTGGTCTCTGCCGACGCCACGATGACGCTGGCTGCCCCCAAGCTCGGCCTCCGCGGCGCCGAACAGGTGGGGGAGTTGTACGTCGCCGACATCTCCGTTCCCCCAGCCGTCCTCGAGACCATTGGCGCTCTCCCGTCGCCCGACTTCACTCGCAGCAGCATCATTCAGCTTCGCTGAGTCGCTGCGTGCAGCCGTGTCGTTCGGCATCTTTTCAGCTGAGCTTCAGGATGCTGGTGTCAGGTTCGGTGCATCATCGAGCTTCAGGGAGCTGTTGTGCGCATTCTGGTTGTCGAAGACGAGAAGAAGTTGGCGGCCTCACTCAAGCGCGGTCTGGAAGCCGATGGTTTCGCAGTTGATGTTGCTCTCGACGGCACGGATGGTCTGTGGCGAGCTCGCGAACACAACTATGACGGCATCGTCTTGGACATCATGCTGCCGGGCATGAATGGCTACAAGGTGTGCGAGACCTTGCGGAACGAAGGAAACTGGACACCGATTCTGATGCTCACGGCGAAGGATGGGGAGCTGGACGAAGCCGAAGCCCTCGACACTGGTGCCGACGACTTCCTGCGCAAGCCGTTCTCGCACGTCGTGTTGGTGGCTCGTATTCGGGCGTTGATGCGGCGAGGTGCGAAGGAGCGCCCGGTCGAGCTGCGGGCCGATGACCTTCTGGTCGACCCGAACCAACGGCGCTGTTGGCGAGACGGTACGGAGATCGAGCTCACTGCCCGTGAGTTCTCGGTGCTGGAGTACTTGGCCCGCAACGCAGGATCGGTGGTCTCCAAGCAGGACATCTTGGATCACGTTTGGGACTACGACTTCGAGGGAGACCCGAACATCATCGAGGTCTATGTCCGCCATCTTCGGAAGAAGATCGATGAACCGTTCGGCCGGGCGTCGATCCAAACTGCCCGTGGTGCCGGCTACCGGCTGAACAAGGACGGCGGGTGAAGCGTCTCGCGACGGTCCGGGCTCGAACCACCTTCGCTGCGACGCTCCTCTTTGCTGTCGCTCTTGCGATCGGTGGAGCGGGCTTGGTCTCGGTGTTGCGCAGCACGATGATCGACAATGTCGACACGACGCTGCGGCTTCGGGCGAGCGACATCGCCGGGCTGCTGGAAGGCGGAACGAATCTCACCGACGTCACCATCGTCGACGAGGAGGACTCGTTCGTTCAGATCGTCGCCGACGGGCAGGTCGTGGCGGCGAGCGAGAACGTCGAGGGCGAGACGCCGATCAGCGAGGCGGCTCCGGGCCAGATCGTCACGTCAGAGACTCATCCCGTCGACGACGCCCCGTTTCGGGTCCTGGTTTCGGAGGTCAACACGCCGTCGGGACCGGTGACCGTGATCGTGGGCACCACGCTTGAGGACACGGAACGAACGGTGCGTGTGACCCTCGGCACGCTCGCGGTCGGTATGCCAGTCCTGGTGGTGCTTGCAGCTGGCATGACGTGGGTGTTGGTCGGGCGGGCATTACGACCTGTCGAGTCGATCCGGGCCGAGGTGGCAGAGATCGGAGCGACCGATCTACATCGACGGGTGCCGCAGCCGGACACCGGCGATGAGATCGGTCGGCTGGCCGGAACCATGAACGACATGCTGGACCGGATCGAGTCGGGGTCGATTCGGCAACGGCGTTTCGTTTCTGACGCGTCGCATGAGCTGCGCACCCCGGTTGCCACGATGCGTCATGAGCTCGAGGTAGCGCTTCGTGAGTCAGCCACGACCGATTGGCCTGCAGTGGCGGCCAGCGTCCTCGAGGAGGACCTTCGGGTGCAACGCCTCATCGACGACTTGTTGTGGCTGGCGCGCCACGACCACGAACGCGATCGCGGCGCCGGCGCACTGGTTGATCTCGATGAGATCGTCTTGCGTCAGGTTGGCCGCCAGACACCGCGGGACGGCGTGGTCGTCGAGGTCTCGCAGGTGAGCGCTGGTCAGGTCCGCGGCCACCCCGATGATCTGACCAGGGTGGTTCAGAACCTGCTGGAGAACGCCGTGCGCCATGCGTCGAGCCGTGTCAGCGTCATGCTGGCCGGCGACCGTGGCACGGTTCACCTCCACGTCGACGACGACGGCCCTGGAGTCCCGGACGACATGCGCGAAGCCGTTTTCGAGCGGTTCACCCGCAGCGACGAGGCTCGCGGGCGCGACGATGGCGGATCGGGACTCGGCCTGGCCATCGCGGCAGAGATCGTCGAGGAGCACGCCGGCACATTGAGCGTGGCAGTCAGCCCGCTCGGAGGCGCCCGATTCACAGTCGAGCTGCACGACGCTCGATCTGGCTAGTCGGTCGATCAGGGAGTCAGCGTCACCGAGTCGAAGAGCTCTCCGGCTTGATTGACGGCTCGAATCTCCATCCGGTCGGGCCACACCACGAGGTCGACGAAATGGTATGTCGACCATGCCACCTCGGTGAACGTGGCCTGACTGGCAGGACGGAGCATGGCTGCGCCTCCCGAAACCACGTAGGTGACTCCGTTGATCGGTTGGCTGCGTTGGTAGTCGTGGTCGTGGCCGGCGAGCACCAGTTGCACGCCGAACCGTTCGAACAAGGGGCTGAAGGCGTCGCGGACGTCCACGCTCGACCCGTGGTAGCCGCTCGAGTAGGGGGGATGATGCATGGCAGCAACGATCCAGACGGCGTCGGTCGTCTCGAGCGTGGACTCGAGCCATGCCAGTTGCGCCGGATCATCGGGTTGGGTGGAGTCGAGGCTCACCAGGAGCAGGCCGCCGATTTCAGTGGCATACCAACGATTCGGCATCCCGATGGCGTCGGCCTGGTCGTCGCCGTTCCCGTCGCGCACGTCGTGGTTGCCCAGCACCGGTAGCAGTTGAGTGTCCCCGTCGAGCACGCCTGCGAAGGGCTCGAACACGGCACTCTCGATCTCGTCTGGGTCACCGTTCGGATACACGTTGTCGCCGAGCAGTACCAGAGCGTCGTACTCGGAGGTGGCTTCTTGCCCGTCGATCGCAGCGGCGGTTCGATACTCTTCGTCGCCACCCGTTCCGACGTCGCCGGCGACAGCGATATGGATCGGAGCGGGATCCGAGGACGGGATGGGTGGCACGGCCGACGTGATGTCCGGTTCGCCGATGCCGTCGCCCGTGAGCTGGCGCAGGTGAGCTCCGAGGTCCGGGCGGGCTGCGAAGACCGCGGCGGCAGACAACAGCAGCAAGGCTGTGGCCATCACCGAGCCGACGAGGATCAGGATTTTCATCCTCGTCGGCCGCCGGTTGTCGTTTCGCTCTCGATGCCGAGGGTGGACGTCATCGGAGCAAGTCTAGAAGTCTCAGCGTCATGAGAAGCAGTGTGCTCGACGCTGCCTGAAGAGACCCTGAACCCTCAGTCCTCGTTGCCTTCGTCGGGGTCGTTGGCGCCTTCGTGCTCGTTCTCGTGCTGCACGTCGTCATCGTCCGCTTCGGCTGTCTCTTCGGCGTCGCCCGATTCGGTTTCGTCATCGTCGTCGGTCTCGACCGTTGCCTCACCGGTGACCGCATCCACCTTCACCTCGACGGACGAGCCCGAAGCATCGACGACGTCGACTTCGAACACGAGCGTGCCGTTCTCGTCCTCGAGTTCGGCAGCGGAAGCCGTGCCGCCACCGGCTGCCTGGACGGCGGTGGCCTGAGCGGTCTCTACCGTGACGGTCGCTTCGGCTGCTCGAGCGGGATCAATGGCCTCGTCGTCGGCTCCTTCTGATCCCTCGAGATCATCCGCGGTGTCGAGTTCAGTGGCAGGGTCGGGTTCGGGAGCCGTGCTCGAACTCTGAGCGGAGGCGACGCCGTATCCGCCGAGTCCGACGCCGAGTGCAGCCGCAATCGTGACGGCGGCGGTTCGTGTTCGGTTCATTCTGGATGCCTTTCGAAGGTTGTCTGATCGATGGGGCCAGTGTGCGTCAGGGCCCCTGAACGCGACCTGAACCGACCTGAACGCCCGCCTCGATCGTGGCGTGGCACAACAGCGACTCCGATCGGCCTAGCCGAGATGCCGGGGGAAGCGGAAGCGCGCGCCGGCCTCTGCCCAGTCCTGGTGGTTGCGTACGTATGTGTTGGCAACATCGTTCGGTGGGAGGTAGTCCCACGACACGAGTGGTCTGACGTGGCTCGCCTGGTCGAGCAGGCGGCGCGATCGCTGTGAGGCCAGAACCTTTCGACGGAGCTCGTCTGAATCCCACCGTCGTGCGACCTCGTCGGCAAAGGCTTGGGCCTGCTTGTGATGGCTGGGGTCGTCGACGAGATTCGTCCGTTCGAGCGGATCGGCCTCGACGTCGTAGAGCTGGGGCGGATCGGTGTCGCAATGGATGTATTTGAGCCGACCGCGTCGAATCATGAACATCGGATGTGAGGTCATCTCGGCGAAGTACTCACCCGTGGTCTCGTCGACGGCGTCCGGCAGTCCCGTGGCCGACGGCCAGAGACTCCGTCCGTCGAGGTCGGTGGCCAGCTCCGGCCATTCGCCTCCCTCGGTTGCGATGTCCATCAACGTGGGGAGGAGGTCGAGATGCGAGCAGACGTTCGGAACGACCCGCTCGGTGACGCCGGGACCGGCGATCACCAGCGGCACCCGTGCCGATCGCTCCTGGAACGACATTTTGAACCATGTGCCCCTGTCGCCCAGCATGTCGCCGTGATCGCTCGTCACGATCACCACGGTGTCGTCGAGCCGGTCGGTCTCTCGCAGTGCCGTGACGATGCGACCCAGCCAGTCGTCGAAGTAGCTGACATTGGCGTAGTAGCCGTGGCGAGCGGCACGGGTTTGCTCCTCGGAGAAACCAACCGTGTCGGCCTCGATGGCGGTCCGGATTCGGCGTGTGTGCGGATCGAGAGCGTCGAGATCGACGGGGTCCGGGAGGTCGATCTCGTCGTGGTCGTAGAGGTCCCACCATTCCGGCCTGGCGACGTAGGGATCGTGAGGATGAATGAAAGAAGCGCAGAGGAAGAAGGGTCGATCGTCCGGGTCGCGCGCCAGGTCGAACAGCTTGCGGACCGAAGACGAGCCGACCTCCTCGTCGTAGTCGATCTGATAGGTGGCGAGGGCCTGACCGGCCTCGGCCAACGCGTCCATGTTGTGATACCACTTGGCGATGCGTTCGTCTGGACGCTCCCAGTCCGGTGTCCAGGCGAAGTCGGCGGGATAGATGTCGGTCGTGAGCCGCTCCTCGAAGCCATGCAGTTGATCTGGCCCGACGAAGTGCATCTTTCCCGACACGATGGTCCGATATCCGAGGACTGACAGGTAGTGCGCCAGCGTCGGCGTGGAGGCGGCGAACTCGCTGGCGTTGTCCCAGGCGCTGATCGCTGAGACGGTCTGTCCCGACATCATGGCGAAGCGGGCCGGGGCGCACAGCGGAGAGTTGCAGTAGGCGGCATCGAAGCGGACTCCGACGCCAGCGAGCGCGTCGAGGTTCGGTGTCTTGACCAGCGGGTGGCCGTAGGTGCCGGTGAAGTGAGGGGCGAGCTGATCCGCGATGACCAATACGACGTTGGGGGACATCGAGCCAACACTACGAGAAATCGTTCATCCCGCCGTCCTCGCAGTCGATCGTGGTTGACAATGCGGACACCAGTACGTGCTTCGTTCGGTGACCGATCCGGCCGGTGAGAAATCGATCGAGCTCGAGCAACGCCGGCACGAACTGCGGAATCGACCGTAGACGTAGGTCTGGCCAGCGATGGACCGGGACGTGGTCTTGCGGGATCGCCGGTCCCGGTTGGCGAGAAGCTGGACGTGGGCGATTCGCCACAGACGGTGCAACTGTGCGTCGCTGAGCGACTGGACGGGGGTGAACGGATGGACTCCGGCGAGAAAGGCGACCTCGCTCTTGAACACGTTGCCGACGCCGGCGGCGACGCGCTGGTCGAGCAGCGCTGACGCCAGAGGGCTGGATTGGGCGAATGTTCGTGTGCGTTCGACGATCTCGTCGAGGTCGACGACATCGTCGCTGAGGTCAGGGCCGAGATGCCCGACCGGCGACGGATCGGTACCACGCACGAAGGTGTCGATCGTCGGGGCTGAGAAGCAGAGGGCCGTTCCGAGCGACGTGCGGAGAACGATGCGGAGTCTTGGTGTGTTCGGCAGGTCGGCGTCCGGTGCCGACACCCGCCAGGATCCTGACATCCCGAGGTGCACCCTCAGCGTGAGCTTGCGGTCGAACTCGATGAGCAGATGCTTGCCGACGGCGTCGACTTGTTGGATCCGCTGACCGACTCGGGGCCGATGACCTCGGATCTTCCTGAACCAGATGTCGTTGACCGTCTGTCCTTCGAGAACGGGGGACAGGAGTGCTTCCGCCCGGCGAAGAGAATCTCCCTCAGGCATGTCGGGACCCTCCTACCGGTCAGTACCAGCGGCCCTTGGCGAAGCCGCCGAAGGCAATCAGTCCGACCAGAGCGACGATCACGCCGAGCAGCGTCGAGCCGAAGACTGCAATGAGAACTCCGGCGATGACCAAGAGGCCGCCGACGCCGATACCGGCGATGCTGAATCCTGAATCCGTGTTGGTCGTTGACATGTGAACTCCTTGTTTGGTTGGTCTGCGGGTTCGTTCGTCTCGGAGCTTGGTCTGCCCCGAGCACCCGACACTAGACCTCGCCCGCTTCCGCGTCTGAGCAGAAGTCGAGTACTCGTTCCCATAGGAGTTCGGCAGTGGTCTCGTCGTACTCGTCGAGCAGGGATTCGTCGGTGCCGTCATCCTCCCGCAGCTCCGAACCGATCGTCGGGTCCCCGCGCGGACGGTGAGCGCCTCAGCTTGAAGCGGCGTGTGGTGTGAGAGTTTGAGAGATCGTTCGCCGGGCACAACAACTCCCAACGTCACCGCACGAAAGGGAACCGCACTCATGGCACTCATTCTCTGGATCATCGCCGTCCTCATCGTTCTCGCCGGCATTGCCGCACTGCTGCGAAAGCAGGTGCTGTACGGCGCCGTTCTCATCGCCGTCGGCCTCCTCGTGGGCCCGGGGGGAGTGAGCCTCTTCACCTGACCAGAACCCGCCCACCGAAAAGGAATCGACATGCGCAAATACCTGACAACCACTCTCTTCTCCGCACTCGTAGGTCTCGCGTGGCGAAACCGCCACAAGATCCTCGATCGCAACTCGTCCAGCCATCCACCAATGAATGGAGCACCCACATGAGCAACCCAACCGACCACACCCACGCCGTTGACGTCGACGCACCCGTACGGGTCGCCTACAACCAGTGGACCCAGTTCGAGGAGTTCCCGCGGTTCATGGACGGCGTCGAATCCGTCGTCCAGGTCACCGACGAGCGTCTGCACTGGAAGGTCAAGATCATCGGTGTCGAGCGAGAGTTCGAAACGACGATCACGGAGCAGACACCAGACCACCGGATCGCGTGGACCACGACTTCGGGACCCACCCACGCCGGGGTCGTGACGTTCCACAAGATCGATGACGACACCACACGCGTGACCATTCAGATGGACTATGACCCCGAAGGATTCTTCGAGAATGTGGCCGACAAGATCGGCTTCGTCGCATCCCGTCTCGAGGGCGACATGAACAACTTCAAGACGCTCATCGAAGATCGGCACACGGCGTCCGGGGCGTGGCGAGGCACCATCAAACAGGACTGACCTATATCTACTGGTTGGCCAGCGCTTCGGGCTTCAGGTCGAGGCGTCGGAGGAGCTGTGCGTTGGCAGCCACGACGATGGTGGAGAAGCTCATGAGGAGGGCCCCGACGGCAGGAGGAAGAACGAAGCCGATCGGCGCGAGCACGCCGGCTGCGAGCGGGATTGCGAGAACGTTGTAGCCGGCAGCCCAGGCGAGGTTCTGCAGCATCTTGCGATAAGACGCTCTCGACAGCTCGATGACGCTGAGAACTCTTCGAGGGTCCGAAGATGCAAGAACGACGCCGGCCGATTCGATGGCAACGTCGGTACCGGCCCCGATCGCCAGTCCGACATCTGCCCGGGCGAGGGCCGGTGCATCGTTGACGCCATCGCCGACCATGGCAACAGTTCGTCCCCGGTCCTGCAACTCGACAACCGCGCGGTCCTTGTCCTCTGGCAGCACCTCGGCGAAGACCTCGTCGATGCCGAGCTGTTCGGCGACGTGGTCGGCGACCGCTTGTGAGTCGCCGGTGATCATCACGACCTGGATGCCGCGACTGTGGAGCGCATCGATGGCGTGTCTCGATTCGGGTCGGACGTCGTCCTCGAGAGCGATCGAGCCGATGATGTGTTGATCGGCGATCAAGTGAAGGACCGCGGCACCGCGCGCCTCCCATGTCGCGATGCGGTCCGCAAGCGCGGCCGGCGGTTCGAGATCGAGCGATCGCAGGAGTGATGGCCCGCCGATTGCAACCGTTCGGCCATCGACACGGGCTTGAACACCACGGCCCGTCATCGATTGGAAGTCGGCAGCTCTTGGCGTGTCGATGCCCTTCGCCTTGGCGTGGGCGACGATGGCACGAGCCAGTGGGTGTTCGCTGTCGGCTTCGACGCTGGCGGCGAGGAACAGCAGCCGGTCCGGGTCACCGTCGACTGCGGCGAGGTCGGTGACCGCATGCTGGCCTGCGGTGAGGGTGCCAGTCTTGTCGAATAGGACGGTGTCGACCTTGCGCATGCGTTCCAGCGCGAGCCGGTCCTTCACGAGAATGCCGTTGCGGGCCGCCATGCCGGTCGAGAGCGATACGACGAGCGGGATGGCCAGGCCAAGCGCGTGGGGGCAAGCGATGATCAGCACTGTGACGGTTCGAATCAGGGCGTCATCGGGCTCTCCCAGCAGGAGCCACACGGTTGCGGTGACGGCGGCTGACACGATCGCCACGTAGAACAGAAGGGCAGCGGCCCTGTCGGCGATGGCTTGCGCTCGTGACTTTGATTCTTGGGCCTGACCGACGAGGCGCTGGATGCCGCCAAGAGCCGTGTCGTCGCCAATGGCGGTGACATCGATCCGAATGGTGTTGTCGGTGGCGACGGATCCGGCGATGACCTCATCGCCCGCGGATTTGGCGACCGGATTCGATTCGCCGGTCAGCATTGACTGGTCGATCTCGACGTTGCCTTCGACGATCCGGCCATCCGCCGGTATTCGACTCCCGGAGCGCACCAAGAGTCGGTCGCCGACGGCGAGGTCGGTCAGAGCAACCGTCGTGACCTCGCCCTCGGCATTGATCCGTTCCGCTTCGTCCGGCAGCAGTTCAGCGAGTGCTGCGAGCGCTCCCCGGGCTTGGCCGATGGCTTTCATCTCCTGCCAGTGGCCGAGGAGCATGATCACGATCAGGCTGGCCAGCTCCCACCAGAACTCGAGGTCGAGCGCATCGGTCAGGGACACGACGGACGCGGCGAAGGCGACGCTGATCGCCAGCGCGATGAGCAGCATCATGGCGGGCTGGCGCTGTTTGGCTTCGTCCCAACCGCCGGTCAGGAATGGGCGCCCGCCGTAGAAGAAGATGACGGTGCCGAGTATCGGAGCGATCCAGCCTGACCCCGGAAAGGAGAGATCGTAGTTGAGCCATTCTTGGACCTGCCCGGAGAACGCGAGCACAGGAATCGCAAGAACGAGGTTCGCCCAGAAGAGCCGCCGAAACATTTCGGCGTGCCCTTCATGACCGCCATGGCCTTCATGCGCTGAGCGGTCGGTCCCTTCGCCATGCTCGCTGTGATCCGTATCGGTGGTATGTCCGTGGTGGTTGGTTGCCGTCATTGGTGCCTCGCTTTCGATGTGTGCCCTGCAACAGTTCTACACCTTCCATCCGGATGGAAGGTCAAGACTTTCCATCCGGACGAAAGGCCGAGGCTGTTTGCCGTCTACTCGCGGCTGAAGTCGCCGGCGCAGGTGCGCTCGCTGGTTCCTTGGAACTCCGGAATCGGTCGGGCACTGGCTTCTTCCACGGTGGTGGCGGCGCCGTTCTTGGAGATGTCCTCGATGAGCCAGCCCATCTCGGCAATCTCTCGACGCTGAGCTTCAATGATGCCGACTGCGAGGTTGCAGACTCGGAGGTCGTCGATTTCGGCCCGCTCGCTGGTGAGGATCGCTATGGAATGGTGGGGGATCATGGCCCGCATCCACGACTCGTCCTGGACGGTTTCCTGGCTCCGAACCAGCCACAGCGATCCGGCGAACACGACGATGGCGCCGATGGCGATGCCGACGTTGACTTTGGTGTTGCGGTACATGCTGAGCATGAAGCCGAGCATGATGATGGCCATGGTGGCGCCCATCAGGAACGCCATGTACAAGCGGGTCTCGCTCCATCGGACGTGGTCCAACGCGAAGGTGTTCAGGTACATGAGCCCGAACATGATCGTGGTCGAGGTGCCGATCATGGCTGCGAATCGGCCGTAGCCCATCTGCATGCCGCCGCTGGACGACTGCTCGCCCGAGTGTTTGTCGGTCGCCGTCTGCGGGGTGACGTCAGTGCGCTCGTGGGTGTTGGCCGTGGCCATGGTTCTGCTCCGTTCGGTCGTGTGCGGACGACGGCGCCATACCCGGACCCGGTGCGGCTGAAACGACAGGGTGTAGAAGTTCTCGTTTGGAGGAGCTTCAGGACCCGGCTAGGCCGGCGCGTAGCTGGTCGATGCAGATGTCGGGGTGGGTCAGTGGTAGGTGATGGCCTGCGTCTTCGACCGTGTGCACTTCGACGCCATCAATGGTCCGGGCCGTGTTGCGGTCTCCGATCGAGTCCCTGGTGCCCCAGGTCATGGTGATGGTGGTTCCGTTGCCGGTTGCCGTCCGGGCGAGGTCGACCCAGTTGGTTCCAGCCACCACATCTTCGATGGCGTCTCGGTACGCGGCCCATGTGTGCAACGACGCACGGCGAGCGATCGGGACCGGCAGGGCCGGCGTGGCCACCGCAGCAAGCCAGCCGGCCAGCGTGCGATTGCGGCAGTTGAGCCGACACGTGGCCCGGGCGACTCGGTTGCTTCCGGCCAACAAGCGGGCCATCAGCCCGGTGTCGGCCAGCGCTCCCTTGGCGGCGTCGTCGTCGGTGTAGACAGGTGGACCCCAGCACACGACCGCTCGCACCTGCGGACCCCGTCGTGCGGCCCAGGCGAGCCCGACCGCGGCGCCCATCGAATGAGCGCCGATCACGATCGGGCGGTCGCCGACATCCAGCGCAGTGACAACAGCATCGAGGGCATCGAGGTGGTCGTCCACCGTGAACGTCGAACGGGTTTCGTCGAGGGACCGACCGAACCCCAACAGGTCCGGGACCACGAGAGTGGCTCGCTCGGCGAGTGGGTCGAACGCTGCTCCAAAGACATCACCGGTGGCGACCAGCCCGTGGAACAGGACCACCACTGGAGAATTGTCTGGACCATTGTCGCCTCCCACCCGGGTGTGAAGTGCGCCGAGACGGCGGTGCGGCAGGGCCGACGGCTGCCAGCGTTGGACAGCGGGCGAGGTGTCGTGGCTTCTTTTCCACGCGCAGCCACCGGTGACAACGGCAGCTGCTCCCGTCAGGCAAAGAGGATTCATCGCAGCTGATGGTGCCACGGTGCACTGGCTCGCCCGACCCACGGCTGAAGAATGCATGCGAGTTGCAACCACACGCCGGCTCCAAGCCATTCGCCTCGGGTGGGAAGTGGGGACCATCTGCCCTAGTGCCAATCGAGACTCGTCGATAATCTGGGCGTATGGACAGCATCGAGTTCCAGACTCGCGCGATCGCGTTGGTGCAGAATGAATCGCTTGGCTACGACCAGAAGCTCCGTCAGCTGGCAACGCTGGCGACCGAGGCCATTCCGTATCCCAAGGTCTCGCCCGAGTGCCGGGAGGCGCTCGACAAGCGCGTGATCTGCGACATGTTCGAAGGTCACGCGCCGTACGCGCCCAGGTACGTGTTGCCGGACTACGGGATGGCTCTGGAGAACGGGTTGCAGTACCTCGAGCTCCCCGCACCGACCACCCTCGACGATGCACTGTCTTTCCTGCAGATCATGTACACCCATGTTCCGAGCGTCACGACCTACCCCGTCTACCTCGGCGATCTCGACAAAGTGCTGGCTCCGTTCGTCTCCGAGGACATCTCGGACGATGAGTTGGATACCAAGCTGCGACGATTCTGGATCGGAATCGACCGGATGTTGCCTGACGCCTTCGTACACGTCGACCTCGGCCCGCAGGACAGCCGCATTACTCGCTCGATTTTGCGAGTCGAGCGTTCGTTGCGCCAGGCCGTCCCGAACATCACGCTCAAGGTCGACCCTGATGTCACCCCGGACAGTTTGATCGAGGATGGCGTCCGGACCGTGTTCGAAACGGGCAAGCCCCACTTCGTGAATCATCCGATGATGGTCGGCGACCACGGCGAACGCTACGCGTCGGTGAGCTGCTACAACTCCCTGAAAATTGGAGGAGGCGCTCACACACTCGTTCGCCTCAACCTGAAGGAAGCAGCGCTGCGCCACTCGGGTTCGGCAGACGATTTCCTGAGAACCGCGTTGCCTCACTATGTCGAGCTGACCGCGGAGCTCACCGAGGCTCGGATTCGCTCACTCGTCGAGGAGCAGCAGTTCTTCAACACACACTGGCTGGCTGAGGAAGGGCTCATCGATCTCGACCGCTTCTCCGCCATGTTCGGCATCTACGGGTTGGCCGAGTGCGTCAACCTGCTGATGGCGTACGAGGGAAACGAAGAGGCGCGTTACGGTCACGACGACGACGCTGATGCGTTGTCGATCCGCGTGACAGAACGGGTGGCTGAACTCGTTGCGGGTCGTCCGATGCCGTACTGCGCCGGCGGGGACGACCGCTGTTACCTCCACAGTCAGAGTGGTATCGATCTCGACGACGATGTCACTGCCGGCACGCGCATCCCGGTCGGTGACGAGCCGGCCATGATCGATCACATCGCCACCTGTGCGCCCCACCATCACCTCTTTGCGTCCGGCGTCAGCGACATCTTCCATGTCGACGAGACCGCAGTCCGCAATCCTGACGCGATGGTCGACATCATCCGTGGCGCCTTTGTCAGCGGCATGCGCGACTTCACTTTCAACCTGGACAGCAACGAGTTCGTTCGCATCACCGGCTATCTCGTTCGCAAGAGCGACCTCGCGGCAATCGAAGAACACGGTGCGAGCCGCCACACGAGCGACCACCTCGCAGCAGGAAGCGAGAACGCGTACCACTTGACCCAGCGGGCGGTGAAGCGGATCGGATGTCGTGAGCAGAATCCCCGTTAGTCAGGTCACGACCGGCCTCGTCGCCGATGTCATCGCGTTCAGCACAGTTGATGGTCCCGGCAATCGATTTGTCGTCTTCCTGCAAGGCTGTAACTTCGATTGCGTCGCGTGCCACAATCCGCAAACGATCCCCGGTCACGCGCCGATCGAAGGGCACCACCCGCGACGGATGGAGATCAGTGAGCTGATCAGCGAGATCCGTCGTGCGTCGCCGTTCATTCGTGGGATCACGGTTTCCGGCGGCGAAGCAACCCAGCAGCCGGTGTTTCTCCACGCCCTGTTCTCGGCGATCAAGGACGACCCAGATCTCGCACGGCTCACGTGTCTGGTCGATTCGAACGGAGCATGCGATCAAGCGACATGGGACCAACTCGGTCCCGTCATGGACGGCGCAATGCTCGATCTGAAGTGCTTCGATCCAGAGATCCATGAGGCCATGACGGGTCACTCCAACGAACAAGTGCTCGCCAGCATCGCCCATCTGCAGGAAATGGGGCTCCTGTACGAGGTCCGGCTCCTACTTCTGGCCGGCGTCAACGACGACCCCGTGTTGCTTCGCCGCACCGCCGAGTGGTTGGCAGCGCTCGACACGACGATGCGACTGAAGATCATCGGTTTCCGAGGCCACGGAGCGCGTCCCCAGACTCCAGCCCTTGTCGAGCCGACACGCGATGCCCTTCGTGCCGCTGCCGATCTCTTCGCCGCCGTCGCCCCGTTCACGATTGAGGTCGTCTAGCGGGCCCGCTCGTGGACACAGCGCTCGGTCATTGCCCTGGCAGGCCGTCGGCGACGAGTGCGACGACCTTGTCGGCGAAGGCGTCCGTGATGGGTTCGCCGGTGAGAAGGAGTCGGACCCAGAGGGGGCCGATGACGGTTTCGATGATGAGGTTGGCGTCGGCAGTCGCAGGGAGTTCGCGTCGCCGAATCGCTCGCTCGACGACTTCGGTCGATACGGCGAGGCGGTGAGCCCAGAAGCCGTGCATTGCCTCGGCGAGTTCATCCGAAGCCGCCGCCGCGGCGGCGATGGATCTGGATCTGCGAGCGCCCGCTTCGGTGCCGATGTTGGCGACAACTTCTCGGGCGAGAACCTGTAGATCTCCGACCAGGGTGCCGGTGTCGGGGATGGGGACGGCGGCGGCGCTGTGCAGGGCGGCAGCGTCAGCGGTGAGTTCTGCCTTGCTCGGCCAGCGTCGGTACACGGTCGTCTTGTGAACTCCGGCGCGATCGGCGATTGCTTCGACCGTCATGCTGTCGTAGCCGACCTCGGTCAACAGTTCGCCCGCTGCTCGAAGCACCGCGCTTCGGACTCGCTCCGCTCGGCCTCCAGGTCGTTGGTCGCCCACGCGGGGCCTCGGTTCACTCATGACAGTTCGCACCTTATCGCAAAAAGAGTTGCGTTTGGGCATCGGGTCGAGGACACTACCCAGATCGTAGAAACGCAACATGTGTTGCGATAGGAGGAATCATGCGTCACGAACTGCACACCGAGGTGGAGATCAGTGCCTCGCCTCGAACGGTGTGGGAGGTCCTCACCGATCTGGAGGCCTACCCCCGCTGGAACCCGTTCATCGTCGAGGCCAGCGGCGACATTGCTGTCGGTGCCAAGCTCACCAACCGGCTCCAGCCACCCGGTGGCAGGGCCATGACGTTCACGCCCGTTGTCACCGAGGCGGAGCCGGCTCGCAGTCTCGAGTGGCTGGGCCGGCTCGGTCTTCCTGGCCTGTTCGATGGCCGTCATCGATTCGATCTGATCGCGATGCCGTCAGGGGGCACCCGTGTCGTGCACACCGAACACTTCCAGGGTGCGCTCGTGCGTTTGATGCGCTCGTCGCTCGACACCCGAACCCTCGATGGATTCGAAGCCATGAATGCCGCCCTGAAGACCCGATCCGAGGCCAGCGCAGCAGCCGTGTCGTGACCCCGCCGAACTCCTCGACTTGGATCGGTCGCGCCGATGTCGGAAGATGGTCGGCCTGATGATCTCGGGCCACGCTGGTCCGGTCGAAGGAGACGGTGGTCAACACGTGAATGCGAATGATGAGAGCAATCTCGATGCCGGCGGCGACGTGCTCGCCACACTCGGCGACGGGCGGGTCATCGAATCCGATGGCGACCTCGGTCGGGCCGTAATGGAGTTCACCTGCTCGCCGGAGATGTGCCACTCCGGCGGCGTGGCTCAAGGCGGCTTCGTGACGGGTTGGATCGACGCTGCGATGGCACATGCGTGCATTGCTCGCTACACCACCGACTTCTGGATCGCCACGCTCGAGGTGAAGGTGAGCTTCTTCCGGCCGGCCACTCCCGGCTTGGTCATTGCCGAGGGTTGGATCGAGCGGGCCGGGAAGCAGACGGTCTTCGCCGAGGGGCGACTGCTCGATGGCGATGGAGTTGTCCTGGCGAAGGCCAACTCGACGATTCGCCTCGTCCCCAATCGAGTGGCAGATCGATGACCTCGGAGTCGTGTGTCTAAGACCCGGGGCTCCAGTGCCGACGTGACACACACGTGGTTCCGAGGCCCGGGTGCCGGAGTCCTCGTTCGCACGAACCCAGGAGCTTCGAATGCCGACAGCCTCGCTCATCGCCGCCGACCTCGTGGCGCTCGGCGTGCTCGTCTTCGCGCTCTACTTTCCTCGCTACCGACGCAAGGACATCGTCGTCGCAATCCTCAGCCTCAACATCGGCGTACTCGCCGTGGCCACCGCACTCTCGTCGGCGAGCGTCAGCGCCGGGTTCGGTCTCGGCCTGTTCGGTGTCCTGTCGATCATCCGACTGCGTAGCTCGGAGCTCGACCAGGAAGAGGTTGCCTACTACTTCTCGTCGTTGTCGTTGGGTCTGCTCGCTGGATTCGACGTCGAGCCTGCCTGGCTCGCCCCGGTGCTGATGGCGTCGATTCTGGTCGCCCTCTTCGTTGGTGATCACCCGCGCCTGTTCGTCGGGCACCGTCACCAGAACGTCACGCTCGACGCGGCTTACACAGACGAAGCGGCACTCACCGAGCGGCTCGAGTCGCTGCTCGGTGCAGATGTTCTCCGGCTCAAGATCAAGAAGGTCAACCTCGTGAACTCCACGACCTCGGTCGACGTCCGCTACCGGCTACGGAGCGAGTCGCCCGCCGACTGAGCGGCTCGGTCGTCAGCCGATCACTCGCACCGTTCCTGCGGTCGGGTCGACTTCGACGGTGCTGCCGTCGACGATGCTGAGCGCTCCGCCGGCACCAACGATTGCCGGCACACCCAACTCGCGTGCCAGTACGGCGGCGTGAGACATTGCGCCGCCGTCGGCTGTCACGATGGCACCGGCGATCATCAGGACGGCATTGAACGCCGGAGATGTTGCGCGAACGACCAACACGTCGCCTGGCTCCATTCGTTCGATCGCCTCCTCAGCCGATGCGGCGGTGCGGGCTCGGCCCGTGTAGATCTCCGTGCCGATGCCAACTCCGTCGAGCGAATCGTCGATCGCGCCGTCCATGCCGAGATGAGTCATCGACAGTTGCACCATGGCGACCAGTTTCGGCAGCGGATCGGGAAGGACATCGAGCGGGGGCTCGGGCTCGACGGGTCCAAGCGAAGCCGGCGGAGTGAGCGCCGCACGTCGGGTGCGGAGTTCAGCGCGTTCAGCCAACTCCGATGCTGCAGGGAGACCACCCACGAGCAGCGATCTCGCTTCCTCGTGGGTCACTTCGAACACGTGGTCGAGGTCTGTCACGAGGTGACGATCGGCGAGGCGGGTTCCCGCCTCGAGCATTGCGCGTCGCAGGAGGCCAAGGGGCCATTCGACGGTCAGCGGTCCGTTGTCGTCCCGCATGTCCATCACGGCTCTGGCGTCCCCGAGAACTTGATCGAACATCGGGCGTTGGTCGGCGGGCACCGATGCGCGGAGGTCGGCAGCGATGGCCTCGTGATCTATCTCCTCGGTCTCGCTGGCCGACCGGATACTGCTCAGGATGACACCTGGCATCTCGACCAGGCGGAGTGCCGTGATGTCGTAGCCGGTCGCGAGCACTTCGCCGTGGTCCTCGAGATACGCGTCGAGGAGTCCGGCCGCCTCGTTCGAGACGGCCCGAACATCGTCGAGTGTTCTTGGTTCGCTCGATGAGGCTTCCACGATGGTCTTGATCCGGCGAAGCGCCTCAGCGGGACGTGACGTCGAGGGCGAGGCGCCGGCGAGGGCGTGGATCGCCGTGTCCGGCTCGATGCCCCACCCGATGCACTCGTAGAGAAGGCGGGCGATGGGACCGATGTCGTGGCCGTGGAGCCAGAAGTGCAGCTCGTAGTTCTGGCGGAGGTGGGCCAAGAGTTCGGTGATGTGCTGCTGCAACTGGGGATCGTCGAGCGTGGTCAGTTCCACATGCTGGAACCCACGATTCTCCGCTGTGAGCCGGGGTCGGATCTCGGCGTCCCACCGCTTGGCAACGGCGAGGTGGGGTCGGTCATTGAGTGTGATCGTGGCCTGCTTGGCCCGACGCCGGAACTCCGGATGCAAACGCGTTGCGATCTTGAGAATGAGCGTCGGCGGCAGTCGTTTCGCCGGTTTGTCGGCGCCGATCAACGGTCGTACCCGGGTGTACATGAAGCCATTGACGAAACGGGCGTCGACCGCCTTCACCGGCGCGCCGATCTCTGCGAACACGCGCTCCATTCCGGCGGACATCGACTCGGATATCAGCCATTGGCTGATCGGCGTGGTTCCGCCCGGGTAGTGCGAACGGTCGAGCGCCCAGTGACCAGGCCCAGGAGGGGAGAACTCGATGTCCATCCGCTCACCGTGACCGGGTGGGGCTGGCTTGTCAACGTCGCCACGAGGTGGCTACCGCGAGGCGGTCCCGATGAGCGGGCCCTCAGGCGATCGCCGTGCCGAACAGTGAACCGATTCCGTAGGTCACGACGGAAGCGGCAAGGACGATCGCCAGCTGACGCAACGCGCCATGCGAAGCCGGACGTCCGGATGATCGACTGACCCACCCGCCCACGATGAGGCTGGCGATCGCCGTCGCCGCGACCGAGATGATGATTGCCCTCGTGCCGCTTGTGATGAACCACGGGGCGAGGGGAACGATTGCTCCTGCGGTGAACAGGAAGAACGATGACAGGGCTGCCACGATCGGTGATCCCACTTCGCCTGGATCGAATCCGAACACGGTCCGGGCCGTGAAGTCGATGAAGCGATCGCCCTCGAGCGGGAGTTCGGTCGCGACCCGTTGGGCCGTGTCGGTGGCCAGCCCGGAGTCCTCGAGTTTAGAGGTCAGCTCGTCGAGGAGTAGACGTGGGTTCCGTCGAGCAAGCAGGTTCAGCTCTCCGACGATCCCGTCGAACAGCTCGACCTGACTGCGAACGGAGATCCATTCGCCGGCGGCCATGGAGAAGGCACCGGCGATCAGACTCGCCAGACCGGCGAGGCGGACATCTCCTACGGTCGAGCTCGCACCGGCGACGGTCAGGATCAAGCAGACGTTGGTGACCAGACCGTCGTTCACACCGAGAACGGCAGCCCGGGCCGCTCCCCGAGTGACAGTCGAGACCCGAGCCTGGAGCTCCTTGGCATCGTTGCTCGGATCCGCGGGGACGCGCTCTGACGTGGCGATGTAGGGAGCGGAGGTCATGATCTTTCTCCTGCTCGCTCGACGTCGGCGATCACCATGTCGGCGTGGTCAGCCACGTCGGTGACGTCGTACGAGCGACAGATGAGGCCGGCAGGGTCGATGAGGAAGCTGTAGCGGCGAGGGAACTGGGCGAACTTGTCGTCCGTGTCGCGGGCGACCCCGTAGGCCACCGCCGTCTGGTGGTCGAGGTCGCTCAACAGGCGGAACGGAAAGCCCTGCGCCTCGGCGAAGGCACGATTCTCGGCCGTTGTGTCGAATGACGCTCCGAGAATCGTGACGCCGAGTTCGTCGAATCGTTGGGCTCTGTCACGCAGAGCCTGTCCTTCGACCGTTCAACCGGGTGTTGCTGCCTTTGGATACCACCAGAGCAGCACCCAGCCTCCGGCCAGGTCGGCGAGGTCGACCAGCCGGTCGTTCTGATCAGGAAGCGTGAATGTGGGTGCCGGTTGTCCGGGAGTCAGCATCGAGCGAGTCTGCCAGGATCAACTCGCTGCCCCGCCGGGACGAGCCCTAGCGTGGTTTGGCAATGACCAACGCTCGGCCACCGTTGTGGTTCATCTTCGCCGTGACGGTCTCGGGAATCCTGGCCAACACGCTGCTCACGCCTGCGATCCCGAATGTCCTGGCCGAGTTCGGCCAGCCGGACGGGAAGGCGGGAATCCTCGTCGCGTCCGGACCGCTTCCCGGGGTGATCATCGCTCCCGTGATCGGCGTCCTGGCCGACCGCCTCGGCCGCCGGAAGGTGCTGCTCCCGTGCCTCGTGTGGTTCGGGGTCGCCGGATTGGCCGCCTCGCTCGCCCCGACGTTCAACCTGCTGTTGGCCGCCCGATTCGTGCAAGGCATCGGGGGAGCGGGCCTCATCAACCTGGGCATCGTGCTCATCGGCGATCACTGGAGCGGGATCGAGCGGACGAAGCTCATCGGCCGCAACAGCGCCGTACTGACGCTCTGTCTGGCCCTGATCCCGTCGCTCTCGGGGATAATCACCGACGTGGCCGGTTGGCGCTGGTCGCTTGGGTTGGCATCGGTGAGCATCCCGGTCGCCATCATCGGAGCGAGAGTCCTGCCCGCCAGCCGCCCGGCTCAGGCCCGAACACTCGGTGATCAGCTGCGAGGAGCGGCCGAGGTGATCAGAACGCCGATCATTCTGGCCGTGGTCGTGGCCGGGTTCTTCCTCTTCGTCGTGATCTTCGGTGTGTTCCTCACCGCACTTCCACTTCACCTCGAGCAGGAGTTCGGACTTGGTGCTCGCGATCGCGGACTGGTCTTGTCATCGCCGGCCATCGGGTCGACTCTGGCCGCCTTCAACCTGGCCAAGGTGAGGGAGGTGGTCTCGCTGCGAACGGTGCTCGTTGTCAGCGGCGGATTGATCTCGGTTGCGGCTCTGACGATCGGCCTCGCTCCTGCGCTCATCATGGTGCTTCTGGCGTCGGTCTTCTACGGGCTCGGAGAGGGGCTGATGATTCCTGCCTTGCAGGACGTCGCCACCTCGGCAACACCCGATTCGCAGCGGGCCTCGGTCATGGCGGCATGGGTGGCCTCGGTCAGGCTCGGTCAGGCCATCGGGCCGCTGGTGTTCGCCGCAATCTTCGCTGCCACCACGACAGGTACGTCAATGGTTGTCGGAGCCGCGCTCTTTGCCGGTGTTGCCGGATTCTTCGCTCTCGGCCCGGTCGACGACGATGCGCTCGAGACTGCGAGGTCCGGCGAGCATCCTTGACCTGGTTCCGTCCGGTCTAGCCTCAGCCCATGGTCAGCACGTATCGCCCGCCGATCGTCGTTCTGCTTGTTGCCGTTGCGGCCCTTGCGATGCTGACAGCCGCCTGCGGTGGCGACGGTGACGCTGCCCCCTCGGAACCGTTGGAACAGACTGAACAGCCGGTGGCGAGTGTCGACGCCGAGCTGCCGACCCTCCAGCCCGCCGATCGGAGAGTCCAAGTCGGCGGCGGCGAGATCACGGTGGTCGACATCCAGCCGCCCGATGGCGCGGCCGCCGAACGCGCCACCGTGCTCTTCCTCCACGGTGCGGCCTATTCATCGCAGACTTGGGTCGCCAACGACATCTTGTTCGTCTCGGCCGACGCCGGCCACCGGGCAATCGCCGTCGACTTGCCCGGCTTCGGAGCATCCGACAGCGTCGACCTGGACGAGGCCGAGTTCCTGGCCGCCTTGTTCGGTGCCCTCGACCTCGACCCAGCGTCGACGGTGGTCGTCTCGCCGTCGATGTCCGGCATCTTCAGCCTGCCCGCCCTCAGGGATCCTTTCTTCGCCGACCTGGCGGGGTACGTGCCGGTGGCGCCGAGCGGCGCACCCTCGTTCGCAGACGGGGGACCGCCGGTCGATGTCCCAGCGCTGCTGGTGTGGGGTGATGGCGATGGCGGCGATCCGCAGGCGTCCGCCGAGCGACTGGCGGAGGGATTCACGACCTCGGACGTGTTGATCATCGCTGACGCCGGTCACGCTGCATACCAGGACCAGCCGGTGGTCTTCGCCGACGCATTGTTGGCGTTCATCGAGTCGCTCGGTCGGTGACGAGCGCCGTTCTGCGTCGCGTTGTTCACGGATTCCGAGGCAAACGCGACGCAGAACCGGGCTCCCCGATCCACGCATCGAAACCGTGAATTCGCTGGAACACTCGTCGTGATGTTCGAACCACGAAGCACGCCCGACCTGCGACACGACGGTTTGCATCGTTTCGAGCACCAAGGTGTGCTCGGTACCGCCATCGATGTGCGGATCGGAGCTGCTGATGAGGAGGTAGCAGCACTGGTCGATGCCGCCGTCATCGCCGAGATGGTCCGGTTGGAACACGTGCTCAGCGCGTTCGACGAGTCGAGCGAGTTGTGTCGCTGGCGCCGAGGTGAGGACGTCGTGGTGTGCTCCGAGTTCAGCAAGGTGATGGGGCAGACCCTCGAATGGCAGGTCCGCTCAGACGGAGGTTTCAACCCGATGGTCGGTGAGCTCGGCGCTCTCTGGCGCAGAGCCGAGATCAACGGCAGGATGCCGGACCCATCGGAGGTCGCGGCTGTCGCCGCGGCCGTTCGCCCGCCTCGTTTCGCGATGGTCGATGGCTCCCCGGTTCCGACCGGCGACTGTTCGATGCTGAGCCTCAACGCGATCGCCAAGGGGTACATCGTCGATCGGGCGCTGGTTGCTGGGGAACGGGCTGGCGCGCTGTCGGTGTGTGTGAACGCCGGCGGCGATCTCGCTCACCGCGGCAGCGGAACGATGCAGGTCGGGATCGAGAATCCGCATCGGCCCTACGACAACGAGCCGGCACTGACGGTCATCGAGATCGCCGGCTCTGCAGTTGCGACCAGTGGAGACGCCCGCCGCGGGTTCCAGATCGGCGAGCAGTGGCTCGGCCACGTGATCGACCCGCACACCGGCCGACCCGTCGATGCCGTGGCGTCGATCACGGTGGTCGCCGGCGATGCCATGACGGCCGACGTGTTGGCGACCGTGGCCGGTGTGATGGACCCCGATCGAGCCGTCGAGTACCTCGATGGGCTCGATGGTGTCTGCGGACTCGTGGTGGATCGGGACCGGCGCCAATGGCCGACGATGGGCTGGGCGAGCCTGGTGATCAGCTGATCGTGATCCAGATCAGAATGATCGAGATCACCGTGCCGATGACGGCCGACGTGAGAGCCGAGCGTCGTCGTTTACGGAGGAAGAACTGCATCGTCAGGCCGGTCACCGAAATGGCGACGAGGAAGCCGGCCGAAACGTCGATGACCCAACTCCATGCAGTTCCGCTGTCGCGTCCTTTGTGGAGATCGTTCATGACAGCGACGAAACCCTGCTGCTCCACGGTGACGTCGACGCTCGAGTCGGTCGTGTCGAAGAAGACGTCAGCTGCATATCCGGGGTTGACGAACGTGATCGATCCCTCGGTGTCGGTGGCTCCGAAGTCGGCCACGCTGCCCTTGATGTCGTAGTCGGCCCTGACCTCTTCCGCGATCGACAGCCAATCGATGCTGCCATCGTCGAGGGTTGGGTCGACGGCGAGCGTGCCGCTCGTGGTCGTGCGACTCGTCGCATCGCCGAAGGTCCAATCCGGGTGGTTGAGCGTGATGCCGGTGATCCCGAAGAACAGCACGATGAGCAGCGCAACCATCGAGGTGTAGACGTGCAGCCATCGTGCCCACCGATGGGTCGCCCGCTTCATTGCGCCGTGGTCGGGCGCGCCGTTCGGGCTCGGTGTCGTGGGTTCGGAACGTTCGTGCGAGACCAATACGTCGGTTGTCGGGGTCGTCATGTGGGAGTCCTTCAGACGGCGAGAGCCGCGTTGACGCCACTCAGTTCGCCGTCGCTCTCGAAGTCGATGGTGAAGCCCTGGTCGTCGACGGTGATGGCACTGGACGTGAAGCTGGTCGGCCCGTCTTCTCTAGCCGACTCGATGTTCAGCACGTAGTCGCCGGCAGCCACAGAGTTCCCGTCGGCGTCGGTGCCATCCCAGGTCACCGTGTACTCGCCGGCGACCTTCGTTGCCCCAGACATCGTCGTGTCGTCGCCTCCGGACACCTGGTACCACTGGCTGAGATCGCTCAGCCATTTGGTGCCTTTGTTGCCTTGGTCGAACCAGAGGGAGATCGTGTCGACCAGGTTCCCGTCTGAGTCCTCGACCCACACCGCGACGTAGGGTCGTTCGCTCTGCGCCGACGATGGTTCGTAGGTGAATGACACGATCAACTCGGCGCCGGCGGGGAACAGGGCTCGCGGCGCTGTGTCCGCCGCCGTGCTGTCCAGGGTGGTCGATGTCGTCTGCGTGGTGTCGCTCGCTGACACCGACGTTGTCGACCCGGCGTCGAACGCCGCCTGATCGCCGGTTCCGCAGGCTGCGGGAAGCACCAACATGGCGGCGACAACAGCGGTCCTGGTCAGGCGCGCCGCCGGCGACACGCCGGATTGCGAGCGATGCACCGCTCGGAGATAGCGGGATTGCTGAGAAGTCACGGTTCGATCATCGCCTGGGATTCTGTGAATCGGCTGTGAGTGTGCTCCGAATCGCTCGTGAATCGAACGCAGGATCAGAGGCAGTTCTCGTCGCTGACGCCCCGGGCGCAGAAGAACGTGCCCTCGATGGTCCGGAGGGTGAAGCCATCACCGCTCTCGTCCTCGGTGGCGAAGATGTGAAGCCTGAACCCGGCCGTGGCGTCGTCGCCGAGACCGACGACGTCGTAGGTGACCTCACCGAGGTCCCCGACGCTGGCGGCAACCGATCGAGTGATTCGTGACGGCGGATCCTCCGATGCGAGATTCTCGGCAACTATCTGGCCGAGATCGTTCATGGTCTCGGCTCCCGTCCGCCCGTGGGCGTCGATGTAGCCGGCCGTGAAGTCGTCAGTGCCGCCGATGAAAGCGACGAACCTGGAGTTGACCCAGCCGACGGCCTCGTCGACCCGCACCTCGTACCAGATGGATCCGGGCAGCAGCCACTCATCGCCGGTCGCCTCGATTCCCATGGCGGTGGGATCGAGCGTTGCGCTGATGTCGGCGCCGGTGCCGGGCGCGGCACGGACGTTCAGCTGGTCGTCAGCGTCGACACCAACGACTCCGAGTTCGTCGCCCTCGAAGATGAAACCATCGAATGGTTCGCCTGCGAGCTCAGTCGTGGTGGTGGTCGCTTCGGTCGTGGTCGAGGTCGTGGCCTCGATCGTGGTGGTCGACCCGTCTGCGGTCGTCTCACTCGTGGGCTCCGTTGTCGGCGCCGCCGTCGTGCTGGTCGCGGCCGGCTCGTCCGAGCCGCACGCACTCGTCACGAGCGCCAAGGAGGCAATGGAAAGAATGACTGGCTGAATCAGTCTTCGACGTCGATGTGTGGCCACGAGCTGAACCTAGTGTCCTTCACGGTTCTGACGCAGGGTCCATCGCCTCTAGTCCGTGAACGCCGCCGCAGTTAGCGTCATCTCATCGAGAGGAATCACCGTGCTTCGATTCAGCAACATTCTCTTCAGTCCACTCACGATGACAGGCAACCCGGTGGCCGTTCGTCGTGTCGAGGAACTGGCCAGTCGGCATGGTGCGTCGCTCACGATGTACGGAGTGATCCCCGAGCCGACGCTCTTCCAACGAGGCCTGCATCGAGCCGAACACCTCAAGGCCGTCGAGCGGGCCGAGCACGATGCCATGGCCGCAGTCCTGGCCCGGTGTGTGCCGACAGAAACGAACGTCCCCGTTCGCACCGACATCGGCAAGGGGAGCCCGGCTCTCAGCATCATCGAGCGTGTCCTCCGCGACGATCACGATCTCGTGGTCGTCACGACTGATGACGACGCAGAGGATCACGCGACCATCAAGCGACTACTCCGGAAGTGTCCGTCCCCGGTCTGGGTGATTCGCCCGACTCGGGCCCGCACCCAGCGGGTCCTCGCAGCGGTCAATCCCGATCCTGTCGAAGCCGAGCTGAATCGGATGATCCTCGACGTCGCAGCGTCGATGGTGGAAACGTTCGGTGGCGAACTGCATGTGGTGCACTCCTGGGAGCTGTACGGCGAATCCACGCTGCGTTCGCCTGGTTTCCTGCAGGTTCCAGCGGACGAGGTTGACGACCTCCTGGAGGATGAGCGTGCGAGCCATGAGACATCGCTCGAGGTTGTGATTGCAGCGACCGGTCGAGACACGAGTTCATGGCACATCCACCTCGAGAAGGGCCCCGCAGCTGATGTCATTCGGGGGGTTGCCGAGAAGCACCGGATCAACGTCCTCGTCTTGGGAACCGTCGCACGATCCGGAGTCAGCGGATTGATCATGGGCAACACCGCCGAATCCGTGCTCGACCAGGTCCGTTGCTCGGTGATCGCAGTCAAGCCACCGGGTTTCGTGTCGCCGGTCAGCCCTCCGCTCTAAGGTTCTCACGACTGACTTCGCAGGTATCCCGGTCCCAGGCGAGCAGCCGATTCCCCCTCCGAGTGAGCCCCCCGTGCCGGACGATCCACCTGAGCCTCGAATCGTGTGATGCGGAGCTTCTGACCGCCGTCCTACACTGCGTGCTCGCATTGACGGGAGAACTGCTCGCTCCGGCTCGGACAGCATCCGTCTCGGCTCGAGGCGGTGCCCGTGGGCGCAGATGAACAGAAGAGAGCGGTGGTCGTCGACGAGAGCATGTGCGACGGCCTCGTTGCTGAGGATGCCGGCACCGTCGCCCGGGTTGCCCATCTCATCGAGACAGCGTCAGATCGGGACGCATTGGCGGGGCTCGTCGACACCGTCGCCGTGGCAGCGGCATCCGGGTCGGACTCGGCGGTTGGCCTGCTCCTGAACGTCGTGCAGAGCCGCAGCTTGGCCATGCCGGCCATCCGGCGTCTCATTGCAAATCCCCACGACGCCGAGGATGTCAACCAAGACGTTCTGATGAAGCTGACGACAGCGATCTCTGGGTTCGACGGTCGGGCCAGGTTCTCCACGTGGTTGTTCAGGGTGGCCTCGAACACCGCGGTCGACTTCCTTCGCCGGCAACGGAACACCGAGGCCGTTGGCGATGACGAGCCGGCGTCTGTGTCGGCCCGCCTCAGTTCGATGATTGCGACCCGCTCGGTCGTTCAGGCCGCTCTGGAGAGGCTGCCGACCACGTTCGGGGAACCGGTTCGCCTTCGCGACATCGACGGGTGCAGCTACGACGAGATTGCGAATCGACTCGACCTCAACCTCAACACCGTCAAGTCCCGAATCGCGCGTGGTCGAGCAATGCTCGCCGGGCAGGTCGGGGGTTTGTATGAGTGACCCGATCGGAAGCACCTGGGGCGTGTATCGCATTGATGGTGTGATCGGCACGGGCGGATTCGCCACTGTCTACGGAGCGACCGATACCCGGTTCGGCGACACGGTCGCGGTCAAGGTGTTGGCCGAGAACCACAGCCGCAATCCGGAGATCCGGGCACGGTTCCTTGGGGAGGCTCACGCGCTGCGGCGGATCAGAAGCGACGCCGTCGTCAGAGTCACCGATGTGGGAGAAACCGACTCCCACCAGCCCTACTTCGTGTTGGACCTGGCAGAAGGTGGCGACCTCGGCCGGCGCGTCGAGGCGTGGCGTAGCGAAGGCCACGTCGTGTCGGCGGCGGATGTCGCCGCGGTCGCCGATGTTCTCGGTGAGGCCCTGTCGGCAATCCACGCTGAAGACGTGGTCCACCGCGACCTGACGCCGTCGAATGTCCTCATCCGGCGGGTGACAACTCCACACGACACGTCGGCCTCGTTCGTTGCCGCGACCGAACGACTGGTGGTGGCCGACCTCGGGCACGCCAAGGACCTCGCCATGCACTCAGGGCTGACCGTCGGTGGCGGAACCATCGGGTTCAACGCCCCCGAACAGCGCCTCGGCGTCTCGATGGTGTCGCCCAAGGCCGATCTGTACGCCGCGACCGCCGTACTCGTGTGGCTCATCTCGGGGCGGGCGCCGGGGCTGATGGACCCCGATGATGTGGAAGCGCTGATCCGGGAGTCGGGCTTCGGTCCGGAGGTCATCGCCGAAGTGCGTATCGGTTTGGCGCTGGAGCCGAAAGAACGCCATGCCGATGCCCAGAGCTGGCGTCTCGCGTTCCGATCAGCGCTTCTGGCATCGTCGGACGTCATGGCGCTCACATCTGAGACTCTGGCCGCTGCGTCGCCCCAGGCGCGGTGGGGTTGGACGAGGTGGGTGCCGGCGGCGGTGGCCGTCGTTGCTGCCTCCGTGGTCGGCTGGATGGTGATGGCCGATGGGTCTCCCTGTAGCGCTGATGATGACGGCTTCACTTCATGCGTCGTGAGCCTCGACTCGGGAGACGTCACGATGCGACTTCCCACGAGGATCCGCGTGGGTGACACCGCAGTCGTCGCAGTGGAAGGCACCGCGGGAATGTCATGGACGGTGTACGGACCCAACGGTGGCGAGTACCCGGGCGTCGCCTCCCTCGAGTTGGTGCCGGCCACCGCTGGACCGGGCCATGTGACGCTCTTGGTGGAACAACAGGGAGACGAACCATCGGTTCTCAGGCATGACTTCGAGGTGGCGCCCTGAATCGGGCGAGAAATTCCGGAAATTCCGGGAACTTCTGAGCTGAAAATCTCGACTCACCTGCAAAACCAACACCCTTCGAGACAGGAAACCAAAATCATGCGAAACCAACTCCTTGCCGTGGCGGTCGCCACCGCCATCGTCGCCACCGCCTGCGGTTCCACACCTGACGCAGAAATCGCCGTGAATGCCCCGGAGACCACGATCACCGAGCCCGATACCTCGGTCGCATCGGGGTCGTCCGCCGAAGAGTTGAGGGCAGACTTCATCGCCGCCGCAACCGCAGGTGACACCGCACGGGTTGACGAACTCCTGGCCGCTGCCGATCCCGGTGGCGATCTCCTCGACATGCTCGCCTCGATGATGGAACAGGGAGTGAACATGAGCGCCGGTGATGATGACTGCGCTCAACCAGGCGGTTGCTACGTGTTCACCGACTGGTTCCAGGCGTTCCAGCTCCGGATGGAGACCGATGCCAACGGCAACTGGTCGATCACGGGAGTCAGTCTCGAGTCGACCGACTGAGTCGGGTCCGGTCTCGAAGCTCATGAGGAACTTTCGTCCCGGTTCGGCTCGCCAACAGGAGCCCGGGCGGCGATAGTGACGTGATGTCTTCTTTCGCCATGAATGTCCTTGTCGTGGCGGCGGAGGTGGAGCCGAAAGATTCGATCGACTGGTTCATCGTGATCACGGCGCTGTTCGGCGGGCTGGCGTTGTTCCTGTTCGGCATGGATCGGATGACCGAGGCGCTCCGGGTGGCGGCCGGCAACCGGGTGCGTCACGTCCTCGAACGGATGACCAAGAATCGCTTCGCCGGTGCGCTGTCCGGCGCCGGCGTCACCGCAATCATTCAGTCGTCCTCGGTCACGACGGTCCTCGTCGTCGGGTTCATCTCGTCCGGCGTCATGAACCTGACGCAGGGGATCGGCGTGATCCTCGGGGCGAACGTCGGCACGACGATCACGGCGCAGATCGTTGCTTTCTCCGTCGACCGCTACGCGCTGATGATCGTGGGCGTCGGGTATGCCGTCGCATTCCTGAGCAAGACCGAAAAGCGGACCACCCAGGGAAACCTGATGATGGGCCTCGGCCTGATCTTTTTCGGGATGGCGGTGATGGGCGAGGCCATGGAGCCGCTTCGCAGCTACGAGCCGTTCATCGATGCCATGGCAGCGATGAAGAACCCGATCTTGGCGCTCCTGGTCGGATTGGCATTCACGGCGGTGGTGCAGTCGTCGTCGGCGACGACCGGCATCGTGATCGTGTTGGCCAGCGAGGGCCTTGTGTCGGCCGACGCCGCCATTGCTTTGGTACTCGGTGCGAATGTCGGTACCTCGGTCACGGCCCAGCTGGCGGCGATCGGCAGGTCGCGCAACGCCCAGCGGGCTGCCGTGGTGCACACGCTCTTCAACCTCGTCGGCGCTCTGGCCTGGCTCCCGTTCGTCGGAAGGTTGGCTGGGACGGTGGAGTCCATCGGCGGCCCGCTGGCCCGGCAGGTCGCGAACGCCCACACCATTTTCAACGTCACGAATTCGCTGGTCTTCCTTGCGTTCGTTCCCCAGCTCGAGCGGCTGGTCGTGCGAATCGTTCCCGACCGACCGGGTGAGGAACCGATCCGACTCAAGCATCTCGACGACGCCCTTCTTCGCACGCCGACCCTCGCTCTCGGCCGTGCCCGCCTCGAGCTGATGCGGATGGCGAAGCGGGTCAGGCAGATGCTCACCGAGGTGCTCCCGGCGATGCTCGACGGGCCGGCGGAAGCGCTCAATGCTGTCGAGGAACTCGACGACGAGGTCGACGCGCTGCACGGCCAGATCATCACGTACCTGGGTCGTGTGAGTGAGCGTTCGCTCAGCGCCAGTTCGACGGACGAACTCATGGATCTCATGGAGGCGACCAACAACCTCGAAGCGATCGGTGACGTGATCGAGACGAACCTCATCTCGCTCGGCAGAGATCGGCTCGCCAACGGCTACACCGTGAGCGCCGAGACTCGGGTGCTCATCGAGGAGTTCCACGCCATGGTGAGTCGAGCCTTCGATTTGTCGGTGGTTGCACTGAGCGAAGCAGATCCGATGGATGCGAAGAGAGTTTCGCGCATGAAGCGCGACATCAACGCCAAGGCGGACGAGATCGCCGGGCACTACGTCAACCGCTTGAGCTCCAATGACGCCGACCGAGTCGCGCTCTATCGATTCGAGACCGATCTGGTGGCGAACCTGAAACGCGTCTACTACTTCGCGAAACGGACGGCTCGAGCGGCCATCCCGGCCTCGGAGCAGGCCGGGAGTGAGTAGCCTTCCCTCATGAGAATCGGGGAACTCGGCGACGCCGTCGGCCTCACCACGAAGACCATTCGGTACTACGAATCGGTAGGGCTGCTCGCTGCACCCGAGCGCACGGCCTCGGGGTACCGGGTCTATGGCGCCGATGCCGTCGATCGTCTGGAGTTCGTGAAACAGGCCCAAGCGAGTGGGCTCACCCTGGCCGAGATTGCTTCGGTTCTGGACATAAAGGACGCGGGGGGTCAGAGCTGCGAGCACACCCGGGCGTTGCTGCTCCGCCATCTGGACGGGCTTGACGCCCAGATCGAGGCAATGAAACGCCAGCGACGCGAGTTGGCTGCCTTGTCGAAACGGGCGGGCGGACTCGACCCTTCGACATGCACCGATTCCAATCGCTGCCAGGTGATTGTGAAAAGCGTAGCTGATCGCGCTTGACCTTCCAGCACACTGGAAGGTCTAGAATGGAGGCTGTTGTACAAAGGAGGCCCCGTGCCCGGCATCACGTCCACTGAAACCACATCCACCGGACCAACGTCCACCGGACCGATCGAGATCGATGCATCGGTCGGCGGTATGACCTGCGGATCTTGCGCGGTTCGCGTCCAACGCACGCTGTCGAAGCAACCGGGGGTGCTCAACGCCGAAGTCAACTACGCCACCGGTCGAGCCCACGTCCAAGCCGAGGCGGGGGTCGATGTCACGAGCCTGGTCTCGGCGGTCGACAACGCCGGCTACACACTGAGTGCCGACGCCCTGGTCGTCCCGGACGGGATCGATGACGAGCAGTCCGCTCCGGTCTCGAGTGGTCCGACCGCAGCAGAACGAGCAGAGCAAGCCGACGCCGCCGATATTGAACATCTCGTGGCGTGGCGGCGTCGCACCCTGTTGGCGGCGCCGATCGCCGCCTTCATGGTTTCGACGATGTTCTTCCACGACGTTGCCATGGAGAACTCCTGGCTCCGATGGTTGCAGTTCGCCCTGGCCGCTCCTGTGCAATTCGTCGTTGGCTTTCCCTTCCTGGAAGGCGCCGCCCGTCGGGCCAGGCACCTCGGCGCAAACATGGACACGCTCGTGTCCCTGGGAACCCTCTCGGCCTTCGCCTTCAGCGTCCAACAATTGCTGACCGGCGGTATGGACCTCTACTTCGAGGCCTCGGTGGTCATTGTCTTCTTCATCAGCTTGGGTCGATATCTGGAGGCTCGGGCCAAGGGTCGGGCCAGTCGGGCGCTGCGGGCGCTGGCCGAGCTCGGCGCGAAAGAAGCGCGGTTGATCCGCGATGGCGTCGAAGTGATGGTGCCAGTCGAGTCGGTCGTGGTCGGCGATGTGGTGAAGATCCGGCCAGGGGAGAAGGTGCCCGTCGACGGCGAGGTGGTCGAGGGGGCCAGTGCGGTCGACGAGTCGATGCTCACCGGCGAATCGGCTCCGGTCGACAAGGTTCCGGGCGACGTCGTCGCCGGGGCCACCATCAACGCGTCCGGAGTTCTCACCATCCGCGCCACCAAGGTCGGCGCCGACACGGCGCTGGCTGGGATCGTGAAGATGGTCGAGGACGCGCAGACCGGCAAGTCCGGCGCGCAGCGCCTGGCCGATCGCATCTCCGCCATCTTCGTTCCCGTTGTCCTGGCCATTGCCCTCATGACGTTCGTCGGATGGGCCGTGATCGGCGGTGACATCGGCGACGCTGTCTCTGCCGCCGTGGCGGTGATGATCATCGCTTGCCCGTGCGCACTCGGACTCGCCACACCGATGGCGATCATGGTCGGCACCGGGCGAGGAGCTCAGCTGGGCATTCTCATCAAGTCGGTCGATGTGCTCGAACGCACGGGCACGATCACCACGGTGGTGTTCGACAAGACCGGCACCATCACGAAGGGGGCGATGTCGCTCACCGACATCGTCGTCGACGGCGACACTGCCGAGAACGAGCTGCTGACCAGGGCCGGTGCGGTCGAGGCCGACAGCGAACACCCGATCGGTCGGGCCATAGCCAAGGCTGCGGTCGACTCCGTCGGTGTGCTGCCGACCGTCACCGACTTCGACTCGATCACCGGGCACGGCATTCGAGCCGACGTCGACGGTACGACGGTCTGGGTCGGCCGGCGCGAGTTGGCGGCCGACGCAGGTCTCGCACTGCCGGATCGCCTCGATGCCGAGGCTGCCGCATTCGAAACCCTCGGACGTACCGCAGTCTTCGTCGGGTGGGAAGGCAGCATCCGAGGGGTGCTTGCCGTGTCGGACACGATCAAGGACGACGCCATCGAGACCGTCGCCCGACTTCATGACCTCGGGCTCACCGTCACGATGATCACCGGCGACAACACTCGGACCGCCGACGCCATCGCCCGAGAGGTCGGCATCGACCGCGTGATCGCCGAGGTCCTACCCCAGGACAAGCAATCCGAGGTCGCCCGCCTGCAGAGCGAGGGCGAGATCGTTGCGATGGTCGGTGACGGCATCAATGATGCGCCAGCGCTCGTCCAGGCCGATCTCGGTGTCGCCATCGGCACCGGCACCGATGTCGCCATCGAGTCGAGCGACCTCACGCTCATGCGAGGCGATCTGGAGGGTGTCGTCACAGCCATCGCACTGTCCCGGCGGACCTATCGGACGATCGCTCAGAATCTCGTCTGGGCGTTCGGCTACAACATCGCTGCCATTCCTCTCGCCGCTGCCGGATTCCTGAGCCCGATGCTGGCCGGCGCGGCCATGGCGTTCTCCTCGGTCAGCGTCGTCGCCAACAGCCTCCGACTCCGCAGATTCGGCACGAACCCCACGACACGTCCACGAAAGGCGCCCACAATGACAAGCACGACCCCCACCACCCCCACGAGCCACCTGCTTTCGGTGCCCGACATCTCGTGCAACCACTGCAAATCCTCGATCGAGGCCGCAGTCGGAGCTGTCGACGACGTTCGCTCGGCCACCGTCGACGTCGAGGCCAAGACCGTCTCGGTGGTGGGCGGCAATCTGGTAACCGTGATCGCCGCCATCGACGCCGCAGGCTACGAGGTCGAATCCGGAAGCTGATTGCCGTCGAGCGGACCTGAATTCGGTCTGTCGCGACGCTGTCGGGGAGCGGATCGGAGAGCGCAGGGAAGGCGAGCCGTGAGCTACGGTGCGCACAAACGACGCCTCGATGTTCGCCGGGGATTCGTCGTGGTCGAATCGTCGGAAGGCCCCCTGTGGAGAACGTCGTGTCCGTTGAACACGAGGAGTCATCCGGAGCGACTGCTCCGCTGACACCGATGCCGCTCGCGACGTTGTTGGCACGCGTCGAGCACGAGTGGGCGACGAGGAAGAAGATCTTCGACCTCCCGAATGCTCGGATCTGGAAGCCAGACCCAGAGATCGATCTCGGTTTCGACTTCCTCGGTCGGCGCTGCGCCACGCCGATCGGCCCTGCGGCAGGGCCGCACAGTCAGCTGGCCGAGAACATCGTGCTCGCATGGTTGGGTGGCTCCCGGTTGTTCGAGCTCAAGACCGTGCAGATTCTCGATGACCTCGAGATCAATCGTCCGTGCATCGACATGCAGACCATCGGCTACAACATCGAGTGGAGCCAGGAACTCACGGTCCCGCAGAGCCTGACCGAATACGTGAAAGCGTCGATGCTGCTTGAGATGCTGCAGCAGTGGGAACCGCTGGCCGAGTTCATCGGGCCGGAACCTGGCCCGCTCGTGTTCGACATGAGCGTGGGGTACGACCTCGCAGGGATCTCGTCAGACAAAGTCGGCGCGTTCATTCGCGGGATGAAGAACGCCACGACGGAGATCGATCAGATGCGATCGCAACTGACCGGATTGTGGAGTCGTTTTGCAGATCACGACTTCAACCCGGTCGTGGCCGACACGCTCACGCTGTCGACGTTCCACGGCTGTCCTCCCGAGGAGATCGAATCGATCACCAAGCACTTGATCGACGAGCATCAGCTCGACGTCATCGTCAAGCTGAACCCGACCCTGCTCGGGTTTCCCGTCGTCGCGGGGATCGTCAACGACGAACTCGGCTACACCGACGTCTCGGTCAAGGAGGCGGCGTTCGAAGCGGATCTCCAATTCGATCGCGGTGTCGAGCTGATCCAGGAGTTGAACCAATACGCCAAGGATCGCGGGCGGAAGTTCGGGATAAAGCTGACCAACACGCTGGTGGTCGACAACAACAAACAGTGGATGCCTGACGACACCATGTATCTCTCTGGCCCGCCGCTTCACGTGCTCGCCATGACGCTTCTCAACGAACTCGACCAGGCATTGCCCGGCCAACTCGATCTGCCCGGGTCTTCGGCCGGAGATGTCATGGTGAGCTTCTCAGCCGGCATCACCAAGGACAATCTGGCTGACTCGATCGCTGCTGGTGTGAACCCGGCCACCGTGTGCTCTGACCTGCTGAAGCCCGGCGGCTATGGGCGCCTGATGCCGATGCTCAAATCGTTGACGACCGAAATACGAGAGAGCGGTCACACCGACCTCCCTTCCTGGCGGGCCGCTCGGCACCAGAACGCGGTCGCCGCCGGGTTCACCTCGGCGGCACGCCAACACATGGATGACATCCGCAATGCAGGCATCGAGCCCTATCACCTCCGAGGCAACGAGAAGCTGCCACGAGCGGTCGACCACGAGCTCGAGATGTTCGGCTGTGTGGCCTGCAACTTCTGCGTCACCGTGTGCCCGAACGACGCGTTCTTCGCGGTCAAGAGTCCCCAGGAACACATCGAGGGCCGCAACCAGTACCTGCTGCTGACCGAGCTCTGCAACGAGTGCGGGAACTGCATGACCTTCTGTCCGGAGGACGGCGACCCGGCGCAGATCAAGCCTCGGCTCTACACCGACATCGACCTGTTCGCCGGCCGCGCCGGGCAGGGGTTCCTGCTCGATCAGGGCGGCACCGTCGTCGATCAGCGTCTCGACGATGCGGTGCTGACCGAAGGTGAAGAAGCCGGCGCCCTGGTGCAGGAACTGTTGAGCGGCGAGGGTGGTCTGCCGCTTCACGGAGTAGACGTATGAGCGTGCCTGACTACGATGCCGCCGCCGATGGACCTCTCGCCGAGCGGGAGGGCCGATGGCTGCGGGTGGGTGCCGCCCAACTGGGCCCGATCGGTCGACACGAGTCCCGGGCGACCGTGGTCGATCGTCTCCTCGCCATGCTCCACCAGGCTGCGTCCGCCGGAGTCGACCTCGTCGTCTATCCGGAACTCGCCCTCACCTCGTTCTTTCCTCGCTGGTACGTCGAGGGTGAGGACGACCTCGATCTCGACAGCTTCTACGAGACCGAGATGCCCGGGCCCGAGACCAAGCGGCTCTTCGACGAAGCGGCACGACTCGGCATCGGCTTCTCTCTCGGCTACGCCGAACTGACGCCTGACGGGCATCGGTACAACACGCAGATCCTCGTCGAGCGGGACGGGTCGATCGTGGGGAAGTACCACAAGGTGCATCTGCCCGGCCATCGCGAGCACGAGCCGTGGAGAGAGTTTCAGCACCTCGAGCGCCGGTATTTCGAGCCGGGCAACGAATTCCCGACCTGGCGTGCCTTCGGGGGCGTGGTCGGCATGGCCATCTGCAACGACCGCCGCTGGCCCGAAACGTACCGCTGCCTCGCTCTCGGGGGAGCCGAGCTCATCCTCATCGGATACAACACGCCGACCCACTACGCGCCGGACCCGAGTCAGGATCCGCTCCAGTCGTTCCACAGTCATCTGGTGATGCAGGCCGGCGCCTATCAGAACGGCTGCTTCGTGGTCGGCGTGGCGAAGGGGGGCAAGGAGGAAGGCGTCGACTCGTTGGCCGACAGCTGCGTCATCGCGCCGACCGGCCGGATCATCGCAATGACCTCGCACAACGCCGACGAGCTGGCGATCGCCGACATCAATCTCGATCTCTGCAACAACTACAAGGAAACACTCTTCCAGTTCGAGCGCTATCGCCGCCCGGACGCCTACGGGCTCATCACCGAACGTCGCGGACCCGTCCCACCTCCCGAGCCAGGAGTCAGCCAGACATGACCGAGTTCGTTCTCAACGGCACATCCGTCACGATCAGCGGCGAACACGAGCATCTCCTCGCGGCGCTGCGTGACGAGGCGCACGTGTTCTCGCCGAAGGACGGCTGTTCGCCCACCGGTCAGTGCGGCTGCTGCACCGTGCTGGTCGACGGCAAGGCGCGGGTGGCGTGCCAGACGAGCATGGAGAAAAGCGCGGGCGCCGAGATCACGACCTTGGAGGGCCTTCCGGAAGGGGAAAGGACGAAAATGGCCGATGCGTTCGCGGCGCACGGCGCGCTGCAATGCGGGTTCTGCACACCCGGCATCGTGATGCGAACGAAGGCCATGCTCGACAAGTCCGGGTCCGAGCTGACCAGGGACAAGGCATCGCGCCTGCTCGGCGCCCACCTCTGCCGCTGCACCGGCTACACCAAGATCCTCGACGCCGTCGAGGCACTTGCCGCCGGCGAGACCGCCGTGGCTCTGCTTCCCAAGGGCATCGGGTCACGGGGCATCAAGTACGAGGCGGCCGATCTTGCCCTCGGCGATCGCCCCTTCATCGACGACATGCTTCCAGACGAATCGCTGAGCGGCCCGATGCTCCACGGTGCGTTCCATCTCGCTGATCACGCACGAGCAGATGTGGTTGCGATCGACACCAGTGCGGCCGAGGCGGTTCCCGGCGTCGTCCGGGTGTTCACCGGCGCAGACGTGCCCGGCGAGTTGAGGAGCGGACTGATCCACAAGGACTGGCCGATCTTCATTCCCGTGGGCGGCCGCACCAGCTACCTCGGTGACGTTCTGGCCATGGTCGTGGCTGACGATCGGCCGACGGCTCGCCGGGCCGCCCAGCTGATCGAGGTCACCTACGACGTCCTGACACCGATGACCAACCCGGCGGAGGCGGTTGCCAGTGCCGAGAACGCCGTGTGGGAGCTCGATGGCAACGTCTTGTCGACGAGCACCTACGCCAGGGGAGAGGCCGACGAGGCTCTCGCTTCGGCAACCCACATCGTGCGGGAGACGTTCCAGACTCAGCGCGTCGACCACGCCTTCGTCGAACCGGAATCGACGCTGGCTGTGCCGATCCCGGCCGGTCGACCGCTTCCGCTCACCAACGGCAGGAGTGCCGGCCAGCCCGTCGACTTCAGCCGGCTGATGGTCTACTCGGGAGGGCAGGGCATCTGGGACGATCGCAACGACATCGCCCGCATCCTCGACGTCTCGATCGATGTCGTCGTGACCGAGCTCGTCTCGAACGGCGGAGCGTTCGGCGGCAAGGAAGACATGTCGAACCAGGGGCAGACCGCGCTGGCGGCCTGGCTCCTGCAGCGCCCGGTCAAGACCACGTTCTCCCGGGAAGAGAGCTTCCTCGTGCACACGAAGCGTCATCCGATCCGCATGGCGTACGAGGCCGGATGTGATGCCGACGGGAAGCTCGTCGGTCTTCGGGTTCGGATGCTCGGCGACTCCGGTCCATACGCATCGGTCGGGATGAAGGTGCTCGAACGAGCGGCCGGCCATGCGTCTGGCCCCTATGTGGTTCCGAACATCGACGTCGAGGCCGTCGCTGCTCGGACCAATAATTCGGTCTGTGGAGCATTCCGTGGTTTTGGTGCCAATCAGGCGCAGTTCGCTATGGAAGGCTGCATGGATCGGTTGGCCGACGCCGTCGGAATCTCGGGCTGGGAGATGCGGAACCGCAATGTGGTCTCGCCGGGGGTCACGTGGGGGCCGGGCCAGGTGCTCGATGACGGCGCTCTGGGAGCGCAGGCCTGTCTCGATGCCGTGCGGCCGTCATACGACGCTGCGGTCGCTGCCGGAAAGGCGGTCGGTCTCGGCCTCGGTCTCAAGAACTCGGGCCTCGGCAATGGTTTCAAGGAGATCGCCAAAGCAGTCGTGCATTTCCGCGACGACGGCAAGGTCGAGGTCCGGCATTGCTGGACCGAGATGGGACAGGGTGTCCACACCGTCGCGATGCAGGTCGCGGTCGAAGAACTCGGGGTCAGTCCAGAGCAGGTCGAGGTGATCGTCGACTCCACCCGCGAGCTCGGGGCCGGCCAGACCACGGGAAGCCGAGGCACCCTGATGGGAGCCGGTTCGGTCGCCGATGCCTGTCGAAACGCGCTCGCCGACGGCTGCCGCAAAGGTGTTGACTACGAAGGCGAGTATCGGGTCGATTGGACCAACTCGCTGAGCGAGGGCGTCGAGAATCCGATCATCCACTCGACGTTCGGCTACGCGGCGCAGCTCGTCGTGATGGATCCGGAGACGGGACAGATCGAGAAGGTCGTCGCCGCCCACGACGTGGGTCGGGCCGTCAATCCGTTGTTGTGCGAGGGGCAGATAGAGGGCTCGGTCCACATGGGGCTCGGCTACGCCATGACCGAGGGTTTCCCGTGCGACGCCGACGGTCGTCCGCTGAACGTCACGCTCCGGTCGCTCGACATCATCCGGCCGAAGGACATGCCGCCGGTCGAGGTCATCCTGGTCGAGTCGGCCGAGCCCAACTCGCCGTACGGCATCAAGGGTGTCGGTGAGATCGGTCTGGTTCCCACCGCCGGCGCTGTGGCTGCGGCGATGCATGCGAGGGACCGCATCTGGCGGAACGAGCTGCCGCTGATCAACGAGGCCAACCGGGAACGGGCCGACGCATGGTCCTGAACACGGCTCCGTAACTGCCGCGGCTCGCGAGACTTGCCCGCGACAAGCCGCTGCAGCAGTCTTCTCGTGTGATCCCACCACTGAGTCAGTCGTATGCCGACGCCAGAGCGCAGTTCCTGGAAGCAGCCGCCGAGGCAGGCGCTCGTATGTGGTCGTCGCCGCATCCTCTCGAGGGACTCGAAGCTGAGCCGCTGTACATCGACCTCGCCGAGATCGGACCCGAGGACGGCGAGAGCATCATCATCATCGTGTCGGGGACGCACGGGGTCGAGGGCTATCTCGGATCGGCGTTGCAGCGGTACCACCTCGAAACCGTCGATCGCGATCGGACGGACGGCCCAACGCTCGTGTTCATCCACGCCTTGAACCCCTTCGGATTCTCGTGGGTGCGGCGAGTGAACGAGGACAACGTCGACCTCAACCGGAACTTCGTCGACTGGTCGAAACCGCCTCCCCCCAACGAGAGCTACGGGGAACTCGCCGACGCGCTCGTTCCATCGTCGTGGAGCGAAGAGGAGCAGGAAAGAACGCTCGGAGTCCTGTTGGCCAAACTCGAAGATGTCGGGATGGATCGGCTGCAACAAGCGATCTCGGGCGGACAGTTCGAGCATCCGACCGGTTTGTTCTACGGCGGGACGGGTCCGACGTGGTCGCATCGATGGCTCCACGAGTTCCTCGGTCAACGGCTCAGGGGTGTGAAACGGGCGGCCATCATCGACCTCCACACCGGTCTGGGTCCGTGGGGTCACGGTGAGCTGATCAGCTCGGCGGAACCGGGCAGCGAGGCGTTGGTGAGGCAACGGACGTGGTGGAACGAGGTCACGTCCCTGCATGACGGCACGAGCGTCTCGGCCCAACTGGCGGGGGAGTGGCTGTCGACCGTTTCACAGATGGCACCCTCCACCGAGATCACGGGGGTCGCCATCGAATACGGCACCGTCGATCCCATCACCGTCATGCAGAGCCTCCGAGCCGATGCCGTGCTCCACGCGTCCGGAGACCCGAGCGCACCAGACGCCGTCGCGATCCGCGACCAGGTCCGCGCCGCGTTCATCGACGACGATCCCGCGTGGCTCCAATCGTGTTGGCCTCGCTATCACGCCGTCGTCGCGACGGCGATGGAGCGCCTCGGCTGAGCTCCGTCGTCTTGCACGATCCTGCCGATATCGCCCAGGCTGGGCGCCCGATCCGTGACCAGGAGCTTGCACATGTCCGACCGACCGATGAACGGTGCCGACCTGCTCGTCGCCGCTGCGATGGCAAACGGTGTTGATCACTGTTTCGCCAACCCCGGCACGACCGAACTGCATCTCGTCGAAGCGCTGGATCGGGCAACCGGTATGCGCAACGTCCTCTGTGCGTTCGAAGGGGTGGCTTCGGGCGCCGCTGACGCCTTCGCCCGGATCACCGGCCGCCCTGCGCTCGGCTTGTTCCACCTGGGCCCCGGCTTTGCGAACGCGCTGGCCAACCTTCACAACGCTCGCCGCCACCGGACGCCGATGATCAACCTCATCGGTGACCAGGCCTCCTGGCATCTGGCGGCGGATGCTCCACTCACGAGTGACATCGCACTCCTCACTGCGTGGGCAGGCCGACAGATCGACGTGACGTCGGCGGATGACGCGGCGCGGGCCCTGGCCGAGGCCATCGCCATCGCTCGAGGTGGGCAGATCGCCAGCGTCGTCGTCCCCCACGATCATGCGTGGAACCCCGCGTCGGCCGAGCCGATCATCGTGCCGGTAGCCGCCCCGGTTGGGCCCGACAGCGCAGCGGTCGCGTCCGCCGCCGCCGCACTTCGCGGAGCCGACACGCTGCTCGTCCTCGACGGGCCACGGGTGGACGCTGCAGTTCTTGCTGCCGCCGACGCGATTCGCTCGGCGACCGGGTGTCGGGTCCTCACGCCGAACGTGCCCTTGCTCGACCTCGGCAGCCATGTCCCGATCGTCGGGGCTCTGCCGTATTTCGCCGCTCCGCTCCACAACGCGCTGGCATCGGTGACTGCAGCCGTCCTCACGGGACGAGGCGAACCGGTCACGTTCTTCGGCTACCCGGACGTCGCATCGCAAGCGCTCCCCGACGACGCCGAGCGCGTCGTGCTGACGGGCCACGACAGCGATTTGGGAGCGGCTCTGTCGGCTTTGTGCGACGAGCTCGGTGTGTCACCCACGGTCGGGTCCGGGCGTGACGTCGACTCCTTGCCCGAGGTCGACGAAGGTCCGCTCGATCCCCGAAATCTGGGACAGGCGTTCGCCCGGGCAATCCCAGAAGGCGCGATCGTGATCGGTGAATCGCTCACGTCCGGCGGTGGGTACAGAGCGCTCGCTCCCTCGGCCGCCCCGCACACGTTGTTGGGTGTCACCGGCGGAGCCATCGGGGGTGGGCTCCCCGCCGCTGTCGGCGCTGCGGTCGCCGCGCCCACCCGGCCGGTGTTGGCGTTGCAGGCTGACGGTTCGGCGCTCTACACGATCCAGTCGCTGTGGACGATGGCCAGGGAAGAGCTCGACGTTACGGTCGTGATCTGTGCGAACGGTTCGTACAACATCCTCGATGTCGAGCTCAGTGATGCCGGGATGAAGCTCGACGGCCAGGCTGCCGAGCTCACGTCGCTTTCGAACCCCGCGATCAGTTTTGTCGACCTGGCTCGTGGTTTCGGGGTCCCCGCTGTGGCGGTCGGCACCGGCGGCGAGCTGGTCGCTGCATTGGCGCGGGCGCAGGCCGAGCCCGGCCCGCACCTCATCGAGGCGCGCCTCTGACCAACGGGTTTGCTACCGCAGGGCCGTTACCGCACCGCCCGGCCCAGGTAGATGCTGCCTGTGATTGCGCTGCCCATCACCGATCGGTCGATCGACACGTCACTGAATCCAGCATCTCGGATCAAGGCTCCGATGGGGCGGCCCAGGTGGCAACCGCCGGCGACCAGCGTCCACGCCGGATTGAGTCGCTGCTGCCAGCGTCTTGGGCGGGGAGCCTCGGCCTGCCCGTGCTCGACGAAGTGGAACTCGGCACCGGGCTTGAGCACGCGGTGCAGTTCGCTCAGTGCCTTGTCGACGTCGGGAATCGTGCAGAGTGTGAAGGTGGCAAGCACACCATCAACTGAGGCGTCGTCAATCGGCAGCGACTCGCCGTTGAGACCGATGAAGTCGACCTCGACCGAGGTGGCGGCCAGCCGGTCAGCGGCCAGTTCCCGACCGATCTCTGCAGGATCGACGGCCAGCACTCGCTCGACGGCCGACGGATAGAATGGCAGGTTCAGTCCAGATCCGAAGCCGATCTCGACCACCACACCGGACAGGCCTTCGCACACCTGCTGCCGGTACGCAGCGAAGTCGTCGTTGTCGAGCAACTTGTCGACCACTCGGGGCAGGATTTGGTCTCCGTAGAAGCTCATGAGTCCGTCAGGCCGTCCTTGTCAGCTCGGAGGCGTGGTTCAGGAAATCTTGGGGGCGTCGACATCGACGAACTGGGAGCGGAGCTCACGCTTGAGAACCTTTCCGGTGGCGTTGCGCGGAAGCTCGTCGACGATGGCGATGTCGTATGGAACCTTGAATCTGGCGAGGTGAGTCCCGCAATGCTCGATCACCGTGCTGCGGTCGATCTCGGTACCGGGCTTGAGCGCCAGCACGGCGAGGCCGACCTCGCCCCATTTGTCATTTGGCACGCCGATGATCGCCGCCTCGGCGACCGCAGGTAACTGATAGAGAACGTTCTCGACCTCGGCCGGATAGACGTTCTCCCCACCGGAGATGTACATGTCCTTCCACCGGTCGACGATGAAGATGAACCCTTCGTCGTCGGCTTGCGCTGCATCGCCCGTCTTCAACCAGCGTCCTTCGAATGCTGCTGCCGTGGCATCGGGTCGGTTCCAGTAACCGGGGGTGATGTTGGGGCCGGCGACCCAGAGCTCGCCGATCTCGCCTGGCCCACAATCGGTGCCGTCCTCGGCCACGATTCGATACTCGGTGTGCAGGAGTGCCTTGCCGGTCGATCCGATCTTGCGCAGGGCGTCACCGGGGTCGAGGAAGATGCAGGCCGGGCTGGTCTCGGTCATGCCGAATCCCTGAGTGAGCAGGACCCCCCGTTCGGTCCATCCCTCCATGATCGTGAGCGCGCATGGTGCGCCGCCGACGCCGGCGTTCTGAAGGTGCGACAGGTCGGTGTCGGCGAAATCGGGATGCTGCATCATGAACTGATACGGAGCCGGTACAGCGAAGAAGTGCGTGATGCCTTGCGCTGGGTCCCCGAGTACGGAGAGCGTCTCTCCGGGGTCGAACGCCTTCAGGATCACGACCGTCCCGCCCGCATGGAGAACGGGATTGCTGTAGCAGTTGAGCCCGCCGGTGTGGAAGAGAGGCAGGATGTTGAGGTGCACGGTGTCGAGCCCGATGCCGCCAGGGATCCCCAAGTTGACGGCATTCCAGAAGTTCATGCCGTGGGTGATCATCGCTCCCTTCGGCAGGCCGGTGGTCCCCGAGGTGTACATGATCGTGATGACATCGTCGTGTGTGAGGACCTCCCTCACGATGCTCTGGCCGTCGAATTCGGCAAGCGCGGCCTCGTAGGGGCTGTGCGGTGTCCCGCCGTCGATCGTCAGCAGGTTGCCGATCGAACAACGCTTCTGGAGCTCGGTCGCGGATGCGGTGAACTCGGCGTCGTGGATCATCAGTGCAGGTGCGCTGTCGTTGATGATGTATTCGAGCTCGGAGACCGTCAGCCGCCAGTTGAGAAGCACGCAGATGGCGCCGTTGCGGGCACACGCGAACTGGATGTCGAAGAACTCGACGCCGTTGTGGGCCAGCACGGCGACGCGGTCGCCCCGCCCGATTCCGATGGAGGCCATGTACGCGGCCATGGCGTCGACGCGACGGTCGAGTTCGGCGTAGCTGAAGCTCCGCCCGCGGCCGAGATCGCGAACCGCTTCCTTGCCGGGACGGTGATCAGCATGGTGTTCGACCCAGTCGTACGCCCGGACGGCCCCGTGCCCCACTGGCCGTGATGAGGTCATCGAGGCGCCGGCCTCGGGATCCTGGATGAAGGCGGCGGGCGATTCGGCGGCGGACGGCATGGACTCTCCTTGGGGGCAGTGAGCAGGCAGATGCTGAGCAGTGTGATGGCGGAAACCTAGCAATGAGTTTGCCCGACGTTCGAAGCGCTAGGTTCGCCCGATGATCGAGACCGACTACCTCGTCATCGGCGCCGGTGCCATGGGTATGGCGTTCACCGATGTGATCGTCACCGATTCCGATGCCGACGTGGTCATCGTCGACCGCCACGCCAAGCCCGCCGGCCACTGGAACGATGCCTATCCGTTCGTGCGGTTGCATCAGCCCTCGGCGTTCTACGGGGTGAACTCGCGACCGCTCGGCCAAGACCGCATCGACACCCACGGCTGGAACAAGGGTCTGTACGAACTGGCATCCGGAGCCGAAGTCGTGGCGTACTTCGACCAGGTGATGCAGCAGCAGTTCATCCCATCCGGCCGGGTGCAGTACTTCCCGATGAGCTCCGTCGAGCCGAGGGCCGAACCGCCGATCGCTGATGCCGACGGCCGTCGTGCGTACACGTTCCGGTCGATGGTCACCGGCGAGGTGACGACGGTGCGGGCCCGCCGCTTGGTCGACGGCACCTACATGAACGTCAGCGTGCCATCGCAGCGGCCGCCAGCGTACGAGGTGGCTGATGGAGCGTGGTGCGCGCCGCTCAACGAGTTGCCGGCCTTGCAGGAGCCGGCCGACGGCTACGTCGTCGTGGGTGCCGGCAAGACAGGCGCCGATGCCTGCCTCTGGCTGCTTGCACAGAACGTCGACCCCGACCTGATTCGTTGGATCATGCCCCGCGACTCCTGGTACCTCGACCGCACGTTCATCCAGCCCGGCGACGGCGATGGTGAGGCCGTCAACTCCATTGGCCAATCGCTGCAGCCCGCGGCCGAGTCGTCGTCGGTGGAGGACCTGTTCGATCGACTCGAGGCGAGTGGTGCACTCTTGCGATTGGACTCTGCGGTCGAGCCAACGATGTATCGCTGCTCGACGGTGACCCCGGCCGAGATGGACCAACTGCGCAGGATCGAGAACGTCGTGCGGCAGGGCCGAGTGCGGTCGATCGGTGTCGACGAGATCGTTCTCGACGACGGTGTGCTGCCCACTACGGGAAACACATTCCACGTCGACTGTTCGGCCGACGGTCTCGAGCGGCGACCGGCAACGATGATCTTCGATGATGAGGCAGGTCGCATCACGTTGCAGACGGTGCGTCACTGTCAGCAGGTGTTCAGCGCGGCGTTCATCGCACACGTCGAGATCGCTTACGGCGAGGTCGACCAGAAGAATCAGTTGTGCACGGTGGTTCCGCACCCCGACACTGCGATCGACTGGCTTCGCACGACGCTGGGCAGCATGCTCAATCTGGTGTCGTGGCGCAGCGACCCCGACCTGGCTGAATGGTTGAAGAATGCGCGGCTCGACGGGTTCTCTCAGCCCGGCCCGCCTTCGGCCGCCGCCCTGGCAGTCGAGGCGGCGGCAGCCGAGTTTGGTCTGGCTGCAATCACCAAATTGCAGGAGTACGTGGAAGCGGCGAGCTGATCTTCGAAAGGAAACGACATGGTGCGCATCTTGGATTTCACGGGGCAGGAGGCCGACCGTGCGGTCACGGTCGCCTCGATTCGAGCGCTGAAGGAGGCTGGTCGACAACTGGCGCAAGTCACGGCGGGCTCGGCTGATGAGGCGGCAGCAGCCGAAGCAGCGGGCATCGAGATGGTGGTCTGTATGGCCAGTGCCGTCGCCGAGGTGCGTCGGGGCTCAGCTCGAGTGTTCGTGACGGCAGCGATCGATTTCGACGGTGCCGTCACCGAAGACGATCTGCTGCGGGATGCGTTTGCCGCCCTGCAGAACGGAGCTGATGCGGTCATCACCGCTCGAGGGCTGTCGTGTGTGCGTCGGCTGACTGATGAAGATCTGCCCGTCATGGGTCATCTCGGATTCGTGCCGAAGAAGTCGACGTTGATCGGTGGGGTTCGGGCCGTCGGCAAGACCGCTGAGGAGGCTGGCATGCTGCTCGAGCAGTTCCGCTTGCTCGAGGAGGCAGGAGCGTTTGCGGTTGAGTGCGAGTTGATTCCGGCCCGCGTGATGGCCGAGATCCATTCCCGCACGGGTCTCGCCACGATCTCGCTGGGATCGGGTTCGAGTGCCGACGTGATGTTCCTCTTCACGTCCGACATCTGTGGCGAGGGCCCTCGAACGCCTCGTCACGCCAGGGCGTACGGCGACCTCGCAGCGCTCCGGCAACAAATCGTCGACGAACGGGTGGCGGCGCTCACCGCGTTCCGAGCCGATGTGGCGGCCGGCTCGTTTCCTGTTGCGGGTGAGGTCGCAGGCATCGACGAGGGAGAATTCGAACGGTTTCGAGCGGCCATCGGCTGAGGCTCGCAGATAGCGTCGGGCCAGTGATCGGCGGGGAGCATCGAGATGGCTAGGTCGATTGCGACGCCACGAGACGCCGAGCCGCGACGGACGGGCGAGCCGGAACTCCGGCCCCATCACGACCGTTGGCCGTTCGATCCGTCACGGTTCCGCTTCTACTACGGCTGGGTCGTGCTGGCGGTCGGCAGCGTCGGTGTGCTGGCTTCGGTGCCAGGGCAGACGGCCGGTGTCAGCGTCTTCACCGACAGCCTGATCGAGACGACCGGGCTCTCGCGGCTCGAACTTTCGATCGCCTATCTGATCGGTACCGGGAGCAGCGGCTTCCTACTGCCTCGAGGCGGTCGGGCCATCGACCGGTACGGATCGCGTCGGGTGGCTGTCGCTGCTGTGTTCGGGCTGGCGCTGACACTTGTCGGGCTGAGCACGGTCGGCCCAATGACGACCGCTGTTGGCATGGCGGTGATGAGCCTCGGATTCGGGTGCCTGCGCTTCACCGGTCAGGGATTGTTGACGCTCACGTCGCGGACGATGATCTCGCAATGGTTCGAGCGCCGGCGGGGCGTGGTGACGTCGTCGTCGAATGCAGTGATGAGCTTTGCGTTCGCATCGACGCCGGCGCTGTTGCTCGCGTTGATCGAGGTGGATGGTTTCCGGACGGCGTGGCGCATCATGGCCGGCGCGCTCGTGGCCGTCGTCGGTGTGGTCGTAGTGCTCTTCTACCGCGATAGTCCTGAGACCTCCGGGCTCGTGATCGACGGAGGGCTCGCCGCTCCTGTCGAGCCCGGATCAATTTCGGCCCTGATCGGCTCTGATCACGACGGAACGAAGGCAGACGCCATCCGTGACCTCCGATTCTGGGCGGTCACGATTCCGGTGGTTGCGATGTCATCGACGTCGACTGCGCTCACGTTCCACATCCTCGACTTCGGCGCAGAGTTGGGGATCTCGGAATCCCGCATCGTGGCCATCTTCGTTCCCATCGCCTTCGTCTCGGTGCCGATCACGTTGTTGGGCGGATGGCTGGTCGACACCGTGCCGCCGATTGCCATCGCTGCGTTCATGGCAGCGGCCGAGATCGTGATGTTCATCTCGGTTTCGATGCTGGATCGCCCCGTGGCAGCGGTGATCGCCATCGGTGCATGGGGCGCAGCAGCCGGTTGCTTCGCACCGCTCACGAGCGCTGCGATTCCGCGGCTGTTCGGTCGGCGCCACCTCGGCTCGATTGCTGGGCTGCAGATGAGCGCCATGGTCGTCGGCAGTGCGATCGGCCCAGCGTTCTTTGCGTTGATCGTGTCGTTGACGGGCAGCTACCGGCCTGCGCTGTGGCTGAGCTTGGTGATCCCCGCCGCCGGCCTCGTCGTCGCCTTGCTCGCCCACCGCCGAGCCACATCCTGATTCAAACCAGAGTTCGCAGCGACGCCTCATCTCACCTCAACTGCCAGCTTCATACGTACCCGGAGGTACGTATGAAGCTGGCAGTTGGAGTGGGGTGTGACGAGCGGCCGTCGAGTTTCAGGCGTCGATGCGGGCGAAGAACGCGGCGAGGCCGTCTGCGTCGAAGCGTGCGATGAGATGTCCCTCGTCGTCGTGTCCGAGATCCAGCGCCGGGCAGAAGAACTCGTCGGCCTCGACCCAGAAGTGGGGAGACCCTCGGATGCCTCGTCTACGGCCTTCGTCGTAGTCGGCCTGCACGCCGCTCCGTGATGTCGCATCAGCGCGGAGGCCGCCATGGGCATCACCGATCTGGTCCAACACGGCCGGGTCACTCACGTCGAGTCCTCGCTCGAACACCGCCGCCCGAAGGTCGCTGCTCACGGCGAGGCCGGTGGGATTGTCGACCGCGTAGGCAGCGGCGGCGAGGTCGAGTGCCGGCAGCGTGCTGGACGGCCAGTGCTGGGGATCGAGACCCGAGAAGTCGTCGACCCCGAGTTGCTCGCCGAGGATCGCCGCCTTCTCGGTCACAGCATCGACGGCCAGACCGGTGCCGTTGACCCATTCGAGTGGCCAGGCTCGGACACGGACGACAGCCGGTCGGTTCATCTCCTCGACGTGTTCGATCACTCGTTTCAGCCCGACATGGGTGAATGGGCAAGTGATGTCGGCGAAGACCTCGATCACGAGATCTGATGTGCTGGTCGGCGTGGTCGATGTGTTCATTTTGGCCTCGGGTAGGACGCCAGTGTCTGTGCGTAGTTCGACCGCTCGAAGGCGCCGGGATTCGGGATCGAGCGCTGACTCAGGCTGCCCCTTGCCTGGTCGGTCGAGACGTAATCCCGCTCGGTGAACCAGGTGGTCACGTCGCGGAGCACCTTGGCTACATGCTGTGTTCCGTTGACGAGGAGCGCAGATGTCATCATCGCGACGTCTGCCCCTGCCAGGATGGCCTTCACGACGTCGTCGCCGGAGTGCACGCCGCTGGTGGCGGCGAGCGAGCAGTCCAGTTGTCCTCGCAGTATCGCGATCCATCGCAGCACCATCCGGAGCTCTGCCGGCGAGCTCAGCTCGAGGTGCGGCTCGACGGTCAGATGATCGAGGTCGATCTCTGGTTGGTAGAAGCGGTTGAACAACACGAGGGCGTCGGCGCCGGCTTCTTCGAGACGCCGAGCCATGTTCGACATCGAGCTGAACTGGGGCCCTACTTTCACCGCCAACGGGACGTCGATCGCCGCTCGCACGTTCGACACCAACCGAAGTGTCTCGTGTTCGACATCGGTGCCGGTCAGTTCAGGGTCGGCGGCAACGCGGTACACGTTGAGTTCGACCGCTGCGGCCCCGGCGTCCTGCACGAGCGAGGCGAAACTCGTCCAGCCACCCGGGGTCGTGCCGTTGAGGCTGGCGATCACGGGGATCTGGAGCGCCGCCACCGCGTTCTCGACCAGCGACAAGTAGTGGTCGGGACCGTCGGAGATGAGCGATGTCTGCGGAACATGACCGAAGACGGCCTCGGCACCGAGGTCGAATCCCTCGAACGAATCCATGGCGAGAGCGTCGTACTCGATCTGCTCCTCGAACAGCGATGGCAGCACGGCGGCTCCGGCCCCTGCCTGTTCGATGGCGAGAAGGTCATCGACGTTGCCAGTGAGGGGGCCGGCAGAGGCGACGATCGGGCTGGTCAGTTGCAGCCCCATGTACGTGGTCGAGAGATCCAGGCTCGTGGTTGCGGGGGTGGTCATGCTTCCTCCTCGAGGTTCGAGTACGACGCAACCCGCTCGACATTCACCATCTGTTCGTACAGGTGCCACCGGTTGTCGATGTCTGTCTGGGCCTCCGCGAACAGGCGGCGCGCCGTTTCACGGTCGGTGCGTTCGAGCGATGCGAACCGGCCCTCGGAACGGGCGAAGTCCTTGAACGGTTTGGTCGGTGGTCTTGAATCGAGATGGAGGCCGTGCTCGCCCATGTCCTCCCGAGCCGGATCGAACCGGTACAGGGGCCAGTAGCCGGTCTCCGCTGCCATCTTCTGATGTTCCATCATCTTCGTCATGTCGATGCCGTGAGCGATACACGGGCTGTAGGCAATGATGAGCGACGGACCGGGGTGGGCGGCGGCTTCGTGGAAGGCACGGACCGTTTGGGTCATGTTGGCACCCATCGCCACCTGTGCGACGAACACGTTGCCATACGCCATGGCCAACATCCCGAGATCCTTCTTCGGGCTGGTCTTGCCGCCGGTGGCGAACTTGGCCACGGCGGCACGAGGGGTCGCCTTCGAGGTCTGCCCGCCGGTGTTGGAGTAGACCTCGGTGTCGAGGACGAGGATGTTCACGTCCATGCCGGAGGCGAGGACATGGTCGACGCCACCGAAGCCGATGTCGTAGGCCCAGCCGTCACCGCCCACGATCCACACGTCGGTGCGCACGAGGTGATCGGCGAGCGATACAAGCTCCCGCGATGCCGGGTCGGTTCGATCGGCGAGCAGCGAACGGAGCTGCTCGATGAGCACCCGCCGTTCGGCGATGTCGGTCTCGCTGCTGGTGGTCGGAGCGCTCAGCGAGGCCGCGAGTGGGCCGATCTCGGAGGACAGCTGACCGAGCAGCGCTCGGGCCCGCCTGGCGTGGCTGTCGAGTCCGAGACGCATCCCGAGCCCGAACTCGGCATTGTCCTCGAACAACGAGTTGGCCCAGGCCGGTCCTCGTCCTGCGGCGTCTTTGGTCCACGGCGTCGTCGGAAGGTTGCCGCCGTAGATCGAGGAACACCCGGTGGCGTTGGCGACCACGGTGCGGTCGCCGAAGAGCTGGCTGAGGAGCTTGACGTACGGGGTCTCGCCGCAGCCCGAGCAGGCGCCCGAGAACTCGAACAGAGGTTGAGCCAGCTGCGAGCCCTTGACCGACTCGAGTTTGAGTTGCTTTCTGTCGGCTTCGGGGAGTGCGAGGAAGAAGTCGAAATTCACACGCTCGTCGGTGAGGTGGGGAGCGATCGGCTCCATGTTGATCGCCCGGTGCTTGACCTCGGTCTTGCTCTTCGCAGGGCAGATGTCGACGCACACACCACATCCGGTGCAATCGTCCGGCGCGACCTGGATGGTCATGCGATCGCCCTCGGGGCCCTTCCAGACCTTCGAACGGAACGATGACGGTTGGTCGGTCAATGTCTCGTCGCCCATGGCCTTCATCCGAATCGCGGCGTGGGGGCAGACAAGGGCACAGCGTCCGCAATCAATACAGATGTCGGGATCCCAGATCGGGATCTGCGCCGCGATGCTTCGCTTCTCCCACTTCGACGTACCAGTGGGGAACGTTCCGTCGACGGGAAGCGCGCTGACAGGGAGGAGGTCGCCGTTCCCTTCCAGCAGGGTCTCCAGCATCGGGCTCCCGCTTCCCGTTTTCACGATCGACGGCTGCACGGGGGCGACTTCGGTCGGGACCTCGACTCGACGAAGCGAGTCGATGGCGTTGTCGATCGCAGCGGAGTTCCGCTCGACGATCACCGCGCCTTGGCGGCCGTACGAGCTCGAGAGCCGGTCCTTCATCGCCTGCAGCGCGACGTCGGTGTCGAGGATGTCGGTGAGTGCGAAGAAACACGCCTGGAGGACGGTGTTGACCCGTCCAGCGATCCCCGCATCGAGTGCGATGGCGTTCGCATCGATCGTCCACACCTCGAGCTTCTTGTCGACGATGTCCCGTCTGACCTGATCGGGTAGATGGCTCCAGAGCTGGTCCGGCTCGTGCGGAGAGTTGAGCAGCAGCGTTCCGCCCGGTCGACAGCGGGCGACGACGTCGCCGCGATCCAAGAGGGAGAACCGGTGGCAGGCCACGAAGTCGGCATGAGCGATCAGGTAGGTCGAGGTGATCGGGTCGGGGCTGAACCGAAGATGTGAGACGGTCATCGCCCCCGACTTCTTGGAGTCATAGACGAAGTAACCCTGGACCCGGAGGTCGGTTCCGGCGCCGATGATCTTGGCGGTCGTCTTGTTGGCGCCGACGGTACCGTCACTGCCGAGTCCGAAGAACACGGCCTGGAAATCGGCCCGAACGTTCTCGGCTGCACCGTCGTACGCGATGCTGGTGTGGGTGACGTCGTCGTTGATCCCAACGGTGAAGTGGCGCCGCGGGTCCTCACTTGCCAACTCGGTGAAGACACCTTCGACCATGGCCGGCGTGAACTCCTTCGAGCCGAGCCCGTAGCGTCCACCGATCACGAGCGGAAGTGGTCCGGCCCACTGCTCCATCAGAGCCGCGCAGACATCGGTGTACAGCGGTTCGCCGACCGAACCAGGTTCCTTCGTGCGATCCAGGACGGCGATGCGTTTCGTGGAGGAGGGGAGTGCCTCGACGAGATCTTCGATGGAGAACGGTCGGAACAACCGGACGGTCACGACGCCGACCTTGCGGCCGGCGGCGAGTGCCGACGGCAGCCAGTCGTGGACGGCTCCGACTCCCGAACCCATGATGACGAGGATCTCCTCGGCATCGGCGGCGCCGTCGTAGTCGAAGAGGTGATAGCTGCGGCCTGTTGTCGCAGCCAATTGATCCATGGCCGTCTGGACGGCAGCGGGAACCGCCATGTGGAAGAGGTTGGCGGCCTCGCGGGCCTGGAAGAACACGTCAGGGTTCTGTGCCGAACCACGGAGAACCGGACGGTTCGGGTCGAGACCGCGAAGGCGATGATCCGCGATCAGCTCGTCGTCGATGAGGGCCTCTCGAGCTGCCGCTGGGAGGGCGTCGATCTTTGCCACCTCGTGGCTGGTTCGGAATCCGTCGAAGAAATGCAGGAATGGAACGCGAGTTCGCAAGGTCGCAGCGTGGGCAACCAGCGCCAGATCCTGGGCCTCCTGCACAGACGACGCTGCGAGCATCGCCGCTCCCGTCTGCCGTGCGGCCATCACGTCGCTGTGGTCGCCGAAGATGCTGAGCGCATGGGTCGCGAGTGCTCTCGCCGCGATGTGGATCACTGTCGGTGTGAGCTCGCCGACCAGCTTGTAGATGTTCGGGATCATCAGCAGAAGACCCTGTGACGCGGTGAACGTGGTGGTCATCGCTCCGGCCTGCAGCGCGCCGTGCACTGCACCGGCGGCGCCCCCTTCGCTCTGCATCTCGATCACCTCCGGAACAGCTCCGAAGCGGTTGGTGCGACCCGCCGCTGCCCAGACGTCACAGAGCTCTCCCATCGGGGATGCCGGTGTGATGGGGTAGATGGCGACGACGTCGGAGAGGTCGTAGGCGACCTTGGCTGCTGCTTCGTTGCCGTCGACCGTGATCGTGTCGGTGACCGTTGTTGTGTCGCTCACTTCATGTCCAGCTTTCGCCCCGTGATGTCGGAGGGAACGATGCGTACCCATCCTTTGCGCCACGGCTGGCGTTGCCACGGGCGAACGTCGAGTTGCTCGAGCTGCTCCTGCTCGGCCCAGTCGGTGACCGCGGCGGCATGTCCCTTGACGAGCACGCTGAAGCCGGTGTGGTCGACAGCGTCGATCTCGTCGATCTCGAAAGCGACGCGTTGTTCGAGCGTTGCTGCGTACATCTTCTGTCCTTCGCCGGTTCTGAAGACGATCGAGTCCTCATGCCAGGCGAAGTTCACGGGCAGGGCCACCGGCTGGTCGCCGTCGAGGAAGACGATGCGGCCGAGCGATGTCGCCGTGAGCGCGTCAACGCATTCCTCGGTCGTGAGCTTGAAGAGCCCGGTGCGCTCGTCGCGCTCTCCGGGAGCGCTTGTTTCGTCGGTCATCGCTGCCTTCCAGGTTGATCTGATCGGCACACGGCTATGGCGAGCCGGGGTGCCGGGTCTCGAAGCTCAGTCTTCGCCGCCGGATGGTCGAAGAGAAGGGCCTTCGGTCCTTCATTTCGCCAATGTCGTGCTTGTCTCCGCTGCTGTGCCTCGGCACGACGGGCGGAGGCCTGGAAGACTCACGGTCCACCGCGGTGCCAAAGAGGCCGCGTGCCAAGGAGAAGGCCAGATCGATGCGCTCATCACTGTGGTTCAACGACCCGAACGATCCGACCGAGAGCGCCGGTTATTTGGAGCGTTATCTCAACTACGGGCTCACCAGGGAGGAGCTCCAGTCCGGTCGACCGATCATCGGCATCGCTCAGACCGGGAGCGACCTGTCGCCGTGCAATCGGCACCACGTCGAACTCGCACTTCGTGTTCGGGAGGGGATTCGCGAGGCCGGGGGCATCTGTTTCGAGTTCCCGGTGCACCCGATCCAGGAGACAGGCCGGCGTCCGACCGCCGCGCTCGATCGCAACCTCGCCTATCTCGGCCTCGTGGAGATCCTCCATGGCTATCCGCTCGACGGCGTGGTCCTCACGATTGGTTGTGACAAGACGACGCCGGCCTGCCTCATGGCTGCGGCAACAGCCAACATCCCGGCCATTGCATTGTCGGTCGGTCCGATGCTCAACGGCTGGTTCCAGGGCGAGCGCACCGGTGCCGGCACGATCAAGTGGAAGGCCCGCGAGATGTACGCCGCCGGCGAGATCGACGAGGTCGGTTTCGTCGACCTCGTGGCATCCGCGGCCCCCAGCGTGGGCTACTGCAACTCGATGGGCACGGCGACGACGATGAATTCGCTGGCCGAGGTTCTGGGGATGCAGCTGCCCAGCGCCGGGACCATCCCTGCCCCGTACCGAGAGCGAGGGCAGATCGCCTATGCGACGGGGAAACGCATCGTCGAGATGGTCCACCAGGACCTCCGGCCGACCGACATCATGACCAGACCCGCCTTCGAGAACGCCGTCGTTGCCTGTTCGGCGATCGGTGGGTCGACGAATGCGCCGATCCACCTCAACGCCATTGCCCGTCACCTCGGTGTGCCGCTCGACAACGATGATTGGGAGACACTCGGTCATCACATACCGCTGCTCGTCAATCTTCAGCCGGCCGGCGAGTACTTGGGCGAGGATTTCCACCGAGCGGGCGGCGTCCCGGCTGTGATTGCCGAGTTGATGGCGAACGACCTCCTGCCGGCGCCGAACGCGCTCACAGTCAACGGGGCATCGATCGGTGAGAACTGTGGTGGTGTCGAAATCGGCGATCGCGATGTGATCCGTCCGGTCGGCGACGCCCTCCTCGAATCGGCCGGCTTCATCAATCTGTCCGGCAACATCTTCGACAGTGCGATCATGAAACTCAGCGGCGTCACCCAGGAGTTCCGTGACCGATACTTGTCCGACCCGGACCATCCCGGCCGGTGGGAGGGGTTGGCTGTTGTGTTCGACGGTCCGGAGGACTATCACGCTCGAATCGAGGATCCCGATCTGGGCGTCGACGAACATTCGATTCTCTTCATGCGCGGTGCGGGCCCGATCGGATACCCGGGCGGGGCCGAGGTGGTCAACATGCAACCGTCGGCCGCACTCCTGATCGAGGGAGTCCACTCCCTGCCGTGCATCGGCGACGGGCGACAATCCGGCACGTCCGGCTCGCCGTCGATCCTGAATGCGTCACCGGAAGCGGCTGCCGGTGGTGGGCTCGCCCTGGTGAAGACCGGCGACCCGATCCGCATCGATCTCGGAGCGGGAACGGTCGACATGCTGATCGACGACGCAGAGCTGTCCAGCCGGGCCGAGGCGCTCGAGGCAGCAGGCGGGTACGCCTACCCCGAGAGCCAGACGCCATGGCAGGAGATCCAGCGATCGATGGTCAGCCAGTTCGACGAAGGCATGGTGCTGCGCCCCGCGGTGAAATACCGCGATGTCGTACGTACGAGAGGGATCCCACGCCACAGCCACTGATCGGGACAGCCGGCTGTTGCCGAGCGGAAACCGACTGTCTACGACAGTGGTGTGGCGATCACCTGTACGACGGCTCCGTCGCCGGTGTGGCCCGGTCCTTCGACCACCGAGCGCACCAGCTCGCGGCCGGAAATGATCTCCATTCCGACGAGCTCGTTCCTGAGCCCGTCGAGCGTCATCGTGAGCTCAGGCACTGGCGGACCACCCGTGCCGCGGCCGATCTGGTCTGGGGTGTAAGCCTCGAGCATGAATCTGCCTCCCGGTCGCATGGCGGTGGCGATCGACGCGTGGATGCGGGACCGGATCGGGGGAGGGGTGTGGGCGAAGATCGACACGATCACGTCCCACCGGTCCTCACCGAAGTCGAAACCGGCGAGGTCGGCGACGATCGTGGTGAGATCGACGCCGCGTTCGGCAGCCAGTCGATCCGCTTTCGCCATGCCGGCGGCCGTGAGGTCCACCGACGTCACGCGGTGCCCGAGTCCGGCGAGGAACACCCCATTGCGGCCTTCGCCATCGGCGATGCACAGGACGTCGCCGATAGGGATCTCACCGACCGAGGCAGCCAGGAACTCGTTTGGATCGGTGCCGTAGACGTACTCGTCGGTCGACCCGTAGCGGGATTCCCACCTTGCTGCCGGAGTCTGGTCTGCCGGCGACTCGCTCACGACTGCGTCACGTCGAGGCCGGCGGCGGACCATGCCAGGATGCCGCCGTCGATGTCGGCGACGTCGCCGTACCCGAGGTCCTCCATCATGGCGGCGGCCTGACCGCTGCGGTTGCCGGACTGGCAGTAGAGGAGATACGGCACCGTTGGATCGAGCTCCTCCAACTGGGCCTTGAAGTCGTCTGCATAGAAGTCGACCATGACCGCACCTTCGAGGTGCCCCTCGGCGAATTCTTCCGCGGTCCGCACGTCGAGAATCACCAGCGACTCCGGCGGGCTGGCCTGAATTGCCGCTCCCTCCTCCGGACTGACGGTGCGGACACCGGCTGCCTCAATGGAAGATTCGCTGGAGTCCGGATCGGCGGCGCTCGAATCGGACCCGGAGCAACCGGCGACGAGGAGAGTGCCGGCCATCAGGCCGATGATGAGACTTCGTGGTGCACGCATTCCCGAGAGTCTAGCCCGTTGCCTTATTGTCCGGACATTCACTAGGCCCAGACAATTACCCTGATATGGTCCAATGCGCGGATAGCTCAACGTTGGGCCATGCAGATCCGAGCGATCCTTTCATCGGAGCGATGATGTCACTGAAGCCATTGGACCGAAACAGCCCCATGCCGCTGTGGGCCCAGCTCGAGGCTGACTTGCGGGCGCGCCTGGAGAGCAATGAGTTCGTCGAAGCCTTTCCCACTGACCTGGAGCTCACCGAGGCCTACGGGGTGAGTCGGCACACGGTGCGCGAAGCCGTGCGCCACCTCAACAAGACCGGCGTCTTGAAGCGGGAGCGTGGACGAGGCACCGTGGTGAATCGCTCCGAGTTCGAGCAATCGCTCGGGACGCTGTACAGCTTGTTCCAGTCGGTCGAGTCAACCGGCGTCGATCAGACCAGCGAAGTCCTTCGTTGCGAGGTCGTGGTCGATCCCGCCGCAGCCGCCAATCTTGAGCTGGACGAGTCAACCGAACTGGTGCTCATCGAGCGTTTGCGACTGGCAGGAGGAGCGCCGCTCGCCGTGGATCGAGCGTGGATGTCCCGTGCGCATGCGGCACCGCTGCTCGATGTCGACTGGAGCCACACGGCCCTGTACGCCGAGCTTGCAGCAGCCGGGGCGCCTGTGCCCAACCAGGGATGGGAACGCCTCACTCCGATCGTGCCGACGCCGACCGATCGCTCACGTCTCGGTCTCCGGAAGGCCGATGCCGCCTTCTTCCTCGAGCGCCTGGGGTGTCGTGACGGCACACCGATCGAGTGGCGCACGACCATCATCCGCGGGGATCGGTATCGGTTCGTGACCGATTGGTCCACGGGCGGCCGGAGCGAGCTTCGACCGTCTGCCGCCTGACGCTCTCGTTTGCGGCTGCGATTGACCGGCACTCCGAAAGACCGTACATTCGGCTGGAGCATGTGCCGCCGGTCATGTCGAGATGTGGTGACGGTGGTGCTCGACCCGAGAGGACGCCAGTGGGAACGACGCGGCATCACGAAGTCATCGAGGAGCCATCGTGACGCGACTTGGATTCCTGCTCGACAGCGACAGCTGTATCGGCTGTCACGCCTGCACCGTTGCGTGCAAGAGCGAACACGACGTTCCGCTCGGCGTGAACCGCACCTGGGTCAAGTACATCGAGACCGGCACGTTCCCCGATGTGGCCCGCAAGTTCAACGTGATGCGCTGCAACCAGTGCGACGACGCGCCTTGCATGACCATCTGCCCGACCTCGGCGCTGTTCCGGGCCGACAATGGCGTCGTCGACTTCCAGGACGACAACTGCATCGGCTGTAAGTCGTGCATGAATGCCTGTCCGTACGACGCCCTCTACATCAACCCGGAAACGAACACGGCCCACAAGTGCAACATGTGCAATCACCGGCTCGAGGTGGGACTCGAACCCTCGTGCCAGATCGTGTGTCCGACTGAAGCGATCAAGATCGGTGATCTCGACGATCCCACCAGCGAGATCAGCCGTATCATCGCCCGCGACGACGTCGCCGTTCGGTCTCCCGAGCAGAACACGAAGCCGAAGGTCTACTACCGGGGTGCCGATCAGGCGTCGCTCGACCCGACCAGAACTGCCATCGCCAACGACGGCATGATCTGGGCCGACACGCTCAGAGACAAGAACGGAAAGCATCATCCGACGGTGTCGGTGAAACTGGGGTCGAAGCCGACCGATCTCGACGGTGTGGTCGCCCGTACCGCCTACACGACGTCCCACATGATGACGTGGAAGGAGAAGGTCTCTGGCTACCTCGTGACCAAGGCGATCGCCGCCGGTGTCATGCTCGTGGCTTCGCTGTTGGTCCTCATGGGCCACGCCGATCAGAAGGCGGCCGTCGGTGTCGTCCCTCCGATGGTGGCCGGCGTCTTCCTCGGCATCACCGGCGTTCTCTTGGTCACCGATCTCAAACAACCCGGTCGGTTCCACTACCTCATCACGAAGGGCAACTGGTCGTCCTGGCTGGTCAAGGGGGCGTACGTCCTCATGTTCTTCGCTGCGGTCTGTGGGCTGTGGTGGATCGGCGGTTTGGCCGAATCGGACGGACTGTTGAAGGTGCTGGCCATCCCCGCCGTGCTCGGTGCGCTCGGCACTGCCGGATACACGGCCTTCCTCTTCGGCCAATGTGAGGGTCGGGATCTCTGGCAGACCCCGCTGCTCTTGCCGGTACTTCTCGCTCAAGCGACGACGGCCGGTGGCGCGGCCTACGCGATCCTCGACCTCTTCATGGAAATCCCGGAGCCCGAGGCGATCCGCTGGGTCCTGCTCGGTGGCGTGGCCGCCACCGCAGCCCTCATTGCGGTCGAGCTCACGTCGAAGGGAAGCCGTCACGTCGAGTTGGCCGTGCACGAGATGACGAGTGGGACCTATGCCCAGCAGTTCTGGTGGGGAGGGGTGGTCCTCGGTCTGGTCGTTCCGGCCGTCCTGGTGATCGGGGCCCTTGCCGCTGACGTCGACGGCCCGGCGCTCGCAGCACTTGCCGGCGTCGCTGCGCTCGTCGGCATGTTTGCCTACGAGGACTCGTTCGTCCGTGCCGGCCAGAGCGTTCCGTTGTCCTGATGGCCTCTGCTCGCCTTCGCTTCGCTCCGGGTCGCTTCGGCGTCGCTGCGCTCCGCAATCCTTCTGCTCGCTCGTTGCTGCTGCGCTCTGCTCCGCAACGTCATGAAAGGTTCGTTCCGTGACCGATCTCAACAAGTATCCGCCGTTCGACAAGTGGCACGACTGGCGTGAGCTCGATGCCAAGGCATGGCCTGACAAGGTCGAGCGGAAGTACACGATGGTGCCGACCACCTGCTTCAACTGCGAAGCCGGTTGCGGACTCCTTGCCTACTTCGATCAGGAGACCGACGAGATCGTCAAGATCGAGGGCAACCCGGAGCATCCGGCCAGCCGCGGCCGCAACTGCGCCAAGGGTCCCGCGACCCTCAACCAGGTCTACGACACCGAACGCATCATGTACCCGATGAAGCGGGTGGGGGAGCGCGGCTCGGGCAAGTGGGAACGCATCAGTTGGGACCAGGCGCTCGAAGAGGTGGGCGCCCGCATCCGAACTGCGATCAATGAGGACCGCCACAACGAGATCATGTGGCATGTCGGCCGGCCGGGAGAAGAGGGCTACACCGAACGGGTCCTGAAGGCGTGGGGCGTCGATGGCCACAACAGCCACACGAACATCTGCTCGTCCAACGCCCGAATCGGCTACCAGTCATGGATGGGCCACGATCGCCCGTCGTCCGATTTCGCCAACGCCAAGGTCATCTTCCTGATCTCGGCCCATCTGGAGGCCGGGCACTACTTCAACCCGCATGCGCAGCGCATCATGGAGGCGCAGGAGAAGGGGGCGAAGATCATCTGCGTCGATCCTCGGCTTTCGAACACCGGGGCCAAGGCCGACTTCTGGCTGCCGACCTGGCCCGGCACCGAACCGTTCCTCCTGCTGGCCATCGCCCGTGAACTCATCGAGTCCGAGACATGGAACGCCGCCTTCTTCGAGCGGTGGACGAATTGGGAGACCTATCTCACCGAAACCCGCCCAGACCTCCCTTGCGAGTGGTCGTCTGTCCGCCCCGCGTTGCTCGAGGAGTACGCCGAGTACACCCCGGAGGCCGCAGCACAGAAGACCGGCGTCGATGCGTCAACGATCCGTGAGATCGCCGAGCTGATCGGAGAACACCCCACCAAGTTCGCCTCGCACAACTGGCGAGCGGCCGGCGCCGGAAACCTCGGCGGTTGGCAGGTCGCTCGTTGCCTGTTCTTCCTCAACGTGTTGACCGGCTCGGTCGCCACCAAAGGTGGCACCGCCGGCAATGGCATGAACAAGTTCAAACCGGCGCAGCCTGTCGGCTCGCCTGGGATGGACAAGTGGAACGAGCTCGAGTGGCCGAAGGAGTATCCGCTGGCCTACCACGAGATGTCGATCCTTCTCCCGCACTTCCTGAAGGAGGGTCGAGGCAAGCTCGACGTCTATTTCTCCCGGGTCTACAACCCGATCTGGACCAATCCTGACGGGTTCACCTGGATGGAGGCGTTGAAGGATGAATCGAAGGTCAACTGCCACGTGGCGCTCACGCCGACCTGGTCGGAGACGGCGTGGTTCGCCGACTACGTGCTGCCAATGGGCGTGTCGGCCGAACGTCACGACATCACCAGCTACGAGACCCACGCCGGCCGGTGGGTGTCGTTCCGGCAATCGGTGTTCCGGCGATACGCCGAGCTCAAGGACCGGAAGAACGGCGGCGATGGAGAGCTCGGTCCGGACGCCCGCAGTTATGACTACAACCCCGGCGAGGTCTGGGAGGAGAACGAATTCTGGATCGACCTCTCCTGGAAGATCGATCCGGACGGCTCGATGGGTATCCGTCAGTGGTTCGAGAGCGAGAAGCATCCGGGCAAGCCGCTGACGGTCGACGAGTACTACGGCAAGATGTTCGAGGAGAAGGTGCCCGGCCTCGCCGAAGCTGCGGCCGCGGCCGGCCAGACGCCGCTCGAGTTCATGCGCGATCGCTCGGCCTTCGAAGTGCCGACGGATCCATACGAGCCCTATGAACGGGTCGTGGATCCTGCGACGCTCGACGGGTCCGCCAAGGATGAGGCCGGCGTCTATCGCAAGCCGGGAACTGCGGGAACGTGGTCTGGCGATCTCGACGATCTCGGGAACATCACGCTCGCACCGCTCGGCGACGGTTCCCCGGCGGTGGAGGTCGGGGGAGAAGCCCGCGAAGGGTTCCCGACGCCGTCGAAGAAGCTCGAGCTGTACTCGTCGACCCTGGCTGATTGGGGATGGAAGGACGTCGCCACACCGAAGTGGATCCCGTCCCACGTGCACTGGGAAGACCTCGACATGGAACCTGGTCCCGACGGGACCGGCGGAAACGAACGGATCCTGCTCCCGACGTTCCGCATCCCGACTCTCATCCACACCCGCTCGGCGAACTCCAAGTGGCTGAACGAGATCAGTCACCGCCACCCGTTGTGGATTCATCCTGAGGATGCGGAGAAGCTGGGCATCGAAGAGAACGGATTGGTTCGCATCTCGACCCGCATCGGCCATTTCGTCATCAGCTCCTGGCGGACCGAGGGGATTCGGCCCGGCATCGTGGCGGCATCGCATCACATGGGTCGGTGGCGACTCGAGGAGGGCGAGGCTCGATCGTGGGGAGCGGGTAAGGCGAAGGTCACGAACAACGGCAGCAAGTGGAAGTTGGAGCGCGAGCACGGCAACGAGCCCTATGAGTCGGCCGACCCCGATACCGGCCGGATCTGGTGGACCGACACCGGCGTGCACCAGAACGCCACGTTCAGCGTGCAGCCCGACCCGGTGTCCGGCATGCAGTGCTGGCATCAGCGAGTGCGAGTCACGCCGGCGGAAGCCGACGATGTCTACGGAGACGTCGTGGTCGACACCGACAAGTCGACGGAGGCATACCTGGACTGGCTCAAGCTGACTCGGCCGGCCGGCTCGAGCGACCCGTCGACCAAGGAGCATGGGCTTCGTCGACCGCTCTGGTATGCCCGCCCGATGAAGCCGGCAGCGACGGCCTACCGCCGGCCCGACGCATAACGAGGCGGCGATTGATCAGCTCAGCTTCAAGAACAGCCTCTCGAGCTCATCGACTTCGTCGGCACCGAGCGGATCGTCTGCTGAGGAATTGGTCAACGCGGCCGTCATGAGTCGGAACCCGATGCGATCGAGTGCTCCCTTGGCCGCAGCCAGCTGGGTGACGATGTCGCGGCACTCCGAACCTTCATCGACCATGCGCTGGAGGCCCCGGATCTGGCCTTCGAGGCGGCGGAGTCGTTTGATGACCTCCTCGGAGGTCTCAGCGGGAAATTGCATGCTGGAATGATACCCAGGGGGGTATACGTTGCCATCTCACGCAAATGTACGTATATTCGTACCTATGTCGAAACTCGAACAGCTCATGCCCATTCTCGGGTGGGCTCCTCGCTATGAGCGAAAAGACCTTCGAAGCGACCTCGCTGCAGGTCTGACCGTCGGCGCGATGCTCGTGCCCCAGGCGATGGCGTACGCCTTGTTGGCCGGTCTCCCACCGGAAGTCGGGTTGTACGCAGCCACGGTGCCCGTCGTCATCTACGCCCTGTTCGGCACGTCACGCCAGCTCGCCGTCGGGCCAGTGGCAATCGTTTCTCTCCTGACGGCGTCGGCGCTCGCCCCACTCGTCGAAGAGGGGAGTGCCGGCTATCTCGGCGCCGCCGCCCTCCTGGCGCTGATGGTGGGCATCATCCACATCGTGCTCGGGGTCGGGCGGCTCGGATTCCTCGTCAACTTCCTCTCACACTCGGTGTTGGTCGGCTTCACCGCAGCAGCGGCCATCATCATCGGCTTCTCGCAGGCCAAGCACATGCTCGGGATCAAGACCGAACGCACCGAACACTTCTACGAGACGGTGCGCGAGGTGATCAGCAACGCGTCAGACACGAATCGGACGACGCTGGCTCTGGGAGCGATCGCTCTCACCACACTCTTCCTGATCAAGAAGTTTGCACCCCGCGTGCCTGCTGCCCTCGTCGTCGTCATCGGTTCGATCATCGCCGTGGAGTGGTTCAACCTCGAGGACCGCGGAGTGAGCGTCGTCGGGGACATCCCGGATTCGCTTCCCGCCTTCGGCCTGCCGACCTTCGACGGGTCGCTCATCGGCAATCTCGCAGCGACGGCGTTCGTCATCACCATCGTCGGTTTCATGGAGTCCATCGCCGTGGCCAAGGTGTATGCCAGGCGCAACCGATACGAGCTCGTCCCGAACTCTGAACTCATCGGTCTGGGTGCGGCCAACGTGGCGTCTGGCTTGTTCGGTGGCTATCCGGTCACCGGCGGGTTCTCCCGGACGGCGGTCAACGCAACGGCCGGCGCCCGGACACCCCTGGCTTCGCTCATCACCGCGAGCATCGTCCTGGCGACGATCGCCTTCCTGACCCCGCTCTTCGCCTCGCTCCCGAACGCTGCCCTTGGAGCGATCATCATCATGGCCGTCATCGGTCTGGTCGACGTCGCCGAGATGCGCCACATCGCCAAGGTGAAGAAGAGCGACTTGATCAGTCTCAGCGTCGCCTTCGGGGCAACGCTGATCCTCGGCATCGAGCTGGGCATTCTTGTCGCCGTCATCGCTTCGATGCTCGTCGTGTTCGCCCGCATGTCGATGCCCCACACGGCGGTGCTCGGCCATGTCGACGGTACGACCAGCTACCGCAACGTCGATCGGTTCCCCGAGGCCCAAGTCATCGACGGTGTTCGAATCGTGCGCATCGACGCCGCCCTCTCGTTCGTGAACGCCGTCAACGTGAAGCGCCTGATTCTTGGCCACGTCGATCAGCTGACCGATGAGCCACGGGCACTCGTGCTCGATGCATCGGGGATCAACGACCTCGATGCCACGGGCGCAGAGATGCTGCTCGAGGTCATCGCCGAGATCGAGGAGCGGGGTGTCGTCCTGCACTTGACCGATGTCAAAGGTCCGGTTCGTGATGTCCTGAGGGCCGCCCACATCTGGCAGGCGCTCGGCGATCGGGTGCACACATCGACCAATGATGCAGTCGCCGCCATCGTCGCCAACGAACCGGCGCCGACCGATCAGCGCCGCCACGGCATCGACGAGAAGAGCACGGTCGTGCTCGGCGCTGATGAGGCCGATTCGATGAGCGACGAGGCGGCGGCCAATGCCTGACCCCCGAGTCTGGAACGAACTCGTCGAGGCGCATCGTCTCGTCAAGGATCAGCACCCCGAACGAGTAGAACTCGATTCGCTGCCCGTCCACGAACCGGTTGCGGCGATCCTCGCGTGCTCCGACGCCCGGGTCCCGCCCTCTGTTCTGTTCGGTCAGGACGCCGGGCAGGTGTTCGTGGTTCGCATCGCCGGCAACACGGCGAGCCCGGCGGCGCTCGCGAGCCTTGACTACGCCGTCGCAGTGCTCGGTGTCGAACTCATCGTCGTGCTCGGCCACACGGGCTGCGGCGCCGTGCAGGCGGCGGCATCCGGCACGTGTGGCGGACACCTGGCCCCCATCGTCGAGCCCATCTGTCGTTTGGCCCGAGAACGGCCGGAGGCCAGTGTCGACGAACTCGTTCACGAGAACGTCGCTGTCACCCTGGCGACGCTCGCACGTCACGCCGGCCCTGTCGGCGAGGCCGTACGGTCGCGACGGCTCGACATTCGAGGCGCCGTACACGACTTGCGTACCGGCGAACTCGATCTCCTTCCACTGACCATCCAATACCCCGCTCCCATGGAGGCGCAATGACAACCCCAACCCTTCCCAATGTCGACGTCATCGACGTCGGTCGGCTCCGAGAACTTCAGCTCGCCGATCCGGACATCCGAATCCTCGATGTTCGTACCGGCGGTGAGTTCGAGACCATGCACATTCCCGGCTCGTACAACGTCCCGCTCGACACGCTCGGCGAACACGTCCGGGATCTCGCCTCGGTTCACCACCCGGTGGTGCTCGTCTGTCAGTCGGGCGGCCGCGCCACCCAGGCCCATGGCGCCCTGGCTGCAGCGGGCAAGGAATCGCTCCACATCCTCGAGGGTGGCATGGTCGCCTGGGAGACCGCCGGTGGCGACGTTGTCCACGGCGACACTGCGCGATGGGCGCTGGACCGCCAGGTTCGTCTCGTCGCCGGCTCGATTTCATTGCTCGGCATTGCTGCCAGCACAGTCGTCCCTGGCGCGAAGTGGCTCGCCGGTGGCGTCGCCGCGGGGCTCACCTACTCGGCGGCGTCCAACTCCTGTGCCATGGGGACCGTGCTCTCGAAGCTCCCGTACAACAAGACCGACCGTTGCGACATTGCCGGCGTCCTCGCCGACCTGAACCGAGAGGCCTCCTGACATGAGCCACCGTGATCACCCCGTCAACGACTATCGATCGGTCATCACCGAGGACGCCCAACTCGTTGATGTCCGGGAGCCGAATGAGGTTGCGGCAGGAACGCTTCCGGGTGCGGTGAACATCCCGCTCGGCGAACTCCCCGCCCGCGTCGGTGAGTTGGATCCGTCGCGACGCGTCGTGCTCCTGTGCCGCAGTGGCGCACGCAGCGCGGCGGCGGCGCAAGCCCTCACCACCGCCGGGTTCACCGATGTGGTGAACCTCTCGGGCGGAATGCTGGCAGTTGCCGGCTGAGACGAACCGTCCTCCGAGGCGGTTGACTTGATACCCCTGGGGGTATAATGTACGTACATTCACGCAGTGAAAGAAGGACTCCGGCATGAAATTCACCCAGTACTACCTCGACTGTCTCTCACACGCCTCGTACCTGATCGGCGACGAAACCACCGGGCGAGCCGTCGTGGTCGACCCTCGTCGTGACATCGACGAGTACGTCAGGGACGCGAAAGCCGATGGTTTCACGATCGAGTTCGTGATCGAGACCCACTTCCACGCTGACTTCCTCTCCGGACACCTCGAGCTCGCAGCGGCCACTGGCGCCGAGATCGGATTCTCCTCCGTCGCCGAGACCGAGTTCCCGAGCCGGAAGCTCGCCGACGGCGAGCGCTACTCGCTCGGCGAAGTCGAGCTGGAGTTCCTGCACACGCCAGGCCACACGCCAGAGTCGCTCAGCATCGTCGTGTATGAGAAGGCAGGAGACGCAGTCCCCTACGGGGTGCTCACCGGCGACACGCTCTTCATCGGCGATGTCGGGCGTCCCGATCTGCTTTCGTCGATCGGGTTCACCCGCGACCAGCTTGCAGATCAGCTCTACGACAGCTTGCACGACAAGCTGCTCCCACTCCCTGACGCAACCCGGGTCTACCCAGCGCACGGTGCCGGTTCCGCTTGCGGAAAGAACCTGTCGACCGACACGTGGTCGACGATGGGGGAGCAACGTCAGACGAATTATGCCCTGTTGGCACCGGACAAGAAGACGTTCATCGATCTCGTGACCGAAGGGCAGGCCCCTGCACCCGGGTACTTCGTCTACGACGCCGTCCTGAACCGCAAGCATCGTGAGCTGTTGGATGAGACGTTGCTGCCGAAGGCTCTCGACATCGAGGCCTTCGACCGGCTCGTCGCCGGTGGAGCGATGATTGTCGACGGCCGTGACCCCGAGGAGTTCGCCAGTGCACACCTCGAAGGCTCGATCAACGTCGGTCTGAACGGTCGCTACGCAGAGTTCGCCGGTTCAGTTGTCCCCACAGACGTCGACATTGTGTTGGTCGTCGATGAGGGATTCGAACTCGAAGCCAAGAACCGTCTGGCTCGCATCGGTTTCGATCGGGTCGTCGGCCATCTCGAGCACCCGCTCACCGTCATGGCCACCCATGCCGACCGGGTTCGCCGGGCCTCCCGCATGACTGCTGTCGAGTTCGAACAGCGCAAGGGCGACATCGCCGGGCTGCAGCTGGTCGACATCCGCAACCCGGGCGAGGTGGCCCTCGGCACTCTCGACGGATCCTTGGTGATTCCGGTGGGCCAGCTCCCTGGCCGCATCGAGGAGCTCGACCCGAATGCGCCGACCATCGTGTTCTGCGCCGGTGGCTACCGCTCCTCGGTGGGAGCCAGCGTGTTGCGCCAGGCCGGCTTCGAGGATGTCTCCGACATCATCGGCGGCTACGGAGCCTGGACCGAACTCGTCCCCGCCTGACCCCGATCCCCTCCCCTCCTGTCCGGTCCCGCCATCGGCTCGATCTCGAGCCGGCGGCGGGGCATGACGCGGGGGCAGCGGC
>CBESNA010000006.1:0-123953 GCA_965530755.1 uncultured Acidimicrobiia bacterium | reverse complement strand
GCTCGTCTGACGATTCGTCGAGCGACACAACGGCCGACACCACCTCCGCTCCGACGACGGCACCCGCTCCTGAGCCGACAGCAGGTGTCACCGGTTTGGTTTGGGCGTCGGCAGTCAGTGACGACAGGATCAACACCGACACGCCGCAGCCAACCTTCGAAGCGAACGGCATCACGTCTCGGGTCGAGAGCATGTTTTGGGTCGAGTCTGGCGGGAGGGACGGACTCCAGTCCGAGTGCGACGAGGCGGCCGACTTCGAGCAGGAGTTCGTGGGCGGCGAGTTGGCGACCGAGTGCCTGATGGTCCAGTGGGCGTTCGATGTTTCTCCCGATTTCCGGACCGACGAGAACTCCGAACAGAGTGGTCGTCTCAGGGGCCCCTCGCTTCTCACGCCGGAAGGCAGACAGCTCGATGAACCCTTGGGTGAGCAAGGATCTCCGGGGACGGCGGAAAATCGACTCCGGGTGCGCTTCGTGGGCGGTGTTTCTGGCTCGACTCTGCGGTTCGAGACGGGCTCCAATCTCGTCGGTTGGACGACGCACGTATACGAGGTGCCGCCCGCCGAGGAGTTCCTGCCGGTCTTCTTGGCCGACTGACGCCGGCCACTAGTCCACGGCCGCTGCATCGCCTGTGTCGAAGGCGTCAGCCTCGCGTCGCAGCGCACGTGAAACCTGGTGCCGAATATGCGTTTCCTGTCGGATCCTCGCCACGGCCGAGGATCATCGTTGGAACTCTGACCTCAGGCCTGGCAATTCCGTAGTCAGTTCAAGAAGTAGGTGCGAAGGCACCTTGAGCGATCGTCAGCACTGCGTCGCGATTCCCCGACGCCTCAGTCACTTCCACCGCGACAACGAGATCTCCGGAGAGGTAGTAAGCCAGCTCAAAGCCTTCCGGCTCTTCGGCAGTATCGAGATCTTCCACCGAGTACGTGATTAGGACCGTTGAATCTGCGGTCTCGGTCGACAGAATCTTGGTCAGAATGTTTGCAGCTGTGCTTTCGAGACCGCTGCACTCTGCCGGTTCCCCCGACGCGACGAGGTCGATTGCCGCCGCCGCATCGCTCTCCGAGCCGAACCGCAAGATCACAATTCTGCCAAGGCCGCGGCTATCCGTCATGACTCCTGGTTGCACTTGTCCTTCCGCTGCGTCGACACAAGACGAAAGCCCTGGACTAAAAGGGGGGAAGGGCATGAGCTCTTCGCCGCCAAGCGGTTCGAGCACGGGCGTGAGAGTCGTCCGTACCTCCTCGCTTGAAACGCTCCCTGTGAGAGGAGTGTCATCGTCCTCTGCCGAATCCTGAGAGGAGCTCGATGCTGTAGCTGCCGCAGATGTCGTTGTTGGCGCGTCGACCGAAGTGGTTGTGCTCTCAACTGCGGAAACTGACGCGTTTTCGTCGGCCGTCGCGGAGTCCGGCTCGGAGTCGCCGCAGCTCGTCAACCCCAGCACGAGCATCGCACACACGATGTAGGGCCTTGCGTAGAGCATTCCAGTTCTGCTGTTCATATCGATCGCTCCATGGTCGGGAGTGCCTGCCAGGGGGATCCGCCGCAGGCGACGAGAAGGAGGAGAAACCCGAGGAAAGAGCGCAGAAGCACGCGCATAGGATCCCTTCCTCAGGGAGCGCGAAACGAGAGTCGCCTCTCTGTTCTCTACTTCGACTATGCGCACCGAAGTCGGGGCGGTCAACCCACTTCGTAGGACTCCCGAGGCCCGTGAGAATTGTCCGAACTGACGTGAGCGTTTGGTCCAGTTGTGGTGTCCCCGACTTCTGGACCTGACGACGGGGTTCTCAAAACTGACGTGAGCCCCTGAATCTGGTCCACCTCAGGGGGACACGCCAATGAGCCCAACGAGGCACACCATCAACCAACTCCTCGGCGGACAACTCGGCCGCGACGACACCCAACAGCTCCTCGACGCAGCGACTGCGAGCCAAGACGAACGCAGCAGATGGATCATCGAGAACTGGCCCCACGTCGTCCGCACTACGAAATGAAAGGCCTCGACAGAGGTACTGGCTAGGGCACATCCTCGCATTCGAACAGCCTCGAAACACCTGACTTCTGACCCTGGCGGCGGGCAGCGCTGCCAGGTGAGTCTGAGAGCCATCGAGCCAACCAATCCGAGGGGGTGGCAGCACGTGGGGTCGGGAACTTCGACCAAGGCGAATCGTCGATCGGAGAGCCCGTCGCTGACAGATCGCGTCGCGCGCTCGTGGCAGAGCGCTCGGTGGCCGCTACTAGTGGCGCTAGCGGTGACCGCGTTCGTACTCGGCTATGTGGGATTCCGCCGATACTTCGACAACGAGGGCATCACGAAGTCCTCGACCGATTTCGCTTACTTGTCGCTGCAGCTCTTCACGCTCGAGTCCGGCAGCGTGCCCGAGACGGATGCGCCGTGGCAGCTCGAGATCGCCCGGCTGCTCGCACCCGGCGTTGGCGCAGCGGCGATCGTCGCAGCTCTTGCGGTTGCGTTTCAAGAACAGATCGCCAACTGGCGTCTTCACCGCGAACGTGATCACGTGATCGTCTGCGGCCTCGGCTCACGCGGAGCCAGACTCGCCGGCGAACTGCTCGAGCACGGAAATCGAGTCGTCGGCATCGAGATCGACGAATCCACCCCAGCCATCGCGGCCCTGCGACGCCGCGGCGCGGGCGTGATCGTCGGCGACGCCGGCGATCACTACACCCTGCGACGAGCTCGCCTCGAGCGGGCCAGCCATCTGATATGCCTCACCGGCAACGACGACAGCAACGCTGAGGTTGCGCTCCAGGCCGCTATGGCGATTGGCGACAGCGACGGTCGGGCGCTCACGTGTCTGGCCCACATCCGCGACCCCGAGCTCTGCCTACTCATGCGCTCCGAAGAGCTCGCAGCTACCCACCACGGCCGCGCTCGTCTGGACTTCTTCAGCATCGAGGACCAGGGCGCCCGGATAGTCATCAACGACTACCCACCCTTCCTAGTCGATCACAGCGACGCCAACGCGATGCCGCACATCCTCGTCGTCGGCCTCAACCGGCTGGGTCAGAGTCTGGTCGCTGAACTCGCCCGTCAATGGCGCAACCATCCGTCGGCCTGTGAGCGACGACTGGCCATTACCGTGATCGACCCGCACGCCACCGAGCAAACAGCGCGGCTGCGCCGCCGCTACGCACAGCTCGACCACGCCGCCGACATCAATCCTGTGACCGCGGCCCTCGATCCACTCGCCCCCGATGACGTGCCCTACGCCGACTGGACGATGGCCTACGTCTGCATCGACGCCGACTCGGTGGCCGTGCAAGCCGCCCTCACCGTCCGGCACCAACTGGCACACACCAACGCCCTCATCGTGGTCGAGCTCGTCCATGCCAACGGTATGGCCCGCCTCATCGACCGGCCCGACCACACCGACCACATTCGTGCCTTCAACCTGCTCGACCGGACCTTACAGCCCGATCTGCTCCTCGGCGGCACCTACGAGGTCCTGGCCCGGGCCATCCACCAGACCTACCTCGACGAACAACGAGAATCCGGCGCTACCGCAGCGACGAACCCATCCATGGTGCCCTGGGAGCAACTCCCCGACTCCCTCAAGGAATCGAACCGCGACCAAGCCGCCCACATCGGCGGCAAGCTCGCCACCGTTGGACGCGGTATCGCCCCCCTCACCGACTGGGACGCCGACAAGATCACCTTCACCACTGCCGAAGTGGAGTTGCTGGCCGAGATGGAACACGACCGGTGGGTTGTCCAACGCCGAACGGACGGATGGACACCAGGGACCAAGGACATCGACGCCAAGACGACGCCCTACCTCGTCCCCTGGAACGAACTCAGCGACGAGGTCAAGGAATGGGACCGCCAAGCCGTGCGCGGCATCCCGACCTTCCTCGCCAGCGCCGGATATCAGACCGTCTCGGCGGGGACTTAGGGCCTTAGTGGCGGAGCGAGGGCCTCTCTAGTTTGGACGACAGGAGCTGAGTTCGCGAAAGGCGGTTCAATTCCAGGTGATTCAAATAGGCGATGACCCGACCGAAGCGACGCAGCCGCGCGGACAAGACTCACTGCGTTCGCGCGGCGTCGTCTTCATCAGCCACGAGAAAAGCGACGACGGCCTCGCCCAGGAGATCCGCTCCTATCTCGAGGCCGGCGGATTCGCGTGTTGGATGGCCCCCGACAACATCAGCGGCCCCACCCCCTGGCCCGAACAGATCTCCAACGCCATCGACACCTGTGACGTCATGTTGGTCATCGTGTCCGCCCACGCCAACGGCTCACCCCACATCTCACGCGAAGTCGACCTCGCCGTCGAGAAAGCCAAACCGCTCCTCCCGGTCCGGGTCGAAGACATCGCCCCCACCGGCAGCCTCGACTACCTTCTCCGCCTCGCCCAATGGATCGACCTCTTCCCCGGATCAATCGCCGACCACGCCGCGTCCCTCCAACACATGGTCGGGGCGATGGTCACCAACCGCGGCCTCGCCCCGCCCGCGCCGACGCCACCTGAGTCCACACCTCGCCGACGGCATCGGGTCACGCGGAGAGCCGCCCTCGCCGCCGGGGCCGTGGCCGTGCTTGCCGTCATCGTCATCGCCATCGCCATCGCCATCGCCCTGCAAGGCGGCGACGACGATTCTTCCATCAACGGCGAAGCCAGCATCAAGCAGCCCGACGATGGGGAGCAGCCCGACGATGGGGAGCCGCCGGCATCGGTCCAAGGACTGGTCACGATCACCCGCGTGAGCGTCGCGTCTGATGGCACAGCGGGCAATAACCACAGCGTCAATCCGAGTATCTCCGCCGACGGCCGCTACGTCGCATTCGACTCCCTGGCATCCAACCTGGCCGACAACGACAGCGGCCAGTGGCGAGATGTATTCGTCCACGACCGCGAAACCGGCGAAACAATCCGCGTCAGCGAGATCCGCAACTTAGGAGGCTTCGCCGAAGAAGCATTCGGGTCGAGCCGCGAGCCCCGCATCTCCGCCGACGGCAACAGTGTTGTGTTCGTTTCCGATGCGCCGAATATCGTCGCATTCGGCGACGACCAGAACAACGCCTCGGACATCTTCCACTGGGACCGGACCACCGGAGAAACGACGCTGATCAGTCGAGCCGCCGACGGCAGGCCCCTCCACACGCTCAACAGCATCGACCCCAGCATCAGCGACGACGGCACCCTCATCGCCTACGCGACATATGCCGGAGACCGGACGCCGGTCCAGCCCAGAGACACGGGCATGTACTCGGTGTGGGTAGTCGATTCGCTACCAGGCACGACCGGTGGCATCCCGACTGAGATCGCAACGTTCGACGTTCAAGATGAGCTAGGGGTGATCGTGGCGCCGCCGGTCGTGTCCTCGGATGGGTCGACGGTCGTCGCGAACGGCCACCTGGCCGGCGTCTACCGGTACGACCGAGCGTCCGGTGAAACCATTGAGATCGTGGACCTCAGTGGGGTGATCCGGCAGGATCTCGTCGTGAGCGCTGACGGGACTCGGTTCTTCTTCGGATCGGGGATCGCAGACCTGGTGCCCGACGACCTGAACGGCGAACAGGATCTCTTCGTCTACGACCGCAGGGACGGCAGGTTCGAGATGCTGCTCGAGAACCCGTCGCAGGTGGGTGATCCGCCATTGGTTACGGGCGTCAGCACCGACAGCGCCTGCGTAGCCTTCATGATCTGGCTGTCGGGCGGAGTGCTGTGCGACGGGAATGTGACGCTCATCGAGGCAGTACCCGTCGAGGGAATGGCGATCTCCGGCGACGGGCGGTGGGCCGCCTTCAACTCTCCATCGGATGAGCTCGCCGACAGTGGTGGCAACAGCAAGCAGGACGTCTTCGTAGTCGAACTGCCCGCCCGGTAGCCGCCCGCGCCGCCCCAGCAATGGCCTCTCTCGACGGCGATGACACTGCCGTCGACTCCGAAAGAACCGACCTGACGGACGAGCGCGCGCCAAGGCCTGTGAAACCCGAACGGCTGAACGCCTCGCGACAAGATGGCTCGATCCCGTTTGCCGCGTGTTTCGATGCGAACGCGGCAGTACTCGAACCACTCCTCGACACCCAAGACCAACGAGGTCCCCCAATCCGAAGCAATCGCGTTGCTGATTGCTGGCTACTCGTGCGTCATCGAGCGGTCTCCGACCAAGACATGGGTGTCCCAGAAGGCGGGAGAGTTTCAGTTGGGTGCTGGTCGGATGACTCTTCGACGAGCTCTCCGCCCGACTCGCGGCGACGGCTACGTTTCTGGTTGTACATCGCGGCATCCGCCAACCGCAAGGCAAGCCCAATGTCGTCGCCAGGCTCAGCGCGGTGGAAGCCGATCGATGCTCCAATGCTGATCTCGAGGCCTCCAACGAGGACCGGCGTCACGAATGCCTCGCGAATACGACCGGGTAGGCCGCGTGACGGGGTGCCCTCGCCGGAGGCGATGACGGCGAATTCGTCGCCACCCAAACGAGCCGCGCAGTCTTCGGATCGAACGATCCGCTTCAGCCGCTCGCCAACCGCAGCGAGGACTGCATCGCCGGCTGCGTGGCCGTGGTCGTCATTGACGGCCTTGAAGCCATCAAGATCGATGTAGATCACTTCGACGATCTCGTCAGTGTCGGCCAACGTCGCCATGTGGAGACGGAGGCCGGCCCGGTTGCTGAGCCCGGTCAGAACATCAGTGTGAACCTGGTGTTCCAGCAGCAAATTCGCTCCTCGGAGCTCGCTGACAAGGGACAGGTTCTGTTCCTCGAATCGTCGTGCATCGCGGAAGATGGCGCCCGCTTCGCGGTTGTCGAGCATCAAGATCCCCCCGACGATCACCGCCCCTGGTGCGAAAAAGAGGGCAAACTCGCCACCGACGAGCCCGGCGCTCAGCGCCGATCCGACAACCACTGGGCCGGTGACGGCGAGGAACGTGTGCGAGCGCCCGTACCCGACGAGCACATTGGCGGCGACGACAGCGACGGAGCAAACCAATAATCCGAACCACTGTGGCGTCACTCGCCCGTCGACTTGAGGGAGCACGCTGGGTGCGACACCGCTGAGGGCGCCCATCGGGATGAGGGCGTATTCGAGTCGTCGGGTCCAACGCCGTTGGTCGGTGACGGTCTCAGCTTTCAAACCCTCGTACGCCGTCCAGGCCGCGCAGAACCGAGTCGCCACCATCGCACCGACGATCGCCATCGTGGCTGCGACGGATGCACCGCCGCTGATAAGCAGGCCAGCGACAACGACTCCTGCGGTGAAGAGTCCGACCACCAACGTTCGTTTGACCGAGGCGAACGTTGCCTCCATGGACGCGCTCTCGACGAAGGTCTCCTCGGTTTCGCCTTGTGCGCGTCGGATGGTCACGTCAGGAAGTATCGGCACACTCGAGGGCACGCGAAAGGAGCCGTCGAAGTAGGCGACGAATGGCTCGAGGAGCTTCCGCAGTGTTGTTTGAGCTAGCCAAGTGACGGTCGGCGGGAGACTGGCGGTCAGATGGCGGGCCTATCGAGGAGCTTGTTGAGGATTGCCCGGTCGCGTCGGAGCCGCGAAGTTTCCGCTTCTGGCCCGGAGGCGGGTTCGTTTTCTCTCCGAAGCGATCAGGAGGTGGGCTTGGTGCAGCGAGTGGCTCAGGCTCGTCAAACACGTCAGTGAGCCAGTGCGTTCGCTCGCTGAACCAGTAGCGGAGCATCGCAACGTCACCGCCGCCGAGATCGCTGACGTACCCCTCGGACGTGATGAAGCCTGCCCAGGAGAGGTGCACGCCGTCATACTGTCGAGCAACCGACCTCCAGTCAGGAACGAGATGGGTTCTCGCCACACCTCGAGCCGCGTGTTGCCCGGGAATACCGAGGAGACCTTTGATGCCGTCGACGTCTTGGTTCCGACTGGGAAGCTCCCAACACTCGCCATTCACTGCGGCCTGTCGAGGGTGCTCTTCGACCAGGCGAACCCAGTCTCGCTGCCGGTGAATCTCGAACACGGCGGCGTCGGGCCGGACGGGGAGTTGCCATCGCGTCACGGGGCCGGGGTTCATCTCCCAGGCGTCGATGAGCTGTGCGTGGGCGAAGTCGGGCGGATCGCCCACGGTCCACAGCCCTGCCCAGGTGAATTGTCCAGCGTCGTACACGCGCTCGAAGTCTTGGAACAGCGGCGGCAGCTTGTGATTCCACGTGCCGCCGTTCGTGGTCCACCACTGCTGCTCGACTCCTACACATGGCCGATGGAGTAGCTCGCCGAACCGTTCAGCGATCGCCTCGGCGATTGGAGCTGCTCGGCGTTCCGGTACGCCTCCGCTGCTTTGAGCGGAGCCTCTGAGACCCAAGGACCGACATCGGCTTCAGCAACGTAGATCGCAGCATCGATCAACTCGCCCAGAGTCAGCCGATCAACAAGCGCTACCGCCTCGTCGACCCCGGCTCTCGAGCTTGGCCGAAGTGGGACGTAGAGGTTCTCGCCCTGCGCCCAAGCTTCGAGCCTCGCGACCAGTCATGCCGGCGTCGCGTCATGATCAGATGCGGAGGGAAACGCAGGACGGAAAAGGAGCGGGGGATGGAACGGCCGCCACGACCCCGGCTCCTGTTCGACTCGATCATTGATCAGGAACAGTACGGCCGGGTCGAAGCCGAGTGTGAAATGCGAGCCCCGAACCTCGACATTCTGGTGCCGAGCGAGTCGAGGGTCGAGCAGCGACCTACGCCAGGGCACAACACGATCGTTGCGGGTGAATACCGAGGTGGCAGGCACGCTGAGAGCCCTCGGTGGCCGGTCGCTGCTTCGGAGCGGACTACCAAGCGTGGTGACGCTGTGAACCAGATGGGGCGTCGCCTGTGCCAGCCAGTGCGCATAGACGCCGCCAAGGCTCCACCCGACCAGAGCCACGGGTTGGCCGTCGCGTCGATGGAGTTCCTCGAGGCGAGCCGACAGTGCAGTTGCCGTGGCCTCGCTCGGACCTTCGTTGCGTCCAAGGCGCCAACGCTGGGCCTTGTGGCCACGAACCGCCAACGACGAGCGGATGATCTGGGTGGAGTAATCGGAGGCGGCATAGCCAGGGATCACAAGCACGCGTGTCGACATCTCTCCACGCTAGGCGAGCTCGCTTTCCCCTGGTGAGCGGATCGCTGCCGGTATGCTCTGCGAGCCGGGCTCCCGTGGCCCCGTTGACCGCAATGCGATCGCCCAAAGTCAGCCACCGTTGAACACACAGGACGTGCCGAATGGGCATTCATGTCGGCATCGAACATCGGACGACCTACCGCTTCGATCGACCCGTCCAGATCCACCCGCATGTCCTGCGGTTGCGCCCAGCTCCTCATTGCCGGACGCCTATTCTGGCGTACAGCCTTCGTGTCACGCCGAGCGAACACTTCATCAACTGGCAGCAGGATCCGTTCGGCAACTTCATGGCCCGCCTGGTCTTTCCCGAGCCGGCTCGGCTGCTCGACGTCACCGTCGATCTCATTGCCGATCTCACCGTGATCAATCCGTTCGACTTCTTCGTCGAGGAATCGGCGAAGGCGTTCCCTTTCACGTACGAACCCCAGCTCGCCAAGGACCTCGAGCCATACCTTCGACCCGATGGGGTCGCGGGACCGCTTCTTCAGCGCTGGTTGGCCAGTGTGCCGGTGCGAGACCCAGGCCTTCCGATCGCTGATTTCCTCGTCGAACTGAACCAGCGGCTCTATAGAGACATCGCGTATTCGATCAGGATGGAACCGGGTGTTCAGACACCGGAGGACACTCTCACCCGCGGCATCGGATCGTGCCGCGACACCGGCTGGCTCTTGGTCGACATACTGCGGAGACTCGGACTTGCGGCTCGCTTCGCATCCGGATATCTCGTCCAACTGACATCCGATCAGCTGTCGCTGAACGGCGCAGATGGACCTCGCGCTGACTTCACCGACCTCCACGCCTGGGCAGAGGTCTTCATTCCGGGCGCTGGATGGATCGGCCTCGACCCGACCTCGGGGCTGTTCGCAGGAGAAGGCCACATCCCGCTCGCGTGCACGCCGCACCCGACCACCGCAGCCCCGATCTCCGGAAACACGGGGCCAGCCGAGGTCACCTTCGAATTCTCCAACGTCGTGCATCGCGTTCGCGAGGATCCGCGCGTCACCCTCCCCTACACCCCTGAACAGTGGTCACGCATCGACGAGGTCGGGGAGTTCGTCGATGAGCGGCTCGCTGCCGGCGACGTCAGACTGACCATGGGCGGCGAGCCCACCTTCGTCTCCATCGACGACATGGAGGGCGCCGAGTGGAACACCGCAGCCGACGGCGCCGCCAAGCGAACCCTGGCCCACGAGCTTGCTCTGCGGATGCACGACCGCTTCGCAGACGGTGGGTTGATACAGCACGGTCAGGGCAAGTGGTATCCGGGCGAACCACTTCCCCGATGGCAGCTGGGAATCGTGTGGCGACACGACGGCAAACCGTTGTGGAAGCCACGACATCTGCTCGCTGATCCGTCATCGACCGGGACGACGACGATCGACACGGCACGGCAGTTCGCCGAGGATGTGGCCGCTCGCTTCGGACTCAGCTTCGACAACCTCATTCCCGCATACGAGGATCTGATCGACGAGGCGTGGCGCGAAGCTCGACTTCCGGGCGGCGAGCCGCCGACCGCTGACGTCGATCCCTCCGACGCCGATCGTCGCGACCAACCAGACGCTCGCGTGCGACTGGTCGAACGTCTCCGGGGCGCCAGCGCGGAACCCGCCGGGTTCGTTCTGCCGCTGCATCCTGCGCCCGATGGAATCGGTTGGCGAACGACGACGTGGAACCTGCGACGGGAGCGGCTCTACTTGATCGCCGGCGATTCACCGCTCGGGCTTCGACTTCCGCTGGACTCGTTGACCTGGTCACCATTGCCGGTCGATTTCGAGCGATCACCGTTCGAGCCACGAGGCGACCTGCCCGCGCCTGGGTCGTTGCCGGCGCGTCCGGCGACGATCGTCGAACGTCACGAGGCTGCACCCACCGCACTCGCGTTCGAGGTCCGAGACGGCCATCTCCGAGTGTTTCTTCCGCCGCTCGAGAACGCCGACCACGCTGTCGAGTTGGTCGGGATCCTCGAGTCGGTCGCCACCGACCTCGGCTGCCCCATCGTGATCGAGGGTTACGCGCTCCCCCGCGATCCCCGGTTGAGCACGCTGATCATCACGCCGGACCCTGGCGTCATCGAGGTGAACGTCCAGCCCACCTCGACGTGGCGCGACCTGCGACATCTCGTCGACGTGCTGTACGAGGAAGCCAGGCTCACGCGGCTCGGCACCGAAAAGTTCACGCTCGACGGAAGCCACACCGGCACGGGCGGCGGCAATCACGTCACCCTTGGCGGGGCCACCCCGACCGACAGTCCCCTGCTGCGTCGACCAGACCTCCTGCAGAGCATGGTCACGTTCTGGCAACACCACCCGGCGATGTCCTACCTGTTCTCGGGCCAGTTCATCGGGCCGACCAGCCAGGCACCTCGAGTCGATGAAGGCCGGGTCGACACCGTCTACGAGCTCGAGATCGCCTTCGCCGAGCTCGAACGACAGGGCGCGGACACACCTCCCTGGCTCGTCGATCGCCTGCTTCGCCACCTCCTCGTGGACCTCACCGGCAACACCCACCGTTCCGAGTTCTGCGTCGACAAGTTGTTCAGCCCCGACACTGACCGCGGCCGATTGGGCATCCTCGAGCTCAGGGCCTTCGAGATGCCACCCCATCCTCAGATGGCGCTCGTGCAAGCGTTGTTGGTGCGTGCACTCGTTGCCCGTTTCTGGGACGAGCCATACACGGGCCGGCTCGTACGCTGGGGCACAGACCTCTACGACCGCTACCTGCTGCCGTGGTACGTCCGCTCCGACATCCACGACGTCGTTGCCGATCTGCGTTCCCACGAGATCGACTTCGACATCGCCTGGCTCGAGCCCTTCCTCGAGTTTCGATTCCCCCTCATCGGAGAGGTCGAGCTGGACGACGTCAGACTCGAGCTCCGTCGCGCGATCGAGCCTTGGCACGTCCTCGGTGAAGAAGCCGCCGGTACGGGCACCGCCCGCTACGTCGACTCATCGGTCGAACGGCTCCAGGTCCTCGTCGAGGGTTTCAACGAAGCTCGGCACATCGTCACCTGCAACGGCTGGCCGGTGCCGCTCCACACGACCAGCACGCCTGGCACCGGCGTGGCCGGGGTTCGTTTCAAGGCGTGGGCGCCGTGGTCAGCGTTGCATCCGACGATCGACGCCCACGGCCCGCTCGTTTTCGATCTTGTCGATCGGTGGAGCTCGAGATCGGTCGGTGGCTGCACCTATGAGGTGTCGCACCCGGGTGGTCGTTCCTACGACACCTTCCCCGTGAATGCCGCTGAGGCGGAGGCCCGCCGTTGCAGCCGGTTCTTCGAACACGGCCATACTCCGGGCGTCGTCGATGTCGCAGAGCTCGACCGTCGATCCGCCGCCGTCCTTCGTGAGTACGCACGCACCCTCGACCTGCGTCGTCATGCCTCGGCCGAGTGATGATGTCCGCGTGACCACTGTCCCGACCGTCGATCCGATCGCCGGCTATCACGCGCCCGTCCATGGCCACGACGAATTGATGGACGGGCGCGGCGCCGTGCGAGACCACTGGTCCGAGATCGTGGCGGCCTACCAGACACTCGGCATTGGTGAGCTGTCGCGGCGACGGGACGAGATCCAGCGGCTACTCGAACAGGACGGGGTGACCTACAACGTCGCCGACAGCCACGATCGAACACGGCAAACCTGGGCGCTCGACCCGATCCCCTTCGTCATTCCCGGCCCGGAATGGGCCGAAATCGAACGCGGTCTGATCCAGCGGGCCGAAGTGCTCGATCTCGTGTTGGCCGACCTCTACGGCGAACGACGGTTGCTCCGCTCCGGGATCGTTCCGCCGGAGATGATCCTGTCTGACCCCCAGTTCTTCCGTGCGTGTGACGGCATCGAGCTCCCTGGCCAACGGCAGCTCGTGCTGTGCGGTACCGACATCGCCCGTGACCCCGATGGCGACTGGGTCGCACTCGGGCATCGAGCGCAGGCACCATCAGGAACGGCATACGCGCTCGAGAACCGCCGGGTGTTGTCCCGCGTGTTCCCACAGGTCTTCCGACACACGGGCGTGCAACGGCTGATGCCGTTCGTGCAAGCCCTGCGCGACGCCCTCGTCGCCGCTGCACCGCGGGACGTGGAGGATCCCTCGATCGTGATCCTCTCGCCCGGCTCACTGTCCGAGACAGCCTTCGAGCACGCCTCGATCGCGGCCCAACTCGGCTACCCACTCGTCCAGGGCTCGGACTTCGAACTCCGCCAGGGCCGAGTCGGGCTTCGCACCGTCGGCGGCTGGGCTCCCGTTCATGTGATTCTGCGGCGGGTCGATGCAGCCTTCTGCGACCCGCTCGCCCTACGTTCGGATTCGACGCTCGGTATCCCAGGGCTCGTTGCCGCCTGCCGAGCAGGCACGGTCAGCGTGGTCAACACTCTCGGCTCGGGCATTCTGGAGAACGCCGGGCTTGCCGGCCTCATGTCCACGCTGTCGAAACATCTGCTCGGCACCGACCTCCTCATGGAGTCGGCGCCGTCGTGGTGGTGCGGCGACCCAACGGGCCGATCACACGTGCTCGCTGAACTGGGTTCACTGGTCGTCCGCCCCTTGTCGCGCCACCGGTTGGGGCACTCGATCGACACGGCGCTGGCCAGCGCCGCAGAGCTCGACGACCTGCGGCGACGAATCGCTGCCCAACCCGATCAATGGGTCGGCCAGGAGCGTCTCACTCCGGCGTCGACGCCGGTGCTCGGCGCCGATCGGATCGAGCCGCGGCCGACCGTTCTGCGCTCGTTCGCCGTGGCGAGCGGTGATTCCTATGTGGCCATGGCCGGCGGGCTCGCTCGCACCGCATCCGGCGAGGCCGACGGAACGATCACGAATCGGACAGGCGCCACGTCCAAGGACATCTGGGTGCTGGGCAGCGGCTCCGAGCCTCGGGTCGAGGTCTGGCCATTCGACGGCAAGGTGCCGATCGCATCACCGCCAGACGCTCTGCCGGCGCGGGCGGCAGAGAATCTGTTCTGGCTGGGCAGGTATGCAGAGCGCGCCGAGGCCACCGTGCGCCTCGTCAGAACGATCACGACCCGATGCGACGAGTTCCTCAACACCGACTCGGGCCCTGGACCGGCATCGCTCACCGTCGTACTGGAAGCCCTCACCCACATCACCGGCACGTACCCCGGATTTGTCGGCGACCATGCTGCGGCATTGCTCGACGACCCGACCGACGAGCTGATGGCGCTGGTCATCGACGACGGGCGAAGGGGAACGGTCGCCCACGCCGTCAGCCACATGTTCGACGCGCTCGACGTGGTCCGCGATCAGTTGTCGGTGGACACGTGGCTCGTGGTCGGCTCGCTCCAGCGGGAGCTGCAGCGGCTGGACGGCGCCCCCCACAAACATCAGGGCGAGGACCACGACGACGCGGTGATGGACGTGCTGAGCGAACTCCTCCAGGGGTTGCTCTCGCTTTCAGGTCTGGCGAACGAGTCGATGGTGCGTGATCTCGGATGGCAGTTCATGGAAGCCGGCCGACGCATCGAGCGCGGCGTCCACGTCGCCACGTTGGTGGGATCGACACTGGGAACCCAACGAAGCGCGCCGGTCGAGAGCCTCGTCGTCGAGTCCGTCCTGACCGCAGGAGAGAGCATCATCACCTCGCGTCGCCGGTATCGCTCCGGCGCCTTTGCCACGACGACGATCGAGCTCCTCCTGGCTGATGCCGGCAATCCCCGATCGCTGCGTTTCCAACTCGACAGACTCTCCGAGAGTCTCGACGCGTTGCGCAGCGACCGACCGACCGGATCGCTGTCGAAAGCGAAGCAACTGCTGGAAGAACTGACGTCCCTGCTCACAGCAACCGACGCCACTCACCTCGCCGTCGTCGACGACCTCGGCCAGCGGGCTGAGCTCCAGCGACTCGTCGTCACCGTTCGGGCCAACCTAGCGATGATCTCGGATGCGATCGCCGCCGACTCCTTCACCCGCTTGCACTCGCAACACACGATGATCGGGCCGATCGATGATCTCCGGACACTCGACGAGTCAGATCCGACACCATGATCTACGAGGTATCTCACACGACGACATACGACTATGACGCTCCCGTCGAGACCAGCTTTGCCGAGGTCCGCCAGCTGCCGGGTGACGTCGACGGTCAGGTGTGTCTCAGGCGCGAGATCACCACGACACCCGCAGCCGAGCACCAGAGCCAGCATCGGGACTACTTCGGCAACCTCACCGCAACCCTCACCATCAGCGAGCCGCACACCACGCTGATCGTCAGCAGCACCAGTCTGATCGACACCACCGATCGTCCGGCCGACTTCGGCGCCGACGGCCGGCTCCCGTGGTCGTCCTACACGGCCGCTCGGTCTGACCACGATGATCTCGAGGTGATCGAGTTCTCGTTGGACTCGGCCCTCGTGCAACGTTCGCCGGCGCTTCGCGAGTATGCGGAGCCTTCGTTCCACGGCGATACGTCGCTGGCCGAGGGAGCTGTCCATCTCTGCACCCGCATGCACACCGACTTCGAGTTCGACGCCTCCGCCACCGAAGTCGACACCCACCTTGCCGATGTGCTGGAGATGCGCAAGGGCGTCTGCCAGGACTTCGCACACGTGATGATCGGTGCACTGCGATCGCTCGGGTTGGCCGCGTGTTACGTCAGCGGTTACCTCGAGACCGAGCCGCCGCCGGGGAAGCCACGCTTGACTGGCGTCGACCGCAGCCACGCCTGGGTCGGCGTGTACGTTGGTGGCGGTCGTTGGATCGGCATCGACCCAACCAACGACCAGCTCGCCGGTCCCCGATACGTCACTGCAGCGCACGGCCGCGACTACTCGGACGTACCTCCGCTGAAGGGGGTCATCTTCACCGACGCGCAGGAGAGCCGCCTGACCGTTTCCGTCGATGTCGCAGCGCAATAGACCGGCACCATCCCCGTTATCTTCGCCCCATGCAGCCTTTCCCGTGTTCTGTCTGTGAGCAGCTGTTGTTCTTCGACAACTCGAACTGCCTGCGTTGCGGGTCGCAGGCCGGGTACATCCCTGCGGTCCGGCAGCTGGTCGCTCTCCGACCCGTTGATGGCGGCTTCGAGAGCGCCGACGGTCGACCGGGGCGCTACCGGCACTGCGCGAATCGGCACGTCGCTCGTTGCAACTGGATGATCCCCGTCGATGACTCGGTCAATCTCTGCGCAAGCTGTCGACTCACATCGGTACGCCCGAACGACTCTGAGACGGAATCACTCGAGGCATTCGCCGACGCCGAAGCTGCCAAGCGCAGACTGCTCCATCAGCTGATGGGGCTCGGTCTCCCGGTCATCGATCGCTCGGTCGATGAAGAACGAGGCGTTGCTTTCGAGCTGTTGTCGTCGCGTGGCCAGAAGGTGATCACCGGCCACGACGCCGGTGTCATCACCCTCGATCTCTCCGAGTCGGACGACGCCCACCGCGAGTTCGTTCGCCAACAACTGGGAGAGCCGTACCGCACAGTGCTCGGCCATCTCCGGCACGAGATCGGGCATTACTACTGGCCAGGCATCGTCGAGCAGGAAGGTCAGCTCGAAGCATTTCGGGTGCTCTTCGGCGATGAACGCGTCTCGTACGAAGCGGCGCTCGAACAGCACTACGCCCGGGGGAAGGACGACTGGGGCAGCACGCATGTGAGCCAGTACGCCACGATGCATCCGTGGGAGGACTGGGCCGAGACCTTTGCGCACTACCTCCACATCGAAGCCGGGTTGGCCACCGCAGACGCGATCGGATTGGACGTCGGTGAGCCGGCCCTCTCGGCGGGCCGCGCCGCCTGGGAGGCACGGGAACATGTCTCGATCGGCTCGATGGTCCAATCGTGGTTGGGTCTCACGCTGGCCCTCAACGCCATGTCGCGGTCGATCGGCCAATCCGACCTCTACCCCTTCGTTCTTTCTCCCGAGGTGGTCGAGAAACTGGACTTCGTTCACCGGTGCATCCGTTCGGCGGCCGACGCGTGACCGCCGCCGACCTCGCCCCATCCTGCCCCTCACGGACCGTGACATCGCATCTCGAGCTGTTCGTGGCCGAGGAGTCCGACCTCGTGATGGCGATCGCGGTCGACGGAAGCTACGAGCGCCAGAACGAGCAGCTGCTGGTCAGCCTCGACGGCACACCGATCGACGCGGTGCTCGACGGCCACCTCTGCTTTCTCCACGGCGTGGGCCGAGGCCTTCTCCTCGTCGACTATCAGGCAACTGTGCTGGGCGCGTCGGCACCCGCGTCTGCGTCGGCGCACGATGTCTTTCGGTACATCCGCCCGAGCCGTTACTGCGAGTCCGACCGTCTGGGGCCACTGGCACGGGCGGAGTTCGGAGGACTCGATGACGCTGCGCTCGTGACCAAGATCAGCCAATGGGTCAATGCGAACATCGCGTACGCGTCGGGGTCGTCACGGCCGATCGACGGAGCCGTCGCAACCCTGCTCGGAAGGGAAGGCGTGTGCCGAGACTTCGCCCATCTCACCGCAGCCCTCCTCCGTGCGAATGATGTAGCGGCGCGGGTGGTCTCGGTCTACGCGCCCGGGCTCAGTCCGATGGACTTCCACGTCGTGACCGAAGCGTGCATCGACGGCGAGTGGTACCTGGTCGACCCGACCGGGCTCGCACCCCGGGAGGCCATGGTCCGGATCGCCACCGGTGCCGACGCATCAGACGTCGCGTTCCTCACGACGCTTCGGGGTGTCGTCGACCTGAACTACGTGTCGGTGTCGGCAACGATCGACGGTGTCCTTCCAAGCGACGACGTGACGCAACTCGCGCGAATGCGCTGAGCACGCCGTCGCCTTTCGTTCTGCGTCGCGTTGTTCACGGATTCCGAGGCAAACGCAACGCAGAACCGGGGTGTTCAGCGATCGAGGGCGGTGCGGATGACCTCCACCAGCTCGGCCGATCGTTGCGTCACCTGTTGCCAGCCCGCTCTGATCGGCCACCAACCCGCAGCCAGCGCCGCCTGATCGCGTCGCCGATCCTCGTCGAATGCCTGCGTCACCGAGTGCCATCGTCGACCGTCGACCTCCAACAGCACGCGCTCGTGCGGCCAGGCGAAGTCAACCGTGCCTCGAATGCCGTCGTGCCAAGCCGGTCGGTACTGCGCGACCCACCCCGTGATGCCCGCGGATGAGAGGAGCCGCACGGTGATCCGCTCGAGCTCGGAGTTCGTCACCGGTTGGTCGTCGAGGTGGGAAAGAGCAGCCGCACGCAGCAGAGCCGACCCTTCTCGACCCCGTCGGCAGTAGGTGAGAAGGCATGCCTGGAGCTCAGCGACCGAGACGAGTCCAGACGCGAGCGCCGACTCCATCACATGGTCGAGCCGACGAGGCCGCAGCGATGCCGCAAGATCGCAGATCGTCCGTGCGACGGCGGTCACGGGCTGCGAGTCCAACACGGTGACGTCAACCGGTGGCAGGTGTCGCGTCATCCGGATGCGCACGCCGTCGAGCACCGACCGAGTCCGAGCCGAGCTCAGGAGTTCGATGGTCGATCCGTGCGCTGCGATCGGCAGCCCGTGGAGTCGAGCGGCTGTGTTGTGCGAGAGCACACCGTCCTTCACGACGAGGAGGGCTGCCCTCTCCAGAGAGTCGGGAGTGATCGGTCCGACCGTGAAGACGCCGGTGGCCACTCGGGTGAGCAATCGCCCGACCCGCCGATCGATCTGGCTGCGGCTCAAACCCACCGAGTGGAGTTGTTGGGTCGAGACGGCGCCACCGTTCGCAGCGCCAAGCGTGAGCACCAGTGCATCGAAGGATCGTGGGTCCACCGTCATCGCTCCCTGGAAGGGGTACTGACGGCACCCGAAGGTGCGATCTTCGCTTCTGCGTCGCAGTTTTCGCCAAATCCGAGGCAAACGCAACGCAGAACGCCCGGAATCGGCGCCGCCTGAGTCAGCGCCGTCTGAGTCAGCGCGGCCTGAATCAGTGTGGAGCGGGTACGGGGAATCGAACCCCGGTCATCAGGATGGAAGCCTGGTGCTCTACCATTGAGCTACACCCGCAGCTGAGCCGGAGAGCGTAGCCGCTGCATCGAACGATCAGCGTCGAACGATCAGCCGATCGACGAGCCGAGTTCGCTGTACGGCTCCTGTGTGCTCTGACCGATCACACCAACTGCGGCGACGCAGACGATGACAATCAGCGCGATGAGCAACGCGTACTCCACGAGTCCGGCGCCACGTTCGTCGCGAACGGAGATTCGGGAGTTCGTCGCCGCCCAGAGACGAATGATGAGGTTGGGGATCATGACGGTCCTTCGGATGTGGTCGGCAACTGTCAGCGTCCGATCTGCCCCGAATGAGGGACAGCGGCCGCTGCCCAGCTCTTTCGGCACGATTGCCCAATACTTTGAGCCGACCGGCCCCTTTTTGGGCTGAACGGTCCACTCCACCCGTATCCTGCGGCTCCGTGGACACCTTCGAACGACCCATTATCGAGATTCCGGCAGAAGAGCCCCCGAGCGAGCTGCTGGTCGAAGACTTGCACGTCGGAGACGGCGCCGAAGCGACCTCCGGATCGCAAGTCAATGTCGACTACGTGGGAGCAGCCTGGTCGAACGGCAAGGAGTTCGATGCGTCGTGGAATCGTGGCGACACACTTGGTTTTGGACTCGGCGCCTCCCAGGTGATCGTAGGTTGGGACCAGGGTGTGCAGGGCATGCGCATCGGTGGCCGACGACGGCTCACCATCCCCCCGCACCTCGGATACGGCGCCCAGGGTGCCGGTGGCGTGATCGCCCCGAACGAGACGCTCGTCTTCGTGGTCGACCTCCGCTCGATCGGCTGACCTGACTCCAGGCCACATGGGGATCGGCTGAGCGAGCCAAGCGTCACGTTCACCCGACTGCGCGGGTGCTCGACCGATCGGGCACGATGATCCGATGACTCACGTCGATCTCGCCGTCATCGGGGCCGGACCCGCAGGGGCTGCAGCTGCCATCCAAGCGGCGCGCCAGGGTGCCAACGTCGTCGTTTTCGACAAGGCGCAGTACGGCCGGGACAAGGTGTGCGGCGACGGCCTCACCCCTCGCGCCGTCGGTGCCCTCGACGAGCTGAAGATCGACATGACCGACGCCCATCACATCGATGGTCTGCGAATGATCGCCAACTCGACCGAACGTGAACTGTTGTGGCCCGGCACCAGTCGCTTCCCGGCCCACGGCGCCGTCTGGCCACGCCGTCGCCTCGACGCCGCCCTGATCGATGCCGCGGCAGAAGCGGGCGCAGAGATTCGCTGGGGAGCGGAGGCCCTGCCCGTGCTCGACGGCGAGAGGGTGGTCGGAGTCGAGGCCGCCGGCGAGAAGATCACTGCGAACATGACCGTGGTGGCGACCGGGGCGCCAGGCGCGGTGGCCCGGATGCTCGGTGCCGACCGGGTCGAAGATGAACCCTTCGGGTTGGCGATCCGCACCTACGCCGAGACACCACGACACGCCGACCGACACCTCGAGGCCTGCCTCACCTTGAAAGACGAGTTCGGCGTGGCCATTCCCGGCTACGGATGGATGTTCCCAGCCGGCGATGGAACGGTCAACATCGGCGTCGGCGCGCTGTCCACGATGAAAGGGTTCAAGAGCCTGAACCTCAACACACTCCTCGCCAGCTACCGGGCGTCGGTCCAGGATTCGTGGGACATCGGCCCCAACCTCGAGCGGCCTCGAGCGTGGCGTCTGCCGATGAGCACGAAACGCCGTCACGGCGACGGTTGGGTGGCAATCGGTGATGCCGCAGGTTTGGTGAATCCGATGAATGGCGAGGGCATCGACTACGGCCTCGAGTCCGGCATGTTGGCGGCCGACCTCTTCATCGAGGATCCAGGAACCGCCCCGAGCCGATACGACCAGGAGATTGGTGAACGGTTCGACAGCTTCCTGCGGACCGGCCGACGATTCTCCTTCCTCATCGGGCACCCGTGGATCCTGAAATCCGGCTTGCGGGTCGCGGTTGGTACCGACGCCATCGCCAAGATCACCTTGCAGGTGATGGGCAACTTGGTCGACTCGGACACCCCGGGAGCTGCCGGTCGCGTACTCGCGCTGACCGACAAGGCGCTCGGGCTGGCCGATCCGCTCCTCCGTAAGACCCGAGCTGCCGCCTGAGAAATCCGTTACGTCAAGCCACCAGCCGACGGATGAACATCAGCCGATCTCTGCCACCAACTGAGCGAGCGACTCGCCTGCCGTGCCCTCGACGGGTTGACCGTGGCCGGCGAGCGCAGTCGTGATGGTCCGACCCTGGAGGAGTCTCGCGACTGAAGCGTTGGCCGTCACCATGTCCGGGGTGAAGTCGGGATTGGGGCCGGTGACCTCGTCACCACTGGTGTTGATGGCGTCACCAGCGACCAACAACCCGCTCGCCGCATCGAACACCGCGATGTGGCCCGGCGTGTGACCAGGTGTGCTGATGACTTCGAGGCCGAACACCTCGTCACCGTCGTTCAGACCGGTCAGCCGGTCAGCATCGAATCCAGTGGCGGCGATGGCATCGAGATCGCCGGCACCGGCGAAAGCCGCAGCTGACGGAGCCAACTGCGTCACTGCTTGGAGCCCACCGACGTGGTCTCCGTGGGAGTGGGTCAGGATGACGTTGGCGACGTCACTCCACGACGATCCGAGAGCGCTCAGCCCCGTTTCGAACTCCTCGGTGGTCCCGGAGCCGGTGTCGACGATCGACACCTCGCTCCCCCGCTGCAACAGGTAGGCGGAAACGAATCCGAACGACACCTGGCGCCACACCACGGCGTCGCCGGACGATGGGTCGTCTGCGGTCTGACCAGTGCTGCCTGCGACCGGCTGTGTGGTGGCAGCACCGGTCGACTCCTCATCGCCGGACGTGGTTCCTGTTGGGGCATCTCCCGAGCTCTCCGAGGTCGTGCAACCAACGAGCACGACCGACGCGATCCCGCCGCCGAAGGCCACCAAGAAGCGGCGTCGGCTGCGGAAGCGAATCACACCACGGTCCCGAGCCAGCCGCCGATGATCCAGGTGACCGCGCATGCCAACGAAGCCCAGCCGATCTGCCGGATCGCAGTCCGAATCGCCGAGCGTTCGGTGAAGTAGGCCAATGCCACCCCGACCAACCCAGCGGCTGACAGACCGATGAGTGCAGAGAGCACGACGCCTCGATCTCCGTCGGTGAAGAACCACGGCAACAGCGGCAGGATGGCGCCGATACCGAAGGCGACGAATGACGACAGTGCGGCCCCGACTGGATCACCTGTCTCGGACGGGTCGATCCCGAGCTCTTCGCGCGCATGCACCTCGAGTGCTACTTCTGGGTCGGCCATCACGGCCTCGGCCATCGTGGTGGCGTGATCCGGCGCGATGCCGCGGTTGCGGTAGACCGCAGCCAGTTCCTGGATCTCGGCCTGGGGTTGCTCCCTGATCGACCGTCGTTCGATGTCCAGCTCGCGCTCGACCAACTCGGACTGCGCCTTCATCGACACGTACTCGCCCGCCGCCATCGAGAACGCTCCGGCAAGAAGGCCTGCGGTTCCCGCAACGACGACGGCAGAGGCGTCGGTCCCAGCTGCGGCAACGCCAAGGATGAGTGCGACGTTCGACACGAGCCCGTCACTCACGCCGAAGACGGCAGCGCGGGCCGAGCCGCCGCCGACATCGCGGTGTCGATGAACCATGTGGGCGTGCACGTGGGAGTGCTCGGACATACAACGACCCTAACCCCTCGCGGCACGGCCCAAGACAGCCCAGCGTCGAATGTGACCGGCGACTCATCCATGGTGCACACTTGGTCGACCTGCACGCACTCGCACTTCTTCAGGAGCAACACATGACCGACGTCAAGGGCTCGATCCTCGGAAACAGCGTCCTTCGAAAGGAAGACCCACGACTGCTGCTCGGAGGTGACCGCTTCTACGACGACCTCGAAGCAACGGGCGTGGGTTACGTGCACTTCGTGCGCTCACCGTACGCCCACGCAACGCTCGGCGCCGTCGACATCAGCGACGCGGTCGGCATGCCTGGAGTCCTCGGCGTCTACACGGCCGACAACCTGGAGATGACGCCGTACCTCGGCTTCCCGATGTTCCCGCCATATGTCGCCCGACCGCCGCTGGCCAAGGGCAAGGTCCGCCTCGTCGGCGACATCGTCGCGGCTGTGGTCGCGAGCTCTCGAGCCGAGGCCGAAGACGCGGCCGAAGCGGTCGTGGCCGACTACGAACCGCTCGACGTCGTGACCAACGCTGAGGAAGCGCTGGCCGACGGAGCCCCCATCATTTTCGAGGAACACGGCAGCAACATGATCTTCGAGACCGGCATCGGTCTCGAAGATGGCGATCCGCTCGAGGGTGCAGCACGAATCGTCGAGGGCAGCGTCTACAGCCAGCGGTTGGCCGGCGTGCCCATGGAGCCCAACGGCTGCCTGGTGATTCCCGGCGACGACGACACCTTGACCATCTGGATTCCGAGCCAGAACCCCATCGCCGTGCGCGATGTGATCGTTGCTCAGTGCGGCCTCGACACCGAGAAGGTACGTGTCGCAGCTCCCGCCGTCGGCGGTGGTTTCGGCCCCAAAGCCGGAGCGTACGTCGAACACTTCCTGACGGTCCGCATCGCCCAAGAGCTCGGTCAACCGGTGAAATGGACCGAAGTCCGCAGCGAGAACATGGTCTCGCTGGCCCACGGACGGGACATGATGATGCACACCAAGATGGGGTTCACCGACGACGGCGTGCTGGTCGGCATGGACTGCGAGACGGTGGCCGACGGCGGCGCCTATCCGGCCATCGGTGCCTTCCTGACCGTGTTCACCCAGACCATGATCCAGGGCGTCTACAACATTCCCAAGATCCGGTTCCACGCATTGTCGGCGATCACGAACACCACCCAGACCGCCGCCTATCGCGGTGCCGGCCGTCCGGAAGCCACGCAGATGCTCGAGCGTCTCATGGACATCGCAGCCGATGAACTCGGCATCGATCCGGCCGAGATTCGACGCAAGAACTTCATCCAGCCAGACCAGTTCCCGCTCACCACTCACGGTGGTGCCAACTACGACAACGGCGAGTACGAGAAGGCGCTCGACGCTGCCATCGAGGCTGCGGACTATCAGGGCATGTTGGCGCTCCAGGCCGAGCGGCGAGCCTCCGGCGACCCGAAGCAGCTCGGGATCGGGATCAGCACCTATGTCGAAGTCACGGCCCCCGCCGGACTCCACGTCGAGTACGGGGCGGTGGAGATCAACGAGGACGGTTCGGTCGTGGCTCGTGTCGGCACGAGTGCCCACGGCCAGGGTCACGACACGGCGTTCTCGATGATCGTGTCAGACATGCTCGGTGTCGGCATGGACGACGTCACACTGCTCCAGTCCGACACGGCCGAGATTCCTCGCGGCGCCGGCACGATGGGTTCGCGCTCCTTGCAGACCGCTGGCTCCGCGGTGCATCTCGCCAGTGAGGCCGTGCTCCACAAGGCGAGAAAGCTGGCAGCTCACATGCTCGAGGCGAGCGAGGTCGACATCGAGAAGGCCGACGGCGGTCTCCAGGTAGCGGGTGTGCCGTCGTCGAACATCAGCTGGGCCGATCTGGCCAAGGCTGCGAACGATCCGTCGAAGCTCCCCGAGGGAATGGATCCGGGGCTTGCCCACGAACTCGACTTCGACGGGCAGGACTCCACCTTCCCGTTCGGCGCCCACATCTCGCTGGTCGAGGTCGACACCGACACTGGCGCCGTCACGATGGTGCGCCATGTCGCCGTCGACGACTGCGGCAAGATCCTGAATCCGATGTTGGTGAAGGGTCAGCAGCACGGCGGCATCGCCCAGGGTGCGGCGCAGGCGCTCTACGAGCAGGTCATGTACGACGATGGCGGCAACCCGATCACGTCGAACCTGATGGACTACGCGATCCCGGGCGCCACCGAACTGATCAGCTTCGAGACCCACAACACCGAGACCCCGTCGCCACGGAATCCGCTGGGCGCCAAAGGCATCGGCGAGAGCGGCACGATCGGTTCGACGCCGGCGATTCACAACGCAGTGATCGATGCCGTGAGCCATCTCGGGGTCAAGCACATCGACATGCCGCTGACAGCCGAGCGGGTGTGGTCGGCCATCCAGTCCGCCCAGGCCTGACGCAGTCCGTCCACCCGCCACCAACAGACAAAACCAAACAAACCCGAGGTTTGGGCCCCCCATTTCCGGGGGCGTGAGCCTCGGGTTCGCAACGTACGGAGCAGCCATGAGCGATTCAACGTCCACCATCCACGGCATCTGCGACCCGCAGTTCGAGGCGGTCCGTGCCGCATTCGCTGCGAACTTCGCACAAGGAGTCGAGGTCGGCGCTTCGGTTGCGGTGACGCTCGACGGGAAGCCCGTTGTCGACCTCTGGGCCGGTGACGCCATCGCTGCGACCGACGATCGCCCGGCCACCCCGTGGCAGGAGGACACGATCGTCAACGTCTACTCGACCACCAAGACCATGGCCGGACTCTGCATGCTGATGCTTGCCGACCGGGGCCAACTCGACTTCGACGCCCCTGTCGCCACCTACTGGCCCGAGTTCGCCGCCAACGGGAAGGAGGGCGTGCTGGTGCGCCACATCATGGGCCACACCTCCGGTCTGTCCGGCTGGGATCAGGCGATGACAGCCGCCGACCTCTACGACGGCACGCGGTCAGCCGATCTGCTCGCCGCCCAAGCTCCCTGGTGGACGCCTGGCGATGGATCCGGTTACCACGCCGTCACCCTCGGATCACTCCAGGGTGAGATCATGCGCCGCGTCACGGGCAAGACCATGGGTGAGTTCTTCGCCGCCGAAGTCGCCGGCCCGCTCGGCGCCGATTTTCACATCGGTTTCGGCCCGGAGCACGACGATCGTTGCGGGGAGCTGATTCCGCCCGGCGGAACGCTCGTCGATCTCGACCTCTCCCCCGATGCGCTGCCCGTCCGCACTCTCGGGAATCCGACGCTCACCGCCACCGAACCACAGACCCGCGACTGGCGAGCGGCGGAGATCCCAGCCGCCGGTGGGTTCGGCAACGCTCGAGCGGTCGCTCGTGTCCACAGCGCCATGGCCTGCGGAGGTTCGGTCGACGGCATCGACCTGCTCGCCACCGAGAGCATCGAGCGAGTGTTCGACACGCAGTCACACGGCATCGACCGTGTCCTCGGCACCGAGATCAAGTTCGGGATGGGCTACGGCCTGCCGACCGACGTGATGCCCCTCCCCAATCCACACGCCTTCTACTGGGGCGGCTGGGGCGGCTCACTCGCCGTGATCGACATGGACGCACGCATGTCCGTCTCCTACGTGATGAATCGGATGTTTCCCACCCTCGAAGGCGACCTTCGTGGCGCCGTACTGTTGATGGCGGCGTACGGCTCGCTGGGTTGAGTGACAGGCTGACTTGTATTGGCTGAGTGCCTGTGCTGAGTGACTGAGCTGAGCTGACAGCTCGAAACCGGTCCGACAGGTCGATCAGGCGCCACGCAGAAAGCGGGAGATCTTGAAGGCCGCCGTGGCCGGCTTGTCTGTTGTGAATTCACGATCGTCGGCAGCGGCAAGGATGCGACGGCTGCTTCGCACACCGGCGAAACGGAACGGTTCGGGCTCCCACCGTCGCGACCGATGACCCACCCACGGCAATGAAACGCGCTCCGTGTCGCGTCCAAGGATCAGATCAGCCATCGTGCGCCCCGCAAGGTTGGCGGCGGCGACACCCTCACCGACATAACCACCCAGGACTCCAGATCCGGTGGCACGATCGAAACGAAGTCCAGGGACCCAATCGCGAGGAATCCCCAGAACTCCACCCCATCGATGGGTGATCCGAGCATCGGCGAGAGGCGGCAGCATCTCGGCGAGGGTGGACTGAATCAGCTGGTGGGATCGCAGATGCAGTTCAGCGCTGCGGTCGATTCGGGAGCCGAACAAATAGGGAACTCCCCTCCCCCCGAAGGCGATGCGATCGTCGCTGGTCCGCTGCCCGTAGATCACCATGAAACGATCGTCGGCAAAGGTTGGCCGATCCGCCAGTCCGATCTCGTCGAAGACAGACGATGGCAGCGGTTCGGTGGCAATCATCAGCGAGTACACCGGCAGAAGGTCCCGGCGATGCCCTTCGAGATCTCGGGTGTAGGCCTCGGTGGCACGAACAACGACGTCGGCCCGCACAGTCCCGTGGTCGGTGTGCACGATCCGGTCGTCGCTGGATCGAACTGTGGTCCCCTCGGCGATCGAGACGCCATCGGCCTCGATGACAGACGCGAGGCCGCGAATCAGCTCAGCGGGATTGATCGCCGCCGAGTGCGGGAAGAGAATGCCGCTCTTCACGTTGGTGGCGTTCAGATACTGACGGGCCTCGTCCGCCTCCAGGAGACGGATCTCGTCCTCGGCGAAACCGTGGTCCCGCTCGTGAGCGATCTCTTCGCGTTGCCGGTCCGCTTGGGGACTGTTACGAGCCAGCCGAATCGTCCCGCCCTTGGCGAATCCGCAGTCGATTCCTTCGACCTCAGCCACTCGACCAATCTCGTCGACGGCATCGAAAACCGCCCTTGCCTGGCGCATCGCCGCCTCATGGGACGACCGTTTGGCGTACTTCTCCAAAGCACCGGCCAGCTCCCCCACTGCCCAGCCGCCGTTGCGACCCGATGCGCCGAAGCCGCAGAAGTCCTTCTCGATGACCTGGATGCGGAGAGTCGGGTCCTGCCTGATCAGATAGTACGCAGTCCACAGGCCGCTGAACCCGCCGCCCACGATTGCGACGTCGACCTCGGCGTCGCCGCTCAGCGCAGGGCGACGACGTGCTGCAGCACCGTCCGGAGCGACGTCGAGGCCCATCTGGTCCAACCACAGCGGTTGGGTCGTGGCGGCTGCGACCGAAGCAAATCCCAAGGCAGGCATGGAGGAAATCTAGCGGTTTGCCTCGATTCTGCGTGATAAACCTGCAAGACTCATCGAAATCCGATGCGAATCCGTGCATCGACTTCGATATTCAAGGTCTCCTGAGAGGAGATCGCCGTGACTTCAATGGGATGTGTGCGATGACAGCGTTTTTGCAGCCATTCGGAAAACCAGCCGCCCACAGCGACCGGGTGCTGGTCCGAGCCGATGGAGTCAGGGTCTACGACACCAACGGACGCGACTACATCGATGGTCTCGGCAGCCTCTGGTATTGCCAGGTTGGTCACAATCGCTCCGAGTTGATCGAAGCGGTCCACGACCAGATGAACACGCTCGCCACCTACAACTCCTTCGCCCCGTTCAGCCTCGAGATCGCTCAACAAGCAGCCGACCGGATAGCCGACGTCTCGCCGTTCGAGGATCCCCGGGTGTTTCTCTGCTGCTCGGGTTCCGAAGCCATCGACACCGCGCTGAAGATCTCCCGCCTCATCCCCCAGCTCAAGGGCGAACCCGAACGCCAGATCCTCGCCCGCCGAACCCGTGGGTACCACGGCGTGAACTTCGGCGGAACCTCACTCCAAGGAATTGCTCCCAACCGTGAGAACTGGGGCGACCTCCTGCCCCACGTCGTGGAAATCGACCCAGACGACATTGAAAGCGCTGCCCGACTGTTCGCCGAATCCGGGGATCGAGTGGCAGCGGTGCTGTGCGAACCACTGCAAGGCGCCGGCGGCGTGTTCCCTCCAACCGAGAACTACCTCCGTCGACTACGCGAGCTGTGCGACGCGAATGGTGCACTGCTGATCTTCGACGAGGTGATCTCGGGGTTCGGGCGTACGGGCTCGTGGTTCGCCAGCCAGACCTACGACGTGATGCCAGACCTGATCACCTTCGCCAAGGGCGTGACCAGCGGCTACCAGCCGGTCGGCGGCGTGTTGATCAGCCGAGCTGTCGCCGATGTGATGGAGTCCGACCCGGACTTCCTGTTCCGGCACGGTTACACGTACAGCGGCCATCCTGCAGGCGCGGCTGCGGTCATCGCCAACATCGATCTGATCGAGAAGGACGGTTTGGTCGCCCGAGCGACGACCGTCGGTGAACGCATCTCCACCGGCCTGCACGCCTTGGCCAGCGACGGTGCGCTGTCCCAAGTGCGAGGGATCGCCGGAATCTGGGCCGGTCAGCTCGAAGAGGGCACGACCTATGAGCGGTCGTGCGCAATCCGCGACACCATGCTCGACAACGGCGTGATCGCCCGACCCATCGGCGACGCCATCGCCTTCTGCCCACCGCTCATCATCAGCGATGCAGACGTCGACATCTGCATCGACGTCCTGGCCGACGCCATCGCCAAGAACCCTCTTTCGTGAGCGCGCCGAACGGCGCGCGGCCACCAATTCGGATCCTCGACGCCGCCGGATCTCCCGGCGAAATCGGCTCGCGGCACGGAACGCAGTACGCCGATGAGATCAAGCACTACGCCACCGAACGCGTCGAACTGGTTGCGACTGGGCTCTGGAGCGGCGGCCCCATCGGCGAGTCCGAAGTACTGGCGATCGCGGAATCAATGCTCCCTGCGCACGCCCAGTTCGATGCCGATCTGCACGCCGAAATGCTGGCGATGGCGTCCGCTGCCGGCATTTCCCCCGAGCAGGCGGTGATCGTCGGCGGCTTCACCGACTTCGTCGACACCGTTCGAGCTCAGGTTGGGGGAATCGCGCCGCTTTCGGTCACCGAGGACGACTGCACCGCGGTAATCGTTCCCGACTCGAGGGCGAACAATGCTGGGATCTTCGCTCAGACCTGGGACATGCACGACAGCGCAACCGACCATGTCCTGCTCCTCAGGATCCGGCCAAGTCACCAGCCGGCGGCTCTGGTCTTCACAACGACCGGATGTCTCGGGCAGATCGGTATGAACTCCGAAGGCGTGTGCGTGGGGATCAACAACCTCACCTGCCTCGACGGAAGGCCCGGCGTCACCTGGCCAACGGTTGTTCGGGCGATGCTGAAGGCGTCGACCGCCGATGAGGCGCTGGAGACACTGAAGCGAGCCGAATTGGCCGGTGCCCACAACTTCTTGATCTTCGATCGCCACGGCACTGGATACAACGCGGAGGCCATGCCTTCGGTCATGGCTGTCGATTGCCTGGCCGACGAGCCATTGGTCCACACCAACCACACGCTCGATGCAAACACGGGGGCAGTTCAGGCACCCAAGGACAGTGGCTTGTTGGCAAGCTCGGACGCCCGCCTCGCGACCGCCGTCGAGCACCTGAGAGATGGATCGATCGACGTGGAGAGAGTGATGGAGCTCACCCGTGAACCCGGTGCCATCTGCCAGAGCGCGGTCGAGCCGTATCACATCGAATCCAGCGGCGCGGCAGTGATGCGCCCCAGTACTGGCGACTTCTGGGCGTGCTGGGGCAGACCAGAGGACAACGAGTACGAACGAGTCGCATTCAATGGCTGAGGTTCCCAGTGACGTGATCGCGATCGGACCACGGTCCGGACTTCAGTACACCAGGCTCGCCGAAGACATGGCCGGTGCGATGGAGGATCTGGAACTCCTGTCGTTCCCTACGGCTCTGCCAGCAGACCTCTACGACGCCGAGGAGTACCGAGCGGTTGCTCGCGAGTTCCCCGAGGGAAGCTTTGTTGGTTTCGACGGAGACGATCGCACGACGCCGGCCGCCGCCGGTCTCGGCCTCCGCACAACCTTCGATCTCGACAACCCCCAGCACAACCTCAAGACCTTCTTCGATGACGCTCCGACCGAGTGTGGCGATGACCCCGAGGGAGACTGGTACTACGGCACCGACATTGTGGTTCGATCCACGTACCGGCGGCGCGGCATCGGCAAGGAGTTGTACGACCTCCGCAAGGCCGTGTGCGTCGACCTCAATCTCAGAGGGATCATCGCCGGTGGCGTCATTCCTGGGTACGCCGACCACAAAGACCGTCTCACCGCTGACGAGTACATCGCCGAGGTGCGTGAGGGGCGTTTGTACGATCCGACCCTCACATTCCAGCTCGCAAACGGATTCGAATCCCCCTGCGCCCTGGCCGACTACATCGCTGACCCGGCAGTCGACAGCTGGGCCTCCCTGATCGTGTGGCACAACCCAGAGTTCCGAACCGAAGCTCGGGGCTGAGGCAATGTCAACGATCGACGACATCGACCGAGACTTGATTCGCCATCTTCAAGCTGATGGTCGATCGTCGTTCGCCCGGCTCGGCAAATTGGTGGGTTTGTCAGACGCTGCGGCCCGCCAACGCGTCAATCGCCTGACCGCCGACGGCGTCATCGACATCGTGGCCGTCACCGATCCGGTGAAACTCGGGCTGTCCACCCAGGCGATGGTCGGATTCAAGGTGAACTCCGACGCCAGGAAGGTCGCGACTGACGTCGCCGCCTTCACGGACTCGGTTTATGTCGTGATGACCGCGGGTCGTTTCGATCTGATCGCCGAAGTCGTGTGCCGGGATCAAGCCACATTCGTCGATCTCACCAATGAGTTCCGGTCGATGCGGGGAGTGAGTTCGGTCGAACTGCTGCCCTATCTCGGGATCGTGAAACAGACCTATGACTGGGGAGTCGGATGAGTCACGACGCTCCAGGGGATCAAGCGTTCCGCTCGGACACCTCCAGCCGCGAAGGACTCCTCGGCCGCCGCAGCGAAATGACCTACGGGGGCGCGCTGTCGTTCATGCGCCGGGCGTACACCCGCGACCTCTCCCATGCCGACATCGCAGTGTCTGGCATATGTTTCGATGTGGCCACCTCGGGCCGACCAGGTGCACGATTTGGCCCCCGTGCGATTCGTGCCGCATCGGTTGGACTGGCCGAATTGCATGCCTACCCGTGGGGGTTCGACCCCTTCGACACGCTGGCCGTCGTCGACTACGGCGACTGCTATCTCGACTGGGGCCATCCCGAACATGCTCCCGACGCCATCGAGGCTCACGCAGATGAGATCCTGGCGACCGACACGCAGATGGTCACCTTCGGTGGCGACCACTTCATCACCTACCCGCTGTTGCGAGCTCACGCCAAGAAACACGGGCCACTCTCGTTGATCCACTTCGATGCCCACTGCGACACGTGGGAGGACGAAGGCGGCCGCCTCGACCACGGGTCGATGTTCCTGCGAGCCCTGCGGGACGGCCTGATCAATCCGGCGACCTCGGTCCAGATCGGGATCAGGACGATGAACTCTGACACCCACGGCTTCACCATCCTGGGTGCGCCGTGGGTCCATCGTGAAGGGATCCCCGCGGTCCTCGAGGTGGTCAAGGAGACGGTCGGGACATCACCCGCCTACCTCACCTTCGACATGGACTGCCTGGACCCGGCATTCGCTCCCGGAACCGGTACCCCCGTCGTCGGCGGCCTCAGTACAGCCCAGGCACTCGACGCCATCCGGGGACTCGGCGATTTCAACATCGTCGGGATGGACGTGGTCGAGGTTGCGCCGGCCTTTGACGTCTCCGAGATCACGGCGCTCGCCGCCGCCAACATTGCCCACGACTTCATCTGCACGCAGGCCGCTCGCGCCGGTGCCATCCCACGACCCTATGGACGGATCTGATGCCCGAGGAATCAACCCCAGCAGTATCGATCAGATCGGTGACCAAACGCTTCGGTGAGGTCACCGCCGTCGACAGCATCTCTCTCGACATCGCCGACGGCGAGTTCTTCGCCATGCTGGGGCCGTCCGGCTGCGGCAAGACGACCACCCTCCGAATGATTGCCGGCCTTGAGTTCCCGACCGAGGGGAGCCTGCAGATCTTTGGCGAGGAGGTTGGCACGTTGCCGCCCAACAAGCGGCCGGTCAACACGGTCTTCCAGAACTATGCGTTGTTCCCGCACATGAACGTCGTCGACAACGTGAGTTTCGGTTTGCGGATGGGTGGACTCTCCAAGTCGGACGCTTCCCGTCAGGCCATGGAAATGATCGAGCTCGTGCAGCTCACGGGGATGGAGAAGCGGAAGCCATCACAGCTGTCCGGCGGACAGCAGCAGCGGGTGGCCCTGGCTCGAGCGCTGGTGAACCACCCCAAAGTGCTGCTCCTCGATGAACCTCTCGGTGCTCTCGACCTGAAGCTCCGCCAGGAGATGCAGGTGGAGCTGAAGACGCTGCAGCGTGAATTGGGTGTGAGCTTCGTCTTCGTCACCCACGATCAAGAAGAAGCGCTCACGATGAGCGATCGAATTGCCGTCATGCACGACGGCGAGTTACTGCAGCTCGGCACGGCAGACGAACTCTACGAACGCCCGGCGAACCGCTTCGTCGCCGACTTCATCGGTCAGACCAACCTGCTCGATGCCACTGTTGGCGACAACGACATGGTCGTGCTCACCAACGGAAGCAAACTCCTGTGCCCAAACCCGCACGCTGTTGGTTCGAAGGTGGCGATGAGCCTGCGACCCGAGTCCATCCGCATCGGCCTCCGAGACGATGTCCCACCTGAGGACGCCGGAACCAGCCTCAACGGCGTGGTCTCCACGATGAGCTACCTGGGTCACAGCCTCCTCTATCAGGTACAAGTCGACTTGATGAAGCTCGAGGTTCGGTCCGAGACCGTTTCCGTCGAGCAACGTTTCCGGCCCGGCGACGAGGTCGCCGTCTGGTGGGACCGCACCGCAGATTGGGTCGTGCCGGACTGATGACTGTCATCGACTCCCCTCCTCGAGACCAGCACCCGGCAGGCGGCGAAGCGACGCCCGAATTAGAGGCGGCCCACGCCCGCATGGAAAGGCGACGGGGTCTCTTCATGGCCCTCCCTGCCTTCTCGTTCCTGACGATCTTCTTCGCCGTTCCGCTCGTTCTGGTGGTCGTGTATTCCTTTGCAACCCGGAATCGCTTCGGCGGAACCGACCTCAGCGGTTGGAACCTCGACTCATACCAGGCACTCGGCGACGATCTGGTGCGACAAGTCCTCGTCCGCTCCGTCCTTCTCGCTCTGCTCACGACGGTGGTCTGCCTGGTTCTGGCCTATCCATTCGCCTACTTCATCGCCACGAGGGGCGTGTCGGTCCGGAATCTGATGTTGGTCTTCGTCATGATTCCCTTCTGGACGAACTTCCTCGTTCGCAACTATGCGTGGTACGTGATTCTGGGCACGGATGGCCCGCTGAGCAGAATCACCGAAACCGTTGGCATCGGTCCGACTCGGCTGCTCTTCACTCAAGCCGCGGTCGTGTTGGGGCTCGTGTACGGATTCCTGCCCTTCATGATCCTGCCGCTGTACGCCTCGATCGAACGGATCGACGGGCGGCTCCTCGAAGCAAGCCGGGATCTCTACGCCACCGGCTTTCAATCGTTCCGCCACGTCCTCCTCCCCCTGTCATTGCCAGGCGTCGTCGCCGGCTCGATCTTGGTGTTCATCCCGAGTCTGGGCGCCTATGTCACTCCTGAAATTCTTGGAGGAGCCAAGACAACACTGCTGGGGAGCTACATCGTGACCCAGTTCCTCACCGCTCGGAACTTCCCGTTCGGTGCTGCCCTGTCCACCGTGCTCATGGTCATCATGCTCGCCACCACTGTTCTGTACTTCCGCAAGGGCGGCAGGACGTTATGACTGCCACGCCACCGAAGCCACCATGGGATGCCAACAAGTGAGCGGGATCACGGAACCTCGCGGTGTGACGAAGGGTTTCCTCGCCGCCAATGCGTGGCTGGTGTACTTCTTCTTCTACGCCCCAATTCTTCTGCTGGTGGTTTTCTCCTTCAGCGACAACCGCAACGTCGGTGTGTGGGGCGGGTTCACGTTCGATTGGTATGAGGAGTTTGCCAACAGCCAGCCGACCAAAGACGCACTCTGGACGTCGCTCAAGATCGCAGTCGCATCGACCCTGGTGTCCGTGGTACTCGGCACGCTCGGCGCTCTTGCTCTGGAACGTTTCACCTTCCGAGGCAAGCAGGTGTTCGATGCCCTTCTGTACCTGCCCATCATCATTCCTGACGTCACGATGGCCGTGATGATGCTGCTGTTCTTCTCCCAGGTCGCCGGCTGGTTCGGACTCTCCAAAGGATTCGCAACCATCACGTTGTCCCACATCGCCTTCAGCATCAGCTTCGTTTCTGTCGTGGTGCGGGCCCGCCTGGCCGGCAGCGACAACAAGCTGGAAGAAGCGGCCATGGATCTGTACGCATCGCGTTGGCAGGCCTTCCGATATGTCACGCTGCCGCTGATCATGCCGGGCATCCTCGGCGGTGGTCTCCTGGCGTTCACGCTCTCACTCGACGACGTGGTGATCACACAATTTGTGGCCGGCCCCGGCTGGACCACGTTGCCGGTCTACGTGTTCGGCCTCATTCGCCGAGGCGTGACCCCCCTCATCAACGCGGTCAGCGTCGTCATGTTGGTGGTCTCGACCGCCCTCGTCGTCATCTCGCTGCTGGCACAACGAGCTCGGGCCGGCGAGACGGCATCTCAATGATCGAATTCCATGCAAGAAACAAGAGAGGAACATGATGAACTCAACCATCAGAAAATGGACGGGGCTGTTTGCGGTCTTTGCCCTGCTCGCGTCCGCATGTGGAGGAAGCGACGAGGCCGCATCGGCTGGTGCCTGCGCAGTGGATCAGGTCGACGGCGATCTGGCCTTGTACAACTGGGCCGAATACATCGACCCAGACCATCTTCAGTCCTTCGCCGATCAGTACGGCATCAAGGCGACGATGGACGTGTACGACTCCAACGAGGCGATGCAGCCGATCGTCGCGGCCGGCAGTTCTGGTTTCGACGTGATCGTCCCCTCTGACTACATGGTCGGCATCATGATCGACGGCGGATTCGTGCAGCCGTTGAACTTCGATGCGATCCCCAACGCGGTCAACATCTCGCCTGACTTCGCCAATCCGAGTTACGACCCCGAGCAGAAATACTCGGTCCCTTACCAGTGGGGCTACACCGGCCTGGCGGTCAACACTGCAGTGGTCGGCACCGACTTCCCCCGGTCCTGGGACCTCGTGTTCGGTGACGCAGCCGACGAGTTCGCAGGCCAGATCACGCTCCTCAATGATCCTCGCGAGACTCTGGGAGCGGCGTTGAAGATGTTGGGCTATTCCCTCAATTCCACCGACGAGGGTGAGTTGGCAGAGGCAGAGGCCGTTATTGCGGCGGCGAAAGACAATCTGCTCGCCTTCAACACCGACTCCGCCGATGAGTTGCTCACCAGTGGTGAGAGCGTGATCGGCCACGTGTATTCCGGCGACGCCTTCACGCAGTTCCTCGAGACAGACAACCCAGAGGACTACGTCTTCTTCGTCCCTGAAGAAGGCGGAACCCGCTGGGTCGACAACATGGCCATTGCCTTTGATGCGCCGCACCCCTGCACCGCGCACACGTTCATCAACTGGTTGCTCGACGGTGAACAGGGCGCAACGTTGTCGAACTGGAACTACTACGGGACGCCGAACAGCGCCGCAGTCGACGGTCTCGACGAGGAGCTTCGGGACTTCCTGACCTCGCCTGATGTGCTGGTGGGTGGGCTCGACAGCGTGGAATCCATCTCCGACACGGGCGTCTACGAGACCAACTTCTCCGACGCCTTCACTCGGGCCAAAGGCTGACATACCCGTCTGCGGCGGGCCTTTCAAGGAGGGCCCGCTGCAGACGAACCTCCGCCACCCGCCAGGTCAATCTGCCGTGAGCGCCCGATCCAGATCGTCGAACAGGTCATCGACGTCCTCGAGCCCGACCGACACGCGGATCATGCCGTCGCCGATACCGACCGCCGCTCGAGCGTCAGGGGCCAGGCGTCGGTGCGTGGTAGTGGCGGGGTGGGTGACAAGGCTTTTCGAGTCGCCCAGGTTATTCGAGATGTCGAGCACACGCAGTCGATTGAGGCTCCGGAATGCAGCCACCTTGCCGCCGACGACGTCGAGCGTGAGGACAGTGCCGCCCATCGACATCTGTTTGCGAGCCAGCTCGACCTGAGGGTGCGAATCGAGCGTCGGATAACAGACCCGTTCGACCGCGGCATGGGAGCTGAGCCGGTTGGCCAGTTCTTCGGCGCTGCGACTCATCGCCTCGACCCGCAGCCGCAACGTCTCGAGCCCCTTGACGAACACCCAGGCATTGAAAGGGCTCAAACTCGGACCGGTGTGGCGCAGGAACTGCTGCAACGGGCCGTCGACGAATTCGCTAGTACCGAGCACGGCGCCGCCGAGTGTGCGGCCCTGCCCGTCGATGTGTTTGGTCGCCGAATAGACCACGACGTCGGCACCGAACTCCATCGGCTTCTGCAGGACCGGGGAGGCGAAGATGTTGTCGACGATGACGGTCGCCCCGGCGGCGTGGGAGAGATCGGAGACGGCGGCGAGATCGACGATCTCGAGACCCGGATTCGACGGCGTCTCGAAGAACACAGCCCTTGCTCCGGAGGCGAGCGCACGCTCCCACTCGTCGAGGTCGGTGCCGTCGACCAGCTCGGTCTCCACACCCATACGAGGCAGGATCTCGGTGAGGATCACGTGGCAGGAACCGAACAAGGCCCGCGAGGCGACGACCCGATCACCGGCCGAAACCGAGCTCGCCAAGGCGGCATAGACGGCGGCCATACCGCTGGCCACACCACGGCAGGCTTCGGCCCCCTCGAGCAGGCGGAGCCGCTCCTCGAACATCGAGACCGTGGGGTTGCCGTAGCGACCGTAGATGTACCGATCCTGCTCACCGGCGAAGGCCGCCTCGGCTTCCTCGGCAGATCCGTAGACGAACCCGCTCGTGAGGTAGAGCGCCTCTGCCGTCTCGTCGAAACGAGAGCGGGAGACTCCGCCGCGGACCAGCTGCGTCGCCTCGCGCCACGCGACTGGACCCTCGTCGCTGCTCGCCGTATCGCTGCTCGCCGGATCGCTGCTCACTGGGTCGCTGCTCACGCTTGCCTCCATGGCAGATCCTCGTGTTTCCAACCGCCGCGGCGGTGGCCATCGGCGCCGAGGTCGCCCTCGAACCCAGCGACCACGTTGTAGGTCGCCGTGAATCCAGCGGCATCGAAGGCTCGCGCCGCCGCATCGGATCGAGCTCCGGATCGGCAGAGGAACAAGACGGGAACGTCGACATCAAGATCGGCGGTCGCCGTGGCCATGAAGTCCGGATTCGGCGATCCCCCGGGGAAGGTGATCCACTCGACGAGTCGCAGTTCGCACCCGACATCATCGAGGAAAGGGACGCCGACGAAGTTCCATTCGGCCGCGGTGCGGACGTCGATGAGGACGCTGCGCTCGTCCGACGTCAACATGCTCCATGCCTCGTCGAGCGTGAGAGTGGCAACCATGGTGAATCCTTTCGTCCGGGACAATTCCCGACTCAGCTGGTCGGCAATCGTATGACCTTCGGGCGCTGGTCGCTCCCCTTCGACGAACCGGAGGCTGTGACCCCCGAAAATGGGGGGCGCGAACCCGAGGTTTGCCGGCGGCGAGATCTGCAGATGTAGGGTGCGACCATGGTGGACACAGATCGCAAGCCGCTGATCGGGCTTCCCGGACGGCGCAAGCGCAGTTCCCAGATCGAGGGCTTCCCGGAAAAGCTCGATCAACTCGACATCGACATGTACATGTCCGACTACGCCCGCGCTGTTCTGCGAGCCGGCGGCCTTCCCATACACCTCCCAATCGACGCCGATCCCCTCGACTACCTCGGTGTGGTCGACGGCCTGCTGTTCACCGGCGGCGCCGATCTCGACCCGGCTACCTACAACGCATCCAATGAAGCCAGCACGTTCGAACCGCTTCGCGACGCATACGAGTTGGCACTGTTGAGCGGTGCCCTCGAGGCTGACATCCCAACGCTCGGTATCTGCCGCGGACTCCAACTCATCAACGTGCACGCCGGCGGCTCACTCAACCAAGACGAGCCGTCCCATGCCCGCTACGACGTCGACCCCTCAGCTCGCACCCACTCGGTCACCATCGAGCCGGCGAGTCGACTGAGCCTGATGTTCGGCGCCTCCGCCGAGGTCAACTCGCTCCACCACCAGACCGTCGACACGCTCGGCGAGGGATTGTCGGTCGTCGCCAGAGCGCCGGACGGCACCGTCGAAGCGGTCGAGATGCCGGGGCGCGATCTGATCGCCGTGCAGTGGCACCCCGAGATGCTCGATCCGTCCCACACCAATGTCGACCCGCTCGTGCAATGGCTGGTGCAACGCGCCTCGGCCTGACAGGCTCTGACGATGGCTCACCTCCTCATCGCCGGCGGCGGCATCGGCGGCCTCACTGCAGCACTCCATCTCCACGGCGCCGGCCACGTCGTCGATGTCTTCGAGTCGGTGGTGACACCTCGCGAACTCGGGGTCGGCATCAACCTTCTCCCCCACTCTGTCCGGGTGCTCGACGACCTCGGCCTGCTTGTCGAACTCGAGGAGGCAGCCGTTGCCACATCGAAGCTTCGCTTCCTGTCCGAGGACGGCGTCGAAATCTGGTCAGAACCACGGGGCCGTGACGCGGGCAATCCTTGGCCTCAGCTCAGCATCCATCGGGGTCGCCTCCAGATGATCCTGTTGCGGGCCGCACTCGATCGTCTCGGGTCAGATCACGTCCACACCGGCCACCGCTTCATCTCGTTCAGTCAGTCTGACAACACGGTCTCGGCCTCGTTCGAGCAGCGGTCGCCCGGTGGATCCGAGGCTGCGCAGGTCACAATGACCGGCGATGTGCTCATCGGTGCCGACGGGCTGCACTCGACGGTTCGCAAACACTTCGTTCCAGACGAAGGTCCGCCGGTCTACAGCGGACTGATGCTGTGGCGAGGAGCAGTCGAGGCACCGGCCTTTGGCGACGGGCGCGAGATGTTCATGGCGGGCCACAACATGAAGAAGGCCGTCGTCTACCCGATCCGGGAACCCCTCGAACCCGGAGGCACGACGCTGATCAATTGGGTCGCCGAAGAACCCGTCGAGCTCGATGTTGCCGAGGCCGACTGGAATGCCGAGGTCGACGTCGCTGAGATCGCATCCAAGTTCGCCGACTGGAACTGGGGCTGGCTCGACGTCGGTGCCCTCATCGCCGCAACACCGGTCGCGTACCAGTTCCCGATGGTCGACCGCGACCCACTCGACCGATGGACCGATGGCCGGGTCACGTTGCTCGGCGACGCCGCCCACGCCATGCGGCCCAACGGCAGCAACGGAAGCAGTCAGGCCATTCTCGACGGTGAGGCGCTGACGAACGCGTTCGCCTCGTGTGGCGACGATCATCGGACCGCCCTCTTGGCCTACGAGGCCGAGCGCCGCGAGCCGACGTCGAAGATCGTGCTGGCGAATCGTCAGGCCGGTCCCGAGCGAGTGATGCAATGGGTGGCAGAGCGGTGCGACGGATCCTGCGTCGACCAGCACACCTGCGTCTCCACCGAGCAACTCGAACGGGAAGCCAACGAGTACAAGAAACTCGCCGGTTTCGACCTCGTCCACCTCCAGGCACTCGCGGAGGCCTGATCGAGCACAGCAGGCCGTGCCGCCCGCTGCTTCCCGCCTCCGACGGCGTCCGACGACGTCGCACTCGATGGATCGATCTGTCGCGCTCGCCGATGGGGGTGCTCAGCCCGACCTCCGGCGAGCGGCCCGGCTGGCGCACGCTGCTCAGGTTCCGCTGCTCAGTCTCTTCGCGATCTGGGGCCGGAGTTGCCAGGCCACTGATCGTGGAGAGCAACGCTCGATGCCAACGAACCGGAGGCTGTGACCCCCGCTTTTGTCGGGCAGAAACCCGAGGTTCGCGACAAGGGCGGGTTTGCCGGGGGCAGGGTCGGGGTGAGAATGTGCGGCGATGGATGTCTCCTCCGCAGTCGACCGCCGCTCGTCGATTCGAGCCTTTCTCGACACCCCGGTACCGAACGAGGTCATCGGCGAACTCCTGGCCAAGGCCTCCAGATCACCATCGGGCGGCAACGTCCAGCCGTGGCGGATCTATGTCATCAACGGCGAATCGATGACTCGCTTCCGCGAGTTGCTCCAAGGCCGCGATATCGAGGCGGCCGCCTACGACGTTTACCCGTCCGGACTTGGTGAGCCCTATCGAACTGCCCGGTATGACCTCGGCATGCAGATGTACGACCTCCTCGGCATCGCCCGTGACGACAAGGCTGGACGGGTCGGACAGATGCTCGAGAACTACAGGTTCTTCGGGGCCCCGGCCGCCCTTTTCTGCTTCTTCGATCGCCAAATGGGACCACCGCAGTGGTCCGACCTCGGCATGTTCCTTCAGACCTTCATGCTGCTCGCCCAGGAGGCGGGAGTCGACACCTGCCCTCAAGAAGCGTGGGCGATGTGGGAGCACACCGTTTCTGAGTTCGTCGGCGCCCCAGACAACGAGCGGCTGTTCTGTGGCATGGCCATCGGCCACGCCGACCCAGACGCCGCGGTCAACTCACTGCGCAGCGAGCGGTTCCCGGTCGAGGACTTCGCCACCTTCGTCTGAGCGTCCGCTCCCGAGGAGCCGTGTCACCGAACCGGAGGCTACGACCCCCGGAAATGTGGGGCTGGAACCCGAGGTTTGGGGCCTCAGGACTTCCAGACGACGAGGTTGCGGTCGATGTCGGCGATGGTCCTGGCTCCGGTGAGGGCCATGGTGCGTCTGAGCCCGTCCTCGAACAGCCCGATGAGGTGGTCGACGCCACGTTCGCCGGCGGCGGCGAGCGCGTAGAGGTAGGGCCGACCGATCGCCACGGCGTCGGCACCGAGAGCAATGGCTTTGACGATGTCGCTGCCGCGTCGAGCACCACCTTCACAGATGATGGCGATCTGTCCGCCGACTTCCTGGGCAACGGGCTCGACCATCTCGATGCTGTTCGGAGCGTCGTCGAGCTGGCGACCACCGTGGTTCGACAGCTTGATGCCGGCCACGCCGGACGCCGCGGCCTGCTTCGCGTCGGCAACCGATTGCACACCCTTCAAGATGATCGGCTTGTCCCATATCGAGGCCAACCACTCCACATCGTCCCAGGAGAGGGCAGCATCGAACTGAGCGTTCACGTGTTCGGCGAGCGAGACGGCGCTGGAGCCGTCGTCCTCCTGGCGACCGACCACGTTGGAGAACGTGATGGGTTCGTTGCGGAGGAAATCAATGGTCCAGCCCGGATGAATCGCCCCGTCGACGATCGTTCCGAGTCCGATTTTCGGCGGCAACGTGTAGCCACGCCGCACATCGCGTTCGCGGCGACCGAGTACGGCCGTGTCGACGGTCAGTTCGATTGCCTCGAAGCCGGCAGAGTTGGCCCGGTCGACGAGCTCCTTCACCAGCCCACGATCCTTCCAGGTGTACACCTGGAACCACTTGGGTCCGTCGCTGACGGCGGCGACCTCTTCGATCGAGCGCGTCGCCATCGTCGACAAGCTGTAGGGCAGGCCGGCTCGCGCTGCGGATCGAGCGACGGCGAGCTCGCCTTGGGAGTGCGCGATCCGCCCGAACCCGGTCGGAGCGAGGAGCAGCGGCATGGGCAACGTCTTGCCGAAGAGAGTCGTGCTCGTGTCGATGTTCGACACATCCCGGAGGATGCGCGGACGGAACTGGAGGCGCCGATACGCAGTGACGGAGTCACGGAGAGCGAACTCGTCCTCGGCCCCACCGTCGATGTAGTCGAACACACCGAACGGAAGGCGACGCTTCGCGATCCTGCGGAGGTCGTCGACGTTGGCCGCCTTGCTCAGGCGGCGCGTCACCGGATCGGTCTCGATCGGCTTGAACTGCACCACGGAACGGAACGTCTCGATCATCCCCATGGCGATGCAGCGTAGGCCTGGGCTGCACCGTGACAAAGCCGGCGCGAATGCGGAGGGGGAAAGCTGGTGCGGTATCTGGCGCTCACAGCGAGGACCAACCATCATGTCCCGATGACCGACCAGCTCGTCTCCGCCGAATCCGAAGCGAAACTCGTCGCCGACGCCATTGCCGATCTGCTCCGAGATCACGACCCCACCAAGGAGTCCCGAGAGGAGTTCCGAGGCCACCAGTTCGATCACGGCCTGGCCTGGGTCCACTTCTCCGATGGCAATGGCGGTCTCGGGGTCCGCCCGAACCTCCAGAAGGATGTCGAAACCGCCCTGCGTGATGCCGGAGCCAAGCCTGCTGATCCTGCGACGTTCTTCATGTATCTCGCCGGTCCCACGATCGACACTCACGCCACCGACGAGCAGAAGCAGCGGTTCCTCCGCCCGATGTTCACCGGCGAGGAGCGCTGGTGTCAGCTGTTCAGCGAGCCAGGTGCCGGGAGCGATTTCGCCGGGTTGGCCTGCAAGGCTGTCGAGGATGGCGATGAGTGGATCGTGAACGGCCAGAAGGTGTGGAACACGATGGCCCACCTCGCCGACTGGGGGATGCTCGTCACCCGGAGCGACCCGAATGCCCCGAAGCACAAGGGCATGACCTATTTCGCCCTCGACATGAAGGCTCCTGGTGTCGAGGTGCGACCGCTGCGCCAAATCACGGGTGAGGCCGAGTTCAACGAGGTCTACCTGACCGACGCCCGCGTCCCAGACGCCAACCGCATCGGCGATCGTGGCGAGGGTTGGCGAGTGTCGTTGACGACGCTGATGAACGAGCGCAATGCCATCGGCGCCGGTTCGAGTGGCCCGCCCAAGCGTGGTTCGGGCTTGATCAGCGCCGCTGTCGGCATATGGAAAAACCTCGACGACGACGCCAAGACGGCCGCAGCGAGGGACGAGTTGATGGACCTCTGGGTCCAGGCCGAGGTGTTGCGACTCACCAACATCCGCGCCGGTCAGAATCGCAAGGTGGGCAACCCGGGCCCGGAGATGTCGGTGGCGAAGCTGGCCTACGCCGGCCTCAACCAGGCGATCATGAACCTGTGCGTGAACCTGCAAGGTCCGGCCGGACTGACCGGCTTCGACTACACCTTCCGGCGCCCTGAGGATCTGTCGGTCTCGGGCATCGAGAACGGCATCGGCCACGGATTCCTCCGGGTGAGGGCCAACTCGATCGAGGGAGGCACCTCGGAGATCATGCGCAACATCATCGGCGAGCAGGTGCTCGGCCTTCCCGGCGAGCCGCGCGTCGACAAGAACGTCGCCTGGACCGACGTGCCCCGCAACTGATGGCGGCTTCCGACCGCCCGGACATTCCGGGATACGACGTCGCCGCGGTCGAGGCCTGGGTCAGCGACAACGTCGCGGACCTGAGCCCGCCGTTTTCCTGGACGCGACTCGAGGGCGGTCACTCGAACCTCACGTACGCCCTGGTCGACACCGAGGGGCAGCGAGCGGTGGTGAGGCGTCCTCCCGAGGGCGAGCTGCTGCCGAAGGCCCATGACATGGGCCGCGAGTTCACCATCATCAGCGGGCTCGGCCCCACCGACGTTCCGGTTCCGATCGCCTACGGCTATTGCGAGGACCCATCGGTCACCGGCGCCCACTTCTACGTGATGAGCCAGGTCGACGGCATGGCGCTGTACAACAACACGGACTCGCAGAGCTACTTGACCGAGGAGGCACGAGCCAACGTCGGCGCTTCGTTCATCGACACGCTCGCTGCGCTGCATCGTGTGGTTCCTGCCGAGGTCGGTCTCGAGAACCTGGGCCGCCATGACGGCTACGTCGCCCGCCAGCTACGAACCTGGTATGGATCGTGGACGGCGTCGGCCGAGGCCGCCGACTTCGACGACCCTCGGGTCCACGCGCTCCACGAGTACTTGGGCAGCAACCTTCCGGAGCAAGGCCCGGCACGCGTCGTTCACGGAGACTTCGGGCTGCACAACTGCATGTTCGCTCCCGACGGGTCGGTCAGCGCCGTTCTCGATTGGGAGATCGCAACGCTCGGCGATCCTCTCGCCGACTTTGCCTACGCCTTGAATGCCTGGGGCGAGCCCGGCAGTCCGAGTCCACTGGCACCGGAGGGAGCGACCCAGGCTCCGGGCTTCGTGCAACCCCATGTGCTGATCGATCGCTACGCGGCAAACACCGGTGCCGATCTGTCTGAGCTCGCCTTCTACGAGGCCTTCAATCACTTCAAGACCACGTGCATCCTTCACGGCGTGTACGCCCGATACCGCATGGGTCAGAAGAGCACCGAGGGAGTCGACATGGATGGGCTCAAGGCCCGCATGATCGGAACGCTCGATCGCGCTGCCACGTTGATCGAGTCCTGACGTGCTGGACTCGTTCTCGTGCTGAGGCCCGATGACGATGTCCTGATCATGTGGCGAGGGTCGTTCACCAACGTTCAGGTCAACCAGCTGCACGCCGAGGCGTTCGTGACCCGCGTGTTCAGCGATGCCGAGTGGAACTGGGTCGACCTGGTCGACCGACACAGCTTGGGATGGGTGACGGCCCGAGATGCCGACGGGACCCTTGTCGGCTTCGTGAACGTTCCGTGGGACGGCTTCACCCACGCCTGGATACAGGATCTGATGGTGGCCGAGACGAGTCGACGTCGGGGCATCGGGGTTGCTCTTGTCAACGAGGTTCGCACCCAAGCGAGTGCCGCGGGGTGCGAGTGGCTCCACGTCGACTTCGACAACGGCCTGCGCCCGTTCTACTACGACGCATGCGGATTCACGAAGAGCAACGCCGGCCTGATCGCGCTCGACTGACCCGTGCCGCGCTACGGGGCCTCGCCCGCGGCAATCGCGTTGCGTTCTTCCCGGAATGCGAGGAAAACGCAACGCAGTTCCAGGATGGAGCGCGTCGAGGGGCGTCAGAGCGCGTCGAGGAAGCGGTCGTTCTCAGCCGGGGTACCGATCGTCACCCGCACACCTTCGCTCGGGAACAGACGGGTGACCACGCCCGATCTCTCCAGCTCGAGGTGGACGTCGGCCGCGACGTCACCGAGAGGGAGCCAGATGAAGTTCCCCTCGAACTTCGGAAGACGGTACGCCCGGTCGGCCAAGCGGTCGCTCACCCGATTGCGTTCGGCGACGATCTCACCGACCCGCTCCATGACCTGATCGTGGACATCGATCGAGGCCAGCGCCGCCCGCTGGGCGATCTCGTTGATCGAAAAGGGCGCCTGGGTCTTGTCGACCATGTCGATGAGGCCGGGTGCGCCCATGGCGTAACCAACTCGGAGGGCGGCGAGACCTTGGGCTTTGGAGAAGGTGCGCAGGACGATCACGTTCTCGAAGTCGTTGAGCAGGCCGGGGACGGTGTCGCCCAACGCCGGGTCCATGAACTCGTGGTAGGCCTCGTCCAACGCAATGATCACGTTCGACGGCACCTTCTCGGCGAAGGAGCGGAGCTCGACGACCGAGTGAGCGGTGCCAGTTGGATTGTTCGGGTTGGCGAGGATCACCAGCTTGGTCCGAGACGTCACTGCGTCGGCGACGGCGTCGAGATCGAAGGCCTGGTCGACCAATGGCACCTGGATGGAGTTGCCGCCGACCAGCTGGGTGAACACCGGATAGACCTCGAACGAGCGCCACGGGTAGACGACGTCGTCGCCGGCATCAACGTACGTCAGGAGCAGTTGCTGAAGGATGCCGACTGAACCGCAGCCGACGGTGACCCCGGCAGGTTCGACACCGACCCACGATCCGATGGCCTCCCGAAGCTCGGACGCCCGAGCATCGGCGTATCGGTTGATGCCGGGGAGCGCTGTCGCCATTGCTTCGACGACCGAAGGCAGCGGCCCCCACGGTGTCTCGTTGGAGGCCAGCTTGATGGCGCCGGCAATCCCGTGCTCGGCTTCGGCGTCAGCCGCCGACTTGCCGGGCACGTAGGCAGGCATGGAAGCGACGACGCGACGAGGTTGACCGATCATGGGCCGATCGTACTCCTCGAACCGGAGCCGGACGGGCTCTCGGAGGCTGACTCCTGCCGCTACGTCAAACGATCACGTCGAGCCAGAACTGCGTACTGAGTTCGAGCGACTCGACATCGATGCGTTCATCGTTCCCGTGGAACCGGCTGCCGAATTCGCCCGCCGTCACGAACGGACTGAGGAGCCCTGCGCCGTAGGCGACTGCTCCCATCTCGCGGTAGATCCGGGCATCGGTGAAGCCGACCGACATTCCCGGCGTCAGCCGAGAGGTCGGGAACGGGCGCCGGGCCGCCTTCGCCAGCTGATCCCACAGTGGTGTGTTGACCTGGCTGATCGACGCCGGGTCGTTCATGATCGCCTCGACCTCGACTCGCCCGGCCAAGTCACCGAGCGCAGCATCGAGATGGGCTTGGACCTCGGGACCGGACTCGCCCGGCAGAGTGCGAATGTCGACTTCGAGCATGACGTCGTCTGGGATGACATTGGTCTTCATGCGGCCGCCGTCGACCACGTTGCAGGAGAACGTGGTGTGGGTGCAAGCGTGCATGTAGGCGGCATTGGCCGGATCGGGCATGGCGTCGAGCAGGTCGTCGATCCGATCAGGGTCGAGAAGGATCGCTGCGGTCTCGCTATCGAGTTCCATCGAGTCGACCCGTTCCCTCCACAGCTCTGTCATCTTGGCCGGCGGCCTGTAGTCGGTGAGCCGCTGGATCACTCCGGCCGCCGTCACCAACGCGTTGTCCCGACGGAACGGCATCGAGCCATGACCGGGCACGCCCTTGATCCTCAGTCGACGCCACGCCACACCCTTCTCCGCCACGGTCACTGCGATCGACGGCGCCTCGGGCGAGCCCGAGTGCAGGCCGCCGTTCTCGGTCAGGACATGGTCGGCCATGATCGCATCTGCCGCGTTGTCGGCCATCCAACGCATCCCGTGGGCGCTTCCCGATTCCTCGTCGGCCACGGCGAAAAAGATGAGGTCGCCCTCGGGCCGACGACCGCTGCGGGCGATCTCCTTGTAGGCGACCGCCATCGACGCAGTGAGGTTCAGCATGTCCACTGCTCCCCTACCCCAGATCTCGTCGACACCGTCGGCGCTGGTCACCCGCTCTCCTCCGAAGGGATCGCGGGACCACCCCGATTCGTTCACCGGCACGACGTCGGTGTGACCCATGAGGCACAGCGAGGGCGCCTTGGGATCGGAGCCCGGGATGCGGGACACGAGCGAGACGCGACCGGGGGTCGGTTCGTAGCGTTCGAAGGTGAGGCCGTCGCCTTCGAGATAGGTCTGGAGTGTGTCGGCGTTGCGCACTTCTTGACCGGACGACGCGGTGCCGTCGTTGACGCAGGCGTTCGTGATCATGGCCTGAAGGAGGTCGACGGTCTCATTGGTCAGGCTCGCGGTTCGGCTCGGCACGTCTCGAAGCCTGCACCACGAAACCGGCCGCCGCCAGGCGACCGCCGCCCCTGCCGCCGCCAGACGGTGGCCATGAGCAGGGCTACCCAGCCGACGGGGGCCGTTCGACACAGAAAATAGGGCCGGAGGCCTACAGGTCTGGGCCAAACGTGCCGTAGATGGATCCAGTCAGTGATCCAGAGAGATCAACCGAACGAAGAAAGAGGAGTGGGCAATGACGGGTACGGCGGCTGATCGGGATCTGAGCATCATGATGTGGACGTTGGCGATCATCGTCGCCTTCGTCGTCCTGATGGCCATCGTCAGCATGACCCCGCTGACCGATGCCGGCATCGCCGGCTGGATGGCGGGCCTGAGCACGGGAACGAGGGTGGCCTTGTCCGCCTTCTTGAACACCTGAGTTCCCGATCGCCGCCTCGGTGTGCTGCGACCGCTGTTCGGGTGGTCGTATCAGCCCCAGCAGTGACGACTGGCGTTCCACGGACGGGTTCCATCCGCCTGCCACGTGATCAACGCCGCCTCGTCCTGCTGGGCCGGGGTGGCAAGGTGCGCCTGGGGCACGCCGTAACGATCGGCGTGCCCGTAGGCAGCCCAGCTCCCGGTGAGGAACTGATACGCGCCGCGTGCCGAGGAACGCAGGTTGGCGGCTTCGTAGTTGTCGGTCGACTCGCAGAACCGGATCTGCAGGAGGATGGGTGGCAGGACAATGCCGTGCCCGGCGTCGATCCAGCCGTCCGTAACCGTTTCGCGCTCTGTCGGGTAGTCGAGGGTCTGGACCTGCGATGAAGCCGGAGCGATCGAGGCGGGCGGCGGAGGCGGCAACGTACCCGTGCTCTGCTGATGCTCTAGGGACTCAGAGATCCCGACGATGGCATTCCACGGATGCTTGGCCGACCAATACGCGTAGCCGCCGGCATCGGGCTCGCGCCCGAGTGCGTTGCGGTAGGCATCGACCACGAGGTCGCCCGAGCTGCGCTCGTCGACTTCGGGAGTGTCGAGCATGGCCCGGACGAGTTCGGTCAGCGGCTCGCCGCCGGCCCGCCGGTCTGCCCAGTATTGGTGGCCTCCCGCATCCGGGTAACGACCGAGCACTGTCAAGTAGAGCCGGGTGATCTGATCGTCATGTGCCGGAGCCGAGGTGACCGGTGTCGCCGAGGACACCAGCGTGGCGCCAACGATGAGCACGACAAGAATGAGCAATTTCAGTTTGGTGAGCACGACGCGCCTCCATCAATCAACTTCCTCGACGTGGCGGACACTCCGGGCATGGCAAGAAGGCGCAATCGAGGAACTACTCGGTCGAGTCACACGGGACAACTGCGGGTCGTCTTGAACCGTTCGACGGAGATCTCAATTTGTGGCCGGGAATACCCAGGGTCACATCGAGCTCGGGTTTTTGGCCCCCGAGTGAGCGTTCGTGTCAGTTACGTTACGGGGATGTGGCAAAGAGACAACCAAATGTGTCGATTGTCATACGCAGAGCGAACTACCCGGCGTCTCGTCGCAGAAAGATCTCAACCGAGGCCCGCAAGGTGCCGTCCACTCTTCTATGTCCGATGCCCCGGGTCGCAACTCGAGTGATCAGCGCCCCAACCTGTGGGAAGAACTGAACCGCCCGCAGCCAAGCCGCGACCGAAGGCCATCCCCCCCTCCTCCCCCGCCCACCCCTCCGACGGACCAGACCAGTGACGCTGGCGTCCATCGGTTGGACGGATCGGGCACGTCGGCCAAGGTGTTGATGAAGGGCCTCGACTCACAGCACCTCCTGCTGGTGGGTGCGTTGCTGTTCGTCGTCGTGACCCTCGTTTCACTCGGCGCCCTTGGTGGCTCCGGCCCATCCAGCTCGCCGACTTCTCAGCCAGACGCGATCGTCACCACGACACCCGAGCCCTTGGCAGCGCTCGACCCGACGACCACGTCGGCACCGCTGGCGGAATCCACGACCACCACGGCCGGCCCGACAGCCATGGGCCTGCCGGCGGCTCTGCTCGACCGACCACAGTCGCAGGTCTACCGCCTCTATCGCACGGCGCTCGGACGGGAACCAGATCGCAGCGGATTCCAGTACTGGTCAGATGAAATCCGAGCGGGAACACCACTCGAAACGCTCGCTCTGCAGTTCGTGGCGAGCGACGAGTTCCGTGATCAGTTCACCGAAGGCTCGAGCGATGATGAGCGGATGGAACGGTTGCTGACGAATGCCTTCGGCCCGGCAGACGCCGCCGTTCAGATGCGAGCATGGTTGAAGCGATACCGGGGACTCGAAGGCGCAGCGTTGTTGCTGGCGATCTCCGAAGCAGACGAAACACTGGCCGTCACCGGCACGCTGCGCTGACGGACCGCCAGGCCCGCATGCCCCGGTGTGCGTCCTCCGCAGTTCGGATTCAACCGGTGGTCGTGTTCAGCTGCGGGCGGCTACCGTGGCTCGCTCTACCGGGCGTAGCTCAGTTGGATAGAGCAGGCGGTTTCTACCCGTCTTGTCGGGGGTTCGAATCCTCCCGCCCGGGCCAACACTCCCTCCCTCGACTTGGGTCCAATCCGTCCGCCCGGCGCCCACATCGGACCCAAGTTTGCCCCGACCGGCAAAGTTGAGGAATCGCGCCGTCGATAGAAGTAGGCTCGTGCGCTCTTGGTGGCCGTAGCTCAACTGGTTAGAGCATCGGGTTGTGATCCCGAAGGCTGGGGGTTCGAGTCCCCTCGGTCACCCCAACGCATTGGTTTCGGTCGGTGCGCCGTCGAGGTGGTGTCCGTTTCGACGGCTACCATCTCGGCACACAAGCGCCTCTAGCTCAATTGGTAGAGCGTCGGACTCTTAATCCGCAGGTTCCGGGTTCAAGTCCCGGGGGGCGTACAACAACGAAACCCCAGGTCGGCCCTACAAAAGGCCGCCTGGGGTTTTGTCGTTCTCAGTTGCCGCCCAGGAACCGCGAGCGCAGCTCCTGGACCCGAAGCTGAGCTGCGTCCGGGCCCGGCCCGCCGAACAGCTCGAACGGGTTGAAGTCCTGGGGACAAATCGAACCCTCTGGCGGAAGCACTTGAGTGATCAGGTATTGCTCGCTGAAGAAGCTCGCACAGCTTGAAATGCCGAGTGTGGTGTGGCCCCAGCCGTCGACGAGCAGGAGGCGGGAGTTCGGCAGGAGACCGTCGAGGCTGATCGCCCCCGCGACCGGCGTGGCCGGGTCGTACATCGTGCTGGCGACGAGCACGGGGTTGGCGGTCTCGGCATCGAAGGGCCCGACGTAGCGATCTGCGTCGTCTGCCGGGAATGCCAGACACGGGCTGCTCGCGAAGGTCCAGAGCTGGGTGAAGTAGTTGTCCGAGCTCACGTCTCCAGCAGCCGCAACCCAGTCTGCTGACGAGCCGGGATTGTCGCTGTCAGCGCAGGCCACTGCAGGGAACCCCTCCAACACGTTCATGTAGCGGGGGAAGCCGCTCTTCGACGTGTAGCCGAGGTTGCCCTGACCTCCGACGGTGAGACCCGGCGACGGAGCTGCGAGGCCGCCGAATACGTTTGACTCGATGAACGCCAGATCCATGGCAAAGAAGAACCACGAACTCGAGTCGTACATCGCACCGAGTGAGAAGCCGATCAGATCGCCGTAGAAGAAGGGCACCACCTCGACCTGGTCCGGTCCGACCGGGATCTCCAGTTCGAAGGGCTCGTTGGCGAGCAACTCGGCCGCCAGGTCCTCGTATCGCTCCGACGAGTCCGGTGCGAAAGCACAGAGCTCGGGCCCGGCGGCGTCACAGAGGCCGAAGAACTCCTCGAGTGTGGCCTGGGCGCCGTCGTCACTGTTCAAGCGGGAGGAAAACGGCTGACCCTCTTGATCGGAGTAGCCCGTGCTCCATGCGATGGGGTCGAGGACCCCGTCGACAATCACAGCTCGCACGTTCTCCGGGAAGAGGTTGGCGTAGGTGGCGCCCAGGTACGAGCCATAGCTGTAGCCGGCATAGGTGAGCTGCTCGTCACCGACCGCCTCGCGCAGGAGGTCGAGGTCACGAGCGACGTTCGCCGTGCTCATGTGATCGAGCACCTTGTTGCCGCGCCGATCGCAGGCGTCGGCCAGCTTCTGATCGTCGGCGAACCACTGCTGCACTTCGGCGTCGGTCTTGGGGAAGGCCACGACGCCGGACTCGAAGATCCCGAACGCTTGGTCGAGGTTCCCGAAGCATTTCAGCGCGGTGCTTCGTGCGATCCCTCGAGGATCGAAGCCGATCAGGTCGAATTGGCTACGTAGTTCTGGTGAGTACAGGAATGTGGCCCCGAACACGGCGAACTCGACACCTGATCCCCCAGGGCCACCGGGGTTCAGGAAGAGCGAGCCGATCTTTGCGTCTGGGTCGAGCGCCGGCAGCCGAACCAAGGACAGTGGAACCGAGCCGCCCTTGCGCGAGTCGTAGTCGAGGGGAACGGGCACGACGGCGCACTCGAATGTCGGCGGACCGGCTTCGGGCGGAAGGAATGACGCCAGTTCGGCTTGGACGTCGGCGAAACACGGAGACCAGTTGATGTTGGGCACCCGCGGCCCATCGTCCTTGCTCGGCTGTGCCGCCTGACTGGGGGCGACGGAGGCGACGAGACTCAATGCCGCCACGCACAACCCGAAGATCCACCCCTTGCCTCTACCTGATCGTGACATGACCCCTCCGGTGTTTGTTGAAAACAACTACTCGACGCACCTTAGGTCATCCGACCGTAGCGATGCCGACGAACCGACGAGTTGCCCCGATCACGTGTGGGTGGCCTTGCCGGTTTTCCTCGCCTTCTCCACCGTCTCAGCGCTCCCCTCGGAGGTGCTCGACCGTGACCTACTTGCTTCGTTCCGAGCGGGCCTTGAGTTCTTCGATGGCCGCTGTCTTGTTGGGCACACCGAGCTTGAGATAGACGCCTTGAAGTTTCCGGCGGATCGTGCGGTCGCTATAGCTGAGGTCCTCTGCGATCTGCGTGATTGTCCGACCGGCGAGAAGGCCCTCTGCGACTTGCAGCTCGACGCCCTCGAGCGAGGTGTCGACGATTTCGTTGCGCCCTGGCGGCATGTGTGAGGCGAGCAGTCTCGTGATCGCAAGCGGCAGCAACGCTTCGCCGGCGATCGCAGCTTTCACCACGTCAACCATCACCTCGGTCGGTGTGTCCATGTGGACCACGCCGGCGCCGATGGCCAACGCCTCTACGAACCGGTCGATTTCAAGATCCGAGATGACCACCACGGTTGCCGTCCACATCGCCGCGTCGGCCGCATGAACCCACCTCTCCTCAGAATCGCAGTGGATGACGAGGGCGAGAGTGTCCTCGGCGCCCTCGACAGCGAAGCCGGACGCCTCCAGTCGTGCCGTCAGAGCCTCGCGATACGGCGCCGGGCCACCCACCAAATCGATCTTCTCCGTCATCATGCCCGAACTGTACCGACCGTGTCCGGCTGACATCGTGGCTGTCCGCTGTGTCCGCAGGGGTGTCCGGTTTGATGTCCGCACGCTGTCCTTGGCGGCATTGTCCGAACAACGCATGCTGACGAAGCCAACCGAAGTCATCGGCTGACGGGAAGGACCCTCCCTGGGTCCCGGGATTCACGAAGGACCCGAATCATGAACACGACATCCATCCAGAACCAAGCACGAGCCACACTCTCGATCGAGCCACGAGGCGCGCACGCCCATGGCCGGTTCGGATCAAAGTTGGCAGCGGTCTCGCTCGCCACGATCTCCTTTCTCGGCGTCCTCGCCTCGCCCGCAGCCGCTGCCAACGTCAGCGGAACCGTGGACGTCGCCGCCGGCGAAACCCTGCGAGTTCGTTCGGCACCGAACACGACGGCCTCGATCGTCACGAACTTGGCTGACAACTCCTCTGTCAGCATCATCTGCTGGGTCACCGGTCCCAACGTTGTCGGCAACGTCAGCACCACCACCCAGTGGGACAAGCTCAGCAACGGATACGTCTCCCACGGCTTCATCCGGAGCACGGGAACCATTTCCCCCTGCGACGCAACACCACCTCCGACCACGACCGCCCCGCAGGGCAAGGTCACGGTCGCTGCTGGTGACACCCTGAAGGTTCGTTCCACTCCATCGACGAGTGGAACCCAGGTCAGCACGCTGGCGAGCGGCGCCGTGATCACGCTCACCTGCTCGACCACCGGAACATCGGTCAACGGAAACACAACCTGGTACAAGGTGTCGAACGGCTACGTCAGCGCAGCATTCGTTGCCCGCACCAACTCGACAACGCTCCCGGTCTGCGCACCGGTGACGACCCCGCCACCTCCATCGACCAGCGCCGTGCGAGCCGAGTTCCTCAATAGGGCCAACTACTGGTACCGAGCAAGCAACGGACAAATCTCTGGCGTCTCGAGCTTCGGCCGCAACCCGAGTGCGTCTGCCAAGGAAGGCCCCACGGGCTCGGCCCTCTATCGCCGAGACTGCTCAGGCCTCATCGCCATGGCGTGGAACCTCGGTTCCGGAAATCAGCCCAGCAGCGGAAGCCTCATCAACTCGAGCGTGGCGGTTCCGGTCAACATCGACAACTTGCAGGCCGGTGACATCCTGGCCGCGGATGGTCACGTCACGATGTTCGAGAAGTGGACGGACTCGTCCAAGACCGCTTACTGGGCCTACGACTTCGGTGGTGGAACCGGGGGTTCGGGCGCCATGGAGCACAAGACCTACACCATCACGAGGTTGTCGGCGACGACCGCTCGTCGTGGAACAACTGATACCAGGACCTACTACGCACGTCGGTCAGTGAAGACGAACTGACAAGTCATCACGATCACGCAATCTGGAAGAGGCTCCGGCTCACGCCGGGGCCTCTTCCGCGCACAGGGTCGACTATACAAGACGTAGCATTAATGCTACTCTGCTGTCTGTGTCCAGACGGCAAAGCAGCGAGGAACCGACAGTCCACAACCGGATCGCCGTGCTGCGTGCCGAGCGCGGCACATCTCGCAAAGAGCTCGCAGAGGCGGTGGGCGTGCACTACCAAACCATCGGATACCTGGAACGCGGCAGTTACAACCCGAGTCTCCAACTGGCGTTGACGATCGCCAGATACTTCGGTCTCCCCGTCGAGGCCGCATTTTCGCTCGATCCGTTTCGACCCATGAGCACCGAGCTCTACGACAAGGAGACCTGATGCATCCTGCACCAAGGAGAGACATGGCCGGCGACAACGAACGGAATGACGAGATCATCCCGACGTTGATCCCCATCTTTCGAGACCGTTGGTTCGACCATCTTCGATCACGGGAGCGGCGTCGGACGTTGGTGCTTTTGGGCGGAGGCCTCATCGTGGCATCGATGGTTCTGGTCGCGATGGGTCAGGACGGGATCAGCTGGTTCGGTCTGCCCGCAATCCTCGTCCTCATGCTTCTCAATCTCACGACTCGCGTCATGGCCGACGCTCCAGCCGCCAAGCTGGATGAACGAATGGTCGAAACTCGCAACCGGGCCTTCCGGACCGCCTACTACGCGCTCGCTCTCATCGTCATCGCCGTCGCGATACTTGGCCTCGTCTTCACCGATGCAGATCAGCTCACCATCACGAGAGCTCACCTGCTCAGTGGGGTGTGGTGCGCGGCAATCACGACCATGTTCCTGCCCTCTGCAATACTGGCCTGGACCGAGGAGGCCATCTGACCGACCCGGCACCGGTGGGCAGCGTTCTTCTGGAGTTGGGCCACGTGGTGGTCACACGTGTTCGAAGCTCAGACGCTCAGATGAAGCGGCGGATCAGCTTCTCCTTCATTCCCGTGTACGGCGGATACAGCAGCTTCGGGTCCGGCTTCGTCGGCTTCTTCAGCACCGAGCGGAGATTGGAGAAGGTGTCGAATCCGGAGACGCCGTGGTATCGACCCGTGCCCGATTCGCCCACGCCACCGAACGGCAGCTCGGGCGGCAAGAGATGCTGGATCACCTGGTTGACGCAGGTGCCACCAGATGTGGTCTGTCCGATCAGCTCGTCGACCGCGTCGCCGTCCTCGGCAAAGATGTAGAGCGCGAGCGGCTTCTCACGCTCGTTGACGATCTGCACGGCCTCGGCCATCGACTCGACGGTGAGCACCGGGAGGAGCGGACCGAAGATCTCGTCCTGCATGATCTTCGAGTCGACTGCGGGGTCGAGGATGATGGTCGGTTCGACGTACTTGTTGTCGATGTCGACGTCGCCACCGAAAGCGACCGTGCCGCCGTGATCGTCGAGCATGCTGCTCAGGCGTTGAGCGTGTCGATGGGTGACGATCGATGCGAAGTCGGCGTTGTTCTTCGTCCCGGCACCGCCCGCGAACTCGACAAATGCCTGCCGCATCCCGTCGACCAGCGCGTCACGGTTCTTCGCCGTGACAAGCACGTAGTCGGGAGCGACACATGTCTGCCCTGCGTTGAGCCACTTGCCCCACGCAAGACGACGAGCAGTCACCTCGATGTTGGCCGAGTCGTCAACGAACACTGGGCTCTTGCCGCCGAGCTCGAGCGTGCACGGGGTGAGGTGGCGGGCGGCGGCCTGATAGACGATGCGGCCGACGTCGGTCGACCCGGTGTAGAAGATGTGGTCAAAGCGTTGCTCCAGTAGCTCTGTAGCCACTGCAACGTCGCCCTCGATCACAGCGATCGCTTCCGAGTCCACGTAGCGAGGCATGAGCTCGGCAAGCAGGCTGCTGGTCGCGGCGGCGATCTCAGACGGCTTTGCGATCACGGCGTTGCCTGCCGCGATCGCTGCAGCGACGGGAAGGAGCAGCAGGTTGATCGGGTAGTTCCACGGGGCAACGACGAGGGCAACACCAAGCGGCTCGGGGACGATGGAACCTCGACCGGGCATCGAGGTCAGGGGCAGGCGAACCTTGCGGGGCTTCGCCCACTTCGGTGCATGTTTGCGGATGCCGGCGATCTCGGTGGCGACCGAGCCGATGTCGGTGGCGAAGCCCTCGACGGCCGGCTTGCCCAGATCAAGTGCGAGCGCCTCCTCGAAACGTCCGCCTTCCACCTCGAGCATCCGAAGGAGTCCGTCGAGCTGCTCCTGACGCCACTCCATCGGCTTGGTGCGGCCGGATTTGTACGTGGCACGTACGCCCTCGACGATGCCTGCGACATCGACCGCGGTCAGATCGAGGTCGGTACCTTCTGGACGTTCCGTGATGGCCATGGATCAAGCTTGCCAGCGATCCCCGAGGTGCGCACCCGCGCCTGCTCCGCCAAGCCTCCCCCGACTGGCCCTGACCACGCAGGGTGCGTAGGTTCGAGTCGATGGTCGATCCGTACACGAGTCCCACCGACGACGAGTTGGCCGAGGCCGATCACGCCTTCCGGCCCGATCTCTACGCCGGCCAGATCGCCCTGGTCACTGGAGGAGCCGGAGGCATCGGTCGCTCGATCTGCCTGCTCCTCGGTCGACTCGGTGCTCGGCTGGTCGTGTGCGGACGCAACGAGGAGAAGCTCGCCCAGCTGGTCGAGTCTCTCGGAAGCCACGGCATCGAGGCCACGCCGGTGGTGATGACGATCCGCGACCCCGACCAGGTGGCGTCGCTCATCGACACAGCCTGGAGTGTCGCCGACCGCCTCGATCTGGTCGTGAACAATGCTGGTGGGCAGTTCGCCGCACCGGCCACCGACATCACGCCGAAGGGCTGGCAGGCGGTCGTTGACACGAATCTCAACGGACAGTGGTACGTGATGCAGGCGGCAGCCCGAGCGTGGATCGCGCACGGCCAGCCGGGCTCGATCGTGAACATCGGAACGATCACAGGCAGGGCGAGCATCGGCATTCCGCACACCGCTGCCGCCCGAGCCGGCGCCGCCGCCCTTGCCGGCACGCTCAGCGTGGAGTGGGCCCCGCACAAGATCAGGATCAACACAGTGGCTGTCGGGGTAGTCCAGAGCCCTGGGCTGGCGAACTATCCGCCCGAGGCGAGACCCAGTTTCGACCACAACCCGCAGCGTCGCCTCGGCAGTGTTCACGATGTCGCACAGACGGTGGCGTACCTGGGGTCATCCCTGGCATCGGGATACATCACCGGCGATGTGGTCAATGTTGCCGGCGGGGAGCAGATCTGGGGCGAGTACTGGGCCATCGGCAAACCGGACTACTTCAAGGTCGAGGAATGAACGAGACGGCCCACCCAACGAAGCAAGAGGCGCGAACACATGAGTGATCACCAAGAGAAGGGCCCGCGTCCCGACACCACGAGGCTCCAGGGCATTGCGAGGGCCTACACGCAGTCGGCCGTGCTCTTTGCCGCCATCGACGCGGAGCTCTTCACCCACGTCCACAACGGCGCCGGCACCGAGTCTGCACTCGTCGAAGCCACCGGGTTGCGACCGATCGACGTGAACCGGCTGGTGTCGTGCGCCTTGAGCATGGACCTTCTTCGGTGGTCGGACCGTTCCCCGGCGCCCGAACTCGTCAACGCCCCTGATGTCACCTCCTACCTGGTGAAGGGCGCGCCCCGTTATGCGGGACCATGGATGACTTTCACTCGGCCCGATGTGCCCAAGTGGTTCGAGATGACCGAGCTGATGCGAAACGAACATGGCACCCACCTCGGCATGTACGAAGAACTGACGGTCGATGCGGCAAGGAAGTATCACGAGGCAACGTCGAGCATCGGCTTCGGGGCCGCTCGCCGTTTCGTGAAGACGGTCGATCTCGGTGGGCGTCGACACCTCCTCGATCTGGGCGGTGGGTCCGGGGCATACAGCATCACGGCGGTCGAGCGCTACGAAGGACTCCGGGCGACGGTCCTCGATCTGCCACCCGTCGTCGTCGCCACGAAGCAGTACATCGACGACGCCGGCGTCTCGGACCGAGTCGACACGATCGGAGCGGATTTCACTGTCGGAGAGTTCCCGGGGCCGGTCGATGTCGTCGTCATGGCCAGCAACCTCCCGATCTACGACGGTGAGGTCATCGCCGGGGTGGTGGCCCGGGCCTTCCGGGCGCTCGAGGCCGGGGGTGAGATGCACCTCATCGGCGAGATGCTGACCGACGATCGGACCGGTCCGATCGATGCCGCCATGTGGGGCATGAACGAACTGGTCTGTGGCAGTCTCGGCCGGAGCCACACCGAGGGAGAGTGCGCTGACTACTTCGAGGCCGCTGGTTTCACGAACGTCGAGGTCACAGAGTTCGTGCCCGGTGTCCTGACCCGTTGCGCCGGGATCAAACCACCGACGACCTCTCACAGGTGAGCCGTAAGCTACCGACGTCCTGGCGGTGGAACCCAAACTCACCCGGCATCACCGACAACGACCTCGCCACAACCCGCCCATGAATTCGAGTCGACTCCAGAGGAAGCAAGCCGTTGTGACAGCACTATCGAGACCCAAGCCAGTGCGGAGGAAATGTGGTACTCCATTCCGCTCGATTCTCGTCGCACTCGCCGTCGGTGTTGGAGCTGCGTGCACCGACCCAGGAGAACGCCCAACCGAGGCGGAGTGGATAACCGAGTGGGAGCAACGTCGGGAACTCATTCCCGACGCCGACTCGATCCTGGACGGCGGCCGTGAGCTCTGCGACGAACTCGACGGACAACTTCGCGTGTCGCTTCCAGAGCTGCTCCCATCCCCGTACGAGATCCTCGACGATCCGGTGGGTGAATGGACCTCTCACGCAGTAAGCCTCGTTTTCGAGTGTTCTGCCGACGAGTCGACCATCGTCGAGCAGTTGGAGACGCTCGATTTTCTTGCCGCCGAGGTCGATGGCGGCCTCCAAGACCAGAACAGCTGAGACGCCTGCGCAAGCGACAAGCGCGAGTGCCGAGGTTGTGCTTAGCTGCGGTCAATAGCAAACAACTGGAGGATCGGTCATGGCTGACAGCGTGTACAAGGTGATTCAACTGGTAGGGACCAGCTCTGAGAGTTGGGAGAAGGCTGCGGCTGCGGCGGTGGCACGGGCCACCGAATCGTTGCGGGAGTTGCGGGTTGCCGAGGTCGAAGAGCTCGACCTCGTCATCGAGGACGGCAAGGTGGCGGCCTATCGCGCCAAGGTGAATGTCTCCTTCAAGTTCGAAGGCGCGTAAACCCGCTGCTTTCGATCGCTACCGCCATTGGTCAGCGCAGTGGCATCGACGCGGGCGCACTTTCATCTGCTCGCGTCGATGCCAGACGCGCGAGCGCGTCGTACACCCAGCGGCCTTGGGTCGTTCCCAGGCGGCGGCCCACCTCAGTGAGCTAAACTGGCGGCTTGGACTGGCCGAACGGCGGCAAATCAGCGATCCCAAAGGTGACAAACATGACCGATCGGAACAAAGTCCAGACCCAAGCGCTCCAGGCTGCGGCGGCGAAGAGGCTCGAGTTGCAGGAGGCGCTCTCGACGGTCGAAGTTGCAGCCGCGTCCCCATCAGCTGAGGAAGGATGGCGGACAAGACTCCTCGAAGAAATCGAGAAGCTCCGGGCCGCCTTGCTGCATCACATCGAGGAAGTCGAAGCAGAGGACGGGCTGCTGGAGGAGATGCTGGCGCATGCGCCGCGATTGGCCAATCAGATCGCGAGTGTCCGCCATGAGCACACGGATTTATCTGACCAAATCGACCAGGTCGTGCTCGACGTGCGAGGCACCGTGGATGTCATCGACATCCGATCCGGAGTTCTCGACACGCTGACCGCAATCGCACGTCATCGCCAACGGGGATCTGATCTGGTCTATGACGGTTACAACGTGGACATCGGCGGCAGCTGACAGAGCTGCGGCGACAACTCGTTACCGGCGCCTGATCGCATCCACAGGATTCCTCTATGTTGCGACACCATGAACACGGCAGATCAGCAAGAAGCGCCAGAGCTGGAAACTTCGATGTGGTTCAACTCCGATTCGCCGGTGAGCCTGGCTGAGCTCCGAGGCCGGGTCGTCGCCATCGAAGCATTCCAGATGCTGTGCCCGGGCTGTGTCAGTCACGGGCTCCCTCAGGCCCAGCGTATTCAAAGCACCTTCAATGACGATGTCACCGTGTTGGGTTTGCACACCGTGTTCGAGCACCACGACGCCATGACGCCGGTGTCGCTGGAAGCGTTCCTCCACGAGTACCGGATCACGTTTCCGGTCGGCGTCGACGCCCACGATCGTCCGGGCGGAACACCGATCACGATGGCGCGCTACCGGCTACGCGGCACCCCGAGCCTGATCCTCATCGACCGCGCCGGACACATCAGACTCAACGCCTTCGGACACGTCGACGACCTCGCGGTCGGAGCAAATCTGGCGCGACTCATCGACGAAACCCCATGACGAACGACAAGAAGCTTCGCTTCGTCCTTCACGAGCACTACGCCAGCAGCCACCACTTCGACCTGCGCCTCGAAGAGCGCGGAGTCTTGCGGTCGTGGGCTGTGCCGAAAGGCATGCCGACCCATCCCGAGCAGAATCGGCTCGCCGTCGAGGTCGAGGACCACGACCTCGATCACATCGATTTCGAGGACCACACAGCCGTCGACGCTCGGAGGGCAGCTGAGCCCGGAGCCGTCGTCAAGTCGATCTGGGATCGCGGACACTACGAGGTCGTGCGTGCGTCACCGACCAAGCTGGTCATCGACATGCACGGTCAGCGGCTGCAGGGTCGCTACTCGCTCTTTCAAACCGGTGGAACCCAATGGATGATTCACCTGATGGATTCGTAGTTCTGGCCTCGACTACGGCTCCTGCCCGGCGACACGCAGGTCATCGCCATCGGCCTGGCTCGGTGGGAGCAGCTGGTCGACGACGTCGTGAGCGGTGTAGTGGCGCCTGCCGTCGATCAGCAGCCGCTCGATCGTTCCCACATCGCTTCCACAAGTGACGAGGTTCGGCTCAGCGGTTCCGTTCCCCGCGACCTGGGCGAACCCGGCACTCGCGACGAGACCGTTACACAAGCACATGCGTCCGTTGGTATCAGCCGAGTCGCCCCCCTTTCGGACGTACTCGTCGACGGGCTCCGCCGGACACCGCCAGGCCAGCCGGCCCGCCGGGTCTTTGTACGCGGTCCGGAGATATCCCAATTCGCAGGGGACACGTTCGCGATCGTTCAAGACCTCCGCCTCCGAGAGGGTTCCCGCCAGCTCCAACACCTTGAAGGGGAAGCCAGACGGTGAAGCGAGGGGGTCAGTGCGCACCCGAATCGTTCCGTTTGCGATCTCCTCGATGACTTGTCGCTTGATGGTTTCATCGAAGCCCGACTCGGCGCAGAACGCGAATGGGGTCCCAACCTGCACTCCGGCCGCACCGGATGCAAGGGCGCCCGCGACCTGTTCTGCCGTCGAAAAGCCACCGGCGAGCCAGAATGGCAGGCCGAGTCCGCGAATGACCTCGAGGTCAGGCACGTCGCGATCCCCGTAAATGGGCTGTCCCTCGTCGTCGAGCGTCAACTTGCCTCTTGGTGGTGCGTTGTGGCCGCCTGCAATCGGCCCCTCGACCACGAAACCGTCGACCGGCACATCGAGCTTCCTGGCCAGCATGACGGCGAGAGTGTGCGAAGCGACGATCGCAAGGAACATCGGACGAGCTGTCATCGGCGGCTCACCGTCGAAGAGCTCACCAGGATCGAAACGCGCTCGAAAGTCGTCGTCGGCTGTCGAACCCGCGACATCCAACTTGAGGTCCACGGGACACCCTTTGGCCAGCTCGTCCAGCACCACGGGAATCGCCTTCGGGATCCCCGCTCCCATCAGAACCACGTCGACACCGGCGAGCATCGCCCCGTAGATCGTGGGCAACGTCGCAGCTTGCAGCTTCTCGAGAAGGTTGATGCCGACCATGCCGACGTGGCCGCGCTTTGCGAGGAACACCTCGACAAAGCTCGAGGCGACCAGTAGCTCGGCGACCGAACGCGAGGGTCGATCCCGCTTCATCGAGATCTTCACGAAACGCTCGTCCGAGGCCTTGCCCCCTGCGACGAAGTAGCGATCGATGAGCCGCTCGGCGACACCAGTCAGCGGCAGAGCAGCGAGCGCCTGCCGGATGGAGCCATCGTGGTCGCCCGCCTGCAGACGTCGAACCATGACAATGTCGAGCGCTGTGCCGGAGACGACGCCCATCTGACCGATCTCGGCGACAGCCCTCGCCAGGCGCCAGTCCGAGATTGCTACCCCCATGCCTCCTTGGATGATGACCGGGAGTTCGCGGAGGTCTGACTCACCGACGGCTCCGACACCCCGCGTGCGTTCTGCTGATTCAGCTGACATCGGATTGGACCGAGCCCGAGGAGCCGGCGGGGAGCTCATTCGCCCGCCACCGTCGATAGGTGCCCATTGCATCCCGAAGTTAAGGACGAGCCTCCCAGTCCGCCAGGGCCGAAGGTCCCGAACATGGCACATCGGCAACCCCGTTCGGGTTCATGCGGCGCATGCTCCTTGAGCGGAAAGGTTTGCTGTCAGGTTGATTCATGAACCGGTGCGTTCATCGAACTGGCTGATGGACTCATAGTCCGGGGCTGGATGGAGCTGTACGACCGATGAGATTTCGGACCTCGCGGGCCGCCACGAGCAGGGTTGTGAGGTCCCCCGGGCCGGCGGCGCGAATCTCTGCGATCGTTCGCAGGTAATGGTCGGTGGCGGCCCGGTTCTTTCTGAGCCACGGGCTGACGAGGTCGATCGCCCCCGCCTCATGAGTTTCGACGGCTTGCGCGGTGAGGGCCCGGTGATCGGCATACAGGTCGCCGCGGAGCGTGAGGCGAGCGAGTGAAGACCATTGGCTGTCGCGGGGCAGGCGCAGAATGCGGTTGCGCAGCCAGTTCAGTTCGAGAGCGTCGGCCATCTTGAAGTGCACACCAGCGACAACGGTCGGGTCGGCTCCCACTTCCCGGGCGATCTCGACGATGTCGATCGCCGCGAGGGACGGGTTCAGGCCCGCTACTCGTTCGGCCACGCTCTTCGGCATACCGCTCTCCAGCAACTCTGCCAGCTTCGTCTTGTAGGCCTTGAGGTCACCACCGACGAGGTACTGAGGCAAGTGCTCGACGATCTGCTGGACCGGCGAGGTGAGATCGGCGATTGCAAGACCGGCATCAAACGGGAAGGGACGAGTACGAACGAGTTGGCGCGTCGCCCGCTCGGCCAGCTGACGCGCCAACAGGTGGATCCCGAGCTGGACGGCCGCCGGGAGGGCGGGATCCACCGCGTTCACGGCCTCGGACAGATCGGCGAGCTGAAAGATCTCCCATGCCGCCATGTGAGCCGCCGCGATCTCATCGCTGCCCGCCGATGTCTCTTGCGACAGCCGATACACCATCGTGGTTCCGGCACGATCGGCGATGAGGTTCGCGATGCGGTTGGCGATGATCTCCCGGCGCAAGCGGTGGTGGCGGATTGCCTCTCCGTGAGAGTCACGCAACAGCGCTGGAAAGTAGTCGACGAGCAGCGGTTCGAACGTCGGATCGTCTGGCAGCGTCGAGGCGAGGAGCTCCTCGTTCAAAACGTTCTTCGTGTAGGCCAGGACCACAGCGATCTCGGGTGACGTGAGCCCCTCGTCTGCATGGCGACGATCGCTCATGGCCTCAGCGTCAGGCAAGAACTCGAGCTCCCTGTCCAAGAGACCGCGGGCCGTCAGCGACGTCAGATAGCGGGCGTGGACATCGACCATGCTGGCGGCCTCGACGCGCTCTTCGCTGATGGCCTGGGTCTGACTCCGATTGCTGGCCAGAACGAGCGCTGCGACGTCAAGGGTCATCTCCGCCAACACCTCGTTGCGTTGTTTCGCCGTCAGATCACCTTCGGCAACCACCTGGTCCAACGCAATCTTGATGTTCACCTCATGATCCGAGCAGTCGACGCCGCCCGCATTGTCGATCGCGTCGGTGTTGACACTCCCGCCCTTGCGAGCGAACTCCACCCGCGCCCGCTGTGTGACCCCGAGATTGCCGCCTTCGCCGATCACCTTGGCTCGAGCGTCTCGGGCATCGATGCGAATCGCGTCGTTGGCCTTGTCACCCACCTCGGCGTTCGACTCCGAAGAGGCCTTGATGTACGTGCCGATTCCGCCGTTCCAGAGGAGGTCGACCGGCGCTCGCAAAATGGCCATCATGAGCTCAGCGGGAGTCAAGACCGATGCCTCGATACCGAGTGCTCGCTGGACCTCGGGACCGACCTCGATGGCCTTTGCCGACCGAGGGTGGACGCCGCCTCCGGGCGAGATGAGCGACGCGTCGTAGTCAGCCCAGTTCGAGCCGGGCAGTTCGAACAGTCGCCGGCGCTCGGCGTAGGACACGGCTGCGTCGGGATCGGGGTCGATGAAGATGTGCCGATGGTCGAAGGCCGCCACGAGGCGAATCTGTTCGGACAGGAGCATTCCGTTTCCGAACACGTCACCGGACATGTCGCCAACACCGACCACGGTGAAGGGCTCGGACTGGATGTCATGTCCAAGCTCGCGGAAGTGACGTTTCACCGACTCCCACGCACCGCGGGCCGTGATGCCCATCCCTTTGTGGTCGTAACCCTGGGAGCCGCCAGAAGCGAACGCGTCGCCCAGCCAGTAGCCCCGTTGCACGGCCAACTCGTTGGCGATGTCAGAGAAGGTCGCCGTCCCCTTGTCGGCGGCGACTACGAGGTACGTGTCGTGGCCGTCGTGGAGCACCGTGCGTTTCGGTGGGACGACCTCGCCATCCACCAGGTTGTCCGTGAGATCCAGCAACGCTGACACGAACAGGCGATAGCAGGCCACCACTTCGTCGCGTAGAGCTTGTGGATCAGCGCTGGTCGGCGAACGTTTCAGGACGAAACCGCCCTTGGCACCGGAGGGAACGATCACTGCGTTCTTGACCATCTGGGCCTTGACCAGACCAAGCACCTCGGTGCGGAAGTCTTCGTTTCGATCTGACCAACGAAGCCCACCTCTGGCAACTGATCCGGAGCGTAGGTGTACGCCCTCGAACCTCGGCGAGTACACGAAGATCTCGAACATCGGACGAGGTTCGGGTAGATCATCGATCGACTTCGGATCGAGCTTCACCGCGACGTACGGAGGCTGGCTCCCGTCGGGATCTGCCTGGAAGAAGTTCGTGCGCAGCGTGCTGACGATCAGATTGTGGAAGCGCCGCAGGATGCGGTCCTGGTCGAGGCTCGCGATCTGTTCGACAGCCGCCAGGAATGTCACGCTGATGGCCTCGCACAGCTCGACCCGCTCCTCGCGGTCAGGATCGAAGCGGGCGAGGAAGAGATCGACCAGCATGCGCGCCGCGTCGGCGTGCTGGCCGAGCGTCTCTTCGATGTACTGCTGGCTGTATGCGATGCCGGTCTGGTGCAGGTATCGGGCGTAGACGCGCAGCACTGCGACGTAACGAGGCCCGATACCGGCGGCAAGCACGAGCCGGTTGAACCCGTCGTCGGCTACTTCGCCCCGCCACACAGCGGCGAACGACTGTTCGACCAATTCAGCAGTGGCTGCGAAGTCGGCGCCAGGATCGTCATGCTCGAGTGAGAAGTCGTAGATCCACAGCGGGGCGCCATCGTCTCTTCGAATCTCGTACGGCTGCTCGTCGATCACGACCACGCCGAGGTTGGTGAGAAGGGGCATCACGGTGGTGAGCGACACGCGCTCGCCGCGCCGGTACAGCTTGAGTTTGAAAGCAGTCGGGGGGTTGCCGGGAGTTCGGTAGACGTTCAGGCCGACCTGGCCATCCTCGACCAACCGCTCGAGCTCCTCGATGTCGGCGACTGCCGCCCGAGGCGTGAACGAGCCGCGGTAGCTGGGTGGGAAGGCGTCTGCATAACGCTGTCCGATCTCGACACCGACATCTTCGCCGAGGTCTCGGACGACTTCGGCTCGGAAGTCATCCTCCCAGTCCCGCAGAATGTCTTCTATCTGGGCCTCGAGGGCGGTGACATCCACATCGTTGGGTTCGCCGCTGTCGACGCTCACGTGGATGAGCAGGCGAGCCAAGACCGAGTCCGAGATCTTCGTGCTCCAATCCGAAGCGCTCCCCCCGTACGACTCCGTGAGCAGGGCCTCGATCTGCGTGCGGGTCTCGGTGTTGTACCGATCCCGCGGGATGTACACCATGCAGGTGACAAATCGGCCGAACAGTTCAGATCGTGCGAAGAGACGGGCCCGTCGCCGTTCCTGCAAACCCGCAATGGCGATGGCATTGTCGAAGAGATCGTCGATGTCGATCTGCAGCAACTCGTCGCGCGGGTAGTCCTCGAGAATGTTGAGGAGGCGTTTCTCGTCGTGGCCGCCCCTCGGAAATCCGGCCCGCTCGAGGGTCTCATCCATCAGTCGCCGCACGCGAGGAATCAGCGAAGCCGAGCGGGTGTACACCTCGGCCGTGTAAAGACCGACGAATCGCCGTTCGCCGGTGACGTTGCCGTTCTCGTCGAAGGTCTTGACCCCGATGTAGTCGAGGTAGGACGCTCGATGCACAGTGGATCGGGAACCAGCCTTGGTCAGGTTGAGGAGGCGGCGCTCGGCTGCTCGGGCCCGAGCCTGTGGTGGTAGGTCGGCCAGCAGGCGTACCGGCTGCGCAGGTTCGCCACCGAGGATTCCCAGACCCGATCCCGGAATGGCACGGAGACTCGTCTCGTCGAGCGCGTACTCCCGATAGCCGAGAAAGATGAAATGGTCGCCCGCCACCCAACGAGCCAACTCGACAGCTTCTGCTACCTCCGCTTCGCTCAGCGGGATTGGTTCGCTCGGTAGTCGGTCAGCGATGTCGAGCATCTTGGAGCGCATCTCCGGCCAGTCATCGACGACCGCTCGTACGTCGGCCAGAACGCGCCTGATGGAAGCCTCGATCTCGGCCAATCGCTCTGGTGTGCTCTGGCGGTCGATCTCCATTGCGATGAACGAAGCGTGGTCGCCCTCAATGTCATCGTCGGCACTCGCAAATCGTCCGCCTGTCGACCTCAGGTCGACCAAGACGGGATTCACCACGAGGTGGATGCCGACATCCATGCGGCTCAGCTCCATGGTGACCGAATCAACGAGGAATGGGAGGTCATCGGTGACGGTCATGAGGATGGAGTGGCGGCTCTCCCATCCGTCGACTTCGACGAGGGGGCTGATCACCCGGACCGATGTCGTGCCTGGATCCCTGACCATGCCCAACTGTTCGTGCTCAGCGGCCATTCCGAACAGATCGTCAGGGCTTCGCTCGCTCAGCTCGCCGGCGTCGACATGCGCGAAGTAGCTCCGTAGGAACGCTTCGTTCTCGTCGGCCTCGACGTCGGACCGCACCGCGGCCCGGCCGTGCGTCACGATGCGCTCGATCGCCGCCTCGCTCGTTCGACCAACAGCGCCGTTTTGAGCCATGGCCATCAACGTAGTTCGCATGACCCTGCAACGCTGGCGACGCCACATTGGTGTGTCTTGCCTGTGTCACCCAGCGATTCGTTGGAGACGCGGATGCGATGCGGGTGTAAGTTCACCGCTGAAGCCCGTATGGGCGTCGGGCGACACGATTGTGGAGGTTCGACATGACCGAGTGGGATCCGCCAGGACCCGGACCGTGGCAGCAAGATTCAGCCCACACCCCGGTGTCCCAGACAGCCATCATGCAGGAGGTCTACCCGGCGGGCTTCAACCGCGGGTTCACCGAGACGTTCGACCGCTACGGCGTATTGCTCGACCGCCTGGCAATGGGCGTGGTCAACGGCTTCACATACCACCAACCCCAGCCCTTCGACATGCCGGGGCCCAACGGCCCGATGTCGCCAGACGAGATCGGCGCCGAGTTCGGCCGCCGGCTCGGCGTTGCTGCTGGGGCCATCGAAACGAAGCTGTGGCGGCAGGACCTCCTCGACTGGGATTCGGACTGGAAGCCCAGGGCAATCGCCAGGCACCTCGAGCTGTCCGGAGTCGACCTCACCGCGCTCGACAACGAGGCACTCGTCGAACACCTCGAGGCAGTTGCCGCCCACGTCACCGAGATGGTGTATCAACACCACCGATTCAACATGGCGGCGACCCTGCCGATCGGCGACTTCCTGCTCCATGCCAGTGCCTGGACCGGTCGTCCACCACACTCCCTTTTCGCTGTGCTGAACGGGTATTCGCCGATCTCGGCGACCCTTCCAGACGAAATGCGTCCGGCGATCGCCGCCATCCAGTCGAATGGCGATGCGCAGCATCTCGTGCGGGACGACGGCGATGCTGCTCGTCGGGTCGCGGACCTTCGGGCAATCGTGCCGGCTGTGGATGACCTTCTGCGTCTCACCGATTGTCGAGTGATCGACGGATTCGACCTCGTGAACCCAACGCTTCGTGAACAACCGATGATCCTGCTCGGCAAGCTCGCTGCAGCGCTCGATGCGCAACCTGACGAAGCCAGACACCGGGCCGATCTCTTCGCGAACGAGCTCCGCTCGGAGGTCCCGGCGGAGCACCTCGACTTCTTCGACGAGCTGCTCACCGACGCCCGCTCGAACTACCGGTTGCGTGATGAGCGCGGCATCTACAGCGAGATCACGGCAATGGGAATCCTCCGCCTGACCATGCTCGAGCTGGGGCGCCGAGCTCACGACCTCGGCTCGATCGACGACCCCGAGCAGATCCTCGACGCAACGATCTCCGAGGCGGCGGCGATGCTGAACGGCGCCGGGCCATCGGCCGCTGATATCCGCGAGCGCGGTGAACGTCGGCGTGGGCTGACTGCCGAAGGTCCGCCGCGCTTTCTCGGGTCTCCTCCGCATCCACCGCCGTCGATGGACGAGTTGCCTCCACCGCTCGCTCGAGTCATGTCAGCGACCGGCTTCATGATCGATGCGATCCTGGGTCAACTCGATGCACCCGAGGGCGACTCGTCGGTCATCGGCGGCCTCGGTGTGAACTCTGGGATCTACGAGGGAACGGCCCGCGTCATCGGCGACACGTTCGACCTGCTCGATCTCGAGGAGGGTGAGGTGGTGGTCTCAGGCACGACCGGCGAGGCCTTCAATTCGGTGCTCCACATGGTTGGTGCGATCGTGACCGATCACGGCAGCCATGCGTGTCACGCAGCGATTGTCGCTCGCGAAGTTGGCTTCCCGGCGGTGGTGGGCACCGTGAACGCCACATCGCGCATCAAGTCCGGCGACCGGGTCAGGGTTGATGGCACGAAGGGTGAAGTGACCATCGTGTCATGATCCGACGTCGATGACCCGCGACGGTGCGTTCTCGACCGCCACCGTCGTGGGCATCTCAGCGGCGGTGGGTCTGGTCCCCCTCAATTCCACGATGATCGCAGTCGCCCTGCCGAAGATCGCGGAGGACTTCGGCATCTCGACCGGCCGATCTGGCATCCTGATCACGGTCTACCTCGTGGCGATGCTCATGGTGCAGCCGTTGGCTGGTCGTCTCGGAGATGCCATCGGGAGCGACCGACTGGTGACCATCGCCCTTATCGGGGTCGCCGGTACCTCGATTGCCGCTGCCGCGTCGAACACGTTCGCGATCCTGGTCGTTGCCCGCGTCGGCCAAGCCTTGTTCGCCGCGGCGCTCGGGCCAAGCGTGCAGTCGCTTCTGCGTGCCATCACCCCAGCGGCCCAACAGGGCCGTACGTTCGGGTTGATGGGCTCGGTGCTCGGCGTCGGCGCGGCGATCGGCCCCGTGGTCGGCGGAGTGCTGACTCAGTCATTCGGCTGGCGGTCGATCTTCGTGTTCAACGTTCCGATCGCCGCGGGAGCCCTGCTGGTTGCGTTGCGAGTCGGCAGATTCGCTTCGCCGGCTGCCGTTGCCGATTCCGCCGGCACACCTGGTCCCGCCGAGCGGGGACGTATCGCGAACAAAGTCTTCATTGCCGCCTTCTCGGTCCAGGCGCTTTCGACCGTTGGCCAATACGCCCTGCTCCTGCTCACCCCGATCATGCTGCATGCCCGGGGGTGGGATTCGGGTGCGACGGGGGCGGTCCTGTCGGCGCTGACGGTCGGCATGATCGTGATGAGTCCCTCGGGTGGCCGTCTCGGGGATCGGTACGGCCGCCGATCACCGACACTCGTCGGCATGGCAGTGGCAACCGGGTCCATCGTGGTGTTCCTGATCGGTGGACCGTCCATCACGACCTTGGCGCTCGTGCTGGGTCTCGCCACCTTCGGTATCGGACTGGGGATCGCCACCCCGAGCCTGACCACGGCCGCAATCGAGTCGGTTCCCCTGCATCGCACCGGCGCCGCTGCCGGAATCGTGTCGACGAGTCGCTACGTGGGCAGCATCACCATCAGCATCGCGGTATCGGCCCTCGTGACCGCCGATGCCAGCGGAACGCGAAGCGTGCTCTGGATCGTGATCGCCAGCATGGCTGCCGCCCTGGTCACCACGACTGCGCTGCCTGGCCCAACGGTCACGAACGGGACGCCTCCGTCGCCACCGAGGCAGCGACGCGTCCGGTATCCAGCTCGTCGTGGGGGTAGAAGCGGGTAATGATCAGCGCCATCACCACGCCCAAACCAGCCGCGACGCCGAAGCCGAGCCGCTGGCCGTCGACGAAGGCGTCGCGGGCTGCGGCGAGCAGCGGTCCGGCGACCGACGGCTCCACTTGGCCGGCCACCTGGAACGCCCCACCGATCGAGTCCTCGGCCAGTTCGGCCAGCGGCGGAGCCAGCCCACCGGTCGAGTCGGCCATGCCGGCCTGGTAGGCCACGGTCACCAGCGTGCCGAGCAGAGCAATACCGACCGCCCCACCGACCTCCCGAGTCGTGTCGTTGACCGCCGAGGCGACGCCTGCCTTGTCCTGTGGAAGCGAGGTGACGATGGCGTTGGTCGTCGGCGGCATCAGCAGAGCCATGCCGGCCGCCATTGGCACCACCGCCAGCAGCAGGAGCCAGTAGCCGCTTTCGACGTCGAGCAGTGTGCAGATGGCGAAGCCCACTGCCTGGATGAGGAAGCCGCCGGCCACCACCCGACGGGTACCGAACTTCGCGGTGAGGAGCGGGCTGCGGGGGGCGATGGCGATCATGACGACGGAGAACGGGAGCAACCGGACCGCAGCCCCGAGCGGCGAGAAACCGCGCACGAACTGCAGGTAGAGCGTCATGAGGAAGAACATGCCGAACATCGTGAGGAAGGCGACGGTGATCGTGAGACTCCCGAGGCCGAAGCGAGGGATCCGGAAGAAGTCGGGATCGAGCAGGGGATGCTCCATCCTCCGCTCCCAGGCGACGTAGGCCACGACGGCCCCTGCGCCGACGGCAAACGACACCAGGGTCACCGGATCGAGCCAACCGATCTCTGGCCCTTCGATGATCCCGAAGACGATGCCGACGAGGGCCACGATCGAAATGACGGCCCCGCCGAGGTCGAGCCGGTGGCGGATCTGCTCGGAGGAGTTCGGAACGATGGCGATGATGGCCACGAGAGCCAAGGCGGCGATCGGCACGGCGATGAAGAACACCGAGCCCCACCAGAAGCGCTCGAGCAGCAAACCGCTTGCCACCGGACCAATAGCCCCTCCGGCGCCGGCGAAACCGGCCCACACCGCGATTGCCTTTGCCCGGTCCTGGGGGGCGAAGACCACGGTGAGGGTCGACAGCGTGGCCGGCATGATCAGGGCTGCACCGATGCCCATGACGCCCCGAGAGGCGATGAGCTGGGTCGGGTTGTCGGCGTACGCCGCGAGCATGGATGCCCCAGCGAAGATGATGAGCCCGACGATCAGGGCGTGGCGTCGTCCGTAGCGGTCACCGAGCGCGCCGCACAACAGAAGCAGACCGGCGAAGACCAGGGCGTAGGCATCGATGATCCAGAGCTGCTCGGTCGAGCTCGGGTCGAGCTCGCGGACGATGGTCGGAATGGCGACGTTCAGCGAGCTGACGGCGGCAACGATCAGTACCAAGCAGAGGCACATGATCCCCAGGATCAGACGGCGTCGAGGGTGCCCCTGGCCCTCGGGCCCCAGGTGAGGGTCGAGTTGATGCTGATCGGCCATGCGTCTCCTCGATGACATCGGCGCCCCGACACTAGGAGACGACGACTCATCGCGTGCCGCTGTAACGAAGATCGGCAAGGAATCGCTGCGTGCGTTCGTGGTTCGGGGAGTGCAGCACGTCCGCAGGCGGGCCCTCCTCGACGATCTTGCCGCCATTGAGCACGACCACGTGGTCGGCTATCCCACCGACGAATCCCATCTCGTGTGTCACGGCCACCACTGTCACGTCGGTCGCCGCGATTTCGGTGACAATCCTCATCACGCCTTTTGTCAGTTCGGGATCGATAGAGGCTGTTGGTTCATCGAGCAGGAGGATGCTGGGCTCGGCCGCGATCGCCCTGGCAATGGCTACACGCTGCTGCTCTCCGCCCGAGAGCTCGTCCGGCCGCTTCGCCGCGTGGCGGGTCATCGAGACTCGTTGCAGGGCGGCCATGGCCAGTTCCTTGGCCTCGTCTGCATTGAGGCTCCTCACGAGACGGAGGGCGACAGTCACATTCGTCAGAACGGAGAACTGGGGGAAGAGGTTGAAGTTCTGGAAGACCATGCCGACCGTTTGGCGCAGCACTCTCAGGTCGTACTGATTGTCGGTGGCCTCGACTCCGAAGACTTTCACCTGGCCCAGGCTCTGGGGATGCAACTGATTGATGGTTCGAATCAGCGTTGACTTGCCGGAACCGGATGGCCCGATGACTCCGACGACCTGACCCGGCTCGACCACCATGCTCACATCGTCCAGGGCGCAGAACTGACCGTAGAAGGTAGAGACGTGATGCAACTCGATTGCAGACGGGTCGACCTCCTCGAGGACCTCCGGCTCCGGAAGCAGCCCGCGGGTCGGCTCGATGAACTCGACATCGCGAAGCACCGAGTCTTCGCTCGGCACTCGCCCAGCGGACGTCCGGTAGCGGTCCAGCATCGCCATGAGCCAGTATCGCGCGAACTCGGGGGCCCGTGTCGGTCATGGCTTGCGAGCGATCACGAACTGATGATCGTTGCGGAATCGGTACATACCTCGGTCGTCGAGACACGACTCGAGGGCAGCGAGCACCTCGCGCTGGATCGCTGCGACGTCCCCGCTGCGAAGAGCCGGCACTGCGGGACCGAGGCTCGCCATCGCACGCCACGCGATGTCGGCGTCCGGCCACTCGATGATCGAGACTCGGTGGCCGCGCTCGATCACCTTGAAACCGCTGGCCTCGAGCATGTGCTCGGCTGTCCCCGGTCTTGCGATGTTGTTCAGCTTCACCATCGACCCGAAGTGCTGCTGGGGTGCGTTGCGAGCGAATGTCTTGAAGACGTTGCGGAGATCGTTCGGTTGACCGTCACCCCAGAAGCTGATCCCCAGTGTTCCCCCCGGCCGGAGGACGCGAAAGACTTCGTCGAGAGCTGCTTCACAACCACCCCAGATGCCGTTGACCGAAACGGCAGCATCGAATGTCGAGTCCCCCCATGGCAGGTCGAACATGGACCCCAACTGAAGGTCGGCGCGAGGCGAGCGAGACCGAGCGATGGCCACGAGGTCGGATGCGGCGTCGATCCCGGCGACCGAGGAGCCCATGGCGTCGGCCAGGCGCACGGCCAGACCCGACCCGCAGGCGATGTCGACGAGCGACCGGCCAGGCCCGACGTCGACCTTGTCGAACATGGCGACGATGACGTCCAGTGCGTAATGCTCGTACAAACACGACCAGTCGTTCGCGGCATGACCCCAGGCCTCGCCAGCCGCCTTCCAGTCATGGGGCGCCGATTCGTCGGTCACGCGATCGGCGGCCCGGCTCGTTGCAGAAGTCATGACACCAACCCTCCACCCGCCGACTCCTGAAGTCATGAACTTCAGATGGAGATCGGCCCGTTCCCGAGGTTCAGGCGGTTGCCAACTCGTCTTCATGACTTGTCGGACGTCGTGCTCGATGCTGAGGAGCGTTGCAGAACGCAACCTCCCGAAACGGGAACGATCCAGGAGACAAGCAAGATGACGAGCACCGAATCCCCAACTGTCGACAACGGCGTCAACATCGAGGCGTTGCTCGGGGCACGCCAACATCTGACCGACGCTCCGGAACTGGCCAAGTTCCAGTTCCGAGCAACATGCGACTGGGTGAAGGGAACACACACCCGCACCACCTTCAATGACTTCTCCGGCTTGACCCAGGAGCACACGCATCGCCAGCAGTACACCATCGATGCCGACCATCCGGAGATCTTCGCATCGGAGGACAACGGGGTGACACCGACCGAGGTGGTGCTTGCTGCTCTGGCCTCGTGCCTCACAGCGGGCGTCGCAACGGTCGCCTCCAACCGCAACATCCAACTGCGATCCGTCACTGCGACGCTCGAGGGCGACATGGACTTGCAGGGAATGATGGGAATCGACGGCGACGTCCGCAACGGATTCGGCGGTGTCAAGGTCACGTTCGCCATCGATGCAGACGCTTCAGAGGCCGACATCGAAGCCATCGTCGCTCAGTCGCAAAAGCGCTCGCCCGTCTTCGACATTCTCTCCAATCCGACCGCCATCACGGTCGGACTGGGTTGAGCGGTCGGCGGGACGGAGCACATCCGATGCGTATACCTGTGGTGGTCATCGGTGGGGGTCAAGCAGGACTGGCGATGAGTCGGTGCCTGTCGGATCGATCGATCGATCACGTAGTCCTGGAACGGGGCGCCGTCGCGAACTCGTGGCGGAGCGAGCGGTGGGACTCGCTTCGCCTGCTGACGCCGAACTGGATGAGTCGATTGCCGGGATGTCAGTACGACGGCGATGACCCTGACGGCTTCATGACCAAGAACCAGGTGGTCGAGTTCCTCGACGACTATCGGGCGACGATCGCAGCGCCGGTCCAGACGGACACGACGGTGGAACAGGTGCGGGCGACCGCTTCCGGATTCGACGTCGTGACCGATCGCGGAAAGTGGCACTGCTTCGCTGTTGTCATCGCAACGGGGGCTTCGAGCGAGCCGCGTATCCCGCTGGTTTCCGGTGACCTACCGTCGGGTCTCAGGCAGATCGACGCACTGCGGTACCGGAATCCTGACCAGCTCGACCAGGGTGAGGTGTTGGTCGTCGGAGCCTCAGCTTCGGGTGCACAGATCGCCGACGAGCTGCAGCGCAGTGGCCGACCGGTGACGCTGGCTGTCGGCGACCACGTCCGGCTGCCGCGCCATTATCGCGGGCGCGACATCCACTGGTGGATGGATGCCATCGGTCAACTCGACGAACGCCACGACGAAGTCGAGGATCTCACGAGGGCCAGACGACTCCCTTCGTTGCAGCTCATCGGAAGCCCCGAACATCGCACCCTCGACCTCAACGCACTCCACCGGGCCGGCATCGGCATGGTCGGCAAGTTCATGCAGATGTCCGGGAAACGGGCGCAGTTCTCGGGTTCGACCGGACATCTCATCGCCAATGCCGATCTCAAACAGAACCGCCTTCTCGACCGCATCGACGAGTTCGTCGTGGACCGCGGCCTTGCTGATCAGCTTCCCGGAGCGACACGGCCGCAGCGAACCACCATCGCCGACATGGCGACCGAGTTGCCGATTGATCGTTTCACGTCAGTCGTCTGGGCCACTGGCTATCGAGCGACTTACCCATGGCTCGACTCTGCCGCCTTCGACCAGCGAGGTCGGATCGCACACGACGGTGGCGTGTGCGAGCTTCCGGGGCTCTACCTCATCGGACAAACGTTCCTGCGCCGAAGGAAGTCGAGCTTCATCGATGGCGTCGGACCAGACGCGACCGAACTCACGCAAGCACTCCATTCCCACCTCGACGACGTGCGGTCCGCTGCATGACCCGTCGTGCGGCGATCCCGTCTACGACAAGGCTGGGCGACCAAGAAGCGCGTTTCTCGTTCGGTGCACGACATCCGCCACGGGAGAGGAGGCGCCGATCATTCGTTCGTGACTCGCCCGTACCTCGCCGAGTTCGTCGATCAACGCAGCTCGCGTTGCTTGAGCCAGCGCGCCGACCGCAACGGTCACGGGCGGGGCGTCGACCGTGGTGTGCACCTCGACCGCACCCAGTGCCTGTGCTGCGAGTTCTGATCGTCCGATGCGCTGGAGCGCAATGAAGCAACGGGTCAACGTCGTCCACTGGTGTGACCACTCGCCTGCTCGGAACCAGGTCTCCACGAGCTCGGCGAGGCCCTCACATCCTTGATCGATGTCGCCCCGATGAATCAGCAGACCGCAGGCCTCGGTTCGAGCGAACCCACTCATCCAACGGTTCCCGGCCGACCGAGCCAATCGGTCGGCGTTGTCGAACGCTTCGAGCGAACGGTGATCGTCGTCGTGTGAAGCAAACCCCTGGGCGACCCAGGCCGATGCCAGATCGGTCGGGCTGCCGCTGAGTCGGGCGGCCCGGCGGACGATCTCGATCTTTCGATTGGCTTCGTCGTAGTCCCCGATCGAGCTCGATGCGACCGAGCCCATGTAGCACGCATGGGCGAGCCGTGAGTTGTTCCCCGATTCGAGCGCCAGGTCGATCTGTCGCTGTCCCTCGACGAGCCCGTCGTCGATCTTTCCGGTGGTGTAGAGCACGTTTGCGATCACCCGCTCGACCAGGCCCGAGGGTGCGACACCTTCGTTCGATTCTGCTTCGCGGGCCCGCAGCGCGAGGTCGAGCGCGAGATCGACCTCGCCTCGCACCCATGCCCCGTACGCCTGAACCGCAGTCACGAGAGGGTCGACCGGCCGATCGACGTTCGCGGCCAGGAGCGAGGTGGCGTCCGCCCAGGTGAAGACCTCGTAGCGCAGGGTTCGCATGGCGTACTCGTGGATCGAACCGATCAGCGAGAATGCTGAATCGAAGTCTCCGATCTGGGCTGCGAACCGCTGCGCCGAGCGGAGATCGGCGAACGATGCTTCAGCCAGCCGAACCGCTCGGCCCTCGTCCGATGTCTGCTGATCGAGGCGGACCGATCGAGCCAGCGACAAGAAGTGTCTGGCATGAGCGGACACGAGGTCGACGCGTCTGCCCTCGTCGAGCTTGTTGCGACCATATTCCCGCAGGGTCTCGAGGAGTTCGTAGCGCGTTCCCCCGGACGTCGGGCGGCGCACGGCCAACATCGACCGCTCCGTGAGGCGAGTGAGGTGGTCGACGATGTCGGGGTGTTCGCAGACTGCTTCGGCGTCGGCCAGACCGAACTGGCCGGCGAACACGGCCAACGACTCGAAGACCTGTTGTTCGTCTTCGGGAAGAAGGAGGTAGGACCAGCTGATCGCATCGTCGAGTGTTTGATGGCGAGGATCGGATGCGCGACGCACGGCCTTCAAGAGTCGAAAGCGCTCGTCGAGCCGACGGGCGATCTCGTTGACATCGATGGAGCGGGCGCGGGCGGCGGCGAGTTCGATGGCAAGCGGTATGCCGTCGAGTCGGCGACAGATCTCGGCCACCGCATCTGCAGTCGTCTCATTGATCTCGAATCCGGGATCGGCGGCCCTGGCCCGTTCGACGAACAACTCGATGGCGGGGATCGAAGCCAACTCGTCTGGACTGAGTGATCCTGCAATCTCGGCAGTGAGTGGATCGACCTTCCAAACGTGCTCACCTGCGATGGCGAGAGGCTCTCGGCTGGTGGCAATGATCGTCACCCCGGGTGCGGCCCTCATGATCCGGCTCACCAGTGATGCCACCGGGTCGATCAGGTGCTCGCAGTTGTCCACCAACAAGAGGCCATGACGCGAGCGGAACATCTCGATGATCGATTCGTCGATCGGAGTCCGCTGGTGGGTGTTCACGTCGAGGGCGGTGGCGAATGCTTCGAACGTGCTCTCCTCGTCGACCACGGTCACGAGCTCGACCACGTGGATCCCGTCGAGATACTCCTGTTCGACTTTCCTCGCGAGTTCGTAGGCAACCGCGGTCTTCCCGACTCCCCCGGGACCGACCAGCGTGATGAGCCGGTTGGTGGCGACCTCCTCGACGAGGCGCTTCAGGAGGTCGTTGCGACCGATGAGGGCCTGCACCGCTGCAGGCAGCGGGGAGGGTCGAGCCGGCGTCAGGCCGGCGACTCGCTCTGGCTCCCCGGTTTCCGGGCCCTCCGCAGAGGTGACCTCGGCGACGAACTCGTAGCCGCGGCCGTGCACGGTCCGAATGATCGATTGCTGCTTTCCGTCGTCACCGACGGCCTGACGAGCGGATTTGATACGCGTTGTCAGCGCCGAGTCGCTCACGAAACGATCGCCCCACACGCAGTCCAGAATCTCCTCTTTGAGGACGACGTGGCCGCGGCGCGCCACGAGACAGACCAGCAAGTCGAAGACCTGCGGCTCGATGTGAACTTCGATACCGTCACGACGCAGGATGACCCTGGTCAGATCCAGCTCGCAACGATGGAACTGATAGATCAATCACGTCCCCTACCGTTGATCGGAGACCAGTGTGACAGGTCGAGGGCTCCGGCACCCCGAACAGTAGCCGCTGTCTCATCATCGATCCCACGGCGGATCCTCCGCCCGACCCGTGCAGATCAACTCCCACGTGAAAAACTGCGATATGACACACATTGGTGACGTTGGACGAAACATCCAAGATGCCGTGGTCAACACACTGACCGGATTGTTCTCTCACGGGCCGACGCCGCTCGAGAACACCCTCGACTACCCCGGCGATCCCGGACTCCTCGGTCCCGACTCGGTCTCGTGGCGGGTGCTCGGCGATGCTTCGGTCTTCATCGGCGGGATCCGCGCACTCGTTGTTCAATCGGCGCACCCCGAAGTGGTTGCTGGTGTCGAGGAGCACTCGACCTATCGTGACGACCCTCTCGGACGCCTCACGCGAACAGCTGTCTACGTCACCGAAACCAGTTATGGGGCGATGCCCGAAGTCGAGAGCGCGGTACAGGTTGTTCGGCGGGCCCACCGGCCGGTGACGGGGACATCAGAGCGCGATCGGCCCTACAGCGCCAGCCGACCAGAGATGGCTGCTTGGGTGCACAACGTCTTGACGGATTCTTTTCTCTCGGCGTATCAGGCCTTCGGTCCGAAGAAGCTCACTGTGGCCGAGGCCGACCAGTTCGTGTCAGAGCAAACCCGAATCGGAGCGCTGCTCGGCGCGTCACCGCTTCCTGAAACTGCGAAGGCTCTCGCTGACTGGATCGTCGACCACCCCGATCGGGCCAAGACGGAGGCTCAGTTCAAAGCCTTGGGCTTTCTGCGCAAACCGCCGCTGAGTCCGCCGGTGCGACTCGGCTATCGCTTGTTGTTCAACGCCGCCCTCTCGACCATTCCTCCGGACATGCTCGCCCAACTCGAGATCGAGGTCCCGTTCGGCGCAGCCAAGGTGGGCCGAACGAGCACGAGGGCCCTGCGCTGGTCGTTGGGGGCCTCACCAGACTGGCACGTTGCCTTGGTCCGGTGCGGCGCGCCGATTCCCCGTGGGCTGTTCCGGCAGCGACTGCCACGAAGAGCCGAGCACGCCCTCGCCACGGACGTCGATTCGCAGCCACTCGATTCGTAGGCGCGGCGTTGCGATACGTCTCGCCGGGGCGAGAGCCCATACGGTGACGCACTCATGGTCCTGATTGTTCTCTCGCTGATCTCAGGGCTGTCCTTCGCCATCTACGGCTATCAGACCTTGTTCGGCGCTCCGCCACGAGGCGAGTTCGAGCGCTACGGCATGCCGGGAGTGCGAAAGTTCGTCGGTTCGATGCAACTCATGGGCGCACTCGGCGTACTGCTTGGCTTCCGCTATGCCGCGATAGGAGCTTTGGCGGCCGGCGGTCTTGCGCTCATGATGGCCCTCGGCCTGATCGTCCGGCTCAGAATCCACGACGCCCCGCGGCTCATGGTGCCGGCAGCGTCCCTGGGCGCGATGAACGCGCTTCTCGTGGTCCTGTTCTTGACGCAATAGCAGTTCGTGGCGCGGTAACCGCGTGTCAGGCGTTGTTCGCTTTGACTCCGTTGAGCACCGCTGAAAGAGCAGAGAGGCACAGCACGCTGATGGCCGGCAGCGATCGCTTGAGCGGATCCTTGACCTTGACGTGCATGCCGATCGCTCCGAGCATGAGAACAGCCAAGCTGGCAGAAGCTGGCCGGGCGAGCTTCGGAACGCGCAGGCCGATGAGCATGAGCGTCGCCAAGGTCACCTTCGTTGCCCCAACGGCATACATGGTGTTCTTGGAAAGCCCATACTCCTCGAACTCTTCGACCATGTTCGTGGCATCACCGCCTCGGTAGCCGGTGTCCTTGTTGAATCTGTTGATCCAGACGTTCAGGATCCAGAGCGCTGCACTTGTCTGTGCGATCTTGCCGACAACGTTCATGAGCACCATTCCAACGGGTAGTGAGTTGACCAACAATGACCGACTTCACTTACCCTTGCGACACCGCAGTGAAACATCACCGATGCGGAGCAGATTGGATGACGCTCGCACGTCGGTGGTCGGTCAACCGGAGACGTGGGCCGCCTCCCGTCTGATCCCAACAAGGGCGATGCCCGACAGAGCGACGAGCGCGATTCCAGGGATCAGAAAGACCCAGGTGAAGGCACGGAAGTCAGGCATGCTCGCTGCCTTCTCGTAGTTCTGCTGCTGTTCCTGCATCGTTGTCACGAGGGGCTCGTAGTGGTCGAGGCCGGCAGGCACCTGTTCGAAGATCTCGACGTTTGCGCCCATCAGACCGAGCAAGTTCGTGAAGTCTTCCTGCATCTGCGGAAGGCCCTGCATCATCTGCGTCATCGCCGGGAACTCGCCGGCCATGTATGCCCCGGCTTCCTCTTCGCTCATGTTGAGGGCAGTAGCGAGCGTCGGCACGATTCTGGCGCCATCCTCTCCGAGGCCGTCGAAGCCGGCCAAGTAGCTGTTGAACTTGTCGATGTTCTCCTGGCTCATCGCCGGGGCGACGCCGCCGAGCGGAACGAACACGTCGTTGTAGTAGTCGGCAGTGATCTGGACGTTCTCCTCATCCATGATCGGCTCGAACGACGACATCATCGCTTCGCCGCCGGCCACCTTGTCGGGGAGACCGAGAACAAATGGCGCGATGACACCAAAGAGTCCAATTGCCAGTACGGCCCACCACAGTTTGCGAATCATGAGACTCGCCCCTTTCGTGCCGCCTGGATGGCGGCGCTGTCGGTGCGAATCATCAATCGGCAACCGCCACCGCAGCAGGGTCGAAAGGCCTCATCGCGACGAGTCCATGACCGCGTGGCCGAGCAGCCTGGCTCGCACCCCGGACACCTGTCCGCGACAATCGACACATGACCGACAGCGATCCGATCCGTACCTGCATCGAGAGATGGCACCACCATCTCCGAGGCGATCTGCCCGGCGGCCTCGACGCACTGCTCCACGAAGACTGCGTGTTCCTGTCCCCCATCGTCTTCACTCCCCAGAGTGGCAGGGAGATCACGAAGCTCTATCTTGGAGCAGCAGGCAACACCCTCGGCGGCGACGACACACCCAGCGACGAAGGTGGGGGCGGCTTCGGCTACAGCAAACAGATCCTCCAGGGCAACCATGCCATGCTCGAATTCGAGACATCGATCGAGGGCAAGTATGTCAATGGGGTCGACATCATCACCTGTGACGACGACGCCATGATCACCGAGTTCAGAGTGATGATCCGGCCGCTCCAGGCGGTCGATCTGGTTCATCAGCAGATGAAAGCCATGCTCGAGCAGATGGCCGAGTGAAACGACCGGGGCGGCTGGAGCGCATGCGATGACTGATCAGACATCAGAACAGGCCGAAGGGCCGGAACGGTCGAACGTTCCCGCGTTCGTCCGGCGCGCCGCACGCTCCACCGAATCCGTGCTGCGAAGCGATCCGATCAAACTCAAGCAGGGCCTCGACGGAATCAAGGACTTGACGGCGCGCCTACCTTCGTTGCTCGAAGCTCCCCCGTGGAAGACGCCCCTTCCGAATCTCACCGAGCTCTCACCGGGTTGGCGTCGACACGACCGTACGCACCTCGAGATCAACCTCGAGCATCCCGCCGACAGCGCCGGACGGACCTGGGAAGCCTGGATCTTCCTGCCGCAGAGCTTCCGGTTGAGCGCTGACACCTACTCGACGCATCGGATCGGCTCCGACATCCAGTCGCACGTCAGACTCAGCACTCCGCAGCTCGAGTTGGACGAGGTGCCTCGTGCAGCTGAGGCCGTCGCCCGCATCATCACCGAGGTCGATCCTGCCGACGCGATCGACGAACTCAAACTGTTCGCATGCCGGGTCCGCGAGGCGATCGCCCGTGCGACCTTGGCCGTGCGAACGCTGGAGACCAATGAAGCCATCGAGGCCGGGGCCGAGACACTGGTAGATGTCGCCGAGTCAGCGATGATCAGCATTCGGCAAAGCCTGATTCCCGCTGCCGATCTCGCCGACCCGAGCGTCGGAGAGACCGCATCGTGGGTCGACGAGCACTTGTCCAACGTGCTCGAAGTGGCGATGGTCAAGCTCGTTCGAGACTTGACCAGACGAAAGTCGACAGCTCCGGCAGCCGAGCGCGTCAAGCGGGCCGCCGTCAAGGAGGCTCGACATCGGGCGCAGGCGGGGGAAGGCCCCAGCGTGTCAGCGGACAGCACCACGTTCGAACTCGAGCAGGTCGAGCGTCATCGGCACGCATTGAAACGGTTGACCTCGTCGGTGTTGTGGCTCGATTCGAGGGCAGGCGATGCGCGGCGCCACGCAGAGCACGCGCTTCATTCGATCGCGGCCGGCATCGCGATGACCTTCGCTGTCACCGCTGCCTTGCTGTATGGCACACCAACCGAAGCGGCCGATGTATGGGTGTGGGGTGGCCTGGTCGTACTGGCGTACATGGGCAAGGATCGGATCAAGTCAACGTTGCAGGTCCGGTCCAGCGACTTCATCGATCGGCGATATCCGAATCGAAGATGGACCGTCCGCCGAGGCGCAGATGGAGCGCAGATCGCGGTTGCCGATGAGAAGTACCGATTCGTCGAACCACACGAGCTACCGCCCGAGGTCGCCGATTTCCGTCACGATCTGCAGAGCGATTCGCTCGGAGAGATTCTGGAACTGGATTCGATCCTGTATCACCGCAAGTCGATGACGGTCGATGCCGACCTCGTGCGCTCGATCGACCCGCGCTTCGACTCGCTCACCGAGATCCTCCGTCTCGACATCTCCAGATGGCTGGCCCACACCGACGACCCGTCGAGAAGCGTCACATTGGCCGACCCTGTGTCAGGCGAGCTGGTCAAGTCGACGTTGCCCCGCGCGTACGACGTGACGATCCTCCATCGTCTGACTCCAACCGGCGTCGACTCGACCTGGAGCGCAGCAAGGGTCGTGCTGAGCCGCAAGGGTATTCGCAGGGTCGACCTGCTCGACGCCTGACCGCCTTTGCGGTGAGCATCGAAGCAATGGAAGTGTGAGCGACATGGCAACCGAACCCGAGTCACCCAAGGCGCCGACCAATCACACGACGACGCTGCTGAGCGACGCCATGATCAGCTTCGACGCCAACCCGGCCGATGCTGAACGGGCGGCTCGCGGATTGATCGCCACACACCCGACCGGCGTTGTCGAGGAGAACGGGCGAACCGTCTGGGACATCTCCCGATACGACTTCATTCGGGAGTCGGAGGCGGCGCCGGACTCGGTGAACCCGAGCTTGTGGAACCAGGCGAGGCTCAACGCAGAGCACGGCTTGTTCGAGGTGGCACCAGGGCTTTGGCAGGCTCGGGGCTACGACCTTTCGAACATCACCTTCATCGCCGGTGACGAGGGTTGGGTCATCATCGATCCCCTGACCAGCGAGGCGTGTGCTCGAGCTTGCCTCGAGCTGGCAAACGCCGAACTCGGCGAGCGGCCGGTCACCGCCGTGATCTATACCCACAGCCACATCGACCACTTCGGCGGCGTGCGCGGCGTGCTGACCGCCGAGCAGATCGAGCTTCGCAACGTGCCCATCGTTGCGCCGGAGCACTTCATGCGCGAGGCCGTGGCCGAAAACGTGATCGCAGGTCCGGCGATGGGGAGACGGGCCGCCTATCAGTTCGGCGGGCTCCTTCCGGCCGGCCCCCGCCAACACGTCGACTGCGGGTTGGGCAAGGCGACACCGGCGGGGCGCGTCGGACTCCTTCCCCCGACGATCGACATCACCGAGACCGGCCAGGAACTCGTTCTCGACGGCGTGAGGGTCATCTTCCAGCTCACGCCGGAAGCCGAGGCGCCGGCAGAGATGAACTTTTTCTTTCCCGACCACGGCTGGCTCTGCATGGCCGAGAACTGCTCGCACAACATGCACAACCTGCTGCCGCTGCGAGGCGCTCAGGCTCGCGATTCGTTGGGATGGTCGAAGTACATCAACGAGGCGCTGGAACTGTTCGGTGCGTCGACCGAGCTGATGTTCGCCAGCCACCATTGGCCCCGATGGGGCCGCGACGACGTCGAGATGTTCCTTCGCCAACAGCGCGATCTGTACCGTTGGATCCACGACCAGACGATGCGCCTCGCCAACAAGGGCCTCACACCGACCGAGATCGCTGACGAGCTCACGCTGCCCGAGGCATTCACGTCTCAGATCCACACCCGCGGTTACTACGGCGCCCTGGTGCACAACTCCAAGGCGGTGTACCAGCGCTACCTCGGCTGGTACGACGGCAACCCGGCCAGACTGTGGGCTCGCACACCGACCGATGCGGGACGTCGCTATGTCGAGCTGGCCGGCGGCGCAGATGCACTGCTTGCCCATGCCCGGTCGGCATACAACGAAGGTGACTACCGATGGGTGGCCGAGGTGGTCAACCACCTCGTCTTCTCGGATCCGACCAACCTCGATGCCCGCTCGCTGCAGGCCGATGCGTTCGAGCAGCTCGGTTACCAATCCGAATCGGCAACGTGGCGGAACGCCTACCTGACCGGAGCGCAGGAACTCCGCAACGGCACACCGAAGTCTGGTCCGCCCCGCGCCAACGGCCTGGCCGAGGCTCTCACGGTCGACATGGTGTTCGATGCCATCGCCGTGAGGCTCAAGTCAGAAGACGTCGTCGGCAAGCACGTCATGACCAACTGGGATTTCACCGACATCGACCAGCAGTGGGTCCTCGGACTGGAGAACCAAACGCTGCACTACGTCGCCGGCCGCCACGACGATCGCTCGTCGGTGACGGTCCGCATGACCAAGAAGCTTCTCACCGACATTCTCGGCGGCGCAGCGACGTTCGTCGAGGCTGCCGGGGCCGGCGACATCGAGCTCGATGGCGATGCCGATGCGCTGTTCGCGATCTTCGGCAACCTCGATACCTTCGCTACGAACTTCGCCATTGTCGAGCCCTGACCGACCCGGTATCGATCACACCTGTGGCTCGTCGTTGCTGCGCAGCGACGCAGCGCATTCGAGAATCACCTCCGCTGCCCGATCTGCGGCCTCAGCGTCGGTCTTCCACGATGAGACACTGATGCGCAGAGCAGGGCCGCCTTGCCACAATGTCGGGCCACACCAGATGCGCCCGTCGCGTTGGATCTCCTCGACGAGCGCCTGGGTCGCGGCCCCATCCTCGTAACGCACGAGCACCTGGTTGAGGACGACATCGTTGAGGATCTCGAAGCCCTCGACGCTGCGGAGCCTGTCGGCGATCGCGACCGCGTTGTCGGACGCCCGTTGCACCATGGACGTCACGCCGGACCGACCGAGGCTGCGCAGCACGGCCCACACTTCGATCTGGCGAGCCCGCTGCGAGGACTGCGGTGTGTGGTGCATCATCTCGAAAACATCATCGGGCGGCAGATAGCCGGCAACAACGGCAAAGGTTCGGCGAAGGGCACCCGGACGCTGCACGAAGGCGATGCCGCAGTCGTATGTGACATTGAGCCATTTGTGCGCATCGGTCGCCAGCGAATCGGCGCGGGCGAGCCCGTCAACGAGCTCGGCGCGGCTGGGGTCAGTGAGCGCCCAGAGCCCGAATGCTCCGTCGACATGGAGCCACGCATTACGTTGCTCCGCCCAATCAGCCAGCTCGTCGAAGGGATCAAAGGCACCGGTGTTCACTTCGCCAGCCTGAGCGCACACGAGAATCGGGCCCTCTGCGGGGTCGAGATCCGGGAGGGCTGCGGCCAGCATGCGGCCCTGATCGTCGGCAATCACTTCGATGACCCGCTCCCGCCCGAGACCAACGAGTCCAAGCGACTTGCGGAGGGTGCTGTGAGCCTTTTCTCCGACGACCACCCGGATCGGTGGGGCGCCGAAGAGCCCGTCGCGTTGGGTGTCCCACCCCCACTCTGACAAGAGCGCGTCTCGAGCTGCAGCCAGGCAGCTCGCATTGGCAACGGTCGCACCGGTGACGAATACGACATCGGTGCCTTCGGCCAAGCCGAGCAGGTCCACCAACCAACGACGAGTCACATCGTGCAGGGACGCCGCCACCGGCGACATGACCGGAAGCGCCGCGTTCTGGTCCCAGGCGGCAGCCACGAACGAGGCACCGAGGGCGACCGGATAGGTCGCACCTTGTACGAAACCGAAATAGTTTGGCCCGGTGCTGCCGATCGTGGCAGGCCCTCCGATCTCACTGAGCATCACCAGCGTCTCGAGTGGATCGGCACCGTGTGCGGGCAGGTCCTCGTCGAAGCCGGACAGGGCATCCAGTGCTTCTCGCGTTGGAGCGACAGCCCGTGCGTCAATCGTCGCCTCGTAGTCAAGAGCGAGCTGGGCCGCTCGGCGCAGGAGCAGAGCATCAGCGCTCTCTGGCGGCTCGTCAGCTTCCGAAGGCTTGATCATGGTCTTGATTCCATCATCAAAAGGTGATGATCGTGACTTTGGACTCTCTCTGGCGTTGCGAAGCAAGGAGAAGACTGTCTGCATGATCTTCGAAGAAGCTGCCGTTCTGTCCCGACCGTTCAAGGAGGCCCTTGCAGAAGTGAAGGCTGCCTTCGCTGCAGTTGGCTTCGGGACACTCACGGAAATCGACATGCAAGCAACGCTCAAGGCAAAGATCGACAAGGACATCGATCCCTACGTGATCATCGGGGCCTGCAACCCGGTGCTCGCCAGCCGAGCCCTGGAGATCGACCCCCAGATCGGTGTGCTCCTCCCCTGCAACGTCGTCGTTCGCCAGTTCGGCGACTACGTCATGGTCGAGGCGATGGATCCAGCCCTGATGGCCTCGATCACCGGCAACGACGACATCGCGCCCATCGCAGCCGAAGCGAGGGACCGGGTCAGCCAAGCGCTCAGCCACCTGATGGCTCCTCCTGAACTGCTGGCCTGAGTCATCTGACCTTCTGCAGCGACCTGGGCCAGCGAGAGCTGCCCCCGTCTTCATCCGAGCTTCACGAGGCCAACCCTGATCGCTTCACGAGCGAGCTGTTGACTGACAATGACCGAACCGAGCGGTTCGGGAAAGGAGAGTCAGCATGTTCACCACACTCACCGCAGCAGGTGTAGCCGTCACCCTTTTCGCTTCGTCTGGATACGCCTTGGCCCAATCGTCTGACGACCCCACCGACAGCACCGACACCCCGGGCGCCGTGGCGCCAGAGCAGGATCGCGATCGTGATCGACTCCAGCTCCACGATCCCGACGATTGTGTCTTCCACGCCGAGACCGGGGAACTCGCGAACCGCAACCAGGTTCGCGACCGTGAAGGCGATGGCGACGAGCAACGCACGGCAAACGGCGAGGGCTACAGCGCCGAGAACGGCGACCTGGATCGGGACCGGGACCAAGATGGTTCTCTAGCCGGACCGGGGGCTCACCTCGGAAGTGACACGGCTCCCCGTGAGGGCCGCGCACAGGGACGGGGTTGACGGCGCCTTGTCGACCTTCGTGCCCTTCAGAGCCGCAACTCGGGTACCAGCCCTCTGGTCCCCGAGTTCGGCGCGTTGGACGATCAGCCCACATCCGCCACCCACGTGAGACCACCGATGAGCAAGCCAGCGACCATTCTCGTCGTCGACGATGAAGCCCCGATACGCAAGTTGGTCGATTCCTACCTTCGGTCCGAGGGTTGGAATGTGCTCACGGCGACGAACGGCCAGGAGGCCATCGAGTCAGTCCGGTCGCATCAACCCGATCTGGTCGTTCTCGACATCCTCATGCCACAGGTCGATGGAATCGAGGCGCTACGGGAAATCCGCACCTTCTCGAACGTCTACGTGATCATGCTCACGGCCAGAGCAGAGGAGACCGACAAACTGATCGGATTGGCTGTCGGGGCCGACGACTACCTCACGAAGCCGTTCAGTCCACGTGAACTCGTCGCTCGCATAAAGGCCGTCCTCCGACGTCCCCGATTGCCGCCGAGTACCGATCGAACAGTCTTGGAGCGGGGCAGCCTCGAAATCGATCCCGAACGCCGATCGGTACGGATCCACGGCGATTCCAAGGACTTGACCACCCTTGAGTTCGATCTGCTCGTCGCCCTCGCCGAGCACCCGGGCCGGGTCTTCTCTCGACGCCAACTGCTCGAAAGCGTCTGGGGCTGGGACTACTACGGCGACGAACGTGTGGTCGACGTCCACATCCGAAATGTCCGGAAGGCGCTCGGAGACGATGCCGCCGATCCCCGGTGGATCGGAACCGTTCGAGGAGTCGGCTATCGATTCATCGGCGAAGAACCATGAGCGGACTGTCGTCATGATCGGTCCGAGAACCCTGCGGGGCCGCCTCCTTGCGTCCCAGGTCATCGTCGTGACGGTCGTGGTCGGGGCCGGGATGTTCACCGTTCGCCTACTCACACCCGCCCTCTTCGAACACGGCATCCGCAGTCAGCGTGGCGCCCCGGAAGGGGCAGGCGGCGGGCGAGGGTCGGTGACGACGAGCGAGAGCCTCTCCACCGAGATCCAGGACGTGTATGACAACGCTCTGACCAACGCCGTCGTCATCGCATCGCTGGCCGGGCTCGCCGCCGCAGTGGTCCTGGCAGCAATCATCAGCCACGTGCTACTGCGTCGGCTGGAAACCATTCGCTACGCCGCACAACGTCTGGCAGCAGGTGAGTATCGACACCGGATCGAGTTGCCACCGGAAACCGAGCTCGCCGATTTGGCCATCTCGGTCAACACACTGGGCTCGACACTCGACGAGAGCGAGGCAGCGCGCGCCCGACTCATGTCTGACGTCGCCCACGAGATCAGGAATCCACTGACCACCATCGAGGGCTACATGGACGGGCTGGTCGACGGCGTCCTCCCGGCGAACCCAGAAACGTTCAACGAGGTCGGGGACGAAGCGCGACGCATCAAACGAATCGTCGAAGACCTCTCGTTCATGTCTCGGGCCCAAGAAGGTGTGGTCTCCTACGAGTTCGAAGCAATGGATCTGGCCGAGCTCTGCCGGCAGACCGTGGAACGGTTGCGGCCGCTGGCCGGCGACGCTGAAATCGGGCTGGTCTCATCTCTCGAGGCCGAACTCCCCGTACTGGCCGATCGAGGCCGACTGAACCAAGCGCTCACCAACCTCATCAAGAACGCGTTCCTGCATACGCCCCCAGGGGGCACGGTGACGGTCGCCGGTCGCCGGACCAGAGGCGGAGGGACGGGAAGTGACTGCGAAATCACCGTCGCCGACACCGGCGACGGCATCCCCGCCGAGCGGCTCGAGATCATCTTCGAGCGGTTCACTCGCTACCGCGACGGGCCTGGAATCGGGCTCGGCCTGAACATCGCAAGGTCGATCGCGGAGGGCCACGGCGGGGAGTTGAGTGCTGCCAGCGCCGGTGTGGGGCACGGCACCACGTTCATGCTCGTACTGCCGTGCCGGACTTCATGATTGCTTCACCGTTGAGATCCGCACCACTTCACCAGCTCGTGTCGAAATGGCGGCATGTCAACCACACGAGTACCAACCACAAGGGCAGGGAACGCACCACACGTGGCCAAGGCGTTGCCCGTCGCCATGCTTGCATTCAGTCTGCTCGCCGGGGCGTGCGCTGAGGACACAACGACCTCGACAGCCGGAGAGGACGCCGCTATCGAGGGAATCTCACTTGGCCTTGCATACGAGGGCAGTGCCTACGAGGGCAGTGCGTTCGATGCCCTTCCGACCCCGGAAGAGCAGGCCGGCCTCGCCTACATGCGCGAGGAAGAAAAGCTGGCTGGTGACGTCTACCGGGCGATGTTCGAGCTCTGGGGACTCACCATCTTCGACAACATCGCGTCGGCCGAAGACACCCACACCGCAGCAGTGGCGCGGCTGCTCGACCAGTTCGGCCTCGCTGACCCGGCCGAGGGCCGCGCCCCCGGCGTGTTCAGCGACCCTCAGCTCCAAGACCTCTACGACGAGCTGGTCGCGATCGGCAGCAGGTCCGAAACAGATGCGCTCATTGTCGGCGCACTCATCGAGGAACTCGACATCGCTGACATAAGAGAGCGGGCAACGGACGACCCTGCAATCTCGGGGGTGTACGCCGATCTCGAACGCGGATCGACCAACCACCTCCGAGCATTCGTCCGACAGCTCGACCGCCGAGGCGTCCGCTACGAACCGGACCACCTGAGCCAAGAAGCGTTCGACGAGATCGTGACCACAAACGCGGCTCGAGGCGGCGGCCGACGCTCTGACGCACGCGGTACTTGAACTTCGATCAGAATCTTTCTGACACGCCTTCGGTCCAGACGTTGCGCCACGGCCGGACCTCCTCGAGGGCGAGAGCCAGCTCGAGGAGGCGTCGTTCGTTGCCGAGGTCTGCGGCGAACTGAACTCCGATCGGCAGTCCGGCACCAGATGTTCCGAGTGGGAGCGAGATGGCCGGGGCGCCCGTGATGTTCTGCATCGGCGTGAACGTGCAGTACTCGAGGAGCCGCTCGCTCGCGATCTCGAAATCGAGATCGAGCGCAAGATGACCGAGCGGGACGGGCGGAAGGGAGAGCGTCGGGGAGAGCAACACGTCGTAGCTCTCGAAGAGCTCCTCGTAGACCTCGGTGACAGCCCGAAGTCTTCTGATCGCTGACGGAATTCGGTGAGCCCGCTTGAGCGCATGGGTCCGCAGACCGAGCGTCAACGGCTCGAGCTGGCGACGATCGAACCCACGGCCGACTGTCCAGCGCCCCGCATGGGTGACCGCTGCTGCCAACATCGCCCAGTAAAGGAGGAAGTCCTCCGCCATCTGTTGGGTCACCGGGGTGCCGATCTTCTCGACCCGATGGCCGAGTTCCTCGCACGATTCCGCGGCAGCAACCGCAGCGGCGCAGTTGTCCGGATGGGCTTCCGACCCGTCGTAGCGTTCGGTCAGCACGGCGATCCGCAGGCGCTCTGTTCCCGGGCGGTCGACCGCCCCGATTCTCGGAAGGTCGGGGCTTCGGTAGCTCTGCTCGGCGGACGCGAAGAACCCCACGGTGTCCCGCACGCTCCGGGTCAGTACACCATCCACGGCGAGGTCGATCGGTAGCGATGCCGAATCCGGGAGGGACGGCAGGCGTCCACGACTCGGCTTGAGGCCGACGAGTCCACAACAGGCCGCCGGGATCCGAATCGAGCCGCCGCCGTCGTTGGCGTGACCGATGGGAACCACGCCGGCCGCGACCAGGGCGGCGGAACCACCCGAGGATCCGCCGGTGGACACATCGGGGTCCCATGGGTTCCGGGCCGGCTCCCCGTAGCTGGATTCAGTTGTCGATGTCAGCCCGAACTCGGGGAGCTTGGACTTGGCGATCGGAACGGCACCGGTGCCCAACAGGAGCTGGACAATCGCAGCATTGGCAGCAGCCCGATTGGGGGCCACGGCCCGGGAGCCATGCATGGTCGGGAAGCCGGCCAGGTCGGTGTTGTCCTTGATCACGGTTGGCACGCCGGCGAACGGTCCGTGCAACGCCGTTGTGGCGTCGATGCGCGCCTCGGTGAACCGGTCGATCACGGTGGCCCCCAACTGCGCTTCGACCGACTCGAGCCGCGTGATGGCCGACTCGATCGATTCGGTTGCGCTCACCTCGCCGGCGGCAATTCGAGCAGCGAGGTCGGTGGCGTCCAGACGCCCGAGTTCGTCGGCGGCACTGATCTTCACGGCAAACCTCTTCGCTGAACACCGCGATTGCTGAGCGCGACCACGGGAACCTGCGACCTTAGATCGGTGAGTCACGCCGGGCACGCTCGGCCCGATCGCTCTACTGTTCGGCCCCTCGACGATGCCTGGAGGCAGTCATGACAAAGCGAACGATTCTGGTGACTGGTGCCGGCTCCGGCTTCGGAAAGGGCGCGGCAGTCGAGCTGGCGGCACGGGGCCACGCGGTCATCGCCACGACCGAGACCCAAGAGCAGGCCGATGCCTTGCAGTCCGAACATCCTGAGCTCACGACGATGAAACTCGACGTCACCTCGGACGATGACGTCGCTCAGGCCGTTGATCTCGGCGTCGATGTCCTCATCAACAATGCCGGCATGGGCGTGATGGGGCCCATGGCGACCGTTCCCATGGAGCGTGTGCGTGCAGTGTTCGACGTCAACGTCTTCGGCATGGTCGCAATGTCCCAAGCCGTGATCCCCGGCATGAAGGAGAAGGGGTGGGGCCGCATCATCAATGTCTCGTCGGTGGCCGGCATCCTCGCCTCGCCGCTCACGTCCCCGTACTCGATGACGAAGCACGCGGTCGAGGCCTTCACCAAGAGCCTCCGCGGCGAGCTCGAGCCGCACGGGATCGATGTCACCAAGGTCAACCCCGGCCCGTACAACACCGGCTTCAACGACCGCATGGTGGGCGGCATCACCGAGTACATCGACGCGGGGGACACCTCGGCGCACGAGACCAACGAGGTCGTGCGTCAGATCGTGCTGACCGATCAGCTCGACCCGCTCGATGTCGCGCGGGCGTTGGCCGACCTCGCAGAAGCGGAATCGACACCGCCGCAAACGCTGCTGCCGGAGGGCATCGGCGAGCTCCTACAAGCCATGATCACCGCCGAGGGATACTGACCCACCTCGCCGCAGGCAGTACCGATTCGGTCACGCGAGTTCGCTGATCGGCGCCCTCGGGCCTGCCTGCTCGTCAGGCCTTCTTGACGAATTCGGACTTGATCAAGATTCCTCGACCGTTGACCTTGCCATCGATGGGGTGATCGCCCTCGACGATGCGGATCGACTTGACCTTGGTCCCCGACTTGACCCCACCGGTCTTGCCGTCGAGCTTCAGATCCTTGATCACGGTGACGTCGTCGCCGGTCACGAGAACGTTGCCGTTGGCGTCGCGAACCTCCGGGAGCGCATCGTCGATCCACTCGTGGCCGCAGGTCGCGCACTCGAATCCGTCATTGGTCTCGAGCGGGTCCGGCATCGTGCAGATCGGGCAGGTCAACGGGTCGCTCATCGGCCCTGTGTATCCACGCCGCCCTGCGATGGGTGTTCTGCGTCGCGTTTGCCCCGTTTCTCGTGGTAAACGCAACGCAGAACAGGAGCGGCGCACGCTGGCGAGCGACCGGACCCCATACTGATGCTCATGGATCTCGCTGCACTGGTCGCCCTGGAGACAAGCGTCTGGGAGGCCTTGCGGCAAGGTGACGCCTCGGGCGACGCCGACCACCTCGCTCAGGACTTCCTCGGCGTCTACCCGACGGGGTTCGCTGATCGGGACGATCACACCGGCCAGCTCAGCGACGGGCCAACTGTTGTCGACTACGTCATTCTCGACGCCCGTTCGATGCAACTCTCGGCTGACCATGCACTCCTCGCCTACCGGGCCGAATACCGCCGCCCGGGCGCAGAGCAGATGGAGGAGATGTACGTGTCATCGGTCTGGTCCCAGCGCAACGGCGCATGGATCAACGTATTCAGCCAGGACACACCGGTGGATCTCACCGCCAACGTTCCCTGATCCTCAATTCCCACCGCTCCCGGTCGACGCTGTAGAGAACCGACGTCTTGGAGAAGACCCCTGTGAGCAAGTATCGACTCGTCACCCGCAGCGATTTCGACGGCCTGGTGTGCGCCGTTCTTCTCGAACACCTGGAGATGATCGACGACATCCTCTTCGTCCACCCCAAGGACATGCAGGATGGCAAGGTCGAGATCACCGACAACGACATCACCACCAACCTCCCGTTCGTGGACGGTGTGCATCTCGCGTTCGACCACCACGAGTCCGAGACCCTCCGCAACGACGCTCGCGACAACCACGTGATCCTCCCCCACGCACCGTCGGCCGCCCGCGTGGTCTGGGATCACTACGGCGGAGCAGGCACGTTCCCCGATCGCTGGCTCGAGATGATGGAGGCCGTCGACAAGGCCGACTCCGCCCAGTACACCGAGGGCGAGATCATCCACCCTCGCAACTGGGAGCTGCTCAACTTCATCATGGATCCTCGGACGGGCCTCGGCCGGTTCCGGGACTTCCGCATCTCCAACTACGAACTGATGATGGATCTCATTGCGTATTGCAAGGAGCACACGATCGAAGAAATCCTGCGTCTTCCCGACGTCGTCGAACGCACCAGCCTCTATTTCGCCCACCAGGACGAGGCGAAAGCGCAGATCGAACGCTGCTCGACCGTCCACGACAATCTCATCGTGCTCGATCTGACTGACGAGGACACGATCTGGCCCGCCAACCGGTTCCTGATCTACGCAATGTACCCGGGCTGCAACATCTCGATTCACAAGCTCTGGGGCTTCCAGCAGCAGAACACGGTGTTCGCCACCGGCAAGTCGATCATCGACCGCGGCTGCGTGACCAATGTCGGCGAGCTGATGCTGCGAAACGGAGGCGGCGGTCACGCTGCAGCCGGCACGTGCCAGGTCGACACCGCCGACGCCGACCGCGTACTCGGCGAGCTGATCGACGAGATCGTCGCCGATCATCGCGCCGTTCATGGAGCGCCTCAGCCCGGTTGAGACAGCGACAGACTCAGGCAGCCCGCCCGGTCTTGGCCCTGGAACGGATGAGCTTCGACGCCCAGGCGTGGTGGCTCGATGCGGCCGACACCATGTAGGCACCAATCGATGTCGACCGGGTCCACGGATAGCGCCTCTTTGTGAAGAGGTCCTCGTCTTCGTAGGTGTCGATCGTCGTCATCAGCTCGGCGTGCGTTGCTCGCAGCCGGGACTCGATGTCAGCCCAGTCGTCATTCTCGGTTCGCCGATGTTTCGACTCGAATCGTCTCCCCAACGGCAGGGCCGTCCCCGGTCGGCCGATGTCGACCATGTCATTCCGGAAGCCACAATCGAGCTCGTCTCGAAGGCCACCATCATCGAGGTGAGCTGCCACGATCCGTCGATCCGATCACCTCTCGATGACTACTTCCGAAACCGCCGGGCACCGTTGCGAGCGATCCTCGAACGAGGCAGCATCGAGGCGAGCTCTCTGCCGGCGGCGACATCGACGTGCTCATCGACGCACTCGTCGGCCCATTCATCTACGGCCGGAGAGAGTCAATGACCGAGGACGCCGGCTCGGCCAGGTCGTCTCGACGTGCCGGCGGGTCTCGCATTCACACTTGACGGCAACGTCCTCGTTCCACGAGCAGGGCGACATCGCCGCAATCCGATGAAGCGACCCGACGCTCGATCATGCTGACCCAGGCCGATGGCGCAGCCCCGAGCTCCTCGCCCAAGAACGACCGGTAGCGCTGATATGCCCGCAACGCCTCCACCTGGCGACCCTCACGTGCAAGGGCCAGCATCAACAGCCCTCGCGGACGATCCCGCAGCGGGCGCCGGTCGACGTGGGCCAGCAGCGGGGCGATTGCCTCAGCGCCTCGTCCGGCGCAGATGAGCAGCTCGGCTCGCTCCTCGATGAGCTTCGCCCGAAGCTCGTGCACTCTCGACACCTCGGGTGACGCCCATGGCTCCTCTCGGAACTCGATGAGCGGGTCGCCGTGCCACATCGACAGCGCCAGCTCAACTTCTCGGAGGCGGTCGTTGCCAGCTGGGGCCACCGCCAATCGCGAGAACTCGCGGACGTCGACGGCACCAACGAAGCAATAACCGCTGGGGCCGGTTGCGATCGGGTCATGCCCCGTCGACCGTCGAAGCCTCGACATCGACGTACGAACCGAGCCCGGAGAGACACTCATCAGATCGGCCAACTGGCCGGGGCTTCGACTGCACGGGCCGAGCAGTGCCAGAACGGCGAGCAGGCGCCGCTGCGGTGCACTCGGAGGAGCCACGGGTGCCTCACCGTCGAAGAACAAACGAACGTCGCCGAGGAGCTGGACCCGCACTTCGGCGGCCGTAGGGGTCGCACTTCGCGTCACAACCTCCGCTGGCTGAAGTGGTTGCACCATGAGTTCCAGCACGATCGTTTCTCCCTCGTTCTGCCAGCGATGTATGGTCACTCTGGGCTCGAGTTGGGGGGATGTCCATGACGCTCATCACACTGGTTGGATACATGTCGTGAGCGCCGTCCTCCTTCCGGGAGCGGATCACCGACGAGCGCTCGGCGCCTTCGTCGCTGAGCAGGGCACCTTGCGGGAGCTTGCTGTTGGCGAGACTCTCTTCACCGAGGGAGACCGCTCGACGGCAGCCTTCGCCTGCACCGAGGGAAGGATCAATCTGTTCGTCACCTCCCCGAGCGGCAGGGAGCTGATCTTGGGGACCAAGACTCCGATCCAAGGCTTCGGGGAGCTCTCAGCCATCTCCGGCGCACCGCGGACTGCAACCGCCGTTGCGATGGCGCCATCGACGGTCACCGTCATGCCCGGAGCCGACTTTCTCCGGTACGTCGAGAACGATTCGACGCTTGCCGTCACCATCCTGCGCGAGTTGGCCCGGCATCTCGCGACGGCCAACCTGCGGTTGGCTGCCCGCTCGGTCGACTCGACCAACAAGCGCGTCGCTCAGTTGTTGATCGACTTGGGGCTCAAGCTCGATCGGCATGCCGATCCAGAACACCGCTCGGCCACTGGCACCCAGGTCGCCATCACGCAGGATGAAGTGGCCGCTTGGGTCGGATCCACGCGAGAGGCGGCGGCCCGCTCGCTGGCATTCTTACGCGAATGCGGGGCAGTACGAACCGGACGTGGACGCATCACGATCCTGCACCCAGATTTGCTCATGCAGCTGGCGTCGGGCGAGTCCGCGCTTTTCTGACGCCGCCGCGCACGCGATGTCGGACATCTCGGCGACCGACGTCTTCAACCTCGGCACCATGGAGGAGAAGCTGTCGAAGACGGCCTTCAAGGCGATGAAGGCGACCGTGCACACGACACCGTCCGCGGTCTGATGGATGACGTGCGAATGCACGGCGACACACTCGAGACCCTCGTTGCCGACGAGCGTTGGCCGCTGCCGAAGTACCGCGAGATGCTCTTCATCCGATGATCTCGCCGGCGGTTGCGGAGCGCACCCGCCGGTCCGGTCAGCCGGTCGTTCCGAGGCCACTCGAGATGGCATTGACCGTGGCCAGCAACAGTGGCATCTGATCGTCGCCAGAGTCGTCCTGCTGACCATTCCGCAACCCTCGAAGGAGATCGATCTGGTGGCGATGCAGCACGCTCAGACCAGCCCGCCGCGGCGCCAAAAGTGCCTCGACGTTCGGGCGGCGCGCGGCAAGCGAACCTTCATAGATCCGTTCGAACACCCCGGCCGTCACCGAGTATTCGGCCTGGATCTGTCCGAGAATCGACTGCCGCACCGCGTCGTCCACCACGAGCTCCGCATATTCCGCCATCACTGTCGGGTCAGCGGACGCGAACGAGGTCGCGCTGTTCGACACGATGTAGTGCAACGGTGGCCAGTCGAACACCGAGGCCACCAGTGCCGCCGCCGCATCGGGGTCCTCCGCCTCGACAGCGGCCAGACCGCTGCCCAGCCCGAACCAGCCAGACAGGAAGAACCGGGACTGACTCCAAGCAAAGACCCAGGGAATCGCCCGAAGGTCACGAAGGGTCCGCTGGCCGCTCCGACGGGCTGGTCGCGATCCGATCCGGCTCCGTTCGATGACGTCGATCGGCGTGGCCTGCGAGAAGAACTCGATCAACTCGGGGCTCGCGACGAGCTCGCTGTAACGCTGGCGGGCGGCCTCAGCGAACCGGTCCATGAACGGCTCCAGATCGTAGCGTCGTGCAAACGGGGCGAGCGTCGCCGAGGCCGTGCCTGCCAGCAGAGTCTCGAGATGGAACGTGGCGTCCTGCGGGTTTGCGTACTTCTGGGCGATGGTCTCACCCTGCTCGGTGAGCCGGAGATCTCCGCCGACCGAACCCGCCGGCAACGCACGTGCGAATCGGTGTGCAGGCCCGGCCCCCCGGCTGACGGTTCCACCACGGCCGTGGAAGAACTGTGGCCGCACGCCGATCTGGCGAGCGGCATCGGAGAGCTCGATCAGTGCTCGATGCACGGACCACAGGCTCGAGACGATGCCGCCGTCCTTGTTCGAGTCGCTGTAGCCGACCATGATCTGCTGCACCGGCTCGGCGTGCCCCTTGAACTCCTGTTGCCACGCAAGACTGCGGCCCACCATCGGGTGGGCCAAATAGTCGGCAAGGATCGTGTGGCTGGCCTCGAGGTCGTCAATGGTTTCGAACAGCGGCACGACCCGGACGGGACACACCTGACCTTCCGGGCCGTCCACCAACATCCCTACCTCGCGGGCGAACAAGTACACAGCGAGGAGGTCGCTCGGCGACCGAGTCATGCTCACGATGAACGATCCGATGCCGTCGAGGCCGTTGGCGTCGATCTCTGCCCGCACCACTCGAAAACAGTCCAGCACTGCATCTGCTTCGTGCCCGAGGTCTGATCTTCCCGGAGCGGCGAACGGACGTCCCGACCGCAGTTCGGAGTCGAGGAAGGAGCGCTTGCGTTCCTCGGTCCAGTCCGGGTAGTTCACTCCGTCCTCGACATTGGCCGCTGCCAGCAACTGCGACAGCGCAGTGTCGTGGAACTGACTGTTCTGCCGGATGTCGAGCGCAGCGAGGTGGAAGCCGAAGGTGCGAACGAAGCGACGGACCGCCACAACGTGCTCGTCGGCGGCTCGGTGGGCGCCGACGTCCCGGAGCGACTGCTCGACGAGCTCCAGGTCCCCATCGACGTCGGACGCTCGGTCGTACCAGCCTCCATCACCGGCGGGCAGGCCGGCAGTGACGAGATTGATCGCCTGACGCCACGGCTCGTGGGGGTTGCGGGCGACTGCCGATGCGCCTTCCGACCCGAGGTCGGCAGCCCGTCTCGCAATCCAGTCGGTCAGGTCAGATGGCGCTGGATGGAGGCGGCCGGAAAGGGACAGCACGGCCCCCAGTTGATCGAGCCGATCGCGGAGCACCTCGAGCGCCTCGGACCTGAGCGTGGCCAGTGCCCGACGGGTGACGTCGGAAGTCACCAGCGGATGGCCGTCGCGGTCACCTCCGACCCACGTTCCGAACGAGACGCGTGGATGACCATGTTCGGACAGAAGCCGCAGATCCAGCCCGACCGCCTCCCATGCGACATCGAGCCGCTGATCGAGCCGATCGACGACGTCGGGAAACACGTGACGCAGATAGTGAACGACATTTCGCAGTTCGGTGTCTACGTCGGGCTTGTCCAGGAGCACTTCTCCGGATCGCCACAAGAGGTCGAGCCTGGTCGTGATGGCTCGGCGGAGCTCGACCCCTTCGGCCTCAGTGTTCGATGTCCGGTCATTGGCCGCCATGAGATCGTGAAGCGCACGCTGATGGGCAAGCGCACTACTCCGCTTGGCCTCGGTCGGGTGAGCGGTGAAGACCGGCTCGACTCGCACATCCGCAAGATGGGATGCGATCGCCTGGCCGTCGAGACCGGACTCGAGCATCCGTTGGACCGCTCGCCCCCACAACGCGGAGTCATCCATCACACCATGTTCTGCTTCGTTATGGCGACGGCGCTGCATGGCCGCGTTCTGCTCTGCCAGCGACTGGAGTCTGAACATGATGCTGTAGGTCAGTGTGAGTTCTTCGGTGCTCGCCGCTCGACCGGCAGCGTCGGTGTCGCCAGCTCGCAGCGCATCGGCCAAACTGCCGAGACCGACGTCGTCGAGAACCTCGAACAGGCACTCTGTGAGGAAGGCCCGATCGGCCTCCACCTTGTGATCGTCGAACGTACGCGGGGCGGGTACAACCATCGCCCGATCCTACTGACCATCGGGTCGCCGATGACCTGAGACCTACACCCGATCCGTCTTCATTGACCCAACTCTGACACGATCTCAAATCCCGGCCGATTCGCCGAAGCCAGCACTGACAACCTTCTACGTCGGCCACCGGCAGATCGGAATACAGCTCAGCCATGACCCCAACACTCAACGACCTTCGCCGACTGATGTGGGCGGAGAGCGAATCCCTGGACCCCCCGTCGGAAGAAGTCGCCGACTCCGCCCGAAACATGATCGAGTCGTTCCTCGAAGCGATTCCTCGAGTTGGTGTCGCCATCGTGGTGATACTGATCGGCTACGCACTGTCCCGACTCCTTCGGGTCTGGCTGCACGCATGGTTGAAACGGAACCACACCCCGAGCTTTGCGAGCGTGATGAGCAAGCTCGCCGGTTGGATTCTGTTCAGCGTCGCCGCGCTCGCCGCAACGGCGGCCGCGTTTCCGTCCGTGAAACCGGTTGACCTACTCGCCGGCCTCGGCTTCTTCTCGGTTGCCGTCGGTTTCGCGTTCCAGGACATCCTCGAGAACACGTTGTCCGGCGTGCTGTTGCTGTTCCGGCAGCCGTTCGAGTCTGGCGACCAGATCGAGGTCCAGGGGCACAGCGGCACCGTCGAAGCCATCACCATCCGTGAGACTCGAATCAAGACGTTCGACGGCCAACTCCTCGTGATCCCGAATCGAGACGTCTACAAGAACGCCATCCGAGTCCAGACCCACTTCGATGAGCGCCGTCTCAGCTTTGTGGCCGGTGTTGCGTTCGAGAACGACGCCAGGGAAGCGTGCCAGGTCATCGAGCAGGCGTTGCGGACCATCGAAGGCGTCGCATCGGAGCCACCGCCCGAGGCACTCGTCGCAGAGTTGGGCGTGTCGACAGTGAACATCGAGGCGAGGTTCTGGGGCGATCCGAGCCAACACGAGAGTCGCATCCTGCTCGACGAGGCGATCAAGTCTGTCAAGGAAGCGCTCGACGAAGCCGGGATCGAGATGCCGGCCGACATCATCGCATTGCAGGCCACACCTAGCTTCAAGGCTGCGCTTCAGAACGACAGGGATGTCACGCCCGGCGGTGGACTGAAAGCGGTCTCGAACGGCGACTAGGAGCCGCGTCGCTCCAGCTCCCGGAGCTGGCCCTGCGGTCGGAGCTTCACATTCACAACTGCCAAAGGCAGCGAAGCGAACCTGTGAATGTGAAGCTCCGACCCCAATCGCGGAGAGGCGGGTCTCAGCGGCACGTCACCCACTCACCGTTGGCAGCGCTGGAAGCCACCACCGCGTCGACGAACCGGATGCCGCGGACGCCGTCATCGACCTTCGGGAAGTGGAGTGCCAACGGATCGGCTTCTCGCCCCGCTCGCCTGGCCGCGATCGCTTCGGCTGCATCGGAATAGAGATTGGCGAAGGCCTCGTGGAACCCTTCGGGGTGACCGCTCACGATGCGGCTCGAGCGGGCCGCGAGCGGCAGGGTCGCCGGCCCGTTCGGCGTCAATACCTGGGCCGGCTCACCCAAGGGCTTGAACATCAGAACGGTTGGTTCCTCGAGCGACCATTCGAGTGTCCCATCAGCGCCGGACACCCGAATCCGGAGGCAATTCTCGACACCAGCGGCAGCCTGGGTGACCCAGAACGTACCGCGGGCTCCCGAGTCGAACCGGAGCATGGCACCGGCGAAGTCATGGACGGTGCCTGCAGGCATGATCGTGCCGACCTCGGCCGCCACCTCGGCGACCTCGAGACCGGTGATGAATCGGACGAGATTGTGAGCATGGGTGCCGATGTCGCCCATCACGAGTGAAGGTCCGCCTCGCACAGGATCGTGGCGCCATGGCAACGATTCGCCTGCTTCGAACGTCGGCGCCGCCGCCTTGCCGCCCTGCACGTATTCGACCTGGACGAGGCGAATCTCGCCCAACTGTCCGTCGGCCACCATTGCACGGGCCTGCCTCACCAGCGGGAAGCCGGTGTAGTTGTGGGTCAAGCAACACACCAGGCCGGTTCGCTGCACACGATCGGCGACCTCGAGGGCTTCTTCGAGGGTATTGGTGATCGGCTTGTCGATGATGAGGTCGAATCCGCGATCGAGAGCAGCCAGGGCCAACGGGTGATGGGAGTCATTGGGTGTCATCACGGCCACGACATCCGCACCGTCGTCGCGGGCGGCCTCGGCGTCGAGCAATGCAAGCCCGCTGCCGTAGGACCGGTCCTCGGAGATCCCGAGTTCGATACCGGCCAGCCTCGACCGCTCGGGATCCGATGACAGCGCTGCAGCCACCAGCTCATAACGATCGTCGAGACGGGCTGCACTCCGGTGCATCGCACCGATGAAGCTGCCCGGTCCCCCACCGATCACGGCGAGCCGAAGCCGCCTACCGAGAAGTCCGATCACCGGATTGCCATCCATGGTTGCCTCCGGACGAGACCCTAGTCGTGGGCCGTCCCATCGAAATATTGCTGTGCCAGCGCCCACGCTCCTCGACCGGCTTCGACACCGATCTCCCGACCCCGGAGGTCATCGGCAAAGACGTGGATCCCACCGTAGATCCGCGAACGACCGGCCTCGTTCGACGCATCCTCGTAGGTGGCCCACTCGAGCGTCACGTCCTCGCTCGGACCGAATTCGAAGTCGAGCGAATCGGCCGGAATGGTCCACGTTGCGAGACCTCCCGGGAAGAAGGGGTCGTCCGTGATCGCAGCAAGGACTTCGGCACCGGCCCGACTGAACGAACTGTGCCCCGACACGTAGCCGGCGAAGGCCGGGGTGACGAAGGTCGGGAGCTGATAGGGCACCCAGTCGACAGCCAGGATCCATCCGACCCCGCCGACCTCGCGCTCTCGGTCGAACGGAACCCCCATCCATGAGCGAACAGCCACCTCACCGACGTGACCCGACAGTGACGCGTGACGTTCTCCCGTTGCCGACGACTCTGCGGTCACGATCTCGATCAGGTCGGGAACCAATGGCAGCCCATCGCGGTCGAAGGCCTCCGACGCGGGGTTCGTCGACTGTCCGAGGCCCCCCATGTAGCGGATCATCGAGATGGGTCTCGCGTAGTCATAGGCACGCTTCGATCCCCACGCCGCGATCGCGGAATCGTGCATCGCACCGTTGAGTGGGAGATAGAGCTTCACGTCCCACTCGAGTGCGTCGACCGGCCTGCCATCGATGCTCAACTCGCCTCGCAGCAAATCGGTCACGGAGTTCGCGATGGCGTTCCAATGCCCGGGCGGCGTCTCCGACGAAGGACCGTCGGCCCAGAACTCCGCGACCACTCGCCCGTAGTCGCCCAGCGCGACAACGTCCGGTTCGTAAGGTGCGCCAGTCGAAGGGTTCTGCTCGTGGCCGAGGGCGTCGTACGTGCCGGGCACGACGTTCCCCAAGGCCGCCGGGCTGATGTCGATCGTCACGCCAGAACTCGGATCGAGATCGGCACTCGCCGCGATCACAGCAACGACGGCATCCTTGAAAGCTTGGTCGGTCGATGGATCGCCGAGCATCGGTGGAGGACCCGGATCGAGAGGCGGCCGCCCGTCGGACGAGGCCTCGAGTGCGAACGGCGTGACGTCGCCCCACTGCGACCCGACGAACGTCTGGACTGTCTCCTCGAGCGGCATTCCGTTCTGGGCGACCATCACATCGAGTTCCAAGGGCTGCCACCGGTTGGGATCGTCCATGACAGTTCCCGACCCAGCAACGACCAGAGGAGGGTTGACGCTGTGATAGGTGGAGTCGACGTACCCGTCCGCCACGTTCGATCCGTCGTCGAGTGTTCCCGACAGGATCATGTTGGCGATTCGATTGCCGAGCGCGGCCGGCGAGTCGCCTTGGTCGTCGGTGAACGAACGATCGAAACACAGGTCGTCCATCAGCTGATCGAATCCGGTGACCGACTCTTCTGCTCCGGCGGACAACAGATAGCGCTCGACCAGGATTCGATACACGGCGAAACTGATCGCCTCCTCCCGGGCGGCCAGCACGTCGTCGGCCTCGTGAGCCTCGTCGACATGATCCTCGTCAACGAAGACGCCGGTCGCCGTGTGGTCGTATGCCGCCCAGGCATCCCACATCGCAGCGGACGTGTGGAAGAGCGTCCGTGCGTGCACGGTGGGAGCCGGCACATCCAAGCGAATGGCACCGAGCAGCGCCTCGTTCCAGATGCGGGCGACCGACCGGTCAGGCGACACCACACGCTCGCAGCCCTTGATCGTTTGTGACCCGCTCTCGCCCCGACTTCCGAATCCGACGAAGGCGAACACGGCGAGAACGCCGATCAGAACTGTCACCATCAGTGCAGTCCCAATCGCAGTCGCTCGCACCCTCCGTCCGGCCATTGCGGATCAGATCCCAGAGGGCGATGGCGACAACGATGCGGCGCCGAGGCGGGCCAATGCGACGTCGTCCGCTTCGGGAAGTCCGCTCACGCCTACGGCGCCGACGATGTGACCGTCGAGCTCGAGCGGGACTCCGCCACCCCAACCCGTGTAGCGCAGGTCACCGAAGTTGGTGATGGCGAAGTCCTCACCGCGGGACTTCTCCCCGATGACACTCGACTCGATACGTTCCCGAGCGGCAGTGAACGCCTTGTTCTTGGCGTTCTCGACTGACGGCAATGGGCAGCCATCGGTTCGCAGGAAGGCCATCAGCTCACCGTGGGAGTCGACGATGGCAACTGCAGCTCCCCGTTGGTCGACGTCGAGCCGCTCACGGATCAGGTCGACGATGTGCCAGGCCTCGGCATGACTGAGTTCGGGTATGCGACGCATTTGTACATCTCCTCGATCGACCTTCGGGAATGTACCGTCACCATGCCACCGACAACGATGAGACGGAGCCAGCGATGACTGTGAAGTGGGGCGTGCTCTCGACAGCCAAAATCGGTCGGGAGAAGGTGATTCCCGGGATCCAGGCCGCACCCAATTGTGAGGTGATTGCCATCGCCGGACGCGACCTGGCAAGAACCAACGAGGTGGCAGACCAGCTCGGTATCCCGACCCGATACGGCGCCTACCAGCAACTCCTCGACGATCCGACCGTCGACGCTGTCTACATTCCGCTGCCGAATCATCTCCACATGGAGTGGACGATCAAGGCAGCCGAGGCGGGTAAGCACGTGATGTGCGAGAAGCCCCTCGCCCTGACGGCGGCAGACGGGCAGTGCATGGTGGACGCCTGCGCGGAGGCCGGAGTGGTCTTCATGGAGGCCTTCATGTACCGGCTGCATCCCACCTGGCAGGCCGCACTCGATCTGGTTCGCAGCGGCCGCATTGGCGACCTGACCTCCGTGCAGAGCTGGTTCTCTTACTTCAACAATGACCCGACCAACATCCGCAACATCGCCGAGTACGGCGGCGGCGCGCTCATGGACATCGGCTGCTATTCGATCAACCTGTCGCGGCTGCTGTTCGACAGCGAACCGGTGGCCGTGGCCGGATCGCTCACTCGAGATCCGGTGACCGGCGTCGACATCACCACATCCGGTGTCCTCGAGTTCCCAGATGGAACGGCCACGTTCACCTGTTCAACACGCTGCGCCCCGGACCAGCGGGTCCACATCTACGGCACAACCGGGCGGATCACCCTCGAAACCCCGTTCAACATCCCGCCGACCGAACCAACTCGCCTCTGGTTGACGACCAGCACCGCTTCGGGGGCGCCGACGACCGAGACGATCGCCTTCGACCCGATCGATCAGTACCGAATCGAAGCCGAGCAGTTCACCAATGCGGTCACGACCGGCGCTCCAGTCCCGATCCCGCCGTCGGACGGCGTCGCGAACATGGCCGTCATCGAGCAGCTCCGCGCCTAAGTCGTGACCTGGAGATCCTGATCGGCGGCGACTGACGTGATCACCTGCTCGACGCCACCGGGCCAGCGGACGACGACCTCGGAGACCTCGTCGAGGCTGCCGAGCCCGAAGTGGGATCGGGGATCGGAAGACGAGAGATAGCTGCTGCCGGCCATGATCTCCCGTTCCTGTCGAGATCCGTCCGCCATCGTGATCGTCACGATCGTTCCCGGTGTCGCCGGATCGGGCGAGACCACCAGCCAGTGCCCACCGGCCCCGGTGTTGCGCAACAGCCCGATGTGCCCGCCGATCGTGCCAACGGCGAAGTCGACATCGCCGTCGTTGTCGTAGTCGGCCGCCGCCAGTCCGCGTGCGAGGAACCGTCCGTCGGTGTCGAGGCCGACCAGCGAGGTCACCTCGACGAACGAGTTCGCCGTGCCGTCCGAACCCGACGTCGACCCGAGATTCTCGAATGCCTGAAGCACTTCGCGATCGCCTTCGAGATCAGTCACCGGAATGGCGCCCTGGGCCACGATGAGGTCGAGATCCGCATCGAGGTCGAGATCGGCCCATTCGACGCCCCACCCGGAGCGATCTCGACCGAGGTCGAGCAGTCCCATCTCATCGAGCGCTGAGCGAAACGCCGGTGCTGAATCGATGTCGGAACGACGAAAGACGGCATGTCCCTGACCCGCCATGTTGGTGACGACGATGTCTCCACGCCCGTCGCTGTCGGAGTCGCCAATCGCCACGCCCATACCGGCGGCGTCGTCATCGACGCCGGCCTCCGGCCCGATGTCCACCAGTCGAAAGCCGGGATCGCTGCCGCCGGCTTCGTTCATGTAGAGCCGGTTCGACTGGGTGTCGTTGGCCACGTACAGATCGAGATCACCATCGCGATCGATGTCGCTCAGGACTGCTCCGAGCCCGTAGTCGACACGTTCGGCCTCGATCCCCACGCTCCCTGCGACATCTGTGAAGGTTGGGCGCCCTTCCCCTCCTTGATTGATGAACAGCAAGTCCGGTTCGGCGAGGAAGGAATTGGGGAAGCCCCTGGTCGCCTCTGGAATCGGACGGTTGAGATCGGCGTACCCGGTGACGAAGAGATCGAGCAGACCGTCGCCGTTCACGTCACCGACAGCGGCACCCGCATGCCATCCGTAGGCGTCGACCCCGGCCGAACCGTCGTCGACCTCGAAATGCTCACCATTGTCGTTCCAGAGCAGGACGTTCTCACGTTCGGTCGTGACGTAGAGATCGGTGAAGCCGTCCATGTCGAGGTCGGCGGCGACGCATCCACTTCCACGAATCTCGAGTGCTGCTCCGACCTCGTCGCTGACGTCGACGAACTGGCCGCGCTCGTTGCGGTAGAGCCGACTGGTCGGCAACGCACCCTCGCTCCGCCACCGCCCCCACTCCCCTTCCGACCATGTGTCGACCACGAAGAGATCCAGCCACCCATCGCGGTTCTGATCGATCCAGCAGAGGCCACCGCCCATCATGGCGTTGGGGTCACCGGTCGGCCCCCACTGAAAGGCGCTGTGGCGGAAGTCCAGCCCGACCTCTTCGGCGACGTCGACGAGCCGCACGCTGGACATCGACGCTTCGGGCGGCCGATCGACGTCGGATCCGGGCGCTGGGCCGGCGGTGGCACCGGGCCGACCACAGGCGGCGACACCGAGGACCACGACAACGAGAGAGGTGAACCGGAGCCGTGATTGGATGCGGTCGAGCACGTGGCCACGGTACTGCTGAACAGTACGCCGTTACTGTTGGCCCCGTCGGAGTCGCGAGCGAAGCAGAGAGGGTTGACATGAGCACCGCCATCGTCACCGGGGCAGGGAGTGGACTGGGTCGGGCCATTGCGATCCGCCTGGCCGCCGACGGGTACTCCATCGCGATCATCGACATCGACGCCGCCGGTGCCGCGAGCACGAGGGAGACCATCGAGAGCGGAGGCGGCACGGCCCGCGCTCTCGTCGTCGACCTCCGAGACGGCGCCGCGATCCGTCGAGCGACCCAGGAGTCGGAGGCCGAGCTCGGCCCGATCGGCGTTCTGATCAACAACGCTGCGGTGTTTCCCGCGGGACCGTTCCTCGACGTCACCGTCGACGAGTATGACGACACCGTCGCGGTCAACCAGCGGGCCTCCTTCCTGACCACCCAGGCGGTGGTCCCTTCGATGCGGAAGAACGGCGGCGGGGCGATCGTGAACATGGGCTCGATCACCCAGCACGGAGGATGGAGCGAGCTTTCCATCTACGTCACCACGAAGGGCGCCATGGCGTCGTTCACACGGGCATTGGCGACAGAACTCGGTCCGGACAACATCCGAGTGAACTGCGTCGCCCCCGGCGCCTTCCCAACTCGGGCCGAGGAAATCCATGCTGATCGTGCGGCCTACTCGAAGCGGATCATCGACTCGCAGGCTCTGAAACGGCGGGGAACCAATGACGAGGTGGCCTCCGCCGTCTCGTTCCTCGTCGGGCCAGACGCCTCCTTCATCACGGGGCAAACGCTGAACGTCGACGGTGGTTGGATCATGAAGTGACCTATGACCTGGACGTGATCCCGGAGGAATGCATACTGTCGCAGAATCGGGAACACCGCGTTCTCGATGATCAAGGGGAGAACACCATGCAAAAACGAAACTTCTCGTGGCTGCTCGCATTGTTGGCGGCCTTCGCCATCATTGCCGGCGCCTGCGGTAGCGACTCCAGTGATGATGCCGGTGGCGACACCGGCGGTGATGACAGCGGCGGCGAGACCGCCGGTGGTGAGGGCAGCATCTGGGTGCTCCTCCCCGACTCCGCAACCTCCGATCGTTGGGAAAAGGACGATCGCCGCTTCTTCGCCGAGGGCTTCGAAGCCGCCGGCCTCGTAGAAGGAACCGACTTCAACATCGTGAACGCTGAAGGCGACGCAGCGGTGCAGATCAGCCAGGCCGAGCAGGCCATCGGCGACGGCGCCAGCGTCATCGTGCTCACCAGCAACGACTCCGGCTCCGGAGCCACGATCATCGACCTCGCCCGCGAAGCCAACGTCGGCATCGTCGAGTACGACCGCTTCAACACCGAAGGCAGCGCAGGCGGCGACGTCTACGTGAGCTTCGACAACGTACGTGTCGGTGCGACCATGGCCGAGATCCTCGAGCCCGCCATCGACGCTCTCGGCGTTGACACACCCCAGGTCGTGATGCTCAACGGTGGTGAAGAGGACAACAACGCCTTCTTGTTCCGCGACGGTTACAACGGCGTCGTCGAAACTCGTGTGGCGGCCGGCGACTGGGCCCTCGTGGCTGATCAGTTCGTTCCCGGCTGGGACAATGCCGAAGCTCTGTCGATCTTCGATCAGATCCTCGTCGGCGCCGGCAATGAAGTCGATGCGGTGTTCGCCGCCAACGACGGCATCGCCGGTTCGGTCATTGCCTCGCTCGAGAACGCCGGAATCGACCCCAGCACAGTCCCGGTCAGCGGCCAGGACGCCACGCAGGCAGGTATCCAGAACGTGCTGCTCAACAAGCAGGCGATGAGCGTCTACAAGCCGATCAAGGCCGAGGCCGCAGCCGGAGTCCAGGCAGCACTTGCCCTCCGTGCGGGCGAGGACGTCAGCGCACTCACCGGCGACTTCACCATCATCGGGATCAACGCCGACGGCACCCCTGCCGACGGACCCACAGGTGACGGCGTCGTTCCCTACATCGCTCTGGTGCCGATCGCTGTGACCGCCGACAACGTGGCGGACACCGTCATCGCCGACGGTTTCCGTACTGTCGAAGAGCTCTGCACACCTGAGGTCGCGGCCGTCGCAACCGACGTCTGCGGCTGAGTCCATCGGGCGACGGACACACCACATTCAATGAGCGACGGCGGGGGGGGGCAGAAGCCCCCACCCGCCGTCATTGACTGATCCGAGCACCATGAACGAGCCAAACACGGAGCAGCAGCCGCTGCTGGAATGCCGAGGCGTTTCCAAGTCCTTCGGCGCTGTCCAAGCGATCTACAAGATCGACTTCGAGATCAGAGCCGGCGAGGTGATGGCATTGGTCGGCGACAACGGCGCCGGCAAGTCCACGTTGATCAAGGGCTTGGTCGGGATCTATCCGTTCGACGAAGGCGAGGTGTTCTTCGAGGGCAAACCGGTCCACATCAACAGCCCTCGTGTTGCTGCCGATCTCGGCGTCGAAGTCGTCTACCAAGACCTCGCCCTGGCCGACAATCTCGACGTCGTTGCCAACATGTTCCTGGGCCGAGAAAAAATGCGGGGCGGTATCGTGCTCGACGAACTCGCCATGGAACACCAGGCGAAAGAAGTCCTGGAGAGCCTCAAGGTCACGACCTTGCGCTCGGTCAGGCAGACCGTCGCAGGTCTGTCCGGCGGTCAGCGACAGGCCGTGGCCGTTGCCAAGGCAGTGATGTGGGGCAACTCGAAGCTCGTCATGCTCGACGAACCCACCGCTGCGCTCGGCGTCGCTCAGACACGACAGGTCCTCGATCTGGTGCAGCGACTCGCATCGCAGGGTTTCGGTGTGGGGATCATTTCCCACAATCTCCACGACATCTTCGAGGTGGCCGACCGAATCACGGTGCTCCGCCTCGGTCAACAGGTCGCCGTCTTCGAGACGGACAAGACAACTCAACAAGAGGTCGTCCAGGCCATCACGGCCGGCGATCTTGCGCACGTACCGGGGATGGACGAGGTGGACGCATGACCGACATCGACACCTCCGATCCCCAGCCCGGCGTCCGGACCGCAGGGTTCGCCGCCCCTTCCACGACCGTCGGTGAATACATCGAGCGACGGGTCCAAGCCCTCAAGGCCGGCGACATCGGATCACTGCCGATCTTCGCCGGACTGGCCGTCATCGTCGTGATCTTCGGGCTGCTCGAGGAACAGTTCCTGACGGCCAGGAACTTCACGAACCTGCTGCTCCAGATGGCACCGATCTCGTTCCTCGCCATCGGCGTCGTCTTCATCCTGCTGATAGCCGACGGCGAGATCGTCACCATCGACCTCTCTGTCGCCTCGGTGGCGGCCACCGGCGGCGCTGTTCTCGTCCTGCTCCAGCGACCGAACGACCCTGGCTGGCCCTGGTGGGCGTGCATCATCGCCGCAGTTCTGCTGACAACGGCAATCGGTTTCGTCCACAGCATCATCATCACCAAGCTCGGCGTTCCGTCGTTCGTGATGACGCTGGCCGCCTTCCTCATCTGGTCCGGGGTGCTGCTCTACCTGACGACCGAGTTGACGACCGCCGGCACCATCCGGATCCAAGACCAGACGCTCATCGGGCTGGCCAACAACTTCATGCCGGTCTGGCTCGGCTGGCTGTTGGGGATCGCCGTCGTCGCCTCCTTCGCAGCATTCCAGGTGATCAACCGGCAGTCGCGATTGAACCGAGACCTCGAGGCCCTTCCGTTCCCGATCATGGTCGCCCAGATCGTTGCCCTCGGCGTCGTGATACTCGCCGGCGTGTATGTGGCCAACCAGGACCGCGGCGTACCCCAGGTGACGCTGACCCTCGCCGTCTTCCTCGTGATCTGGACCTTCGTTGCGTCGAAGACCCGATTCGGACGTCACATCTACGCCGTCGGCGGCAGTCCCGAGGCGGCCAGGCGAGCCGGTATCGACGTCGATTCCATCCGTATCGCCGTGTTCATGATCAACGGCTTCATGGCCGGCGTCGGCGGCATCATCCTGGTGTCGAGACTGCGATCGGTCGCCACCAACACTGGCGGCGGCAATCTGCTGTTGAACGTGATCGCGGCGGCCGTGATCGGTGGCACGAGCCTCTTCGGCGGTCAAGGGCGGGTCGTGTCGGCCTTCTACGGGGCATTGGTGATCACGGCGATCCAGAACGGCATGGACCTCCTCGGACTCTCGTCCGGTTTCAAGTTCATCATCACCGGCATCGTCTTGTTGCTGGCCGTGCTCGTCGATTCGGTGTCGAAGCGGCGCCGAACCGCCCGCGGACTCGCCTGACCTTCCCTTTGCGCATCAGTGGGACGTCCGACCCTGATCCAACGCAGGGGCGGAATCTACGTTGACCCCATGAGTATTTCCGCGCGCCACGTCACGATCCACGGCCACGACGTCACCTACCGACTGGCAAATGACGATCCAACGAGGCCGACGGTTCTGCTGATCCATGGCATGGCCGGTAACTCCCGGACGTGGAAGGACGTCATGCCGGCCTTGAGCGAGCACTACACGGTCCTGGCTCCGGACCTGATCGGGCACGGTGAATCAGCCAAGCCGATGGGCGACTACTCCCTTGGAGCCTTCGCCAGCGGCCTGCGTGACCTGCTCGCCGTGCTCGACATCGGGCCGGTGACCGTCGTCGGCCATTCGCTGGGCGGCGGCGTTGCCATGCAGCTCGCGTATCAGCACCCCGAGTTGGTCGACCGCCTGGTTCTGGTCGGCAGCGGCGGTCTGGGGCGGGAGGTCAGTTGGCTCCTGCGGATTCTGACGCTGCCCGGCGCCGAGTATGTCATGCCCCTGATGTTCCCGAACTTCATTCGCGAGCCAGGAGATGCGGTCAATCGCGCCATTCACGAGCGAGGTCTCGGGATACCGCAGCTCGGCGAGATGTGGCGGGCCTACTCCTCGCTCAGTCAGGCCGAGAATCGTCGAGCGTTCGTCCGGACGCTTCGATCGGTGATCGACCCCGGTGGCCAGACGGTCAATGCGACGGACCGCCTCTACCTCGCTGCCGCCATGCCCACAATGATCGTGTGGGGCGATCGCGATCCCATCATTCCGATCGCTCACGCAAAGGCAGCCCACGAGGCGATCCCCCACAGCCGGCTCGAGGTCTTCGAGGGGTGCGGTCACTTCCCGCATGCCCAGGATCCCGAGCGCCTGGTCGCCAGCCTCCGGGACTTCATCGACTCGACGGAGCCGCTTCCTGGCGGCGTGGCCCGCTTCCGCGACATCCTGCTGGAAGCCTGAGCTGCGCGGGGCGCAACTCGCTCGCCCCACATATGTCCGGACATTCGATAGCGTCGACAATCATGACAGCACCAAAGAAGCTCATCGTGATCGGAGGCGTGGCCGGAGGAGCGAGCGTTGCCGCCCGCGCTCGTCGGTTGTCCGAAGAAGCCCACATCATCGTCATCGAACGAGGACGATTCGTCTCGTACGCAAACTGCGGTCTCCCATTCCACATCAGCGGCGAGATCGAGAAGCGGGAGAGCCTCCTCGTGCAGACACCCGAAGGCCTCAAGAACCGCTTCAATCTCGACGTCCGCACCCTGTCAGACGCGCTCAGGATCGATCGCGAAAACAAGCTGGTCGAGATACGAAACCTCGTCTCCGGGGAGGTCTACACCGAGACGTACGACGACCTCGTACTCGCTCCCGGCGCCGACGCCGTCCATCCTCCGATTCCCGGCATCGACCGCGATGGCCACTTCGCCCTTCGCTGGATTCCCGACATGGATGCGGTGATCCATTGGAACAAGACCATCAAGCCGAAACACGCCACGGTCATAGGTGCAGGGTTCATCGGTCTCGAAATGGTCGAGCAGCTCACCCGCATCGGCATCGCAATCACCCTCGTCGAAGCAGCTCCGCAAGTCATGGGAGCAATCGACGAGGACATGGCCTTCTGGGTCCAGCGCCAACTCGAAGACCACGACATCGACGTCCGCCTGGGAGCGACCGTCGTCGGGTTCGAGGAGCCGGCCGAAGGCGAAGACGCTGCAGCCTCGACCGTGGTGCTGGCCGACGGGATACGCATCCCGACCGACCTCGTGATCCTGAGCATGGGGGCCAAGCCGGAAGTCGTTCTGGCGAAGGAAGCCGGGCTAGACGTCGGCGACCTCGGCGGCATCAGGGTGAACCAGCACATGCGGACCACCGACCCCCACATCTGGGCGGTCGGCGACGCGATCGAGGTTCGTAATCCCGTCACTCAGGATTGGTCCCTCATCCCGTTGGCCGGACCGGCCAACCGCCAGGGGCGCGTCGCTGCCGACAACGTCATGGGTCGACCATCGCGTTATCGGGGCACCTGGGGAACCTCGGTCGTGCGGGTCTTCGACCTCACCGTTGCTGCCACCGGCCTCAGCGAACGCCTTCTCGACCGAGCGGGGATTGCGTTCGAGACCGTGCACGTCCATCCGTTGTCACACGTCGGATACTACCCGGGGGCTGAACTCCTCGACATGAAGCTCGTGTTCTCGGCCGAGGACGGCACCATCTACGGGGCCCAGGTCGTCGGTGATGAGTCGGCGGCGCGCCGTATCGATGTACTTGCCACCGCCATCCAAGGCGGCCTTTCGGTCGACGACGTTGCTCAGCTCGAGCTCTGCTACGCCCCCGCCTACGGCGCCCCAAAGGATCCCGCCAACCTGCTGGCGATGGCAGCGCGCAACGTCGTGAACGACGACGTGGACATCGCCCAGTGGCACGAGGTCGACGAACTCGCCGACGACGAGATCCTGCTGGACGTCCGAAGCACGGATGAGCGAGCGGCCAGCAGCATTCCCGGGTCGATCCACATCCCCCTCGATGAGCTTCGGAACCGTCTCGACGAGCTCGACAAGGACAAGCAGATCATCGTCCACTGCTTCTCCGGGCAGCGTTCCTACTTCGCCTACCGGATGCTCCGTCTCAACGGGTTCACCGTACGCAATCTCACCGGCGGTATCCGGAGTTGGCAGGCGGCCCATCCCGACCGTGAGCGTCACAAGCCGGCGTCCGAGCACATCAGCGCACTGGCCAAATAGGCGCCCGTCAGGCCGGCTCGACCCGCTCGCTCGGCATCGCTTCACGGATGACAGCCGTCATGTCCACGGATCGGAACGGCTTCTTGAGGAACCACGTCCACGGATCGTCCTCGATCCCGATCTGGTTGATCTCGGCATAACCGCTCATCAGGATCACGGGCACGGACGTCGATCTGGCCCGGATGGAACGCAGGACGGCGACGCCATCGACGCCTGGCATCGTGACGTCGAGCAGCACGAATGAGATCTCGCTCTGGCGGTCGATGAAGTGCTCGATGGCCCGCTCACCGTTGACGGCCTCGATGACGTCGAAGCCGGTTGCGGCGACCATCTCCCGGGCAACGCGGCGGACCTCGTCCTCGTCGTCGACCACGAGTGCAACGCCCGTGGCATGCCACGGACTGGGCAGCGGACTCGGGTCTGGAACCGAAATCGTCTGATCCAAGGACCTCGGCAGTGCGACCGTGAAGAGCGTGCCTTTTCCGGCTTCGGACTCGACCCGAATGCTGCCGCCGTGGGCCTGCACGATGCCGAACGCGGTGGCCAGGCCGAGACCACGACCTGTTGACTTCGTCGTGTAGAACGGGTCGAAGACGTGGCGCTTGGTCTCGTCATCCATGCCGACGCCCGTGTCAGCGACGGCGAAGAAGACGTGGGGCATCGCAGAGTCGAGTTCTGGTTCCAACGATGACTCGACGTCGCAGATCCCGGTGCGCAAGGTGATCGTGCCGGACGCATCGCCGAGCGAGTCCGATGCGTTCGTGATCAAGTTGAGAATGACCTGACTCATCTGACCCTGATCGGCGGCCACGAGCGGGAGACCCTCCGTGAGTTCGAAGCCGAGCTCGCCTCCTTTCGGGGTGGCGACATGCAGCAGCTCTCCCATCTCTCGCACGAGGCCGTTCAGATCGAATGGCCGGACCACGGTGTCAGCACGACCCGCGTAGGTCAGCATCTGGTCGGTGAGCTCAGCCGCTCGTTCGGCCGCCATCACGATCGAGGCCAGGGGCTCGGCCACCCCGTCGGTGTCGGAGCACCTCGCCGATGCGATCTCCGCTTGGCCGAGAATGACGGTGAGCAAGTTGTTGAAATCGTGGGCGATGCCGCCGGCGAGCAACCCGAGGGACTCGAGCCGTTTCGCCTCCCTGACCCAATCGGCGAACCGTTCCTTCTCGACCTCGGCGTGACGCTCGGCAGTGACGTCGTGGAGCAGCCATACGCGGGCCACCGGGGCACCTCGCTGATCGACCACTTGCCGATCGGACAGCCGAATGCACCAGTCGCCGCCCGCACGGTTCTCGAGCAACAGCTCTCGCACGGACGCCGGTTGAGCAGCCGACACGCTGAGCGCCTCGAGCAGTTGCGGCTCATCCACCACTTCGGCGAGCGGCGAATCGACAAGCAGCGCGAGATCACGCCCGAAGGCGTGAACGGCTGCCTTGTTCGCCAGTCTGACCACGTGCCGCGTGTCGACGACGATCACGGCATCCGGCAACGTCTCGAGAATCTGCTCGGCGGCAAACTCGTGTGTGATCTGGATGAGTCGGTACCGAACAGCACCGAACATCGTGGCCGCATTCATCGCTGTCAGTACGAGGAAGCCCAGCGGATAGACGGCGAAGCCGTAGACCGGAAGGAAGTCGATGAGGACAATCCCAGCGATGATGTTGCCTCGCAAGAAGGCTCCGAGTTTGGCCTCGAGTACCGAACCCTTCTCGGCCCTCTTCAGTTCTGACCGATAGATCTGGAAGACCTCTGCGAAGACCACGACGAGGAAGCCGATGAGAATCAGACCGGTCCAGGAGTAGGCCATGTACGGCCCCCAGCTGTACTGGTTCGGGACGTCATGAAAGATCGGACGGGACACGCTGTAGACCGTGACCAGGCCGGACAGGGCGTAGTGGACACGGATCGCTCGTCGATGCCTGCGGGCTACGCCGACCGTCGCAGCGTTCAGGTGGTAGATGATCGCCGGCAACATCGCGATGCTCAGGTGCGCGAGCCGGCCCCACCGCTGGAAATCGTTCCCAGCGGCCAGGAAAGCAGCACAGAGGAACCACCATCCGACTGCCGCCCCGTACAGGGCATGCATCCGCGCCGGAACCGATCGGGGATTGCGGGCCACCATGACGCCTGCGAACAACAACGACGCGACCGAGGCGCAGGCAAGCAGCGTGGCGTGAAGCTCGGGGGTCATGGACATCCGAGTGACTTTCGCGTACGAAACCGCATCTTGGCGAACGGACCCCTCAATGGTCCGGAGGCCCGGTCGACGAGAAGGGGGTGGCACAAGCGAACGTCGAAGGATTCGACATCGACGAACTGGTGGTGAATGCCGGGACGCCAGAGCCACGCCGTCGACGGGCCCAGAGCCGCGTCTTCGCCCGTCACGTCAACCGTCGATCACCCTGGGACAGGGCCGCACGTTGGGGTATCGGACTCCTCCTCCTCGCCGCCGCTTGTCAGGAAGGGGTCGCGACGTACTACGACCGCCAGATGACCGCCGCCGCCCGTTCGGTGACCGGGCGAGACGACCTCGATGTTCGCTGCGGCCGGGTGTGGGACGTCCTGTTCAACCTGGAGGCCAATCCCGGCTACGTCCAGTGGGGCTCGACAACGGCACACCTGCACCTCCCGGTGTGTATGGACGCAGCGGGATGGGACGATGACCCGCTCGATGACGACAAGCGGGTTGCCGTCATGATCCTGACCCACGAACTGGCTCATCTGTCCGGCCACTTCGACGAGGCAGAGACCGAGTGCGTGTCGATGTGGGCAGCGCCCCAGACCGCACTCGCATTCGGCCGGAGCGCCGAGGAAGGTCGTGACGTCGCCCAGTGGTATCAGCGGAGCCACAATCCCCGGCTACCCGGTCAATACCGGGCGCCCGGTTGCCTCACCGGCGGGAAGCCGGCGTCGACCATGCTTCGCTGAGCCGCTGGGGAAACCAGTCAGCGAGCCGGAACCTCAGTCCTCGAAACCGACGAAGCGAACCACGTCGTCGTTCACCGCTCGCCGCGACACGACGTGATTGGCGACGAACTCGTCGTCGGGAAAACCCATCGCGACACAGGTCATGATCACTTCGTCCTCAGGAATGTTCGCATGTTCGCGCACCACCGTGGACTGCATGATGCCCTGGCCGTTGATCACACAACCGAGACCCTTGGAAGTGGCGGCCAGCACGAGGCCATAGGTCGCCGCGCCGCAGTCGAAGTGAGCAACGGTGTCATCGGCCAGTTCCCGATCGATCGTGACCACCACGGACACCGGTGCATCGAACTGCCGGAAACCGCGCATGACCCAGTCCTGGCGGCGTGCCTTGTCGTCTCGCTCGATGCCCATTGCCTCGAAGAGTTGGATCGCGATCTCGACCTGGCGGTCGCGGTGCACGCCCTGGTAGCCGTGATCCGACATCTTGATCTCACGGTCGACCCGGGCTCCGGCCAGCATTCGTTCGGTGTTGCCCTCCCGGATCGCCTCGAGCGGCGCACCCGTGATCACGTGGAAGTTCCATGGCTGCGTGTTCATCGAGGACGGAGCACGCTTCGCGATCTCGACGACCTCCGCCAGCAGTTCCTTCGGCACCGGTTCTGATGTGTACCCGCGGGTGCTGCGTCGCTGTGCGACGAGCGTCTCGAAGTCCATGGTCGATTCCTCGTGGTGGTCGCTGTGCCGACGTCCCGGCCCCAGATCGGCACGAACCCTATGTTGCCCACCTCGGGTTGCGCACATTCGGATCAGCCGATTTCGAGGCCATCGCCCGATTCGAGAAACTCCAGAAGGATCCTCTCCGGTGTCCGTACCAGAGCGACCCGCTCGCAGTCGTCCCCGTCGAGAGCGTCCGGCGTCTCCGAGATCCGGAGCCACCCAGGTCGTGAGCCCACATCGGAGGTCATCGTCGTGCCGGTGACGACCTCGATGCCGGTGGCACCGCCGTCGCAGGTGATCTCCTCGACGAGAATGGCGCGAGCCAGGACGTCGCGTGGAATGGGCAGGGCCAACACCGCTGCCGGTATGGCCCTCATTCCGGGATCCAGACTGCGGGCCTGCTTCACGACGAGGCGAGCGGGTCGCACGGACCCGTCAACCAGCGCGGGCCAGCCGGCAGCCATCGTCTTGAACTCGAAGTCGAGCGTCACGATCTGAACCTGTTGTTCGACGGGGAGATCGGCGTTGACCCGATCCCGCCAGAGGCGACCAACAGCTGAGAGCTGCGACAGGAGCTCGCTCACGGCCTCGTCGTCGAGCACGACCTCTCCATCGTCGACCAACGTCGAGGAGGCCTTCCGCTCGATCTGGACCAACCCACCCTGCGACGAGACTCGCGCCAGAATCTGTTCCGGAAGCACGTCGGTGTCGACAGCCGGGTTGGCGACGCTGACGTCACCCAGCTGCACGTTGATGAGCACGTGGAGGCGGTCGTCGTGCCCTTCGGGCAACAGAGTCAGTGTGGCGACGCCGTTGTTCATCTCCTGCTCGTCGTCGAATCGCGGGTGGACCAGCACGCCCATCCCTCCACTTCGGTGATCGACATTCTCGAGCCTCCGCTCCTCGAATGCCTCGAAGCCCCAGTACGACGCCCAGGTCTTCTTGATCGTTCGTTCGACGGTCTTCTTGTGATCGCCCTCGTCAGTTTGAAGCTCCGGTTTCAGGAAACCGGTGTTCGAGTCGTACAGACCGGCGCCGGTGAATCCTTCGATGTCCTCGACCGAGCTCGACGAACGGAAGCGCAGGCCCTGCGTCTCACCGAGTTCGCCGAAGTTCGACCGCAGTGCTTCGGTGATGGTGTCGAGGTCGGCTTCGATCATGTCGACGGAGCGGAACAAATCGACGAACCCGTCTGCGTCGAGGATCGTGCGGATCGGACCGGTCGGCTGCCGGTCATCGAAAGAAACAGCGAATGCCGCATCCCGATCGCTCGTGTAGGTCTCGGCGTAGGCCCCCGGACCCTCGAGGAGCAGGAAGCGGGCACGGGCATCGGTTCGGAAGTCGTCATCAGCGAGCATCGCCTCCAGCTCGGCCCCGACTTGTTCGAGGTGGCGGACGTACGGCGCAACCGTGATGGCCAGCGGGCTGTCCGGCGTTGTGACACCGTCGGCGGCGATGAGAGCGAGAAATCCGGCTGACTTGCCACCGATCGACGGTCGCAACGCTTCGACATCGGCCTCACTCCTGATTCCGACGGCGAGTTCGACGAGCGACATGACGGTTGGCATGGATGCCACGTCGACGGCAGGCACCACGATCGCCTCGGGAGAACGGAGATCGTTCCAGGTCTCGAATTGCTCACGGGTGATCAGCGTGACTCTGAGCTCGTTGTCCGGCCCGGCGCCGATGACGGCGTAGGCGCGGGAGCGGGCAGCGATGGCGATGGCCGGGTCGTCGAGGAGCCCCGCGACCGACACGTTCGGGATGCCTCGATTGCGAGCCAGGAGATTCACGTGGGCCAGCGGAGTCTGCGGCGCCGACGTCAGCATCCCGGACGCCGGCGGTAGCCAATCTGGCACTCGCTCCATCACGAGGATGTCGGTGGAGGTCGCCAGGTTCAGGTCATCGGCGTCCTCGATGAGGCGGAGTCGACCCGCAGCCAACCCCGGGTTGTAGACCTCGACCTCACCCTGTTCGACGAGATCGGCGTACCGGACGATGCGGTCGCGGTAGGGATGATTCTGCTCGACCATCGTGCGGGCGACGTCCTCCTGCCCCGGCGATCGAACCACCCAGCCGAGGTCGTCGCCGATGTCGCTCGGCAGGGACTCAGCGACTCGATCGATGAACTTCGTCACCGAGTCCGGTGTCGCCGCTTCACTGAACTCCATCTCGATCACCCAACGATCACCCGTGGCCGTCTCGAAACGCACGAGTGTCCCCAAGCCGTAGGTCTTGTCCCGATCGCGCAGGGCGAGGTCGTAGTAGCGGTCCGAGTAGAGACGCTCCCCGTCTGCGGCGAAGCGCAGATCGAGAGGAAGATCGCTGGGACGAGCGGATGCCCATGCATAGACCTCGTTGATGGTCGAGAACGTTGGGCCAGAACCGGGCGGGACGGGATCGGTGTCGAGACCGGGAACCGATCGGCCGTTGAGGAGGCGGAACCAGTACCACTCGTCGTGCAACTCGTAGAACGATCCGTCGAGCCAGACAACCCCGGGCGCGTCGAGATCGGGGATGGCGAACTTCACGGCGATTCGCGATGCATCGACGACGCCGAAGCCCTCGACCTCGGCGATCGAGTCGAACCGACCGACGGTGTGGTCGTCGAATGCCTCGGTCGAAACACTCGAGGTGACGGAGCTCGACGATGATGTGCCGCTCGTCGAGTCGCCGTTCTGGCACGCCGTCGCCGCAACCACGAGGGCCAGCGAGGCGCAGACGAAACGGAGGAAGGGGCGGAGATGCATCAGAGATAGGACGAGGCGACGAACCGACTGGTTCCCGATCGTGGGCGACAGTTCCCTCGTGGGTATCCGTCGTCCGTTTCGCCCGATTCTTCAGTCCGCCGGTGGACGAGCGAGGAATCAAGCGTTCCGGATGGAGGGGCGGAGCAACAGGAGAGGGATCGTGATGGCCATCGTTGCCAGCCCGACCACCCGCATCGTGACCACCGGACCGATGCCGGCATTGATCCCCCAGGCCACCAGTTGGTGTCGGCGAGCAGCACGGCCACTGGTGAGCGGGGCGCAGGCTCGATGTTTGGCACCGGCGAATCCTCGCATCGATCCCTGTCTCCGGTTCAAACGCTTCCCGACCGGACAACGGTCGGCAGCCGAGCGAAAACGGCGCAATCGAACGCTGCCAGGCTTGTGACCACGAGGACCTCGACGTGTAGCGTTCGCCTCGTCGACCCTGACGGCCCGCCGACCCTGGACGGGAGTCCGAACTCGATCGGAGCGACCGAGATGACTTCGCTGTGACACTCCGGATCGGCATCTACGGATCTCCCATGGACCGGGATGGTCTCGACTACGTGATCGAGGCTGATCGGCTCGGAGTCGACTCGGTCTGGACAGCTGAGCACTGGGGCTACGACGCCCTCACTCCCCTGGCCGCCCTCGCCTCCGCCACGGACCAGATCCGTCTCGGCACGGCCATCGCTCAACTCGGCACGCGAACCCCGGCGATGTTGGCAATGTCGGCCATGTCCTTGCAACAACTGTCGGGTGGGCGATTCCTCCTCGGCATCGGGACGAGCGGGCCACAGGTGATGGAAGGCTGGCACGGGGTGCCGTTCACCAAGCCGATCACCCGTACCCGTGAAACGATCGACATCATTCGCCGCATCACGGCGGGCGAGCGCCTCGAGTACGACGGCACGCTCCATCAGCTGCCGTTGCCGAACAGCGAGGGAAGGGCATTGCGGTCGGCCGCGCCACCGGTTCACGTCCCGATTTACCTGGCCTCCCTGGGACCGGCGAACCTCCACCTCACGGGCGCAGCCGCTGACGGCTGGATCGGCAACTCCTTCTTCTGTGACACCGCCGCGGTCTTCTTCGACCCGATCAGCGCCGGCGCCCAGTCGGCCGGACGGTCGTTGGCCCAGCTCGATCTGACCGTGTCGGTCGGCTGCGAGATCACCGATGACGTCGAGGAGGCCGGACGACGCCATGCCGCAGGGTTCGCCTTCACCTTCGGGGCGATGGGCTCGGCCACCACCAACTTCTACAACGACGCCTTCGCCCGACAGGGTTGGGGCGAAGATGTGGCCCGGGTGCAAGAGCTGTGGCTGACCGGCGATCGCGAGGCGGCGGCAGACAGCGTTCCGATCGAGATTGGCCTGCAAACCAACCTCATCGGACCACCGGAAGAGATCCGTCGTCGGCTGCGGCAGTACCGCGACTGTGGTGTGAACGTGCTCCGCGTCTCGCCGATGGGCGACACCCTCGAGGCTCGACTGGACGGCCTCGGCCAACTCCTTGCGCTGGTGGCCGACGTCAACACCGAGGAGCGGGCGTGAAAGTCTCCATCTCGGTCGGGAGTGCCTACTACGACGGAGAGAACTGGGAAGACCTCGTCACCTACGTCCAAGCCGCCGATCGGCTCGGCGTCGACACGGTGTGGTCGGCCGAGGCGTGGGGCATGGAAGCCGTTGCCTCCCTCGGGTATCTGGCGGCCAAGACGGAGAACATCCGGCTCGGGAGCGGCGTCATGCAAATCAGCGCTCGCACGCCCGCCACGACCGCGCTCACCGCCCTCTCGATGGCCCAGATCAGCAACAATCGCTTCACCCTTGGCCTGGGAGTGAGTGGGCCGCAGGTGGTCGAAGGGCTTCACGGTGACGAATTCGCCCATCCACTCGGTCGCCTGAGGGAATACGTCGACATCGTTCGCCAGGGCCTGCGGGGTGAACGGCTTCGCTACGACGGCCGCCACTTCACCTTGCCCAGACCGGGCGGTGAGGGCAAGGCCCTCAAGCCGGCGATCCGACCTCGGCCCGACCTCCCGATCTACCTCGCCACCCTTGGCCCCAAATCGTTGGAGTTCACCGGCGAGGTCGCCGACGGCTGGCTCGGCACGACGTTCATCCCCGAGCACGCCGACGTCCTCCTCGATCCCATCAGGGCGGGAGCAGACCGCGCCGGTCGATCGATCGACGAGATCGACATCGTCGTCAGCGCACCAATCACCGTGTCGGACGACGTCGATGCGCTCATCGCCAACGCAAAGCCTGGCATGGCGTT
>CBESNA010000005.1:0-138524 GCA_965530755.1 uncultured Acidimicrobiia bacterium | reverse complement strand
CGAAGTCCGCTGGTCCGAAGTCCGGCGGGCCGAAGTCCGGCGGGTCGAAGTCCGGAGGAGCGGCATCCGGCGGCTCGAGATCTGGCGGTGGGCGTGCGGGAAGTGCAAAGTCCAGCGGTCAGCGCGCCGGGGGACCGCCCTCGCGCCGAGGCAAGTCTCCGGGCGTTCGAGCCAAGCGTTCGCAGGCCCAACGAGGCCTCGGCGGCGACCACGTCGAGGGTCGCCAGGCGGTGCGGGAACTGCTCCTCGCCGAAACCAGACGTGTGCGCGAGATCGTGATGATCGAGGACCTCGATCAGGCCGACATTCTCGACGACATCAGTGAGTTGTCGTTCGAGATGAAGGTGCCGCTCCGCTCGGTCCCGAGACGCCGGTTCGAGTCCGAGGCAGCCACCGAATCCCATCAGGGTGTGATGGCGAGAGCCGATCCGCTCCCGGAGCGAACTCTCGATGAGCTGGCCGGAGTGAAGAATGCTCACCTCATCGTGATAGACGGGGTCACCGACCCGGGCAACCTCGGAGCGCTCCTGCGAACGGCCGAATGTGCCGGGGTCACCGGTGTCGTCTTGGCCAGGCATCGGGCGGTGCACGTGTCGCCGACGGTGACCAAGACCGCGGCTGGAGCGGTCGAGCACCTGTCGATGGCCGTGGTCGGTGGAATTCCAACGGCAGTCAAGGAACTGAACGACCTCGGTGTGCTCACTGTCGGCCTCGACATGGACGGCGAGACATCGATCTTCGACCTGCCGTTGGCTTCGGATCAACCGGTGGCCTTGGTGCTGGGAGCCGAGGGGCGTGGCCTCAGTCGACTCGTGCGGGAACGAGTTTCTGTACGCGCATCGATACCCATGCTCGGTCAATTGAATAGTCTCAATGTTGCCATGGCCGGTGCCATCGCCATGTTCGAGGTGGTGCGGCGGCGGGCAGATCACACGGAGGGATCATGACCACTTACATCGCTTGGGACGGAAACGAGTACCCGCTGCCGACTCCCGAAGGCTGGTACTTCGGTTCGGATGATCGGTGGTGGCCAGATGGCCACGGCCCCGGGCCGGCCGTCGACACATCGATGGCAGCACCACCGCCACCTCCAGGTATGCCGTCGGCGCCGCCGCCCATCGACACGTTCGGCGCGCCACCGATGGGTGAACGAGAGACGATCTACTCTGCGCCACCTCCGGGATCAGGGAGTGTCGGACCGGAGCCGTTCGTCGCGGGAACCCAGCCGTCTTCGGGCGGCAACGGCAAGCCGATCCTGATCGCAGCGGTCGTTCTGCTCGGGCTGGGTGCCGTCGGGGCGGGTGCGTGGTTCGCTCTCGCCTCAGACGACGACGGTGAGGCCGGCCCGGCGACCACCGTCTTCCAGACGCAGATCGACGACAACGAGGAGGACTCGACTGCCACCTCGACCCCTGACACCGGTGAGGAGGTCGACGCCACCGACACGACCGTCGCGGTCGCCTCAGCCAAGGGATCGGTCGACGATCCCTATGCTGTCGGCGACACGATCGTGGTCGAGTACGAGGACTTCGAGTCCGGCGAGCTACGCCTTTGGAACATCGAGGTGCTCGAACCGCTGCGCGACCTCACCGATGCCGTGGCCGAGGAGAACCAGTTCAACGAACCTCCGCCTGCCGACGCTCGGTTCATGGGTGCGCCGGTTCGTGTCACTTACGTCTCGGGCCCCGCTCCGGCCTCGTTGTTCGAGCTGACGTTCAAAGCGGTGGGACCGTCGGGTGTCGTCCTGGCCACCTTCGACCCTTCGTGCGGCGTCATCCCCGAAGCTTTGGACACCTTCGCCGAACTGTTCCCCGGTGGAGAGGTCGAGGGCAATGTGTGCTGGACGGTCGGGTCGGAGGATCAGACCGACCTCACGATGATCGTCGAGGTGTTCTTCGACGATGCAACGGCCTACGCCGATCTCACCGGCTGACGGCGAAAACGAACGAACGAGCCCGAAGTGGGATTCGAACCCACGACATCTGCTTTACAAGAGCAGCGCTCTGGCCAACTGAGCTATTCGGGCAGGAACACGATGGTAGCTGGGACGGTCGGCCTGGACGCCTGTCAGTGGGGGAGGACCGCTGTCGTGCTAAAACGGTCCGACGGTGGTCGATGATCGGCCACCGTTCCCGACCGGTACCCCGCATGAGAAACACCCAGGAGACGACATGACCGCAGGCGCACACGACTCCGGTGAGGGGTTCGGGCGGTCAGCAGGCGTCAACGCTGCTCGAGGTATCGCCGTCATCGTCGGCGCCGTTCTTCTCGGCCTCTTCTTGATGGTGCGAGGAATCGGCGACAACAGCGTGGCCGCCGACGATGAGATCACGACGACGGTGCCCTCCGACGAAGGCGGAGACTCCACTGACACGACGATCAACGACACCGTCACGACCCAACCCGTCGAGGACACCGTCACCGAGGCCACGCTGGGCGCCCAGCGAAACCCGGCCAACGTGCTCACCCTGGCCCTCAACGGCACCAACCCGATCCAGTCCCGTGTCGCCACGCGGACCAGCGATCGGCTCACGGCCGCCGGCTACGCCACAGCGTCACCAAAGAACGCCGACACCCCCGGCCCGTCGGTGATCCTCTACGTGGAGGGCTACGAGTCCGATGCGCAAGCGGTCGCCGAGATCTTCGGAGTCGACCCAGCAGCGGTCTTGAAGCCCTTCGATCCAGCGACATCGCCGATCAGCGACACACAGGGTGCCCATCTGATCGTCATGGCCGGCACCGACGGGGTCATCACTCCCTGACGGGAGCGATGGCCGCATTCGCCGCATGCCGGGACGAGTGGTCGTCGCGTTCGACAAGTTCCGCGGCTCCGCCACATCCCAGGAGTTGCTCGATGCTGTCCGGTCATCGCTGGAGCCGTTGGGCTGGACGGTCGACGGGGTACTGCTGGCTGACGGTGGAGAGGGATCGCTCGATGTGCTCGGTGGTGCCAACCGGACCTCGCTCGTGACAGACCCGCTTGGCGACCCGATCGAAGCTCGATGGCGACTCGAGGGTAGAACAGCGTTCATCGAGATGGCTGCAGCGTCTGGGCTTGCTCTCATCGGCGGACCCGAGGCGAACGATCCCATCGCCGCCGACACGTTCGGGACCGGGGAGCTGATCACGCAGGCGATCGAACTCGGGGCCAGAACCGTTGTGGTGATGCTCGGTGGCTCCGCCACCACCGATGGCGGCTTCGGGGCGCTTCGGGCCATGCCGCCATCGGTCCGGCTGAAGGAGATCGATCTGGTTGTTGCGTGCGACGTCGAAACTCTGTTCACCGATGCGGCTGTGGTCTTCGGTCCACAGAAGGGCGCCAGCCCTGCTCAGGTGAAGCTGCTGACCGGACGGCTCGAGCGTCTGTTGCAGGTCTACGGCGAGCAGTACGGCGTCGACGTCTCGACCTTGGCGGGAGCCGGAGCCGCCGGCGGTCTCGCCGGCGGGCTGGCAGCGGTCGGCGCCCGGATCGAAAGTGGCTTCGATGTGCTGGCCGAGGCCGCCGGTCTCGACGAACTGCTCGTCGGTGCCGATCTCGTGATCACCGGAGAGGGCATGCTCGACGCCGAATCGTTCCATGGCAAGGTGGTCGGCGGAGTCGCCGACTGGGCCCGTGCCGAAGCGGTTCCCGTGCTCGCGATCGTCGGCGTTCGTCAGGGTGAAGTCGAACTTCCTGAGCACGTCACCGTGGTCGAGTTGAGCGACCGATTCGGCGTTGACGCGTCGTGGGCTCGCACGGCCGAATTGGCGGCCGAAGTCGCCGTCGAGGCCGTGCGGAAGCTCTCTTGACCCGGATCCGCTAGCTGTCGTCGTCGGTGAGGCGGCGGATCGCGACGACGATGGCAACCACGATCGCCACCGCGATCCCGATCTTCGTCAACGTGATCACGAGCCCGATGATGAGGCGTAGGACGAAGAGGCCGACCAGCGCGGCGATGACCGAGCCGACGACGATGACCGAAAGCGGGGTCTTCGGACGTTCGAGCGGTGCAGCCATCACCCCATGTTAGGCGACGAGCTTCGGCCGTTCGTTGCGGAGCTGCACCATTGCTGCAGCCACGACGGTGAGAGGGTCCGCAACCGACCCGGACGGTCGGTGATGCTGCACGGCTCGGCGGGCATCAGCGAGCGGCGCGTCGCTCAGGTGATGAACCAATTCGGCGAGCCGATCATGAGGTGCCTCGGTGGTGGCGGTCGTGAGGTTCGCGAGAGGAGTGAACGATGCGTTCGTGAGAGGAGCGGTCCTCGAGGAAGGGCTGGTGACAGATGTGTTGGTGAGCGGGTTACTGGTGAGCGAGGTACTGAGGGAAACCACGGTTGGACCTCCGTCCGGCTGGGCGAGTGGTTGAGACAGGCAACGGATCATTCGGCCCACAACTTGAGCGATTTCTGGGTCGAACGGCCCACGGCCCGCTGGGGGAGGTTGCCCACGTGGGTCCATCGGTCCAAATCGGTTGCTTCGTTTCAGAAATCATCGGAGATCGTTCAACAACTCGGATGAGCGTGCCGAAGGATGGTGGTCACGGTCGTTTCTCCCCTTTGCGACGGTGGCCACTCTCGGCGGGAACCGGGAAAACGGCCGACAGCTTCTGCTGTCGGCCGTTCAAGTTTTCCGCCGACCGATCGCTTTTCGATCCCGCTGCGATGGTTGCAGTTAGCACTCTCATGACTAGAGTGCTAACTCGAATTCGAACTCTCCGAGGAGGACTCGCCCCCATGGCGAAGAACATTTCGTTTGACGATGACGCCCGCCGCAAGTTGGAGTCAGGAATGAACCAGCTTGCCGACGCGGTGCGCGTGACGCTTGGCCCGAAGGGCCGGAACGTCGCGATCGACAAGAAGTGGGGAGCCCCCACGATCACCAACGACGGTGTGTCGATCGCGAAGGAGATCGACCTCGCCGACCCGATTGAGCGCATTGGTGCCGAGCTGGTCAAGGAAGTCGCGAAGAAGACCGACGATGTCGCCGGCGACGGCACCACGACGGCCACGGTCCTCGCGTGGGCGATGGTCGGCGAAGGCATGCGAAACGTTGCAGCCGGTGCAAACCCGATGTCGCTCAAGCGTGGCATCGAGGCCGGTGTTGCCGCCGCAGTGCAGTCAATCCGTGATTTCGCCGTCGATGTCGAGGACAAGGCGCAGATCGCACAGGTCGCTTCGATTTCGGCGAACGACACCACAATCGGCGGCCTGATCGCCGACGCCATCGACAAGGTCGGCAAGGACGGCGTTGTCACCGTCGACGAGTCGAACACCTTCGGTATGGATCTCGAGTTCACCGAGGGCATGCGGTTCGACAAGGGCTACATCAGCCCGTACTTCGTCACCGACACCGAGCGGATGGAGGCAGTGTTCGAGAATCCGTACGTTCTGTTCGTCGGATCGAAGGTCGGGAATGTTCGTGAGCTCGTGCCGCTGCTCGAGAAGGTCATGCAGACCGGTAAGTCGCTGGTGATCATCGCGGAGGACGTTGAGGGCGAGGCGTTGTCGACGCTCGTGGTCAACAAGATCCGCGGGACGTTCAGCGCTGCTGCGGTCAAGGCTCCCGGCTTTGGTGACCGCCGCAAGGCGATGATGCAGGACATGGCGCTCCTCACGGGCGGCCAGGTGATTCTCGAAGAGGTCGGTCTCTCGCTCGAGACCGCCGGTCTGGACGTGCTCGGCACGGCCCGTTCCATCACGATCACCAAGGACGAGACCACCATCGTCGAGGGTGGCGGAGCCGCCGGAGACGTCGCCGGTCGGATCAGTCAGATCCGGTCCGAGATCGAGAACACCGACTCCGACTACGACCGCGAGAAACTCCAGGAGCGCCTGGCAAAGCTGGCCGGAGGCGTCGCCGTTCTGAAGGTTGGCGCTGCGACCGAGGTCGAGCTCAAGGAGAAAAAGCACCGAATTGAGGATGCAGTATCCACCACCAAGGCCGCCATCGAAGAGGGCATTGTCTGCGGCGGCGGAGTCACCTTGCTCCGTGCTCAGGCGAGTGTCGAGAAGGTTGCGAAGAAGCTGAAGGGTGATGAGCAGACCGGTGCGATGATCGTGGCTCATGCGCTGCAGCGTCCGCTGTACCAGATCGCTGAGAACGCCGGTCTCGAAGGTGGAGTCGCCGTGGACAAGGTCCGACACCTCGAAGGCTGGAACGGGCTCAACGCTGCCACCGGGGAGTACGAGGACCTCAAGGCGAAGGGCGTGGTCGATGCTGCGAAGGTCACCCGGTCGGGAATCGAGAACGCAGGTTCGATCGCCGCTCTGTTCCTCACCACCGAGGCGGTCGTTTCCGACCTCCCGGAAGCGGCTGGTTCGGGCGGCATGCCGGACATGAGCGGAATGATGTGATCTGAGGCCCGGAATCGGGGTCGGAGCTTCACATTCACAACTGCCGAAGGCAACAAAGCAGCGTTGTGAATGTGAAGCTCCGGCCCCATTTCACATTTTTCGGGGCGGAACACTCATGGGCCGTTCGGCTCATCCGATGGACCTGGCATGACACTGTCGCTCGGTCACTCGGCCCCGCTCACCACCGTCTCGATCGATCAGATCGGGGTGATGGACCTGTTGACGCTCATCGAGCACTCGCCCACGCTCGATCTTGGCTGCGACAGCGGTCAGCCGACCCGGGCGTATCGGATCTGGCTCGAGTGCGCGTTCGAGCGGGCCACGACGGCCTCGACTCGTCGGCTCATCGAAGACGTGCTCGACGACATCTCGTTGATCGGCCCGATCGATGACGAACTCGCCGAACTCGTCGTCGGAGCGTTGGCATCGGTGGAGTCGGCTCTGGAATGCGACGAGCGCCACCTCTGAGTGGTGCCTGCGCCTGACCTGGCGCCTGCGGGAGACGACTCCCTGCCCCACAGGGGCGGGGCAATCGGCGGTGAGTAGCCTTGCCGGATGGTGCGATCGCGGAGCCAGAGGATCATTGCCCGTCGATTCACCGCCGGGGACTCGACGAGATGCCCGGACGATCTCTTGGTTGAGGAGCCGCTGGCGATTCATCTCGACGACACTCAGGTTTCGTCGACGATGCGGACACCGGGCCACGACTTCGAGCTTGCCGCCGGATTCTGCCTGTCTGAAGGAGTGCTCGACGGTGCTCCCATTCTCGGCATCCGATACTGCGGTACCCGAGCGCCCGTCGACTCCGAATTCAACATCGTGTCAGTCTCGACCGGAGGCCTCGCCCCGGAACCGACCCCGCGTCTCGGGTCCACCACGTCATCGTGTGGGATCTGTGGCGCCGAGGCGATCGGCGAGCTCGCCGATCGCCTGCAGGTTCTTCCCGCGTACGAACCGTGGGACCCGGCCTTCTTGCTCGGCCTGCCCCGGAAAGCGCAGGAGCAACAAGGGCTGTTCGGCGTCACCGGCGCCAGTCATGCTGCAGGGGCGTTCGATCGATCGGGAAACCTCCTTGTGTTGCGCGAGGACATCGGCCGACACAACGCAGTCGACAAGGTCGTGGGTCGCTTGCTGCTCGATGGTCGCCTCCCGGCACTCGACCTTGCCCTCTTCGTCAGTGGTCGGGCATCATTCGAAATGGTGCAGAAGGCATGGGCTGGAGGCTTCTCGGCCCTGGTCGCCGTGTCAGGTCCGTCGTCCCTCGCTGTGGCCACGGCACGCCGTGCCGGATTGACGCTCGTCGGGTTCGCCCGAAACGGTGATGGCAGCATCTACAGCCCCAGCAGCCTCGTCTGACCGGCCTACTCGTCGTGCGGCCCGTCGGTCGCGGCCGTTCCGGCTTCCGTAGACTTCGTGCATGTTCGAACCAGCGGTTCCCAGTGAAGGTCTCGGTGTCGTCCATTTGTTCTGGAAGACGACGCCGCTCGCCGATCGCGAGGCAATCCTCCAAGCTGTCAAGGATGCGACCTCGGGTGATGACCAGGTCGTCACCGTGGCGATGCTCGGTCACAAAGCTGATCTGGCGACCATGGCCCTCGGCAAGGATCTGTGGCGGTTGCGACAGTTTCAGACGGCCATGTCACTTGCCGGTCTCGAGCTCGTGGACAGCTATGTCTCACTCACCGAAGTCAGCGAATACGCAAAGGGCGTGCCCAACGAGGCGAAGCAAGCCCGGCTCTATCCGGTCCTTCCGCCAGAGGGAAAGAGCGCCTGGTGTTTCTACCCGATGAGCAAACGGCGCGATCACGACGACAACTGGTTCACGCTCGATTTCGATCGACGGCGAGATCTGATGATGGAGCACGGCATGTCGGGCCGGAAGTTCGCTGGTCGCCTCGTGCAGTTGATCACTGCCTCGACCGGTGTCGACGATTTCGAGTGGGGGGTCACCCTCTTCGCCCAGAAACCGGACGATCTCAAGGAGGTCGTCTACACGATGCGGTACGACGAGGCGTCGGCGGTGTACGCCGAGTTCGGTGCCTTCTACACCGGCATGGTGGCCGATCCGGACGCCACGCTCACTGCCATCGGAGTGCTCTGACACACACGTGCGGACACACTCGGTGTGACCTTGCGGTTCTCCATTGCGTACCTTTGTCGTATGCCTGACGTCCCCACGCCCATTCCTCCGCCGGTTCCGCCGGCAAGAGGAGCAGCGCGGGCGCCGTCCGATGCAGTCAAGATTCTCGGTGGCCTGGTCACCCAGGTGTCCGCCGACGAGGTCGAGCTGACGACAGACGATGGGCGACCGGCCGTGATCTCTCGTCGTAATTTCGACGACGCCGATACCGACCCCACCTCCATCTTGAGCGTCGGCGATCGGGTCGAGGGAGCGTTGCTGAGTCGCGAGGATCCGAAGGGTCGCCTCGTGCTGTCGAGGGCATGGGCCCTCAAGAAACGGGCGTGGGAGCACGTCGTCGCGGCCGCGGAACGCAACGAGTTGGTCTCGGGCACCGTCGTATCGGTCTCGAAGCGCGGTGTCGTTGTCGACGCCGGCGTGCGTGGCTTCGTCCCATCGACGCATCTTGTGCTCGAACCGCCGTCCGACCTTCGCCCCTTCGTGGGTCAGTCGTTCGACTTCCGAGTTCTGGAGGTCGACCTCGCCAAGGAGCGGCTCGTCCTGTCTCGCCGGTCGTTGCTGCTGAAGGAACAGCGGAAGCAGATTCATGACGTCCTGTCCGGCCTCGAGGTCGGCGCCACGAGATCCGGGAACGTCTCGTCGCTCACAGACTTCGGAGCCTTCGTGGATCTTGGCGGAATCAAGGGCCTGGTCCATCTGTCCGAACTCTCATGGGGACGCGTTCGACACCCGTCCGAGGTCGTGAAGGTCGGCGACGAGGTCGAGGTGAAGATCCTCGACGTGAAGGTCAAGAAGCGGCGCGTTTCGTTGTCAATGCGGCGCGTGTCGCCGGACCCGCTCGCCGGGATCGAGGTCGGCTCGATCCTGGAGGGGCCCATCTGTCGTCTCGTCGACTTCGGGGCGTTCGTCGACATCGGCGGCAGCGAGGGTCTCGTGCACCTCTCCGAACTTGCCGAACATCGAGTGTCCACCCCGGAAGAGCTCGTGGCCCCGGGGGAAATCGTGCGGGTGAAGGTGCTCTCGGTTGATCGCAAGCGGCGCCGGATCGAACTGTCGATCCGGCAGGCTGTCAGCAGTGCCTACGACTGACCAGCCATCAGATGACGAGCTTCTCGCTGCGTACGCCGAGGCGCTCATCGAAGGACTGGCAGAGCACGTGCCGAGATGGGTCGAACGTCTGCTCACCGACCATCTCGGTGTCGAGGAAGGCCGCACTGCCGCCGGAGGGCTTTCTCGAGACGTCGACCGAACCATCGAAACGGTCACTGCCCTCCTCCGGTCCGACATCGACGATCAACATGCCAACCCTCTGGCCGTGATCCGCAGGCTGGTCGAGCCGATCACGCAGACGTTGGCCGAGTCCGGGGTCGCGCCACCACGTCGAGACCCTGACGCCGTTCGCATTTTCCCAGGCGACCATTTCGACCTTGTGCCGGCAGCGTTCGGCGACGTTCACGAGGATCTCCACACCGCCGGCCTGACCTGGGGTGCAGCAAAGGCCCACGTCCATCTTCGGCGTCGACGGGACGAGGGTCTTCGGTCGTGATCGCCGCTGCCGTTCCCGATCAAGGCGACCGGCAGATAGACAACACCATGGCGAAGAATCGGACTCCGCTGCTGGTTGCCCCTCATCTCGCAGGAGTTGACTATTGCCGCGCCCACGCCGAGACCGCCGATGCCTGGTTCGCCGAGCTCATGGACGCCGCCACCGACGACCTCGATGGCATCGCACTGCTGGCCCTCGGAGGGTACGGACGGGGCGAGTTGTGGCCCTTCAGCGATCTCGACGTCATCTTGGTACACGACAAGAAGCGGAGGGGGATTCCGGACATCGCCGAGCGCCTCTGGTATCCGGTGTGGGATCGTGGACTCAAGCTCGGCCATGTCGTCGCCACCGTCGACCAGACCATCGAGGGAGCTCGGGCTGAACTCGATCGGGCCACGGCTCTGCTCGATCTCCGACTGATCGCCGGTGACCCGGCGTTGCATCGTCAGTTGGAAAGATCGACCGAGCAGCTGTGGGCGAAGCGATCGGAGAGCTACCTCGAACTGTTGTCCTCCTCGGTCGAGCGGCGGCACGAGCAGTACGGCGATGTGTCGTTCACCATCGAACCGGAGCTCAAGAATGGGCGCGGCGGGCTTCGAGATCTCCACGCGATGCGGTGGGCAGATCGCGCCGCTCCCGGATTCGCTGCCGCCGAGCTCGAGGAGTTGGCCCCGCAGGCGGACCTGTTGTTGTCGGCCCGGCTCGAGCTCCATCGATCGACTGGGCGAGCCACCGACACCCTGACTCTCGATGATCAGGACGCCGTCGCCGACGCCTTGGGCATGGCTGACGGACAGGCGCTGATGCTCGACCTTGCATCTGCCGGGCGCCGAACGGCATGGCACTCCGATGAGGTGTGGGTGCGCTGGCGTCGCGCCCGCAATACGAGGAGAACGAAGGCGACTCCTGAACGGCTCACCTCGCAATTCGAGCTTCGGGACGGCCAGATCGAGTTGCTCGACGCAATCACGCCAGACTCCGACCCCTTGCTCACACTGCGGGCCGCCGAGCTCGCTGCCACCACCGGTCACATGCTCGGACGGAGAACGCTCGAGCAGCTTCGGGATCATGGCGACACGCCTCCGGAGCCGTGGGGCGACGATGCTCGTCATCGTTTCGCCAACCTTTTCCTTGCCGGGCGCACGGCGATCGAGGTGATCGAAGATCTCGATCAGTTCGATCTGATGGTGCGGCTGCTGCCCGAGTGGCGGACAGTGCGAGCCAAGCCGCAGCGCAATGTCCTGCACACCTTCACGGTCGATCGACATCTCTGTGAGGCAGCAGCCAATGCGAGTTCGCTGACGCACGAGGTCGACCGGCCCGATTTGTTGGTCGTGGGGGCGCTCCTGCACGACATCGGCAAGGGCTACAGCGGCGATCACACCGACGTTGGTATGGAACGGATCAGTGTGATCGCCGAGCGTATGGGCTACACCGAATCCGATGCGGCGATCCTCGTCGACCTGTGCCGCTACCACCTCATGCTGTCCGACTTTGCCGTCCGTCGCGACATCTCCGACGAGGGCACGATTCGTGCCGTGGCTGCAGCCGGTCGCTCCGTCTCGTTCCTGCGACTGTTGCGAGCCTTGACCGAGGCCGATTCCATCGCCACCGGTCCGGCAGTGTGGAACTCATGGAAGGCCGGTCTGGTCTCAGAGCTGGTCGAACGGGCTTGCCACGTGATCGAAGGGGGCCGGCTCGAAGACGTGACTCCGGACTTCCCCCCGGTTGAGCTCCTCGAACAGATGGCGGTCGGGAAACGTTCGGTGGTTGCACACCGCAACGTCGTCACCGTGGTCGATCGTGATGCGCCCGGGATGTTCGGACGGGTGGCGGCTGTGCTCGCGCTGACGGGGCTCGACGTGCTCGACGCGTCCGCCTTCGTCGGCGACGACGCGATGGCCTGCAGCCGCTTCACCGTGAACGACAGCGATGGGCACGGCATCGACTGGGATCCCGTTGTGGCCAACATCCACCTGGCACTCGACGGGCGCCTCGCCCTGTCGGCCCGCGTCAACCAGCGAGCCGTGCAGCATCAGCGTTACCGTCGGCGCCTGTCGGCTGAGCCGGCTCGACGCCTCGTCACCGTCGACAACTCGATCTCCGACGTGGCCACCGTGGTCGACGTCCACGCTCCGGACACGATCGGACTCCTGTATCGGGTGGCGCGGGCGCTGGCCGAGTTCCGGCTCGACATCCGTAGCGCGAGTGTCCAGACACTGGGACCCGAGGCGGTGGACAGTTTCTACCTGTGCGACCATCTCGGGAACAAGATCGAGGATCCGGAGATCCTTCGCGAGCTGGAGTTCGCCATCATGGACTCCATGAAGAACGAGGAGTGAGTCGCGTGGGCGCAGAAGGTAGGGCGGTCGGGCAGGTGTCGGTGGGTGCGGACGAGCTCATTCGATGGTCGGAAGCCCTGGCCGGCATCGCCCGCACCGGCCTTGGTTTCACCGACAGCACGTACGAGCGTGAGCGGTACGAGGAAATCCTCGAGGTGGCATCCGACATCAAGGCCGCGGTCTCGGAAGACCCGGCCACCGCAGTCGGTCATCGCGAGGAGTGGATGAAGATCGTTGGGCGCGGTGTGGCCGGCTACGCGACACCGAAGGTCGCCGTCGGGGCCGTCGTCGGCGACGAAGGCGGTCGCCTCCTGTTGATCCAACGCTCCGACTCCGGCGTGTGGCTGTACCCGACCGGGTGGGCCGACATCGGTTATTCACCGGCAGAGGTCGCGGTCAAGGAGGTGTGGGAGGAGACCGGTATCCAATGCGAGGTGATCCAGCCGCTCGCGATTCTCGACGGGCTCCGGCTCGGGTTCTCCCGCCTGCCGCTGTATTCCCTCGTGTTTCACTGCCGGGCAGTCGGTGGCGAGCTCTCCGCCCACCCTCAGGAGTGCCTCGATGTCGGCTGGTTCGACCGGACGTCCCTGCCGTCACCGCTGGCGAGTGTCGGTCGCTGGGTCGATCTGGCCTTCGACGCCATCGAGGGTCGGGATGTCGTCACGAGTTTCGACCCACCTCGCACCCCGGTGTGGCGGAGCGAGCCCTGACCTGGATGCGGTCGGCCCCGACCGCTACTGATCCTTCAGGAACTCCTCGAGCTCCTCGATGAGCTCGGCGGTCGACTCCGGACGCATCGAGGCGTCGTACTGCTGCTCGAGTTGGAGTACGTAATCCCGCGTCTCGTCGTCGTCGGCAACGAGGGCATCGATCTGTTCGACGTAGTCCTCGGCCTGGCCAACGAGCGACGAGTCCACCGTCGGTGCCGCGAGCAGGTCGCCGACGCGTTCGACCAGCGCCAATGCAGCCTTTGGGGACGGAGCGTGTGGCACATAGCTGGGGATGGCGGCCCACAGGGACATCGACGCGATGTCGGCCTGCTGGAATTCGTGGTGAACGACGCCGACGATCCCGGTGGGGCCCTCGTACGTCGACGGCTCGAGCTCGAGTTGTTCGCAGAGGGCTCGATCGTGGCTGGTGCCATAGACGGTGATCGGCCGGGAGTGTGTCACGTCGGCGATGAGTGCTCCGAGGGTGACGACCAGGCCGACGTTCAGTTGCTTGGCGAGAGAAACGATCTCCTTCGAGAAGGTCCGCCACTTCAGCTGTGGTTCCATCCCCGTGAGGATGATCACGTCGCGCGTGCCGTCGGGAAGATGGGCGAATCGGAACTCGTTGCTCGGCCAGTCGATTCTGCGCCGGCCGTCACCGTCGAGGCGGACCATCGGCCGGGTGGAGGAGAAGTCGAAGAACGGTTCGGCATCGATCGAGGCGATCGGCGCAGCGTCGAAGCGATCAGCCAGATGGCTGGTCGCCATGGAGGCCGCATCTCCGGCGTCGTTCCAGCCCTCGAACGCCATGATCAGCATGGGGTCGCGCAGGGCGGGCAGCTCATTCATCCAACGGAGGTGGGACACGGTTCGAGGCTATCGGGGCGACGGCGACTGATGGATCCCGTCGTCGACCGACAGGACGCTGCCATACTGTCCGGCGTGTTCGTCCACGAAGCCACCGAAGTCAGTGATTCGCTCGTCGCAGCGTTCGCTCGCCTGATCCCGCAGCTCTCCTCCTCGAATCCTCCTCCGACGCGGGATGAGCTGACCGAGATGGTCGAATCGGAGGCCTCGACCCTGCTGGTGGCGGAGCACGATGGTGAGATCGTCGGCACGCTGACCCTCGTGCTGTTTCGGATTCCCACTGCGGTGCGGGCGTGGATCGAAGACGTCGTGGTCGACAGCGAGGCCCGTGGTCTGGGGGTCGGACAGGCGCTCAACGAAGAGGCGCTTTCGCGAGCTCGCGCCGCCGGTGCTGCCACAGTCGATCTGACATCGCGGCCCAGCCGGGAAGCGGCGAACCGTCTTTACCAGAGGATCGGGTTCGTGCAGCGATCGACCAACGTGTATCGCTACGAGTTGTCCGACTGACAGCGACGGCGGAGTCGCCGAATCGGGATCGCCGATGGCCGCTCAGACGGTGGTCAGTGCAGCCTTCAGGCGGGCCTGCGCGTGCGGGTCGCAGCCATGCGACGCCAGCCACGCAGGAACGGCCTGTTCACCGCCAATGGCAGCGAGGGCGCCCGTCACCCAGCGGGTGTTCGTGCCCGCCATCCTGCGCATCTTCTCCGGTGGGAGCTCGCCCATCTGAGGGAAGCGACGGACCATGTCGGCTGCAGCACGGTCGGTGGTGGCCTGATCCTGATGGTAGTGAGTGATGGCATTGTCGAGCGAGACGCCGAGCGTCAGGTGCAAGACCAGGACGAACATGCCAGTCCGGTCTTTGCCTGAGGTGCAGTGCACCACAGTGGGGTGGTTGGCCGGATCGGCCAGGATGCGGATTCCTCTGGCGAACTCGGCTCCGGCGGTGAGCATGATCTGGCGGTACATCGGTGCCATCGGATCGGGGTGGTCGAGGAGGTGTTGGCTGCGATTGTCTGCGCTCGTAGGTGGTCCGACGCCTGAAGGAAGATGCTCCCATCGAACCGGGAAGCGGTCGACGGGAAAGCGCCCGTTGTGTTCCACCTCGGCTGCCGAGCGGAGATCGAGCACCGTTCGGAGACCGAACACCCGAAGTTGGTCGAGCCCGATGTTGCTGATCTCGTCGAGTGCGGCTGACCGGAACACGCGACCGGATGACACGATGGCACCGCCCGCGGTCCGGAAGCCACCGATGTCGCGGACGTTGTACACGCCGTCGATGGACGGGGCCCGGGATGCTCCGAATGGGGATCGTTCGGGGTCGCCCATCGACGCAACGCTACCGCTTCGAGGCTGCGTGGAGGCTCGCGAGCAGTGTGCCGAGGGTGTGGAGCGTCTGTTCTCGGCGCATTGCCCAGGCGCCGGGCGGCAGCATCGCGACCGACCGCCGAATCTGCTCCCACTCCTCGGCGGTGGCCGGTCGTTCGCTGCGGGTCAGATCGGTGAACGGTGGTTCAGGGGGTGGGTTCATCGATCAACAGTATCGAACATGTGTTCGATCGCGCCAATGAAGGTGACGTCTACTCCTCCTCGACGGCCGGAGTCGGCTGGACCCGGCGAATCTCGCCGCCGGACAAGACGAGGTAGAGCTCGCCGGCCGGCCCCTGCCCGATCGACACCAACTGGCTGTCCGGGGCTTCGAACGTCAACGGGCGGACGATGGTCTCCGCACCAGTGGTGAGTCCGAAGACTTCGCCGGTGCAGTAGTCGCCGAACACGTACACGCCCAGGAGCAGCGGAATGACCTCGCCCCTGTAGACATGACCGCCGGTGACCGAGCAGCGACCGTTCTCGTGGGCGTAGGCGAACGCCGGCACCGTGCTCGATGGCGGGGGTGTCCCGCCCTCATATGGGTCGAACGCCTCCAAGCGGTTCCAGCCCAGGTTTGCTCCGACCCCGAAACCCGTCGACGCGGTCAAGTGATTGATTTCTTCGAATGCGTTCTGGCCAACGTCGGCAATCCACATGTCGCCCGTGGGGAGATCGAAGGAGAATCGCCAAGGATTTCGCACGCCGTAGAGGAAGATCTCCGGTGCGCCGCCACCGTCGAATGCGAAAGGATTGCCATCGGGGATCAGGTAGGCAGCAGTTTCGGTCGCTACGGGATCGATGCGCAAGATCGTTCCGAGCAAGGTCTCGGTGTTCTGGCCGTTGCCGTCAGGGTCACCGCTGCCCCCGCCGTCACCGATGCCGATGTAGAGGAATCCATCGACCCCGATGGCGAGGCTGCCGCCGTTGTGATTGCTGGCTGGTTGTGGGATGCGCAGCAGCTCGCGGCGAGAGTTCGCATTGGCAGTACTGCTGCGGGCGATGTCGTACTCTGCGACGACGGATGAGCCGTCGAGGTCGGTGTAGCTGACATACAAGAGACGTCCGTCGAGCGAGAAATCGATGTCGAGCAGGCCCTGCTCGCCTTCGAGGGACACTGTCTCGGACAGATCCAGGACGACGCTCGTGTCTGACGTGATTCGCTCGGTGCCATTCCCTGTGAAGGTGCGCTGGATCCGCCGGACGATGCCGTTGCGTTGGGCGACGTAGAGATCGTTGGTCCCCGATCGGGACTTCAACGTGATCGGGCTTTCGTACTCCGCAATGACCACCGTCTCGAGATCGAGGTCCGCCCACACCGGATCGTCGGCGCCACCGCCGGGCGCTTCGTCGAGCATGACCGGACCGCGAAGGACTTCCGTTGCTGCTCCGCTCGCGACGTCGGACGGTGCGGTGGACTCCGCCTCTTCGCGATCGATCTCGGCCTGCCGTTCCTCGAACGAGGTGATCGAGCACGACGATGCCAGCACCGCGAGTGCGGCCAGGGTCGCCAGTCGTCGCCGTGTCGTTCCGCCTTTGAGCCTCATCGATGGTCGCCTCTCGGTGCGAGCTCGCGGACGAGCCCTTCCTGAACTACCGAAACCACGAGATTCCCATTCTGGTAGATCTGGCCGCGGGCGAGGCCGCGAGCGGCTGACGCCGTGGGTGTGTCCTGGGCATAGAGGAACCACTCGTCTGCTCGGAAGGGGCGATGAAACCACATGGCATGGTCGAGGCTGGCCATCATCATCGTTCCGTCCATGAAGGAGCGGCCGTGGGGGCGAATCACATTGTCGAGCAGTGTCATGTCCGACGCGTAGGTGAGGACGCACTGGTGGACGACGATGTCGTCGGGCAGTTCACCGTCGGCCCGCATCCAGATGCACTGTTCGAGATCGCCGTGGTCCCCAGGGACGACGCGAGTGTCGATCGGCCGGGGTCGGCTGTACCAATCACCCATCTGCACCTTGTGCTCGAGGTTCCGCTCGAGGAAGGTTGGCAAGCTCTCCGGGGCCGGGAGATCGGGAGGCGGTGAACTCTGGTGCTCGATGCCGACCTCAGGCGAGTGGAACGAGGCGGACAGGTGGAAGATCGATTGTCCGTGCTGGATCGCCACGACGCGGCGGGTCGTGAACGAGCGCCCGTCGCGAATCCGTTCGACCTCGTAGACGATCGGGATCGTCGGATCGCCGGGACGGAGGAAGTAGGCGTGCAACGAATGCACGAGGCCGCTCGCAACGGTGCGTGTGGCCGCCACGAGGGCTTGACCAGCCACTTGGCCGCCGAAGACTCGTTGGCGCTTCTCATCGGGGCTTTCACCCCGGAAGAGGTTCTGTTCGATCTGCTCGAGATCGAGCAGATCGAGGAGGTCGTCGACCGCGGACTGGGACATAGGCGACCATTCTGCTCAGACTCGGCAGCGTTGCGACGTCACGATGCGGATGGTGCCGGTGGGAGAGAGCGTCAGATTGCGCAGCTAGCCTCGCTGCGTGCCGTTCCCAACGACTGATCTCGCTTCGCCGAAGGCCAAGATGGCTAGGCGCTATCTGTTGGTGTCGGCCTTCAACTTCACCGGGCACCAGACCTTTCTGTACCTCGCCAACAGCGTGTGGGGGTGGTCCGGAGGTGTGGCGAACATGTTTGCTGCCGGTGTGATGTCGATTCCTGCATACCTCCTGAGTCGGGCGTGGGTCTGGGAGGTCAACGGGCGCCACGACGTTCGGCGACAGGTGCTTCCGTTCTGGGCCATCACCGTGGCCGGCCTCGTCGTGTCGACCGGGATGGCGGCCGGTGCCGATGCCGCCTTCGGTGCTGGGTTGGCCGTGAACTTCGCCAGCCTGATCGGCTACTTCATCGTGTGGGTGGCGAAGTTCTTCCTGCTCGACCGTCTGTTCGCCAGCCCGACGTCCACCGTCGACGGGGTCGGTGTGTGAGTACTGGTTCGATCGAAGAGATGCCCGCTTCGGAGCGGGCGACGGCGGAGGCGGCCCGCGGGTTCATGCCGAAGGACGAGGGTGTGGCGCTGTGGCGAGCGGCGCTCGATGCCCCTGCAGGGACGATGTTGGAGATCGGTTCCTACTGTGGGAAATCGGCGTGTTACATCGGTGCGGCGGTGCGGCGGCGTGGCGACAGCACGTTGTTCTGCGTCGACCATCACCGCGGTTCGGAGGAGAACCAGGCTGGATGGGAACACCACGAACCCGATCTGGTCGACCCTGTGACGGGTCGAATGGACACGCTGCCCGTTTTTCGTCGCACGGTTTTCGACGCCGGGCTCGAAGAAGTCGTCGTTGCCGTGGTCGGCGACGGGCCTCGAGTTGCCGGTTCGTGGTCGACTCCGCTGTCGCTTCTGTTCATCGATGGAGGTCACGGCGCAGAGCCGGCCCGGCTCGACTATGAGCTGTGGACGCCCCACGTCGCCGAGGGTGGCTTGCTGGCAATCCACGACGTCTTTGCGGATCCGGCGGCTGGTGGGCGGCCGCCGTACGAGCAGATTTATCTTCCGGCGCTGGCGTCTGGCCGATTCGCCGAGCTGTGGTCAGTCGGCTCGCTGCGGGTCCTCCAGCGCACCTGACCTAGACAGCGCAGTCCCAGACGGTGCCGTCCCAGACGGTGCAAACCCGAGGTTCGTGCCATGCATTTTCGGGGGTCACAGCCTCCGGTTGCCGGGCAGCGACACCGACGACGCGTCTAGCGTTACGCCATGGCAACCGCACAGGTCAATGGCATCCCCATTCGATACGAGGACTCAGGTGGAGACGGTCCCGCCATCATCTTCAGTCACGGCTTCATGATGGATCACAGCATGTTCGACGCTCAGGTCGAACGATTCGGCGATGAGTACCGCTGTATCCGGTGGGACGAGCGCGGGTTTGGTGACACCCCGGCCCCCGACCACTTCAGCTACTGGGACTCGGCAGACGACGCCGCAGGACTGCTCGATTCGCTCGGCATCGATCGGGCGGTGTGGGTGGGAATGTCCCAGGGAGGATTCTTGTCTCTGCGCGGTGCGCTCGCTCATCCCGATCGCGTGCGGGCGATGGTGCTGATCGATTCCGACGCCGCCGTCGACCCGCCTGAGGTGCTCGAGGGGTACGGCGCGATGCTGGCGGCCGTCACCGGCGATGACGACGAGGTGTTCGAGGCAGTCCTGCAGAACGTGGCCGGCCTGATCCTCGGGACCGAGGATCTGGCGGCCGAATGGATTCCGAAGTGGCGGGCTCGGCGTGGCACCAGCCCGCTCGACATCACGGGGCAGACGTTGCTGAGTCGTGACGATGTCACCGATCGGCTCGGGGAGATCACCTGCCCGGCGCTCGTCATTCACGGCACCGCTGATCAGGCCATCCCGCTCGACCACGGTCAGGCCGTAGCTGCAGCGCTGCCAGACTGCCGTGGATTCGTCCCGGTCGAGGGAGCGGCGCACGCGCCGAACATGAGCCACCCTGGCATCGTCAATGATGCCGTTTCATCATTCCTCGCCGAGCTCTCGTAGCCGAAGTCGAGCTCTCGTCGGCAGAGCAGTGTTGGTTCGGCGGGTCGACCGATCAGCTCACGGTCGCTGCGAGCGCCTCGATCGTGGCCGCCCGCTCGTCGGGGTCGGGGGTTGGAATCACTGCGGTGAAATCAGTCGCCCCTGAGGCTGCGATCGTGGCCACGCCGTCCTTGATCTGCTCGGCGCTTCCAATCAGCGAGATGTCGGCCGGTCCGTCGACTCCTTCGATGTCGAGCATGGCTCGGTAGGACGGCAATTGACCGTAGATCGTGAGTGTCTTGGCGACCATGGCCCGTGCGGCGTCGGCATCGTCGGTGACCCACACCGGCAGGCTGCAGACGACCGAGGGCGTCGGGCGATCCGCCGACGCGGCGGCGTCGTTTATCTTGGGCACGATCTGCTGCTCGAGCGTCTTCGGCCCGACGCACCACAGGATGGTGCCGTCGGTGCGTTTGCCGGCGATCTTCAGCATCTGGTCGCCGAGGGCGGCGAGCATGACCGCAGGCGGTTCCTCGGTCGGCCTGGCGAACTCGCCGAAGAAGCTCCAGACATCGCCGGTGACGTCACTCTTGCCCTCGGTCAGAAGTGGCTGCAGCACATCGAGGTAGTCGAGCATGTGTCGGATCGGCTTCTCCCATGTCATCCGCCAGTTGCCCTCCACCGACATCTGATGGCCGAGTCCGATGCCGAGCACGATGCGTCCATCGGTGGCGGCTTGTGCGGTGAGTGCCTGAGCTGCGAGTGCCTGAGGATGACGGGGCCAGGTCGGGACGACGGCGGTACCGAGCATGATGTTCGAGGTCTTCGGTCCGGCCAGGGCGAGCGTGGTCAGGGCATCGACGAGCCCGGTCTGGGCCAACCAATACGAGTCGAATCCCGCCCGTTCCATGGCCGCGATGTCGTCGGTGATCGTGGCTATGTCGGGACGGGCGAGCAGGCCGGAGCCGTTGATTCCAATACGCATGATTCGACGATACGGCAGCGCTGCCGACATGACCGCAACGAACCCGAGGCCATGACCCCCGGAAATGCATGGCCCAAACCTCGGGTTGGCGCCTGCCCGGATCAGTGGTTGGTGGTGGGCGGTCAGTGGTGGGTGAAGAGCGTGCTTGTGGGGTTGACGCCGTGGAGGGCGTCGGCCAGCAGGATCACGGCCGCCGCCGTGTACGCACTTCGCTCCTGGTCGGGGAAGTGGACGAGCTCGGGAAACACCATTCCGGTGAAGTAGCTGCCGTCTCGATCGCGCAGCGCCTGTACCCAGGTGAACATCGTCAGAGCGGTCGCACGCTCACCGACGGCCAGATGGGCGAGCGCACACTCGCAGGTCTCGGCCGCCGTCACCCACGGCCGATCGGACACACACCGAACGCCCTTGCCCGGCATCACGAAGGTCTCCCACCCCTTGCTCAGCATCTTTGCGGCATCGTCGCCAACCACTGCACCGGTGAGCACTGGGTAGTACCAGTCCATGGCCCATCGAGCCTTCGGTTCGAAGGCATTCGGGTGGTTGGCGATCACGCTGGTCAGACGGTCACGTGCCTCGACCCAGTGCGGTCGAGGGCGTTCGAGCGCCTCTGCGACCCAGGCGGCGCACCGGAGGCTGTGACAGATCGACGACGACCCGGTCAGGAGGGCATAGCTCCACGGTTTGCCGTCGGCGTGTCTGGCCCAGATGATCTCGCCTCGCTTCGTCTGCAGATCGAGGACGAACTCGATGGCACGTTCGACCACGTCCCAGTAGTCGGCGAGAAACTCCCGGTCGCCCGTGGCGAGGTAGTGATGCCAGACGCCGGCGGCGATGTAGGCGATGCAGTTGGAGTCGAGTTTCGAGTCCTCGATGCCGTCGGCGGTGTAGTAGTTGTGCCAGCTGCCGTCTGGCCGCTGGATGTCGGCCAGCCAGCGATAGGCGAGCTCGGCTTGGTCGGCGAAGCCGCAGGTGCTGAGCGCCATTGCCGTCTCGACGTGGTTCCATGGGTCGGCGTGACCGCCGGGGTACCACTGGATCATCCCGTTCGGAAGCTGGAGGTCGACGATGGTCTCCGCCGACAACCGGAGGTCGGCGGTTGTGAGCAGTCCGTCGACGAACGGAAGCTGCATCATGCGTTGGCGAGCGTTCGGTCGGCGTCGTTCCCGGCGAGGCCGGTCGACCCCGGACGGTCGGCGTAGATGACCACGGACTTGCCGAGAACGGGGTTGAGGATGCGCTCGGCTGTGCGGGTGAGCGCCGGCGCCTCCACGATGTCCCAGGTCAGCAGCTTGAGGTACTGCTTCACCAGGAAGTTGTCCTCGTTGTCGAGGCCGACGGCGCACTTGAGCCACCAGTACGGGCTGTGGAGGGCATGGGCGCGGTGCGAATCGCCGGGCTCGAAGCCGACCGATGCCAGCTTCATCCGGAGTTCGGGTTGACCGTAGATCCGCACGTGGCCGCCCACAGATTTCGGCGCGTGGTAGGCGTCGTTGATCCACCAGCAGACCTGCTCCGGCAGCTGGGCGGGCACGGTGGCGGCGAGACGGCCGCCGGGAGCGAGCACTCTGAACAGTTCGGTCATGACGCCGAGGTCGTCCGGGACGTGTTCGAGCACCTCGCTGGCAATGATGCGGTCGAACGAGCCGTCGGCGAACGGAAGGGTGAGACCGTTGGCCTGCACCGTCACGGTGGTCAGACCTTCTGGGAGTTCGCCCTCGAGGAACATCGCGGCGAACGTGTCCTGGGTGGCCTTCATCTCGTCGAACGCGAGGTCGGCGGCGACGACGGACGCGCCACGCCGAGCGGTTTCGAACGCATGGCGGCCGAAACCGGCACCGAGGTCGAGCACTCGCATGCCCGGTTCGAGCCCGAGGCGGTCGTAGTCGACGGTGAGCATCAGACGGCCTCGTGGTTCGACGTCTCGAAGGCCCGCATCGCCATGACCTCGCGGTACTGCTCCACGGTGCGAACCGCGGTCTGTCGCCACGTGTAGAGCTCACTGACCCGCTCACGACCCGCCGCGCCGATCCGGTCGCGGAGGTCCGGGTCGTCGAGGCCCCGTTCGAGCGCCACCCGCAGCGAGTCGACGTCGCCGGCCTTGCAGCGCAGCACGGTCTCGCCGTCGATGCCGGTGACCTCGGGGAGCGCCCCGCCGTCGGTGGCGACCAGCGGCGTGCCCGATCCCATGGCCTCGATTGCCGGCAGCGAGAAGCCCTCGTAGAGCGATGGGACGACGGCCAACTCGGACTCGGCGTACAGCTCCACGATGCGCTGATCGGGGACACCGGTGACGAACTGGATGTGCTCGCCCAGGCCGAGCCGCTCGATCATCTCCGCCGATGGCCCGCCCGGCTTGGCCCGACCGATCACCGTGAGGCTGACATCGCGTTCGGTACGCAATTTCGCCATGGCCTCGAGCAGGAACTTGAGGCCCTTGAGCTCGACATCGGCCGAAGCGGTCGTGATGAGTCGCCCCGGGATGCGCTCGACGCCGGCGATCGGCTTGAACAGATCAGGATCGACGCCGACGTGGACGAGACGCATGCGCTCGAGGTCGACGCCCATGTCGTCGTGGATGTCCTGGATCGAGTTCTCCGAGACCACGACGATGCGCGGCATGCGTTTCGCGACACGGCCCTGCATCTTCACGAATCCGTACCACTGCCCGACGCTGAGACGCTTTCGCCAGTTGGGAGCGGCCTCCATCTCGAGGCGGCGGTCGACCGTGATCGGATGGTGCAGGGTGACGAGGGTCGGGATCAGCTTGTCGATTCCGAGGATTCCGTAGCCGAGACACTGATTGTCATGGACCAGATCGAATTCGCCGGACCGCTGTTTCAGGACTTTGAGCGCCCGATAGCTGAATGCGAGGGGCTCAGGGAACTGGCCGGTGCTGAAGGTCGCCAGCTCGAGGATGTCGGCCCTGGTCTTGATCTCCCAGTAGGCCGGAAACCGTCCGGGGTAGGTGTCGTTGAAGATGTCGAGGCTCGGCAGCTTCGTGAGGCCGATGCGTTCGTCGAGCTCGGGGTACGGCTGGCCGGAAAACACTTCGACGTGATGGCCGAGGTCGGCGAGGGCCTTCGTGAGGTGTCGGGTGTAGATGCCCTGTCCGCCAACGGTGGGTTTCGACCGATATGAGAGATAGGCGAGGCGCAGCGGTGCGTCGGGGTCGGGGTTGGTCGTCATCACGTTCTTTCTGGCGACGTCGGCTCGAGACGCCTCTGTCACAACGCTGTAAGGCTATGGCGAGTTCCCCGCGGCCCCGCTGAGCAGGATCGCACACGCCCAGCGGTGGACGGTCGCCACGTGGGTGGGTTCCCCCTGGTGGCCGGTCGATTGCGGCAGACTGCGTCGATGCGAGCGGTCATCCAGCGGGTGGAGCGGGCCGAGGTTTCGGTCGACGGCGAGACGATCGGCGCCATCGGTGCCGGCCTGTGTGTGTTGGTGGGCGTGACCCATGACGACACAGCAGCCGAAGCAGTGCGGATGGCAGACAAGCTGTGGAAGCTGCGTGTCTTCGAAGACGACGACGGGAGGATGAATCTCGCGCTCGGCGATGTCGGTGGCGAGGTGCTCGTCGTCAGCCAGTTCACGCTGTACGGCGATGCCAGGAAGGGCAATCGCCCGAGCTTCATGGCTGCGGCGAGACCGGAGGTCGCCGAGCCGCTGATCGAACAGGTCTGTCGCTGTTTGCGTGACCTCGGCGGGAGCGTTGCCACGGGTCGATTCCGGGCCGAGATGTCGGTCGAGATCGTGAACGACGGCCCGGTCACCATCGTTCTGGACGTGTGACGATACGGCCGTGCAAGGAGACGACGCCGCGTCGCGAATTTGTCACCGAATCGACCCTTGCGCGCGGCGCTCCAGAGGATCATGATGGTCGGTATCGAGACGCGGTGTTCCGGCCACTACGGCTGCGTCGACCCGGCGTACGGGGACCGATTTATTCGGTCATCAGAGCCAGCTCGACCGGAACGCCGCTCTCTCGCGTTTTCAGCCGGCACCGCTTCCGGCCGGCATGTCTCCAGCACGGTTCGCTGTCAGTCGGCCGGCTCGGAGTAGACGATCCGGAAACGTTCGAACACCGTGGGCATGCCGGGGTCGAATTCGACCCCGATGGTGGGCAAGAAGCGCTCGAAGCATCCGTGGTGGGCGCGAAGCCAGTCCTCGACGGTTCGGTCGCCTTCGCCTTCGTCCCAGGCGAACTCGGCGTCGACACTTGACAGCGGCCCGATCCGCACATCGGTCGATTGCAGCACGGCCCGTGGTTCGCCCAGACCATCGACCACGATCCACCGATCCCCGAGTGAGGGAACGGGCTCGCCTTCGTACTCGTACTCCGCGACCAAAGAGGCCGTGGCTCGCTTCGGGCCATCAAGAACGAGGCCGAGCAGTTCGTCCGCCAACTCCGGCGAATCCCCGAACTGTTCGACTGGGGGCAGTGGTCTCTCCGGCTCGCCGATGGCAACGAGGCACCGATGCCAGAACGCGACGATCGACTCGCCCTGTTGGATGCTCATCAGCTCAGGCTGCTCACGGGTGGAGGATGTGCGCCACCGACGGTGGCGTCGTCCCATCGAGCAGCTCCAGGAAACGCTCGACGACCGACTCCGGCCCGTGGCTGTGCTCGACAGTCAGGAGTTGCTTCGACCGTTCGACGAATGGCGCCCACGCAGCTCCCAGACGGGCGTCGAGCTCGGCTGCACCCCACTCGGCGTGACGCTTCTCGATCTGTGTCGGGGCGAAGAAGAAGGTCGGCTCCGGTCCTGCGAGCGGCTCGGCGCTCGCTTCGGCGTCCCAGTGCGTGCCGCCGATGACTGCCGAGTGGCGAAGCTGATCGCCGAGGCGAGCGTGCACGGACGCAATCACCGAACGGTTGCCGGCGAAGTCGATCAGGACCGACGGCGTGTCTGCGTCGAGCGGGCTGTTGTCGACGTCGAGCACTTGGTCGTAGGTGAAGACCTGATCGTAGGTTCCGAGGTTCTGGCAGAACTCGACGTTGCCCGGCGAAGTGAGTCCGATCACCGTGATGCCCTCCCGTTTGCTCAAGAGTTCTGCCGTTCCGAAGGCGGTCTTGCTCGAGGCGCTCGTGGCGATCACGGTCGGTGCGGCGAAGAAGTCGTTGTCGTCGAGGAAGTCGTCGATCAGGAACGAGGTGAAGAAGAGCGGACGTAGCAGCATCTGTTCGTCCTCGAGTTCGACAACGTAGCTGGGGTCGCCAGACGAGCGTGAATAGCGGTTGTAGGTGGCAGGCAGAGCCGCCCGGTGGGCGCTGGCGTCGAAGAAGCCGCCGTCGTTGACTCGTGTCGGCTCGACGACGAGTTCGGTCGACATCGGCAGGTAGCCGTAGATGCGCTCGCCGACCGGCAGGCTCGGCAGATTGGATTCGACGACGTCGGCGAAACCCCAGACGGGGACGCGGCCCCAGTTCGTTCCGTCGTCTCCCTCGTCGGCCGGGAAGAACCCCCAGTAGCCGATCATGTCGCCGTAGGCGGCGTACGTGATGTTGTTCGCCGACAGCCCGAACGCATCGATGTGCAGGCGGACCTGCGCGTCGCCGAGCGGTCGAGGCGACGCCTTGGCGATGCTCGTGCGGTGGAGATCGTTGCGGTCGATGAGGACGTCCCAGCTGGACGTTTCGTTTGAGGCCATGAACGCAAGCTAGCCGCCGGGACCGTTTCGTCACTCTCGTTCGATCTTGTCAGCGGCCGACACCGGCGACCTCGGCCAACGCCGACGGCAGCACGAGGTCATTCACGGTTCTTCCGAGTTGGTGCGCTAGCTCGAACAGTCGGTGCCTTGCGTCGCCGAAGGAAGTCGGCAGCCTGAGCTTCGAAGTGGTGAACGAGCCCTTCGGGGTCGGTCACGGCTGCGGTGTCGATGGTGAAGCCAACGCACGCTGCGTCCAGATGCGACATCAAGCCGATGTTGAGGGCGGCACCCGTGGCTGGAGCAAAGGGATACAAACTTTCGACAACGGCACCTGCGATCCGCAGTGGCTTCGTGAGGCCGGCGACGTTCGTCATGACGAGGTCAGAGCCCTTCGCCATGCCGGACACGATGCCGATGGTCAGACTCGACGGGAGTTCATGCAGAGCAGCTGCCATCGTCTGGCTGAAGCCGACCGACGGCTCGTTGCGTGCCGTCCGGAGTCGTTCTCGGTGCCGAGCCATGTCGGTGTACGGGTGAGCATCGAGGTCGGCGCGCAGGACGAGCCGAGCCGGGGTCCATTGGTTGCCGCCTGACGCATCGGATTCGGTTCGGAAGCTGATCGGCATCGTGACACGGAACGCTGCGTCTTCTGCGCCGAACGATCGGTGATACTCCGCCAGTGCTCGCAGCCCGATGGTGATGAACGCATCGTTGATCGTCCCTCCGCCACGATGGGCGGACGCCCGGAGTCGATCGACCGCAAGCTCGCTCACCCCTGTCCAGCGATCCATGCCTCTGTCCGCGGTGAGGCTCGACAACGGTGGACCGGATGGCTTCACGAGACGTACGGCGGACCCGGCTCCCTTGATGGTCTGCTGAACAGACTGCACCGGATGGGCGCTCGAGGCGAGCAGAGCTGACGCCGCCTGAGCAGGCAGAGATGCCAGCTGCGCGATCGTCCCGAGCATGGAGCGATTGTTGGTCTTGCTGGCATCCCGACCGTCAGTGGTGGAGGTGCCTTCTTCGCCGATTGCTTCCAGCAACCCAACGCCGCCGAGGCCGTCGGTCAGCGTGTGGCTCACCTTGAGAACGAGAGCCGCTCGACGGTCGTCCCATCCGTCGATCAACACCATCTCCCACAGGGGTCGATCAGGATCAAAACCTTCTCCCGCCAAGGTGCCACAGGTGTCGAGCACGTCGCGCAGTCCGCCGGCGCTGCGCACACCGATTCGGCGGAGGTGGAAGTCGAGTTCGGGTTGGGACGCCTGCCAGTGGGGGCGACCCAACCCGAGTGGGCCTTCTACGACACGTTGTCGCAGCCTCGGGATCGTCGCCACCGCGTGCTCGACTGCTGCCGTCAGGGCGGTCCAATGCGGACATCGATCGAGCACGGCGAGCGCGACGATCGTTGTTCTGAGTTCTGGGTCCCGCTGGATTTCCCACAGCGTCGCGTCCGTCGGATTAAGCCGCTCGATCGCCTCGGTGTCTGTTGGGTGGTTCATCGTCTCCGCAAATTCTGTTGGTCGTCAAAGGCGAGGGGTCGGTGCGTAGATCGTGTCGATGATGTGCGCCCAGTTCTCCTGGACGGCCAAGCGTCGGACCTTCATGGTCGGCGTCACCTCGCCTCGATCCAGCGAGAAGTCTCTGGGCAAGATGCGGAACTCGCGAATCGACTCGGCTCTCGAAACGGACGCATTGGCGGAATCGACCGCCTGCTGGATCTCGGCCAGCAGCGCATCAGAACTCAGTACGTCGCTCATCTGGAGGTGCTCGAGATCTTCCTCGGCTCGCCAATCGACGATCGAGTCTTCATCGATCGTGATGAGTGCAGACACGAACGGCTGATTGTCTCCGATGACCATGGCCTGGCTCACGAGACGATGGGATCGGATTCTGTCTTCCAGCGGCTGCGGGGCGACGTTCTTGCCGGCGGACGTGACGATCAGTTCCTTCTTTCGGCCGGTGATCCGAAGGAACCCGTCGCTGTCGAATTCGCCGATGTCGCCGGTGCGGAATCTGCCGTCCTCGTCGAAGGATTCAGCGGTCGCCTCATCGTTCTGCCAGTAGCCGCTGAACACTTGAGGTCCGGTGACGAGGAGTTCACCGTCGTCGGCGACGATGATGTCGGTGCCTGCCGCGGGCAACCCCACGGTGCCCGGTTTCCAACCGACTGTCCGATTGATCGTCAGGAGGGGGCTGGTCTCGGTGAGGCCGTAACCCTCGTAGATTCGGACTCCGATCCCATCGAAGAACGAGCAGAGCCTCTCGCCGAGAGGACCGCCTCCGGAGAACGCCATTCGGAGCTCCCCACCGAATCCGGCCTTGATCTTGGAGTAGAGGAGTCGATCGAAGACTGCGTGCTCCGCTCGTGTCAGCAACGACAGTCGGCCCGCTGCTCGTTGTCGAGACCAGCGGCCGGCGACCTCTGCTGCGTGATCAAAGATGCGCGTCTTCTTCTCGGTTGCGGCAGTGTGTTGCGCTTTGGCGAAGACCTTCTCGAAGATCCGAGGCACTGACGAGATCACTGTCGGCTTCACCATCACGAACTCGTTCGGGAGCTCGGCGATGGACGAGCCGAACGCGATGCGGACGCCGCGATCGAGCGCGAACTCGACCGTGGTCTTGGTGAGTATGTGCGCGAGCGGGAGGAAGACGAGGGCCGTGTCCGACGGCCCGATGGAGTCACCGAGCGCATCGGTGATCTGGTGGACGTTCGACCGAAGATTGCCGTGGGTCAAGACACAACCCTTCGGCCGGCCGGTCGTTCCCGATGTGTAGATCAGCGTCGCCACCGACCCAGAGCGGAGCTGTTCGATCCGCTTGGCCACTTCTCCTGGATCGACAGGAACGCCGTCGGCCACCAGCAAATCGAGATCGCCATCGTCGATGGTGAGCAGGTGGGTGCATGGCGAGTCCGCGGAAACGAGGTCGCGCATTGCTCTGGTCTCACACACCATCGCCTTTGCTCCGCTGTCGGCCAGGATCCATTCGATCTGCTCGGCGGACGATGTGTCGTAGATCGGCACGGTTACTGCCCCGGCGGCGTTGATCGCGAGATCGACTTCTAGCCACTCGAGACGGGTCGACGACATCAGCGCGACCCGGTCTCCGATCTCGACTCCGCGAGCGACCAGGCCACGAGCCAGAGCCTCGACACGCTGCCACACCTCAGCGGCAGAGCGATCGACGAACGCGTCACCGCGGCGCACCGAGACCATCGGTCGGTCGGGCGCGCTTCGAACAGCATCCAACAGCGGTACGAGCAGATGATCGGTCTCGCCTCGGCCGACAATTGATCCGTCGGTGGCGTTGGTCGAGTGGTCGGTGGGCATTGCGGTCCCCAGTCGTCAAGCAGTGGTCACTTCGACTATGTCAGTCGGATCCGTTGCGTGACAGGGCCCGAAGTCCGTCTTCAGGTCAGAAGGTTCACGTCACAAGGTTCAGGTCACAAGCAGAGCGACGGCTCCGAAGTGCAGGGTCGCTGCGAGGATCGTCAGGACGTGCCAGATCTCGTGATATCCGAACACGCGGGGCCATGGGTCTGGGCGCTTCCGCATGAGAACGGGAAAGCCGAGCGTGTACAGCAGGCCGCCGCCCATGATCAGGAGAAGCGGTGCCGTTGGGAGATATCGGATCATGCCGGGAAGGGCTCCGACGGCGGCCCAACCGATCACCAGGTACAGGGAGTACGAGAGCCACTGGACTCGGTGGAACGCGGCGAGCTTCAGGACGATGCCGGTCACAGCGCCGACCCCGACCACCGACAACAACGGGATGCCCCAACGCGGCGGAAGCCCGACGAGGCAGGCCGGCACATATGTTCCGGCGATCAACAGGTAGATCATCGAGTGGTCGAGGCGCTGCATGATCGCCGTTGCCCTCGGGGACCGGGCTAAGCGGTGATAGGCGGCGGAGGTGCCGAAGCTCAAGACAACGGTTGTGGCGTAGATTGCCGCGGCCGCTCTGGTCAGGGCATGGTCGGCCTGTAGGAGGAGCACGATCCCAGCCGGGATGGCGATCACGAACGCGGCGGTATGACTCCAGCCGCGGAGGAGCGGCCGAACGGGTGCGGCCGGCACAGTCTGGTGGGCCGCCGTCATCCGACCGCCTTCATCGAGCCGCGGTCCATGAGGCTGCGGTCACCGGGCAAGGCGGTGCAGCCGTTTCTCGATCTTCTTCTTGATCTGCCCGTAGCTCGGAGGAGCTCCTCGTTGCACAGGCTTGCCGTCGACGAACACCTCGTCAGTGTGCCCGTAGTGCAGGAGGTCTGCCTTGCTTGCCATTTGCTCGGGATCCAGCTCGGTTCGCAAGCGTATGGTGTGAACGGCTTCCACACGAGCTGGCGGCCGGCTTGGTTGTCTGCGGCCCGGTATCCGTGTTTCTTGAACCAGGAGGCCCGCGTCCATACGGGGATCCTGAGACCCCAGGCCGCCATGCCTGTGGCCCCCAGGTCTCTTGCGTCGACCTCGGCGGCTTCGAGCAACGCTGAGCCGATGCCTCGACGCTGGACATCGCCGATCCCTTCGTCGCAGCCGTGCACCCAGATGCACAGGATCATGTAGAGACCAACGCCATCCGCTGGTGCCGCCTCGATGGGCAGGTGCTGGATCATGCCGACCGCTTGATCCCGGTCGTCAATCGCGACCTTGACTCGCAGTCCGTGCTGTGTGGCGTCGGCGCCGTCGTCGAGACATGTTTGGATCATCGTGTTGGACCGGCTCGGCTGCCAGGGGACGAAGTCACTGTTTGCACAGTGGCCAACGTGCTACTTCAGAAGGCCTGCGGCCCTTTCGGCGAACCCCAGGAGTGCGCTGTTGACGTACTGCTCAGTGTCTTCGAAGACCTTGGACGCAGTGTCGGAGAAGTTGCGGCGAGCCTCGTTGAGATCCTCGAGGTACTGGTGCTCGTCGGCTCGACGGACGTAGTCGCCGTCAACGATGGCGTCGTAGGCACCGCTGCCGATCCAGGTGCGCAGCTCGGCAACGCGGACGACAGGGAACGGGTGCGACCGTCCGAGCGTAGACATGAATTTGTAGTAGGCGTCGAGACCGTCGGCGTCCAGGTATTCGTCTGACTGGGCCAGGAAGGACGGGAGATCGATCTCGCCCTTGCGGCCTCGGATGCCGCCGGCCATTGCCGCGAGCAGACCGTAAGAGGCCGTGGGATTCTGGGTGGCGAGTAGACCCGCCCGATCGCAGGAGATTTCGGCCTTTCGGCTCCACTCCTGGAGGGCCAGCGTGATGGGCAGGACCGCTTGGCCGAGCAGGGGGACCGATGGTCTGGCGTAGTCGAGCAGGAGGAACAAGAGCGTGCGGTAGAGCGCGTGGCCACTCATGATGTGGCCGACCTCGTGGCCGAGGACCGCCCTCATCTCGCGTGGCTTCAGCAGTTCGATCAGCGAGGAGTTCAGCACGATGAACGGACGGTCCATGCCGACCGCTCCGGCGTTCGCCAGGTGTGTCTGGGAGATGTAGAGCGGCGGCGCTTCGGTGTCGAGAACGCCGCAGACCCGCAGGAGTTGTTCGTGGATGTCCGGATACTGCGATGGACCGACCTTGACCGCCTCGGCCTGATAGCTCATGCGGATGTTTCGTTCGCCGAACATGCCGATCGCCTTGCGGAGAACGGTGTCGAAACCCGGTAGCTGCTGGAGTGCCCCGAGGGCGGCGCGGTCCGTTGGGTGTTCCCAGGTGATGGGGCTGATGTCGGTCAGAGTGGCAACCATGGGGTGCTTTCGTGTCGGCGAGTGCTGGGAATCGGTGTGGCGTGTTGGCGGGAACTCGATGCGGGTCGGCGCCGTTCAACTACCAGTCAACGACCCGTGGGCCGGGAGAGTTCCGGCGCCGTTCGCTGGCCGCAACTGTCCCCGACCATAGGATCGCTCCATGGGTTTCATCGTTGATCGTCCCGGCCTCACCCTCATCATCGTCGGGGTCATTGCGTTCCTCATCCGCAACGCCCTCAATTGGGTGCCACTGGTCGGCGGTGCCATGAGCGCCGTCTTGTCGTTCGCCGCGGTGTTCTTCGTGGTCGGCGGACTCTGGATGTTCTTCGTCGGCCGCAGCCCCGACCCCACCTGAACGAAGCCGGACCCCCGTTCTGCGGCCCTCAGTCCTCAGACTGAGGGTGGAGCTCCGCACGCGGGTGTGGGCGGGGTCAGCTCAAGACGATGGCACCCTTTTCCTCCTCGTAGCGAGCGGTGGCCTCCTCGACAGCGAGCATCTGTTTGTCGGCCAGTTCCGGACGGACAGCTTGAGCCCGCTCGGCGGCCGCGACCAGGCCTCCACCGCCACTCTGGAACCTCGGCATCACGTGGCGAGCCAGCAGCTCGTAGCTCTTCTTGGTCGCTTCGGTGTTGGCCCAGTTGTGAGCGAGCGTGAGGTAGGCACCGAAGCCGCCGTTCGACTGCTCGAGAAGGCTCTCGATCTGCTCCACTGCTTGCTCCGGTGTGCCGATCACCCCGAGCCCACCGTTGACGAATTCGATCATCTCGTCGATGTCGCCACCCTCGACAGCCATCTGCGGGAAGGCAGCTACGTTCTGGAAATAGCGGAACCACTGCGTGATGCCGTACTTCACGTCCTCCTTGGCCTGCTCCTCGGTCTCTGCGAGGTGCATGAGGCCGACGAGGCGCCACTTGTTTCGGTCAGCCACGGTGCCGTTGGCGGCGGCGGTCTCTTCCTGGATGGTCCAATGGTGGGCCAGTACGTCCATACCGATCGCGACGGTGGCCCCGAGTGAGAGCACGCCGTGGCCGTACTTCCCGGCGAGTTTGGCGCCCGACGGTGAGGCGACGGCGGCGACCGCCATGTCGAACAGCGGCTCGGAGTAGGGGCGCAGATGGAGCCGCGCGTCCTTCAGCGTCAGCCGATCGTTCTCGTAGCTGATCGGCTCCTCTGAAGTGAGCAGGTGCATCACGATCTCGAGGTACTCCTCGAGCAGCGGTCGCATCTGGGGTGGTTCGAGACCGAGCATGGCAGCGTCGGTCGGGAGGGCGCCGGGTCCCACGCCGAACATCACGCGGCCGCGGGTCAGATGGTCGAGCAGCACCATGCGCTCGGCCACCCACAGGGGGTTGTGGTACGGCAAGGACACGACGCCGGTGCCGAGCTTGATGTTCTTCGTGCGTTCGGCCGCCGCCATGATGAAGATCTCCGGCGAGGCGATGATCTCGCTGCCGGCGGAGTGGTGCTCGCCGATCCAGGCCTCGTCGAATCCGAGCGTGTCCATGTGCTGGATCAGCTCGAGGTCACCCTCGAGGGCCAATGTCGGGTTGTGCTCGGGTGGGTGGAATGGCGCCATGAAGGTGCCGAATCGGAGTCGCATGTCAGGGTCCCTCTGAGTGTCTGCGTTGATGGATGTGGTGGTGATTGCCTTCAACGGCACACTACGAACCCCTGTCGTGCCTGTCACGTGGGGCTTGTGGGCCTCTCCACACTGTGCGAACATGTGTTCGATGACGTCGACTCTCGCTCCGCAGGTTCGATCGATCCTCCACGCCGATCTCGATGCCTTCTACGCGTCGGTCGAGCAGCGCGACGACCCGTCCCTCCGCAACCGGCCGATGATGGTCGGCGGCGGTGTCGTGCTCGCTGCCAGCTACGAAGCCAGGGCCCATGGCGTGCGCACTGCGATGAGCGGGGGAGAGGCCCGCCGTCGCTGCCCCGAGGTCATCGAGGTGCCACCGCGCATGTCGGCCTACGTCGAAGCCAGCAAGGCCGTGTTCGACATCTTCCACGACACCACTCCCGAGGTCGAGGGAATGTCGATCGACGAGGCGTTCCTCGATGTCACCGGCCTGTGGCGTCTTCGAGGTGGACCGGTCGGCATCGCCCAGCGCCTGCGGCGACGGGTGCTCGCCGAGGTCGGGATACCGATCAGCGTCGGCGTGGCGTCCACCAAGTTCCTGGCCAAGGTGGCGAGCGGTGTCTCGAAGCCCGATGGCCTGCTGGTGGTGCCGGTCGGCGGTGAGCTCGCCTTCCTTCATCCGCTGCCGGTCGAGAAGCTGTGGGGCGTCGGTGCGGTCACCGCCCACAAGCTCAACGCTCGAGGACTCTTCACCGTGGCCCAGGTCGCGGCACTCGACGAGGCTGCCCTTGTTGCTCTGCTCGGGCGGGGTTCCGGGCACCACCTCTACGCTCTGGCCAACAACCGCGACCCACGCCGGGTCGACACCGGCCGTCGGCGACGATCGATCGGATCTCAGCGGTCGTTCCCGCGGGGGCGTCTTGTCCGCCTTGATTGCGACGCCATCCTGCTCGAGGTGGTCGACGGGGTGAGCCATCGGTTGCGTAACGCGGATCGGGTGGCCCGCACCGTTGTCCTGCGGCTGCGCTTCGGCGACTTCACCCAGGCCACGAGGTCGCACACGATGGTGCAAGCCACCTCATCCACCGAGGCGATCCTGTTCGAGGCCCGTCGCCTCCTCGATGTCGTCTGGCCCGAAGCCGAACAGCGCGGGCTCACCAAGATCGGCATCTCGGTCGCCGGCCTGATCGATGACGCCGCGGTGCAGATGGCGTTCGACTTCGACGACCGCCGCCCGATCGAGCTCGATGCTGCGGTCGACCAGATCCGCGATCGCTTCGGCAAACGTTCGATTGGCCGCACGGCGTTGGTCGGTCGTCGCGATCGATCCGTCCCGCTCCTTCCCGACTGACACTTGATCTGCGGCGCGGAGGCCTCAGTTCTGCGGGCTGATTTCCTCAGAGCGGTTGGTGGTGGTGGTCGCCGATCAGGGGGCGGACGAGGGGAGGGAAGAGGTCGGACGCATCGCCCGCTCGGAACAACATCGCCGGCCGCCCGCCGCCACGGGTTGTTGTCTCGTCGAGTGGTTCGACGAAACCCACGGATGCTTGGACCTTGCGGTGGAAGTTTCGAGGGTCGATCTCGGTCCCCCAGACCGCCTCGTAGACCTGGCGTAGCTCGCCGATCGTGAACGCGTCTGGCAGGAAGGTCGTGGCGAGTGTGGAGTACTCGAGCTTGGCTCGCGCTCGCTCGATGCCGTCGCGCAGAATGCGATCGTGATCGAAGGCGAGGCGCTTTTGCCCCTTTGCCGCTAGGAGCTCGGCAACCGGTTCGATCGATGCGGTGGCCGCATCGGTGCCGGCGCGAGGCTGGGGCAGCTCGGCAACCAGAGCGAGGTGGGCGACGGTGACGACCCGCTGGCGAGGGTCTCGGCCGGGGTCGCCATAGGTGGCGAGTTGCTCGAGGTGGATCGAGCTGCCGCGAACGATCCGCAATCCTGTCTCTTCTGCGAGCTCACGTCGCGCAGCCGCCTCGAGGTTCTCGTCGATCCTCACGAACCCGCCGGGCAGGGCTCGGCGACCCTTGAATGGAGGCTCGCGACGGGTCACGACCAGAGCTGCGAGTGCACCGGCCTGAATGGTCAGGACGACGAGGTCCGCGGTTACTGCGAATGGAGGATGCTCTGCGGCGGATGTCACCCTTGGATCCTAAATCGTCTACTTGACGATAATCAAGTGTGGGCGTACCGTAGTAATCGTCTATATGACGAATACTACCGAAAGGGCACGATCATGGCAGTCATCAGCACACGAGGGTTTCTGCGTCATCTGCAGGCGGGACCGACCTCGCATGTCCGGCGGCTGAAGAAGGGAGCGGTGTCGTCAAGCGGGACCGGAGCGTCGTTCTGGTTCCGACCGATCGGCACGTCGATCTCCGAAGTCCCGATCGAGGAGCAGGAGCGCTCGGTCATCTTCCGAGCTCGGACCAATGACCATCAAGAAGTGTCTGTCCAAGCCACTCTCACCTACCGGGTCGCCGAGCCTGACCTCGCCGCCGCGCGACTCGACTTCAGCATCGATGTTGCCACGGGACAATGGAAGCAGACACCGCTGGAAACGCTCGGCGGCATCCTCACGGAGATGGCCCAGCAGCATGCGATCGGCGTGTTGGCGGCCATGACGCTCGCAGAGGTGATGGAGCGAGGTATCACGACCGTTCGAGCGGTGATCGAATCCGGAATGGCGGGCGAGGTTTGGTTGGGCGAAGCCGGTATTGGCTCGGTCGGCGTGCGTGTCATCGGGGTGCGTCCGCAGGCCGATCTGGAAAAGGCGCTGCAGAACCCGGTGCGTGAGCAGTTGCAACAGGAGGCCGACAAGGCCACGTTCGAACGGCGGGCACATGCGGTCCAGCAAGAGCGAGCCATCAGCGAGAACGAGCTCGAGAATCGCATCGAGCTGGCCCGGCGAGAGGAGGAACTCGTTGCCCAGACCGGTGCGAACGATCGGAGTCGGGCGGCCCAGGAAGCGGAATCGAATCGGATCACCAACGAGGCGAAGGCCAGAGATGTCGAGGTGGCGGCTCGCTCTCACGCCACTCGTACCCGCTTGCTCGGTGAGGCTGTTGCCGCTGCCGAACGAGCGAGGTCCGACGCCGTGTCGCAGCTCAGCGACACCACACTGCTGGCGCTGGCGGTGCGCGATGCCGCCGCCAACTTGCCGGCAATCGACACGCTGGTGCTGTCGCCGGAGCTGGTCACGCCGTTGCTGGCAAGATTGGTTGGTGCAGCCGAGGCGGTGCCTCCGGAACTGGAGGCGTGACATGGCATCGCCCCGGGCGGTCGTTGTCACCCGTCCGACCGAGTACGAGGACCTCCTCGGTCGGCACGGAACCCGTCGGGCGGTCGCCTTCTTTCTGGAGCAGCGTGGCCATGGCCTCGAGGCCCTCGACGCCACACATCGAATTCACCACGAGGCGCTGGCGTCGGTGGCAGCGGCGGTCCCGGTCGAATGGCGGCGATCGATGGTGCGTCGAGACGATCTCGACCGATGGTTGTTCGAAGCTGATGACGTGATCATCACCGTCGGCCAGGACGGGCTCGTCGCCAACGTTGCGAAGTATCTCGAGGGCCAGCCGGTGGTCGGGGTGAACCCGCAGGGACCAGTCGGTCCGCTCGCCGAGACCGACGCCGGTTCGGTCGCTCGAATTCTGACGGCCCTCAGCGTCGGCGGCGCGGCAACGGTCGTGACCGAGAACCGCTCCATGGTCGAGGTCGTTGCCGATGACGGCCAGGTGATCCGAGCGCTCAACGACGTCTACTTCGGCAGCACTGGCCATCAGTCGGCCCGCTATGACCTGATCCAGAGCGGTGGCACGCGCGAGAGCCAGTCGTCGTCCGGAATCGTGGTGGGAACGGGCACGGGTTCGACTGGTTGGAGCGCAAGCCTTTGGCACGATCGTCAGCCCGAATGGGCGTTACCCGAACCGTCGGCCGACGGGCTGTGCTGGTTCGTTCGTGAGGCCTGGCCATCGCCGGGGACCGGTGTCTCGCACACGTCCGGCTTGCTGCATCATGATGACGTGCTTCGTCTTGTTGTTCGGAGCGACAACTTGGTGGCCTTCGGTGACGGGATGGAGCGTGATCGCATCGAACTGCTGTGGGGACAAGAGCTCCGCGTGCAGGTGGCCCCGACCCAGCTCCGACTGATCGCTCCGAACTGACCACGTTCTGCGGGGCCTCAACCTCAGTTCTGAGGGCTGAGTTCCTCAGAACGGTTGGCGGTGGGGCTGGGCGTGGGGGCGGGGGTGAGTCGGGCGGCGGCGAGCGCCGCCAGGCCGTAGATCAGCACCGGCCAGAATCCGACGAGGCTGGACAGGGTCCGTCCGCTGCGCATCTCGACCGTTGCCTCCAATACGATGCGTTCGCCGATGTCCGAACGCTGCAGCAAGGTGCCGTCGGCGTTGATCACCGCCGACAGTCCGGTCGGTGCAGCCATCAGCAGCCAACGATCGTTTTCGATTGCCCGGAGCTGATTTGACGCGACCTGTTGGGTGTGGACTTGAGTGAGCCAGTACGACGAACCGTTGGTTGGATTCACCAACAGCTGCGCCCCGTTCTCGACAGCATCACGTGAGCGACGCTCGAAGTAGGCCTCCCACGAGATGGCCACACCGATCGTGCCGACCGGGGTGTCGACCACGGCCGGGCCCGTTCCCGGGATGACGTCACGACTGGGGATCTCACTGCTGAATCGTTCGATCAGTCCTCGCAATGGCACGTACTCGCCGAACGGCACGATCCGCACCTTGTCGTATCGGTCGACTTCCTCGCCCGCCGGTGTGACCGCAGCCTGGTAGTTCACCGTGGCCGTTCCGTCGTTGACGGGATAGAACCAGCCGGCCAGCAGGGTGGCGTCCTGTTCGACGGCGACCTCGCCGACGACGGCTGCTGCGTCGTCGATGTCGAGGAAGCGACCGGGGTTGACCACGTTCTCCGGCCAGAGCACCAGGTCGACGGACTCGGATATCTGGCGCGTCGCCTCGACGTGTCGAGCCAGGACGACCGGCTGCTGATCAGATGACGCTCGGGTCCGGGTCGGTCCGCCGCCTTGAACGACGGCCGCGTCGAGCTGGCCGACCACGTCGGCACGAGGGTGCAGCCACGCAGCGGCGAGCGACACCAGGATCACCGCGCCGGCGATGCGAGGCGCCGTGGTCTCACGTTCGACGAGGACAGCGGCCAGGGCCTGGCCGATCACGATGACGAGGATGATCACGAACAGCGGACCGAACAACCGGGCGGTCTGGCCGAGGGGTGAATCCACCTGGCTCAGGGCGACGTTGGCGAGCGGTACTCCGCCGAACGGCCAATACCAGCGTGCGAGCTCGGCGACGGCGAACGCTCCCGGGAAGACCCACCGTCGTCGTGCGTCGGGAGGTGTCAGCGCAGCGGCGGCGCCGTAGTACGCCGAATAGAGCAGGACAGCGACGACATAGCCGGGCGGTGTGAGGTCGATCATCCAGAGCATCGCCGGCCCGAGCCACCACACACTCACGGTCCACATGCGCCGGAAGCGCTGCTTGTACGTGGTGTTCACCAGCAGTCGATCGACGATCGCGAAACCCACGAACGCCAGCGGCCACCATCCCCAAGGGGGCACCGAACCGGCGATGCAGATCCCGGCGACAGCACACCGCAGCCAGACGGGGATCCGGCGTCGGATCATCGTTGGGTTGGGCTGCGCTTCACGAAGACCGGTCGTCGTCACGCAGCGACCAGTCGGTCGGCCAATGAGCGACCGCCCTCGATGCACGCCGGAATGCCGATGCCGCGATACGCAGCGCCGACCAGATGCACGTTGGGTGCATCGGCGGCCAGGGTGTCCATGATCGAGTCGACTCGATCGGCATGACCTGGCGTGTATTGGGGGAAGGCGTCGAGCCAGCGGTGAACTCGGGTCGCCGTTGGCTGCGCAGTGATGTCGATCACCGAACGAAGCTCGTCGAGTAGATGGCTGACGAGCTCATCGTCATCGAACCCGAGGGCGCGCGTGTCGCCGAAGCGACCGGACGTCAGGCGGATCAGGACGTGTCCGGGTCGGGCGTAGTGGGCCCACTTCGTGCTGAACCAAGTGGAGGCAGTCATGACGCCACCGTCGACGCGCGGGAAGAGAATGCCGGATGCATCGAGAACGGGGTCGACCGCCTCGATCGGGAGTTCGATCGTGGCCTGAGCGACCGAGGCGTACTCGATGGTCGACAGCAGGTCAGCGGCAGCGGGCGACAACGAGCGGGTGAGGTCGGCGGCGACGTTGGCCGGGGTGCCGATGATGATGTGGTCGACTGGCCGGCCGTCGATCGTGATGGCGCCGATCTCGCTGATGGGTGATTCCAGTCGGATCGATTTGGCCGGCAGGCGAGCGGCGAGCTCGGTGATGATCCGGTCGAGGCCCCCGGGAAGGCTCAGGAAAACTGGCTCGTTCGTGCCGGCGGAGCCGAGCGTCGCTCCCACCGATGGTCGCATAACCCGAAGTCCCTCGATGATCGAGCGATGCCGCTGCGCAGCGTTCCACAGTTGGGGCGCCCCTGACCGCAAGCTGAGCCGATCGATGTCCGAGGCGTTGATCCCGCCGATGAGTGGGTCGATGAGGCGTTCGGTGACTTCATCGCCGAGGCGGGCCCGACAGTACGCTCCGACGCTGACCTCTACGCCGGCGCGGTCGTAGAGGTCCGTGGCAGGAAGGGTCAGGTCTTCTGCGGCTCGGGCCACCCCATCAGGCGAGACCGCACCGGATGCGGCGAGCGCTTCGAGATCGGTCGGCACCCCCAACACGGTTCCGGCCGGTATGGGACAGAGCTTGCCATCGCGATGGAAGTACGCGGGGACCGGGGACACCGGGGCGACGAGTTCGTCGCTGAGCCCGAGCTCGGTGCAGAGCTGCTTGCCCTGCGGGACTCGGGCAAGGAACGTGTCTGGCCCGGAGTCGACGATGCGATCGCCGACCGGAGAGGACCAGATCTTGCCTCCGAGCCGATCACTGGCTTCGTGGACCACGACATTCCAGCCGGCGTTGTGCAGGTCGTGAGCGGCGCAGAGGCCGGAGATCCCGCCCCCGATGATCGCAGCACTCGGCATCTCAGCCGGCCGCCGTACCGAGGGGAGTCGTCTCATCAAAGGGCCCGTCGGTCCGGCCCTCGGCGTGTACCAATTCGACGACTCGGAGGAGCTGCTCGGGGTCTACCTGCGGAAGGACGCCGTGCCCGAGGTTGAAGATGTGTCCGGGGTGGCCGCCGTTGTCGTCGAGGACGCGACGAACCTCGGTCTGGAGGACGTTCCACGGGGCGAGCAGCAGCGCAGGATCGAGGTTGCCCTGGAGTGCGACGCGACCGCCAGTGCGTTTCCGTGCATCGGCGAGGCGAGTACGCCAGTCGACACCGACGACGTCCGCCCCGGCCGCTGCGATCTGATCGAGCAACTCGCCGGTGGTGATCCCGAAATGGATCTTCGGCACACCGAGCTCGTCCATGGCAGACAGGATCTTGGTCGAGTGGGGTAGCACGTAGTCGCGGTAGTGCTCCGGCCGTAGGGCTCCGGCCCAGGAGTCGAACAGCTGGATGGCGGACGCACCATTCTCGACCTGGTTGGTGAGCGTGCCGATGGCGAGGTCGGCGAGTCGGTCGCAGAGCTCGTGCCACAGATCGGGGTCGCCCATCATCAACGACTTGACCTTGGCGTAGTCGCGCGATGGCTTACCCTCGATCATGTAGGAAGCAAGCGTGAACGGACCGCCGGCGAACCCGATCAGCGGAATGGTCAGTTCCTCGGCGAGCCGACCAACAGTCTCGGTCTGGAACCAGAGATCGTCAGGTTCCAGCGGCCGGATTCGGTCGAGGTCGGCGGCAGACGCGAACGGCTGCTCGCAGGTGGGACCGACACCGGGGGTGATGTCGATGCCGAAGCCGACGGCGAACACCGGGGTGACGATGTCGCTGAAGAGGATGGCGGCGTCGACCCCGTAGCGACGGACTGGCTGGAGCGTGATCTCGGCGGCCCGTTCGGGGTCTTGAATGGCGTGCAGGATCGTGCCCTCACCTCGTATTGCCTTGTATTCGGGTAGCGACCGGCCGGCCTGGCGCATGAACCACACCGGCACGCGGTCGTGCGGTTCCTGTCGGCACGCCTTGATGAACGCAGATTGTGAGTGATCGGGGCGACTTGGCACGGACAACAACGGTATCTGCCGACTGCAGGTGCCGGAGGGCGCCTGCAGCCGATCACGGCGTCGTCAACAAGCCCAATTCGCGCAATCGGCGACGGAGGTCGGCAACGCCGACGAAGGGGTGCACGGTCATGCCGAGTTCGATGACACCGCTCATCTTGCGCTCAGAATCGGCGGTGTTGAAGATGGCGTCAACGTGAGGCGTGACACCGAGCTCGTCGAGTTCGGCCGGAATCGTGTCGGTGCCGTTGGTGAGGATCGCCACCGTGATGCGCCCGGAGCGCAGTTCGTCGATCAACTCGATCATCGCCGCGTCGATGTCGCCCTTCACGTCCAACCAATTCGTGGCCGCATCGAGATTGCCCACCGCTGCCCCGACCTCCCGAGTCCAGTCCGCTCGGCTGATCCTGCCGGTGATGAGGAGCTCGATGAGTCCCTCGCTGAACGCTGCCGCTTCCAATGACCCTGGTTCGAGCCCTGCTGCTGTCTCGACACTGGCGACGTGATCGGGGTCGAAGTGGCGGATCACTCCGTCGAGATCGAGCAGGACGGTTGTGATCGGTGCAGCGTTGTTCGGATTCGGCACCGTCTCAGTGTGGTCGAGGCCCATCTGTCTGATGCGCTCCATGCTCGAAGGCTCCGTGGCGCAGGATCGCCTGCGGGTTAGCGTCCTGGGGGTGTCGGTCGACGAGGCAAACCTAGAGAACACCGAGAAGGGGTTCGCCATCATCGGCACGACCGACGCCCCGGAGACGCCTGAGAGCCCGAACGACACCGAGGCTCCAGAGAGGCCGAGCGCGCTCCGCACCGTGATCGAGTGGATCGCGGTTCTCGTCGGAGCGATCGTGGTCGCGCTGATCGTTCGCACCTACCTCCTGCAGGCCTTCTCGATCCCGTCGGCGTCGATGGAGGGCTCGCTCGAGATCCGTGATCGGCTGCTGGTGAACAAGCTCAGCTACCACTTCGGCGACGTCGAGAGGGGCGACATCGTGGTGTTCGAACGGCCTGAAACGCTCGCGTCGCCATACGACGACCTCATCAAGCGAGTGATCGGGCTGCCCGGGGATGTCGTCGAGGGGCACGACAATCAGGTCTTCGTCAACGGCGAGGCTCTTCTCGAGCCCTACCTCGATGCCGACGTGAGCATCGGCGACTTCGCACCCATTGACGTGCCGGCCGGCCACGTGTTCGTGATGGGCGACAACCGGAACGACAGCACCGACAGCCGAGTGTTCGGCCCGATCGACGTCGACCGGATCGAAGGCGAAGCGTTCCTTCGCTACTGGCCGCTGCCCCGCATCGGAACCCCCTGAGTGCCCGACGGTCGTTGAAGCCATCCGTCGCCACTAGCATCGAAGGCCACATTGTGGCAGTTGGGGGCGCATGACGGATACGGGCTCGGTCAGTTCACATCCAGAACTGGCTGAAGAGCAAGCTCATCTCGACCGGGCTTTTGCCCGTCTCGACGCGGCTCGCCAAGAAGCGATCGCGCTCAAGAAGATGGTCGAGGTCGGCGAGGGCGGAACCAATCAGGCTCGGTGGGAGCGCGAGGTCATCAACGAGCAGATAGCGAACCGCCTGACCGATCTCGACATCGGCGATCGTTCCCTCTGCTTCGGCCGCATCGACCAGGCTGAGAATGCGGGCGCCGGCAGCTACCACATCGGCCGCGTCGCGGTGGCGGCCCTGGACCACGAACCGCTGATCGTCGACTGGCGGGCGCCCGTGGCCGAGGCGTTCTACCGGGCGACCGGTCGAGACCCCCAGGGGCTCGTGCGTCGCCGGTACTTCATCTCGCGTGGTCGAGAGCTTCTCGGCCTCGAGGACGAGTTCTTGGGTGATGCCGCCGGTAGGCAAGCGGCCACGGTCAACGGTCGTGAGCTGCGGGGTCAGGGCGCGCTGGTCGCTGCGCTCGAGACCAGCCGAACCGGACGACTCTCCGACATCGTCGGCACGATCCAGGCCGAGCAGGACGAGATCATCCGTGCCCCGATGCCCGGTGTTCTCGTGGTGCAAGGCGGCCCGGGCACCGGCAAGACGGTGGTGGCGCTTCATCGTGCGGCCTACCTGCTTTACACCCACCGCTTCCCGCTCGAGGGACAGGGCCTGCTGGTCGTCGGGCCCAACCGGCTCTTCCTCGGTTACATCGAACAGGTCCTGCCTTCGCTCGGCGAGGCCGGTGTCGAGCTGTCGGTGTTGCCCGATCTGGTCCCCGGTATCCGGACCCAGGGTCGCGACCAGCCGGAAACGGGTCGGATCAAGGGCGATCTCAAGATGGTGAAGACGGTGCGCCGAGCGGTTCGCGACCGTCAGCGGCCACTGCGCAAGGATCTGATCGTCGGTCTGGGCGCACGCTACCTCCGCCTGCGTGTGCATGAGTCCGAGCGGATTGTCAAAGAGGCACGCCGCAGGTACCGGTCTCACAATGCGGCCCGCAAGTTCGTGGTGAACTCTGTGTTCGACGCGCTGGCTGCATCACACCCGGACGGAGTCGACGTTTCCGAGGTGCGCGAGGAACTCGGCGACACCATCGACGTCCGCTCCGCCATCAACTGGATGTGGCCGGTGTTGTCGCCGGCGATGTTGATCCATGATCTCTACGGGTCCCGGTCGCTGATCGAGTCGGCGGGTGTGTCATTGACCGCGGAGGAGCGTGACGCCCTCCACCGACCATGGCACCCGGACCACGACGCAACGAAGGTCCTGTGGACCGTCGACGACGTCCCCGTGCTCGACGAAGCGTTCGAGCATCTCGGACCTCGACCGAAGAAGCACGACGTCGACGAGATCCGCACGTACGGACACATCGTGGTCGACGAGGCGCAGGACCTGTCGCCGATGCAGCTGCGCATGCTGACCCGTCGCTCGCTGAACGGATCAATGACCGTTGTCGGCGACATCGCGCAGAGCACCGGAGCGTGGGCCCATGATCACTGGGACGAGATCCTCGAGCACCTTCCCGATCGTCGCGAGCCGAGGCATCGTGAGCTCACCGTCGGCTATCGCATTCCCGGTCCCACGATGGATCTGGCGGCCAGGGTCCTGAAGGTGGCTGCTCCCCAACTCGATCCGCCGACGGCCGTTCGTTCTGACGGCGACGTGCCCGAGATCGTGCAGGTCGCCCCAGGGACCCTCGATGCCCGCACCATCGAGCGGGCGGTCGAGGAACTGGCGGCACTCGATCACGGCAACGTCGCCGTGGTGTGCGCCACTTCTGCCTACGACGACGTGGTGGATGCATTCGAGGCCGCCGGTGTCGCCGTCGGCCGTGCCCGTCGAGACGGCTTCACCTCGCCAATCACGGTCGTGCCGGTGAGCCTGGTGAAAGGCCTCGAAGTGGATGCGACTGTCGTGATGGAACCGAACCGCATTCTGCGCGAAGAACAGCAAGGCGCCCGCTCGCTCTACGTCGCGGTCACCCGGTCGACCAAACGACTCACGTTGCTGCACACCGAGCCACTGCCTGACTTCTTGCGCTAACGATCCAAGTCGAGCACGGAGCGGTCCACACGCAAGGCTGCGAGATGATCAGCCAACTCATCGACGGGAACGGGTCTGCACAGGTAGTAGCCCTGCGCCAGGGTCGCTCCGATCATCTCCAACTCGGCCAACTGAGCGGCGGTCTCCACGCCTTCGATGACCACGCTGTTGCCGACGACTGCTGCGAGCTCGTGGATGCTCCGTACCAGTGCGGTCTGCCTCGGGTCGGTGCCGAGCTTCGCAATGAGGCTCAGATCGAGTTTCACAGCGTCGATCGGCAGTTTCAGAAGCTGATCGAGAGATGAGTAGCCGGTTCCGAAGTCGTCGATGGCGAAGCGAACACCGAGAGCCTGCAACTTCTGGAACTGGCCCAGGTCGCTCTCGTCACCGACGAGTTCATGCGATTCGGTGAGTTCCAGGAAGAGTTGTCCTGGTTCGATGGCGAACTCGGTGATGGTGTCGGCGACGGACTGAACCAGACGTCCTCTGGCGAACTCGACGGGAGACACGTTCACGGTCACGCTGGCGTTTCGCAGGATCGGATCGTCTGACCAGGTTTGGAGCATCCTGCCCGCAGTTCGGAGCATCTGGCGTGTGAGATCACCGATGAGGCCGATGTCCTCGGCCAACGGGATGAAGACGCTCGGCGTGACTGTCGCGCCTCCTGGCAGCCGCCATCGGGCCAGCAGTTCGACCGCCCGGACGTTCCCGGTTTCGAGGGAGAACATGGGTTGGGCGTCTGCTTCGATCGAGCCTTCGCGAACGGCGCGCCGAAGGTGTGTCTCGAGGCCACTCCGCTCGTGTAGCTCGTCCCGAAGCTCGTTGTCGAAGTGGACGACTTGACGGCGTCCCGTCTTCTTAGCCCGGTACATCGCGTGATCGGCATCCAGCAGGAGTTGCTCCGGCGTAGCTTCTGACGGCGAGAGCGTGGCAATGCCCACGCTGGCCGAGAGATAGATGTCGTCTCCGTCAGTGCTCGCCATCGGTCGTTCGAGATCATCGATGATCCGGTTGGCCAACCGAGCCGAGGTGGCCTTGTCGTACGCCGCGCTGAGTGCGACGACGAACTCGTCACCGCCGAGTCGTCCGACGACGTCGTCGTTCCTCAGGGATTTGCGCAACCGCCGTGCGGTCTCGGCGAGGACCAGGTCACCGCCTGCGTGTCCGAATCGGTCGTTGACCTCCTTGAAGTGGTCGAGGTCGATGAACATGAGGCTGATCGGGTGGTCGGGCTCATCAGCTCGTTCGGCGAGATGCTGCATCACGCCGGCACGATTCAGGAGTTCGGTCAGCGGATCATGGGTTGCTGCCCAGACGTTCTCCTCGGCCACTCGATTCGAGATGATCCGCAACACGATGAGCTCGACCCAGAGCTTGTCGTTCTCGGCCAGGCTGCGCAGAGCGATGCCGGCAAAGACAGCAACGCTGAGCGCCATGATCGGTTGACCGGCAACCAGTAGGGCTGACGAAGCCCCGACACACATCGGGATGAGAGTCAGCTTGCTGAGCGAGTTGACACCGGACAAACCGGACAACACGCCAGCGCTCACTGCAAAGATCATCGCGAGCGTTATCCAACGAAACTCTGTGGTGCGAGTGAGTTCGAGGTCGAGCCACATCAGACTTCCGTACCCGATGCCGGTGAGAATTTGCAGCCACCTCGTGGCTGACGGCAGACCTTCGTCATTCCTCGCAGCGACGAGCGGCGGCAGGACCACGGTGGCGGCCATCAGCACCATCACGGTGAGCATGCCGATCGCCCACCAGGCAAGACCGCGGGGTGGGTGGCCCGCTGCTGAGATGATCGTGGAGTAGAGCGCGACGGCGAAGAACGTTCCGACCGGGCCGCCCCAGCGGTTGGCGAAGAAGAACCGAAATCGCTCGACTCGGATCGCGGCTTTCAGCTCGAGATCGTCAATGGCCGGCTGCTTCACCGGAGAAGGATCGGCCCACTGCTCGCAGGCGTGAGCAGGCGGCAGCCTGCGTCAACGCCGGGTGACCTCGGCGCGGAAGGTGCCCTCGTCGCTCGTGACCTCGATCGACGAGAGTTCGTCGTCGGCAAAGAACCAGTTCACGATGCCATCGGTCGAGTAGCCCAACTCCAGCGTGGACCCACTCAGGTTCTTGACCAGGCGACTGTCCCCGCAGGTCCAGTTGGCATCTTCGAGCTCGCCCAACACGTATTCGGTCTTGGACCGCTCCACCACGGCGATCATCACCGGTTCGCATGGCGGCTCGAACACGTTGATCGCGCCCGACTCCGAGAGAAACACGTTGATTCCTGGATCGGTGACCGCAACGGGCTCGGTGATCTCGACCACGAGGTACTCACCCGCCTGGATCTCGTCCGATCCGCGACTGAAGGTCCACCACATGGACGCCGCGACGAAGGCGAGGGTCATGACGGCCATCGTCACCAGCGACGAGCGCGGGATCTTTCCGTCCTCGGGAATCCCGGGGACCCGCTTGCGGATGTAGCGGAGCAGCCGCTCGGCCCAGGCGACGTCCTTCGAGAGAATCGTGAGTCCTCCGGCGATGATCAGCCAACCAGGACCGGGCAACGGCAGGGCGGCGATACCGACGATCGTGACGACGAAGCCGAGCGTCATGCGTGCGGCGCGCACGAGAGCATGGGCCTTGGCCTCTTCGTCCGAGGTCTCTCGTCCGCCAGTCTCGTACTCGGCACGGATGGCAGCGTCCTCGACGCGGTCCTTGAAGTCGTCGAAGCGCTCGAGGAGGCCGTCGTGGTGGTTTTCGCCTGGGTCTGGGTTCGCGGAGGAAGGCATTGGGTCGTCAGCGTTCGCGGCGCTGGTTCAGTTCCCGGCCAATTGGGCGACGACTGGTGCGAACTGTTCCATTTCGGCCGGTCCGACACCGACGTAGCTGAAGCCGTAGGTCTCACGGCGAGCAACGAGGTCATCGATCATCGAGGCTGGATCGCCGACGAGTGCCAACGGCGATTCGAGAGCGTCGTTTGCTGACATCCCCATCCCCGGTGCCAGCATCTCAGCAGTGCCGTTGCGGTCGTCTGTGAACATCACGACGAAGACTCGAACGTTCAGCTCGATGTCATCGAAGCGTTCGCCGGCACCATCCTTGACCCAGGAGAGTTTCTCGGCGTACTTGGCCGCCGTGGCGTCGCTGGCGGTGTTGGCATCGATCACGCCGGCATGGAGGTTGGGATTGACGCCGACGATGTCGGCATGTTTGCCGGCCAGACGCAAGAAGCGCGGGCCTCCTCCGCCCATCAAGAACGGCGGGTGCGGCTTCTGCAGTGGCTTGGGATGAAGATCGAGATCGGTGATCGTGTAGTGCTCGCCTTCGAAGGAGAACGGGCCGTCACCGAAGAGCCCCTTCAGGATCTGCACGGACTCGATCATGCGGTCGATCCGGACGCCGGGCCGGTCATAGGTCATGCCGGCTGCGTCGTAGTCCGACTTCATCCAACCGGCCCCGATGCCCAGCTCGAGACGTCCATCGGAGAGGAGGTCGAGCGTTGCCATCTCGCTTCCGAACACGACCGGGTGGCGGTAGTCGTTGCACCAGACGAGGGCGCCCACCCGGAGTGTTTCGGTGGCATCGGCCGCGGCCTGGAGAGCCAGGGTCGGCGCCAGTTGTCCGTCGAAGTGGTCCGGAATGGTGAGGGTGGCGTATCCGAGGTCCTCGGTCTTCTTGGCCAGCTCGATCCACTCGGAACGCGAAGTCGCCGTCTTGGCCTGGACACCGAATCGGAAGGGCTTGGTCATGGGGGTCGAGCCTAATGGTCAGGCGCTACCACCCAGAACGCCGGGGAACCAACGTTCCCCGGCGGTCATGAGGCCGATCCTGTGATCGGGTATTCGTGTTGTCCGTCATCGTGCCGATCACTGCGCTCGTGCTCGCCGCGGTCTCGGGCTGAGCGCACGCAATCGTGTGCTGAGTGCGTCCAGCAATGACGGTCGGTGGTGATCCGCCGTCTCCGGTCGGGTGAGCGCCGCTTGGCGCGCCTCGTTGCGGAGTTGGCCGGCGGTGCGTCGACGTTGTGCTTCCTGTCGACGCTGGTCGTGCATGAGTTGGACGTGTTGGTAGTCGGGTACAGGGTGCATGGTTCGCTTCTCTCGCTGAAGTGGGGGCGCGACCGGTCACTGCGGCTCGTGACGCGTCCGGTCGCGCTCGGGGCGTGCGAGCGCGACCGGTCAGAACAGGGTTCGGGTCGCGCTCAGTTTGGGGTGACGATTGGTTTGGTCAGCCCCGGCAGCGATCGAGGAGGGCCGGGACGGTCGTGAGTTGTTCACGGGTCTGAGCGATGTCGATCGCCTGCAAATTTGGAAGCTGCAGAATGGGAATCAGCATGGTGGGCCCTCCTTTCTGGTTCGTCGAGCGGTGCATCCGCATCGGACGAAGATGACGATACGCAGAACCTGAGATTCGGTCCAGCGAATATCGGACGGTCAGGCGTATGAGACGATCTCGTACTCCACGTTGTCGTGGTCCCGGAAGTAGAAACGGCGGCCCGGTTCGTAGTCGGCATGGTTGGTCGGCACGAAGCCGGCGGCGACGACTCGGTCCTCGAGCGCATCGAGGTCGTCGACCACGATCGCGATGTGATTGAGCCCTGCGACCTGCCGATAGGAGTCGACGAGACCGACCGCGGAGCCCGGCATCGTGTAGAGCGCCAGATAATCGATGTCGGTGCCGACGTGGATCGTGTGGCCGTCGTGGATCGATCCGCCCTTCCATCGCACATGCCAGTCGAAGAGATCGACGAGCATGGCGGCCGTCCGCTCCGGATCGCTGACCGTGAGGTTGACGTGTTCGAGAGTTCCTGTTGTTGAGGTCATGTGTCCGTTCTACTATCTCAACCAATGTTGAGATCAAGGGATTTCTCGAGATTCGCCTGTTCGAGATGGGACTGTTCGAGATGGGACTGTTCGAGGTGACGGGACGTGGCGCTGAGCTGATGACGATCGGGGCGGTGGCCGATCGCACGGGGCTCGCCGTCAGCGCGGTGCGCTTCTACGCCGATCATGGGTTGATCGCATCCGAGCGAGCACCTTCCGGGCACCGACGGTTCGCTCGATCGGTGATCAGGCGAATCTCCTTCATCCGCATCTGCCAGCGCCTCGGATACTCGCTCGATGAGATCGAGACCCAGCTCGCAGCCCTCCCGTCTGGGCGTACCCCCAACGCCGGGGACTGGGCAGCGCTCGCCACCGAGTTCGGGGTCGACATCGATCGGCGCATCGCCGAGCTGACACAGCTGCGGGACACGTTGGGCGGTTGCATCGGTTGCGGCTGCTTGTCGCTGGCCCGGTGTGCGATCTGGAACCCGGACGATGGCGCTGCCGAACTCGGCGACGGTCCGCGTTACCTGCTCGGAGACACCTCGGCCGACGTCACGGGCTGACCCGATCGGTTTGCTGTCAGACCGCCTGGGTACGGTGTGCCGGTGGCAGGCACGAAGCAGCCGGAACGCAACCATCCCGTGCTCGACGGGTTCAGCGCGCCCGCCGCGGAGTGGTTCCGAACGACGTTCGCCGAACCAACACCACCCCAGGCCAAGGGTTGGCCGCCCATCGCTGCCGGTGACCACACCCTGATCCTTGCGCCGACCGGGTCTGGCAAGACCCTCTCGGCATTCTTCTGGGGGCTCAACGAGGTCACCAGCAAGCCGCCGCCCGAGGACAAGAACCACCGCACGCGCATCCTCTACATCTCGCCGCTGCGGGCTCTGGCCGTCGACATCGAGAAGAACCTACGGGGGCCGTTGCAGGGCATACGCCTGGCTGCAGAGCGTCTCGGCTCGTCCTTCTACGAGCCGAACGTCGCCATTCGCACGGGTGACACCAGCCAGCAAGAACGGAGGCAGTTGGCGAAGGAGCCTCCCGACCTCCTCATCACCACGCCGGAGTCGCTGTACCTGATGCTCACGTCTCGAGTGCGCGAGACGCTCGCCGGTGTCGAGACCGTCATCATCGACGAGATCCACGCGCTCGCCGCCACGAAGCGGGGGGCACACATGGCCCTCACCCTGGAACGGCTGGAGCGGGTCACCGATCGCCCTCCCCAGCGCATCGGGCTGTCGGCGACCCAGCGTCCGCTGGAGGAGATCGCCCGGTTCCTCGGCGGCTACGACGCCGATCGGTCAGCGAGACCGGTCACGATCGTCGACGCCGGCGTACGCAAGCCGCTCGATGTCGAAGTGATCGTGCCCGTGGAGGACATGGGTCGGCTGGGAGAGGTCGTCGCCGAGGAGTCGATGTCGGGCCCCGCCCCCGACGGCCCCGTCCGGCGCAGCATCTGGCCGTCGATGCACCCGAGACTGCTCGAACTGATCGAGCAGCATCGCAGCACGATCGTCTTCGTGAATGCTCGGCGGTTGGCCGAGCGCCTGGCGACCAGACTCAACGAGCTGGCCCTCGAGGGTGAGAATCGTTCGGCCGAGGCCGAGGGTCGGTCGCCGGAATCGGGCAAGGAACTGGTGAAGGCGCACCACGGATCCCTGAGCCGCGAGCAGCGCCTCCTGATCGAGGACGAGTTGAAGCGGGGAACGCTGAAGGGCCTCGTTGCCACGTCATCGCTCGAGCTCGGCATCGACATGGGAGCGGTCGATCTCGTGGTGCAGGTCGAGTCGCCCGGAGCCGTGAGTCGAGGCTTACAGCGGGTCGGTCGCGCCGGTCACCAGGTCGGGGCGCCGAGCGTCGGCAAGTTCTTCCCGAAGCATCGCTCCGACCTCGTCGAGGCCGCAATCGTGGTCGAACGAATGCAGGCCGGACTGATCGAGTCCACCCGTTATCCCCGGAACCCGCTCGATGTCCTCGCCCAGCAGATCGTTGCCGCGTGTGCACTCGACGACTGGGCCGTCGATGATCTCCTCTCCCTCATGCGGGGTGCTGCGAACTTCGCCGAGTTGTCTGATGAGGCGTTCACGAACGTCCTCGACCTCTTGGCGGGGCGTTATCCCTCAGACGAGTTCAGCGAGCTGCGGCCGCGCCTGAACTGGGACCGGGTGGAGGGCGTCGTACGAGGGCGGCCCGGCGCACAGCGCCTCGCCGTCACCAGCGGTGGCACGATCCCCGACCGCGGTCTGTACGGCGTCTTCCTCCCCGATGGCACCCGGGTCGGCGAGCTCGACGAGGAGATGGTGTACGAGAGCAGGGCAGGGGAGACCTTCCTGCTCGGGGCCAGTACGTGGCGTATCGAGGACATCACGCATGAGCGGGTCGTGGTCACGCCGGCGCCGGGCCAGCCGGGCAAGATGCCGTTCTGGCACGGTGATGGGCCGGGCCGGCCGCTCGAACTCGGCAGGGCGATGGGTGCATTCATGCGGGAGATCGCCGAGCTCCCCAGAGAGGAGGCTCTCGAGCGGCTCGGTCGTGACAACGGTCTCGACAGGCTGGCGGCTCAGAACCTGGTCCAGTATCTGGACGAGCAGCGCGAGGCCACCGGTGTCGTGCCCAGCGATCGAACCATTGTCGTCGAGCGATTCCGTGACGAGATCGGCGACTGGCGAGTGTGCGTTCTCAGTCCCTTCGGCGCCCAAGTGCATGCGCCGTGGGGCATGGCGCTCCAGCATCGGCTGGCCGAGGAGCTCGGCTGGGACGTCGAGCTGATGTGGAGCGATGACGGGATCGTCGTCCGGCTGCCGGAGGCCGTCGATCGCCTCCCGATCGACGAGCTCCTGGTCGACCCTGACGACCTCGACGAGTTGCTGGTGGCGCAACTTCCGAACTCGGCGATGTTCGCGGCCCGGTTCCGCGAATGTGCGGCCCGGGCTCTGCTCCTTCCACGACTCCGCCCGGACCGGCGGACCCCGCTGTGGCAGCAACGGCAGAAGGCCGCCGATCTGCTCGGCGTCGCATCGAAGTATCCGAGCTTCCCGATCCTGCTCGAGACAACGCGCGAGTGCCTGAACGACGTCTTCGACGTCCCTGCACTTCGTCAGGTGCTCACCGAGCTCAGGAGTCGCAAGATCAAGGTGGTTTCGGTTGACACGGACACCGCCTCGCCGATGGCGTCGTCGCTGCTGTTCGGCTGGATCGCGCAGTACATGTACGCCGGTGACGCACCGCTTGCCGAACGACGAGCGGCGGCGCTGTCGCTCGACCGGGAACTGCTGCGGGACCTCCTCGGAGCCGAAGAGTTGCGGGAGCTGCTCGACGCTGACGTCTTGGCCTCGCTCGAGGCCGAACTCCAACGTCTCGACCCCAAGTGGAAGGCTCGCTCGATCGATCATGTCGAGGACCTCTTGCGATGGCTCGGCCCGCTCACGCTCGGCGAGATCGAGGCCCGGGTCGACGAGGATGCAGCTGGGGAGACCGCCGAGTCTCTCGTGTCCCGCCTCGGCGACGATCGCCGGATCATCGAGGTGGCCGTCGGGGGCGAACACCGTCTCGCAGCGGCAGAAGACGCGTCACGCCTCCGCGACGCCCTCGGTGTCGCACTGCCGCAAGGTCTACCTCAGGCCTTCACCGACTCCGTCGACGACCCCTTCGGTGATCTGCTCAGCCGGTACGCCAAGTCCCACGGCCCCTTCCTCACCCAGGAGGTGGGCGAGCGCTACGGCGTCGAAGGCGAACGGGTCGAGGTCGGCCTCAAGGAGCTCGAGCGACAGGGGCGCATCGTTCGAGGCGAGTTCAGGCCGGACGGAATCCAGCGCGAGTGGTGTCACAACGACGTGCTCAGGGTCCTCCGTCGCCGGTCGCTCGCCGCGCTTCGCAAGGAGGTCGAACCGGTCGAACAAGATGTCCTCGCCCGCTTCCTGCCGGAATGGCAGCACGTCGGTTCACGAACTCGCGGGCTCGACGGCTTGGCCCAGGTGCTCACGACGCTCCAGGGCGCGACGTTGCCGGCGTCCTCACTCGAGACGGACATCCTCCCGGCTCGGGTTCCCGACTATTCCCGAGCCGATCTCGACACGCTGCTCACTGCCGGAGAGGTGGTGTGGGTCGGCGCCGGTTCGCTCGGCGCCGCCGACGGCCGCATTCGGCTGGTGTGGCGCGACCAGGTTCCGTCGCTGGTTCCCGAACCGGCCGACCCGGTCGAGGGCGAGATGCACGACGCGCTCCGGGCTTGTCTTGCCGCTCGCGGTGCGGTGTTCTGGTCCGATCTGGTCGAGGCGGCCCAGGCAGCCGGTCATGACTACGGCGACACCGCTGTGCTGACGACGCTGTGGGACCTCGTGTGGGCCGGTGAGGTCACGAACGATTCGCTGACGCCCCTGCGATCGATGGTCGGTGGGGGCGGACCCAAGAAACCGTCTGGCCGCGGTGGACGCAGCGGCCGGGCCCAACGACCGAACATGCGCCAATTGTCCCGCCTCGGTCCGCCGTCGGCGACCGGTCGCTGGTCGCTGGTCGCACCGCTCCGACTTCCGGCGGTGACACCGACCGAGGCTCGGCACACGCAGGCCCTCCAGCTCCTGGAGCGCTACGGCGTCCTCACCCGCGAGATGGCGTTGGCCGAAGGCGCCGAGGGCGGTTTCGCGGGTGTCTATCAGTTGCTGAAGGAGATGGAGGAGCGAGGTCAGGTGCGACGCGGCTACTTCGTCACCGGGCTCGGCGCTGCACAGTTCGCGCTGCCGGGTGCCGTCGACCGTCTGCGGGACGAGCGGCGAACCGGATCATCGGACGAGCTCGAGCCGCCGATGGTGCTCGCGGCATCCGACCCGGCCCAGCCATACGGAGCGTCGCTCCCGTGGCCAGAGGTGGAGGGGCGCCCGAGCCGAGCCGTCGGGGCCTACGTCGTGCTCCGCGATGGTCATCCGCTGGCTTTCCTCGAACGTGGTGGACGGAGTCTCACGGTGTTCCCTGCCGGCGAGGAAGAGGCTTCGTGGGTGCCCATGTTGGCGTCGCTCGTTCATCGCAAGCAACTGAAGAAGATCGAGATCCAGAAGATCAACGGGGTTCCGCCGGCAGAGCAGCCTGCGCTCCGTGATGCCCTGACATCAAACGGCTTCTCGCAGGGTTACAAGGGGCCGACGCTCCGCTGAGGTCCCGGATCGGGTTGCCTCCACATGGTCCACACGTCCGGGCCGCCACCGGGCACGACCCGATGATGCACGATCTCGAACCCCATCGACTCGTAGAACTGTGTGTTCCCGACGGTGGAAGTCTCGAGTGAACAGACGGCGCCTTCGGCATCGGCGAACTCCAACTCGGGTCTGAGGACGGCTGATCCCAACCCGCAGCGCCAGTGCTCCGGCCGGGTGCCGATCGCCTCCAGGTGGAAGTGTCGGCCTTCCGGCCGGTGCCAAGCGTTCTGTTCGGCAACGATGGCGGCGTGGAGCCGATCGCCGTGGAGCGGTCGTGAGCGGTCGGCGAGCGTCGCGAGCAGTGAGCGATCGATCTCGGTCGTACTGTCGGTCCACACCGCGACCCCGATGGCGGCACCGTCCGCCACTCCGTCGATCTCGGCCATCCACACGCGTCCGTGGGGGAGGCCGATCAGTTCGAGTGCGAGTCGTTGGAGCGTCGTGATCCGGGCGACGTGGTCGTCTGCGTCGACGCACCACCGGACCCAAGGATCTTCGGCGAACGCAGCACCGAGCGCCGCGGCTGCAGTATCGAGGTCATCGGCTCGGGCGCGGCGGACCTTCATCCGCGCTCGAGCCGACAGACCGTCACGAAGCGATCGAGTCCAGGATGTTGAGGCGAGCCGCACGCCGTGCCGGCAGGATCGCCGAGACGACGCCGACGATGGCGGCGAGCACCACGACCAGGATCAGGGCCGGGATCGGCACAGAGAAGCTCGTGACGCCCTGATCCCGCAGAGCGTAGACGATGGCGTATCCGAAGAAGAGGCCGAGGATGACGCCGAGCACGGCTCCGAAGAGGGCGGTGATCACCGCCTCCCAGCGGATGGTCGAGCGGACCTGCCCCTGGGTCATGCCGACGGCCCTGAGCAGACCGATCTCCCGTGTGCGCTCGATGACCGAGAGCCGCAGGGTGTTGGCGATGCCGAAGGCAGCGATGATCACGGCCAGTCCGAGGAGTCCGTAGATCAGGCCGAGGAGCTGGTCGAGGCTCGCTGATTGTGCATCGATGTACTCCTGACGGTCCTGGACCTTGGCATTGGGATAGTCGGCGGCGGCAGCGTCGATCGCGGGGCGGACCTCATCGATCGTGTAGCCGGCGGCGAGCTTGACGTACGTGACGAACTCGAGCTGCTCTGCGCCGGTGTCGGCCGACAACCCCTGCGAGATCGCATAGTTCCCGAGGAAGGCTTCCTCGGTGTAGATGCCGGCGACGGTGAGTGGACGAAGAGACCCGTCGAGGAATCCGAACGCCACCGTGTCACCGAGGCCGACTCCGAGGTCGGCAGCCTTGTCCTCGAACAGGAACACCGACGTGTCGGTGAGGTCGCTCGGTTGTCCCTGCGTGATTCCGACATCGATGACGTCGAAGGCGGTGGCGGGGTCGACCACTCCGATGAAGTCGCCCTTGCCGTCGACCTCGGCGATCGCGATCCGCAAGGACGCCGCCGTGGCGACACCGTCGATCTCGGCGACGGCGTCTGTCAGCAGCGGGCTGAAGCCGCCACCGGGACCGAATGAGCCGGAATCGATGGCGAAATCGCCGGTGAATTGTTCACCAACGGTGTCCTCGATGGTGGCGGCGAGCGTCGATGCCAACACCGTGACGCCGGCAACGAGGGCGACGCCGATCATCAAGGCGGCAGCCGTTCGTGCCGTGCGCTTCGGATTTCGCATGGCGTTCTGCTGCGCGATGGCTCCGGTCGTGCCCCGGAACTTGGCGATCGGTGCGCCCAGCACCCGCGAGACGGGTCGGGCGATGGTGGGGCCGAGCACGAAGACACCGATGAACATGGCCCCGATGCCGACACCGGCGAGGGTGAGCTCCGGCTGCAGGAGCCCGAAGAAGATGGCGACGCCACCGAGGACCGTGATGAGCAGGCCAATGGCGAAGCGGGTGTTGTTGCGGTGCCACGGCTCGGCTGCGCTCTCTCGTAGTGCCTCCATCGGGCTGATCCTCGATGCCGTCACGGCAGGGAACACCGCCGAGAAGAGCGTGACGATGGTGCCGACAACGAGGCTGATCACGACGGTGGCCGGCTTCACGATGAGTCCGCCGGACGGCAGCTCGATCCCGAAGGCGGTGAGCATGGCGCCGAGCCCGAAGGACAACACGATGCCGAGAAGCACGCCGAGCAGCGACCCGACGATGCCGACGATGAGTGCTTCGACGAACACCGAGGTGAGCACCTGGCGCCGGGAGGCGCCGATGGCTCGGAGCAGCGCCAATTCCTGCGAGCGCTGCGCGACCAGGATGGCGAAGGTGTTGTAGATCACGAAAGCCGACACGAACAGGGCGATGATCGCAAACGCCAGTAGGAAGATGTTGAAGAACGCCAGACCCTCGGCGATGGCGCTCTGGCTCTCCTCGGTCGACTCGGTTCCCGTGATCGCCTCGACACCGTCGCCGAGTTCAGCCGTGATGCGCTGCACGATCTCCTCCTCGGAGATCCCTTCCGCTGCCCGTACCGAAATGGCGTCGAGCTGGCCCTCGGCTCCGAGAAGCATCTGGGTCGTGGCGATGTCGAACAACGCAGTGGTGGCGCCACCGATGGAATTCGACTCCCCGAACTGGGCGATCCCGACGAGGTCGAACTCGTTCGATCCCGAGGTGGTGAGGATCCGCACGGTGTCGCCGAGCTCGAAGTTGCCCAGGTCTGCGGTGTTGCCGTCGAGCACGACGTCGTTCGGGCCGGTCGGGGCGCGCCCTTCCTTGATCTTGAATTGGTTGAGCCCGTCGTCGATGCCCCACGAGAAGCCGAACGTGGGGGGACCCTGACCGGGATTTCCGATCGGTTCTCCGTCCTTGTCGATGACCGTGGCTGTGCCCTGGACGAATCCTTCGGCGACGTCGACACCCTCGACGGCTTGCACGGTGGCGACTATTGACTCGTCGATTCGACCTCGGAGCTCGATGCCGAAACCGGCGTCGACGGTCTCGGTGGATCGAACCTGTGCATCTGTCGTCTCGAAGACGGTCGCGAACAGCTCGTCGAACGCCTGTTGGACCGAGTCGGTGAACACGAGCGTTCCGGCGAGGAACGAGATGCCGAGGATGACTGCCGCCATGGTGGCGAGCAGCCGGCCGAGGTGACCGCGAATGGACTTCAGCGTGGCCTTGAACATGTCAGTCTCCGAGCGACTTCATCTTGTCGATGACCTTGTCGGCCGTGGGATCCGTCATCTCGTCGATGATCTGACCGTCGGTGAGGAACAGCACCCGGTCGGCGTAGCTCGCGGAGACCGGGTCGTGGGTGACCATCACGATGGTCTGACCGAGGTCTCGAACGGCCTTCTGCATGAATTCGAGGATCTCGGCTCCGGTCCGTGTGTCGAGGTTGCCCGTCGGCTCGTCGCCGAAGATGATCGCCGGGCGGCTGGCCATCGCTCGGGCGACTGCTACTCGCTGCTGTTGGCCGCCGGACAATTCGTTGGGCCGATGGCCGACACGATCGCCGAGCCCGGTGATCGAGATCACTTCGTCGATCCACGCCTGGTCGCCTTTGCTCCCTGCCAGATCGAGCGGGAGCGTGATGTTCTCCTTCGCCGTCAGTGTCGGGATGAGGTTGAAGGCCTGGAAGATAAAGCCGAGGCGTTCACGCCGGATCATGGTCAGGCGTTTGTCGTTGAGGGAGGACAGCTCCTCGTCACCGATGTAGGTGGAGCCGGAGGTGAGACGGTCGAGGCCCGCCATGCACTGCATGAGCGTGGACTTGCCGGAGCCGGACGGCCCCATGATCGCGGTGAAGTGGCCGGCCTCGAAACCGACCGTGACATTCCGCAGGGCGTGGACCTCGGTGTCACCCGAGCCGTAGGTCTTTGTTGCGCCCTCACAGTGGGCGGCCATGGTGACAGTGGACGTGGGTGAACTCATTACATTCCTCCTGATTTGGAAGGAACGCTAGGCCCCCCGGCCACCGGTGCCATCCGACATTCGGATGATTGGTACTCAGTCGAGCGGAGGACCGGCTCAGGCGAGCCAGACCGTGGTGTCCACGGGAAGTTCGCCGTTCGGTGTGAGCTCGCCGCTGGCCAGCACATGGGTGCGGCCCGCATCGAGTGGCACCGGCTTCGCGGAGAAATTGACCCAGCACTCGACGCCGGATCCTCGACGGAAAGCGATGACGCCTTCGGGGGCATCGAGCCACTCGATCGACTCGTCGCCGACGAACAGACGTTTCCGCTCTACCAGGGCTGATCGGTAGAGCTCGAGCGTTGACCCGTCGACGCCGGATTGCGCTTCGACTGACAGCGCAGCGAACCCCTCGGGCTGGGGCAACCAGCTGTCGCCGGTTCCAAAGCCGAGCGACATGCCTTCGACGGTCCAGGGGAGCGGCACCCGGCATCCGTCTCGACCCTTGCGGGTACGTCCGGACTGCTCCCAGACGGGATCGTCGAGGACGTCCAGCGGCAGATCCCACACCTCGGGAAGGCCCAGCTCCTCACCCTGGTAGAGGTAGACGCCGCCGGGCAGCGCCAACATGAGCAAGGTGGCCGCCCTGGCCCGGGTGAGCCCGAGCTCGGCATCGAGGATGTCGTGCGGACCGTCGAGCAGCCAGGCCCGCCAGTCTGTGCCCTTCGGAAGTCCGTAGCGGGTCGTGTGGCGGACGACGTCGTGATTCGACAGGACCCACGTCGGGGCGGCGCCAACCTCGTGGGCGGCGTCGATCGAAGTGGTCAGGACCTCGCGCATCTCCTCGGCATCCCACTCCGCCGAAAGGAAGTCGAAGTTGAACGACTGGTGGTACTCGTCCTTGCGAAGATAGAGGGGGAGCCGGTCCGGAGCGACCCAGGCTTCTGCCACCATCATCGACCCGGGGTACTCATCGAGCACTGAGCGCCAGCCCTGGATGATCGGGTGCACGGCATCACGGTCCCAGAACGGGTGGCCGGCAGTCTTTGCGTTGCTGAGCAGCTCGCCCGTGACACCGCCGACGTCTGGGTACGACATGTCCTTGGCCAGACCGTGGGCAACGTCCACTCGGAAACCGTCGACGTTTCGATCGAGCCAGAATCGGAAGATCTCCTTGAACTCCTCGACGACCTCAGAGTTCTCCCAGTTCAGGTCGGGCTGGGTGTGGTCGAAGAGATGCAGGTACCACTCGCCGTCGTCGAGGCGAGTCCAAGCCGGGCCACCGAAAACGCTGGTCCAGTCGGTCGGCGGCAACGATCCGTCGCCCTTGCCGGGGAGGATGTGGTAGCGGTTTCTGGCCGGTGACCCCGGTGGTGAGGCGAGCGCCTCCCGGAACCAAACGTGTGCTGACGAGGTGTGGTTGGGTACGAGGTCGGCGATGACCTTGATCCCGTGTTCGTGGGCATCAACGATCAGCGCCTCGGCTTCGTCCAACGTCCCGTACCGGGGCTCGATGTCGCGGTAGTCGGCAACGTCGTAGCCGCCGTCGTGGAGCGGCGATCGATACCAGGGGTTCAGCCACAGGGCGTCGATGCCAAGGTCGCGAAGGTAGGGAAGGCGGGATCGAAGACCAGCGATGTCACCGGTTCCATCACCGTTCCCGTCGGCAAACGAACGGATGTAGACCTGGTAGACGACGTCGGTGCGCCACCATCGTCTGGAGGTGTCATCGATGCTGTTCTTCGCCTGATTCACCGGCGAGACGGTAGCGGAGGCCAGACGCGAGCCGATCTGATCGAGCGGAGATGGAGCGCAATGACTGGGCGCGCAATGACTGGCCGAGCCCGTCGGCCAATTAGGCTCAGCCGGATGCGGTGTTCGTCGTGCGGAGGAGAGGTTCCTCCCGGATCCCGATTCTGTCCGCATTGTGGGACACACCAATCGGTCGGAGACGAAGAACGGCGCGTCGTTACCGTGGTCTTTGCCGACATCGTCGGATTCACCAGTTTGGCCGAGACGCTCGACCCCGAGGACGTGAAGCACCTCGTCGACCGGTGTTTCGAGCGTCTGGCCGCCGACATCGTTGCCTTCGGGGGTGTCGTCGACAAGATCCTCGGCGATGGCATCGTGGCGCTGTTCGGTGCGCCGATTGCTCACGAGGACGACGCCGAGCGTGCCGTGCGTGCTGCTCTCCGCATGCAGCAGACGATGCTCGCCTTGGCTGCGAGTTCGCATGCGCCACTCCGGCTTCGAATCGGTGTCAACACCGGCGAGGTTTTGGTCGGCATGTCCAGCGCCGGTGGTGACTACACCGCTATGGGTGACGTGATGAACCTGGCGGCACGACTCGAGGGCGTGGCCGAGCCGGGCCGTGTGCTGGTAGGCCACAGCACACATGCCGCCACCGTGGACGCCTTCTCCTATCGGCCGTTCGGCGTTGTGCAGGCTCGGGGTCGGGAGGAGTCGGTCGAGGCTTGGGTGGCCCTGAATCCGGTGCGACCGCCCGGTACCCGGAGTCGCCGGTCGGTGGGATTCGTGGGTCGCGAGCTGGAGCTGGCGGCGATCCAGACGCAGGCCGGCCTGGCGTTCGACGGCTCGAGGGCGCACGCCACCCTCGTCGTCGGCGAAGCCGGCATGGGCAAGACCCGGATCGTTCAAGAAGCAGCCGCCCGCATCGGTGCCCAGTACGACGCCAGAGTGATCGAAGGGCGAGCGGTGCCGTATGGCGAGGCCAACGGTTGGTGGCCCATCGCCGATGTTTTGCGACAGGTGTTCGGGCTCGAGGTCGACGCCGACCCCGAGCATGCAGCGCTCGTGGTCAGCAGCGGGCTGACCGCGCATCTCGACGATCTCGAGCCGGAACTTCGCGACCGCTATTCCTCGGCACTTCTGCACACCCTCGGCGTCGCGACGTCCTTGCGAGGTGGCGACAGCGAAACGAACCGGGCCGAGGTGATGTTCGCGTTCACGGTGCTGCTTGCGGCGGAGCTGGTCAGGCGGCCGGTCGTGCTGGTCATCTCAGACGTTCACTTGGCCTCCGACGGCGTGAAACTCCTCCTCGAGCACATTCTTCAGGAGTTCAGTCGATGTCGATTCTTCCTGCTGATGACGTCGAAGGCGTCGACATCGGGAGAGCTTCCGCCCGGTCGCTATGGCTCGATGGTTCTGCCTCTCACCTCGCTCGGCAATGAAGCGGCCCTCGAGATGCTCGACGAGTTCGGTCTCGACCTCAAGGACGAGGCCAAGCAACGGATCATCGAGCGGAGCGGCGGGAATCCTCTCTTCATCGAGGAGCTCGCGGGGCTCGTCAAGAGCCGGAGCGAGGCGGAAGGGGGAGGAGCCGTTCTGGCATCCTCGAGCGAGTTGTTGAGCTTGCCGGACAACCTTCGGGGAATCATCGCGGCTCGACTCGATGCGCTCGAGCCAAAGCTGCGGGCATTGGTCGAGGCAGCGGCGGTGTTCGGGCCCAACGGTCCCATCAGCGGCCTGCGGCGAATGGCGCAGATGCAGCTCGGGATCGAGGACATCGATCCGCTGATCGCGCGACTGGTCGAGGCCGATCTGATCGTCGTGGACGGTCACCGCTATGAGTTCCGCTCCGATCTGGTGCGTGACGTGGCGTATGCCACGCTCACCAAGACCGGTCGGGCGATCACTCATCATGCCATCGCCTCCTACCTCGAGAACCTCGGGCCGGCAGAACACCGGCTCGCCATCGTGCTGGTGATCGCACGGCACTACGCTGCCGCCTCAGAGCTGCTCGATGGTCTCTCCGGCTCGAGCGAGCTCGACGCCGCTGACGTGCGAGAGAAGGCGTTGTACTGGGTCAACGAGGCGGCCAATCGGTCTCTGGCCACCGGTGCGCCGACCGAGGCCGAGCACTGGTACGGGCTCGGTGTCGATCTGGCCACGGATCCGGAGACCAAGGCCGGCTTCTTGTACGGCAGGGCGCGATCCCGATCCGACGTGCGCGACCTCGTGGGTGCGAGAGACGATCTGGATCAGATCGTCGCCATCGCCGCTCCCGATCCGTTGCTGGCCGCTCGCGTACAGCTCGAACACGGCGAGCTCGATCGCAAGCGGGGCGACTTCGACCGTGCCGTGCAGCGGTTGTCCGAGGCAGCGGTGAAACTGCATGATCTCGGCGACAGCGAGAAGGAAGGGCTCGCTCTCCGACTTCTCGGACTGTCCGAGATGGGTCGAGGTGACACCGCTCGGTCCCGGTCGGCAATGGAGAAGTCGAAGGCGGTTGCCGCTGCCAGCGACGATCGTCGTTCCGAGGCGTGGGCGCTCCACGGTCTCGGGCTCATCGCCTTCCGGGCCGGTGATCTCGCCGAGGCACGCGAGCTCGTGTCGAGCTCGGTGGCCATCTTCGGCGAGCTCGGTGATGTCGGCGGAATGGCGTGGGCGAAGGGCATTGATGCGTGGGTCTCGTTCCACTCGGGCGAGTGGGACCGTGCTCGCGTCCTGCTGACCGAAGTCGGGCCGGAACTGGCGCGCCGTGGTGACCCCTGGGCTGAGGCAGTGATGAAGAATCTGGCGGCCTCGCTCGACCTGTGGTCCGGAAACATCGGCGCCGCCCTCTCGAACGCACAGGCCGCCAGAACACTGGCCGAGCAGGCCGATGATCCTGGTCTGGCAGCGCAGGCAACGGGGCTCGTTGGCCGCTCGCTCGTGGGCCTTGGCCAGATCGATGACGGACGCCAGGTGCTCGAGTCTGGGTATCTCGCCGCCCAACGCACGCCGAGTGTGGAAGCGATCCGGTTCGCCGTGATCGCCAACGCGAGCACGGCTGCATTGCTGGGGGAAGCCGAGTCGGCGATCCGATGGGCGGCCCGCTTCGAGGAGGAGGCCCCAGATCCCGAGATGCTCGGCGAGACCGACCTTGCCGTCGCCGTGGCACTCGCTCTGCTCCAGCGAGGAGCAGTCGATGAAGCCTCAGCCCATCTCCGGTGGGTCGAAACCGTGTCAGGAGCGGCGAGCATGAATGCTCGAGCCGTCGAAGCGATCGTGGCAGCGGCCCGTGGCGATGTCGGAACGGTGTTCGAGCGGGCCGGCGAGGTGCTCTCGAACTCCACGGCGACGTATCTCGATCAATCGTTCGCTCATCTGGCGACCGCAACGGCATCTCGGCAGCAGAACGACCTCGACGCCTGCCGCGAAGCGATCGACGCAGCGAAGCTGGCTGTGGCCGGTAGCGACGATTCGGTGATGCCCTTGATCATCGCCATGGCCGAGGCGGCCTGCGGGCTTGGCAACATCGCGCACACCGAGGTCCGCTTCCGCGGGCTTGGTCTCGACCCGGATGGCTGGCGGCACGCGTGGTCGTTGGCCGCGTCTGGCGGGCTCGTTCTCGCTTGAACGAGGCCCGTCAGCGACGCCGACACCGGCCTGCCCGAATCAGCTCGGTTGTGCGGTCGTGCGGAGGTACGGCTTAATGGCGGTGAAGCCGGCGGGGAAGAGGTCGTTCGCTTCGTCGTCGCTCAGCTTCGGCGAGACGATGACGTCCTCACCGTGCTTCCAGTTGACCGGAGTGGCCACCTTGAAGGCGTCGGTCAGTTGGAGCGAGTCGATCACGCGCAGTATCTCGTCGAAGTTGCGGCCGGTCGAGGCTGGATAGGTGAGCGTCAGACGAACCTTGTTGGCCGGATCGATGATGAAGACCGAGCGGACCGTCATCGTGTCGTCGGCGTTCGGGTGGATCATGTCGTAGAGATCGGCGACCTTGCGATCAGGGTCGCCGATGATCGGGAAGTTGACCGCCGTGCCCTGTGTCTCCTCGATGTCGCCGATCCAACTCTCATGCTCTGCGACGGTGTCGACGCTGACCGCGATCGCCTTGGTGTTGCGATTGGCGAACTCGGTACCGAGCCGTGCCGTCTCGCCGAGCTCGGTGGTGCATACAGGGGTGAAATCAGCGGGGTGCGAGAACAGGACGGCCCAGGAATCGGTCTTCCACTGGTGGAAGGCGAGCTCGCCCTCAGTGGTCGGTGCGGTGAAGTCCGGCGCGGTGTCGCCGAGTCGGAGTGTCATGTCACTCGCTGGCGGACGTGGGTGGAGTGGTGGTGGGAGGAATCGTGAGCGTCTGGCCGACCTTGATGTCGTTGGCGTTCTCGATGCCGTTGAAGTTGGCGAGATCCTCGGTGCTCACACCGAATCGCTGGGCGATGATCGAGAGCGAGTCGCCATCCTGGACGATGTATTCGGGCGTGGTGGTGGGTGGGGGCGTGGTGGTCGGGGGAAGGGTGGTGATCACCGCAGACGACGACGGGCTGATCGAGGCCTCGAGCGTCGTGGCCCCTTCTTCGGGCGCCGAGCGGCCGCATCCCGCGAGTCCGATCCCGCCCGCCAACGCAACCATGGCCATCGCTGCCCTCAAGCCTCGCATCACACACGCTCCTGTTCGTCGGCCCCGAGTATGGCAAACGGTGGGCTCGTCATCGGGCATCGTCGACTGTCAGTGCCGCTTGCCCTTCTTCTTGCCCTTGCTCGGCTTGCGTTTCCGCTCTCCGTCTCGTTTGCGCTCTGCCCCGGCCCGGCTGCGGCTCTCCTCACGTCGGTCGGAGTCTTCGAGCTGTTCTTCCTGAAGCGCCAGCTCGGCCTGGAGCTCGCCCCAATGAGCGAGGCGTCGGTCGGTGATGAGGCCGTCGGCCCGTGCCTGGGAGACGCCGCATCCGGGCTCCTGTGCGTGGGCGCAGTCGGCGAAACGGCACGACGCTGCAGCAGCTGCGATCTCAGGGAATGTCCGTTCGAGACCGTCATAGGCCTGCCACAGGCCGATCTCCCGGATACCGGGGGTGTCGATCACGATTCCCCCACCGGGGAGGGGGACGAGGTCGCGCGTGACGGTCGTGTGCCGACCTCGGCGGTCCTTGGCCCGAACGTCGCCGATGCGCTGGACCTCCCCGCCGGAGAGTTCGTTCACGAGTGTGGATTTTCCGATTCCGGACAGACCGAGCAACGCCACGGTCCTCGAGCCGACGAAGTGCTGGCTCACTCGATCGATGTTGCGGCCCGAGACCGTCGAGATCGCCAGCGTTTCGACACCGGGGGCGATGGCCGAGATTGATTCGGCAGCTTCCTCGGAATGGCTCACCTCGTCTGCCTTGGTGAGGAGGACCACCGGGGTGGCACCACTGGACCAGGCAAGCACCAGCTGCCGCTCGAGCCGATTCAGGTTGACGGGTCGGTCGAGTCCGTGCATCACGAACACGGCGTCGACGTTGGAGGCGAGCACCTGCGGTTCGGGGACCTTGCCCGGAGCGCGGCGGGTGAGGGAGGTGCGTCGAGGAGCGATGGCTGACACCGCCGGCCCATCATCGGGATCCTCGACGATGGCGACGAAGTCGCCAGTGGCCGGCGCGAGTCCGGTGACGGCGCGAATCGAACTGGATGCAGCCAGGATGGCGTCACCGCCAGTGAAGACGAGGCAGAAGCCGCGCGATGTTCGAGCGATCCGGCCGTGCGAGTCAGAGGGGCGTTCGGCCAACCAGTCGTCGAGGTCGGCGTCCCACCCGATGGATTCCAGCGTGGGAGCCAGCTTGGCCAGGTCGTCGGTCATGGACGCAGCGTCGGGAAGGTGGAGGGGAACACAGCGCCAACGATCATGGCTCAGATCTCGCTGCTGCGACAGGAGAAGCGAGGTGTTGGCGCAAGAAGTCTCGTTGGAGGTGCAGAAGGTTCTCGGCGACGACCTCCTGCGGCGTCATGTGCGTGACACCGCTGAGAGGCAGCACCGAGTGCATTCGGCCGGCAGCCAGCAGGGCGCTGGAGAACTGCAACGTGTGAGCGGCGACGACGTTGTCGTCGGCCAGGCCGTGGATCAACAGCAAGGGTCGGGTCAGCGCTGCGGCATCGGTGGTGAGGGCTGTGCGGGCATAGTGGTCCGGGTGCTCGTCTGGGTGACCGAGGTAGCGCTCGGTGTAGTGCGTGTCGTAGAGCCGCCAGTCGGTGACAGGGGCGCCGGCGATGGCGGCGTGGATCCGATCCGGGGCTCGCAGTGCAGCCAAGGCGGCCAGGTAGCCACCAAAGCTCCAGCCTCGGATGCCCACCCGATCGAGATCGAGGATCGGGAACATTGCCGCCGCTGCGTCGAGCGCATTGAGCTGGTCCTCGAGCACCGGTGCAGCGAGATCGCCCCACACCTCTCGCTCGAATGTCGGCCCTCGCCCTGGCGTCCCACGATTGTCGACCACGAGGACGGCGAAACCCTGGTCGGCGAACCATTGTGACGTCAGGTGGCCGAGATGGGATTTCAGGACTCGCTGAGCGTGCGGTCCGCCATAGGGGTCGAGCAGAACCGGAAGCGGGCTTGTTCCATCGTGGCCGTTCGGCAGGAACAGCGCGCCTGACAACGAGCGTGGTCCGAGCTCGAGGAACTGAGGTCGTGCTGTCAGCACCGGAGCGTCGATGCGTGACTCGATGGCAGCCACCCTTGTGCCCGAGGCTCCGTCGTTCACCGTCATGACGTCGACGGTGGTGGTGGGCATGTCGGGTGTCGACGAGGTGATCACGACGATGTCGCCGTCGGCGGTGGCCTGATGCACACCGGGAACGGTGGTGAGGCGGGACGTCGACGATTCGGCGATGGCATCGGCGAGGTCGATGGAGAACACGTGGATCTCGGTCGGAACAGTCCATGCCGTGACGACGGCGCGCCGATGGGCGGCATCGACGATCGACCTGATCTGGAGGTCGGGAGTCGGGACCGGTTGTCCGTCGAGGCAAAGGACGCGCCGATCGATCTCGCCCCGATCCTCGATCGTGAGCAATCCTGCGTCGCACCATGCAGGTGAGCCCGGCATGAGCTCGACCCAGGTGGGATCGGTGATGCGTCTGCGCTCCGCCAGAGCGCCGGTCGCTTCGTCGATCCCGGCGATGGAGACGATGCGCTGGTCGCGGGTCTGTCGAACGATCAACGGCTCGTGCCCGGTCGACCACACGATGTCGGCGAGGTATTCGAACGGCGCGCCGTCGCTCGACGTGGACCACTCGATGTCGACACGCGTGCCGTCGATCGCCACGCGGGCCAACGAGACACGAGCGTTGTCGGTGCCGGCAGCGGGGTAGCGGATCTCTGTCGGTTCTGTTCCCGGCTGTGCCGGATCGGCAATCCACCATCGCTGGACCGGCGTGTCGTCGACCCTGGTGGCGAGGAGGCTCGAACCGTCCGGTGCCCACCAATAGCCTCGGGTTCGCCCCATCTCCTCACCGGCGATGAAGTCGGCTCGGCCCCAGCTCACCAACGGGTCAGGCTCACCGGCCAACTCGGTGTCGGTGCCCGTTGCCAGGTCGATCATCCGAAGCGATCGATCGGCGATGTACGCGCAGTGCCGGCCGGTGGGGTCGATGCGCGCGTCGAACAATCCATCGGCGGCTGGGAGGGTCTGCACTTCGCCGGTGGGGAGATCGATCACCACGATCGAGCCTCCCAGCTCCATGACGGCCCGTTCGACCAGATGATCGGTTGTGTATCGGACGATGCCGGATGCGCTTTCCCTGGCCCGTTCTCGCCGCGCCCGCTCGGCGGCAGAGAGATCGGCGGTGTCACCGCCGATGGTCGCCGGGTCGAGGAGCAGTCGTTCGGTCGAGGTCGCCACATCGAGGGCCCAGAAACACAGGACCGGGTCCTGGCCGTGCTGCGACCGTAGGAAGTAGATCGTTGATCCGTCCGGGCTGATCGTGATGTTGCGGGGTGCGCCGAGGGTGAAGCGACGGGTACGGGCGTGCTGGCGGGGAAACGACAGGTCGGCGCTGGAGGGGTTCGCCGTGCTGGATGGGTTCATGGCGTGGTGCTCGGTAGGGCCGGTTCCCTGCGTCGACATGAGCCGAGATTACCGAGGGACACCGACGACCCCGAGGGAGGTGAGCGCAGACCGCAGATCGGCTCGGAGTTCCGAGGAATCGATGCCGGTCGCCGGATCGATGTGGAGACCGATGGCGGCGTCGTCGCCGATCGACAGAAGGGTCGCATTCCATGCGGTCCCGGCAACTGGGCCGACTGGCCGTAATGAGAGGATGCGGCGGCCACCGATCCACAGTGGAATGGCGGGTCCGGCGAGGTTGGAGGTGGCGAAGTCGATCCGTCCCGTCTGTTGCAGGGCGAGGGATGCGGCGATCGAGGTCGGGAGGAGGTTGGCCATCGCGCCGAGTGCGCCGACAGCATCCGCCGTGGTGTTCACCGAGTCCCGCTTGGCTTGGACCTGGGCCCGCAGCGCATGGAGCCGATCCTCTCTCGAGTACCCAGTGCCAGGGAGTACGAGGGCAACCGGTACCGCTGCGTTGCGGGCTGCGGGGTCGTCTGCGGTCCTCGTACTGATGACGATCGACGTGTGAATCTCCGGAAGCGCGACCGCGGCTCGCTCGTGCTGCGTCAACGCTGCTTCGGCACAGGCGGAGACGAAGAGTTCGTTCACCTTCATCTCGCGCTTCTCGGCTGCCGCCTTCAGCGACGGGAGCGCAAAGGCAAGGGTGGTCAGTCTGCGGTTGCCCGACCGGGCGGCCCAGAGCGGCGACCTGGTTCCGGACTCGGACGACGGCAACTGGTCGGCAAGATGCTTGACCGTGGCGCCGGCCTCGGCCGCACGCTGAGGGTTGGTCAGCGCGTTGGCTGCCTCGTTGAGGAAGCCGGCGATTCGTTCTGCTCCGAAGCGGAGAGAATCGCCGAGCGTGGCCGGTTCGGGATCTCGGGGCGATTCGTCGGCCAGTGCCTCGAGCACCTCTGCGACGCTTCCGGGCTCCGGCGGGGGAGCGTCGGCCTGGAACTCGAGGAGATTGGCTGCGAGGGAGAGGGCGCCCTGTCCGTCGGCGATCGAGTGGTGCAGCTTGATCACCAGAGCCGAACGTCGTCGTGGAAGTCCGGAGACCACGTCGAACTGCCAGAGTGGTCGAGTGCGATCGAACGGGTCGTTGATGATTCGGCAGGCCAACGCCTCGAGGGCCGGCAGGCTGGCCGACCCCGACATCCGCGTTGCTCGCAGGTGATGGTCGAGGTCGAGGTGTCGATCGAGCACTCGTTCCGGTGGCACCAGTGGAATGCCGCTCGGTTGGATGCGTTCTCGTAGCGCCGGGACGTTCGGCAGCGCCTTGACGATCGTGTTGCGCAGACGCTCGGGGTCGAGCGCCCCGTCGACGAGCACGATCGCCCCCATCGTCGAACGAAGCCGAGGATCCTGCTCCACGCTCCACATGAGCGATTCGGCGTCGGTCATCCGGCTGGGCATCACGTCATGATGCCAGCACCGACCTGCATCGCACTCGGCCGAGGCGAAGGTCACCCCGGGGATTCGCTGCCGGCGGGTGCGGCCGGTTCCGGTCTCCCAACCGCAGACAGGATCGATCGGCGCTCCTCACCTGCGTAGTCGGGAGCCGTCACGGTCTGTGCGGTATCACCGGTCGCAGTCGGCACGGTCACGAATCCGACGATCCGATGTCCATCCATCACGACCGTGGTGTGCGAAGCCGCCAATCGAGCCTTCATCTGGGCGAAGGTCTCGATCGGTTCGAGACTCGAGGTGCCCGTTATGGGCGGTGCGGTGGCGGCCAGCCGCTCGCCGAGCTCGGCCTGCTGGAGGGTGTAGAGCTCGCCGGCGTCGGCGAGGTGGGCGGGCCGCGATGTGAAACGGACCGAAGCCGGTCCGGTGACGGCCGTTCTGATCGGGGCCGGTGGTGGCGGTACAGGCGCAGGCGGTGGTGGCGGACGGTTGGCGAGGACGGCTCGGTCCGTTCCCCAGACCTCGAAGTGGTACCAAACGGCTCCGACCACGGCGAGCGCCCAGCCGATCGGGTAGGCGAGATCTTCGCCGGTCTGGCGACCGAGTGCGCCGTCGAGCAGGTCCCGCAAGAAGGCGAACAGTACCCACGTGATCGAGACGGCGAAGACGAGGCCGCCGAGCCCGAACCCGGTGATCAGGTACAGCTTCCGCCAGAAGGAGTCGCTTTCCTCGATGGGTCGAGCCAGCCGCTGGATCTCGATGTGGTTCCAGTACCGCCACCAGATCAGCGCACCGACGACCAGCACGGTGAGGATGATGATCAGTGCATTGTCGGTCCGCGACGAGCCGGCGAACGTGGACTGGGCAATGAGCACGTCTATCGACAACGCCACCAACGACGCCGCTGCCGATACCACGGCAACGAGTCCTGCTGCGACGGCTGCGTAGTCGTGGAATCGAATCGACTCGTTTCGCTCATCGCCGCCGTGGCGTTCGAGTTCCCAGCGGTGGTAGGCCCAGGTCACGACGGCGATGAACGCTGCGGCGATGAGTGCGGGAGCCGGCTCGAAGTAGTCGGCTGCATCCTGGTCGGTCGTGCCGACGAACCAGATCACCAGTCCGCTGATCATCACCGTGGTGGTGAAGACGATCGCAACCAGACCGGGGAGCGTTCCTGCGACCACCACGGTGAGGAACCACAGCGGTGAGCCTCGGCGCGGCCCTTCGACGGCCGTTCCGGGCTCGGGCCGGTTGAATGTGAACACCCAGTGTCCCGCCCACACCACGCCGCCCGTGATGGCGATGATGAGCCAGAACGCGATGTCGATCGATGAGGTCAACGTGTCGCCGAACGCCGAGTCATACCCGCCGGCGAGCATTCGGTACGTCACGGCTCCCAGACCGGAGAGCAACCACGAGAGGCCGACGACCGTGCCGATGGCGAGATGGGCATCGCCACGCGGCCGCAGCCACGGACGGAGCACGAACCAGTGGATGCACCAGGCCGCGAACCAGACGAAGAGCTGCATGACCTCGGTGCCCTCGACGCTCCGGGTGGCGTCGGTCGCGTCTGAGGCGATCTGGGCGATCGACGTCAGCGAGCCGATGAGCGTGGTGGTGAGGGCTGCTACCAGATACACCGACCAGCCCCGCGAGGGCCGACGGCCTTCGCTGGTCCGGGCGAGCGAGCGCCGACTGATCGAGCGAAGCAGCAGTGCGCCAGCGGGCACGGCGACGATCAGAAGGGACAGTCCACGGGCCAGATCCGAGTTCGAGCCGGCGAGACGGTCGCTCTCCTCGATCAGTGACTGCAACACGTCGATCATGCCGACGATCGAGGCGATCAGCGCGACATAGAGGCCGACGTGGAGGGCAAAGGACTTCGCCGCTTCCGAGGCGTCGATGGGATCAGACGGGTCACCAGTCGCGTTCCGGAAGCCGCTGACGATGGCGAAGACCAATCCGCCGAGGACGAGGAGCGGAATGAGACCGCTGAACAGGACTCCCATCAGTTCACTCCACCCGTGCAACGCTCCAATGAGTAGGGCCATTCGGCCCGGTCGATTCGCCAGCCGTCCGCGGTGTCGAGCAACTCGAACCGCCGGTCGTAGTCCCACGACGAGCCGCCGAAGGGGTCGTCGTCACCGCCGTTGCGGAACTGGACGACGGCCGTGGCCTCGTTGCCGTCGATTTCGATGTCGTCGAGCGCAGCTCGAACGTCATTCTCCGACCATCGGCGGCCGTAGAGGTTCTCGTCGTCGATCTCGGTTCGGCAGGGCAATTGGTTCTCGTCGGTCAGCAGCTCCACCACCACCTCGTCGTCGTTGTCGAGCACGGCGGTGATGAACGCTTGGAGTGCCGCCTCGGGGCTGCCCTCCGGATAGCTGGCCGGTGACCGCCCGGCCATGATGGCGAGGGTGAGCAGCGCCACCATTGCGATCACTGCCGACATGATGAGGAGAGGGAGGCGTGAGACACGTCCTGCCGGGTCACCGGCGGCCGAGGCAGCGCTGGACGGATCGGTTCCCGGAGAATCCGCGCCGGACGAGTCTTCCCCTGTCGAGTCAGTGGCAGACATTGTTGGTTCCGGGCTCGTGAGTGCGCATGTCGGCAGTGTGGTGCAGCGAACGATCGAGCGCTGTCCGGACAATCCCCCAGATCCGACTGGGGGGTCTGCTGCTCATCCCCCGAGGTTCTCGGCGTTTGAGTTCAGAGATTGGCCGTACCGCCCGATAGGATTGGGCCCAGTGTCCCTGAGCGCCGCACGTGTGTGTATCGCTCGAAGTCGGGTGTATCGCTCGACTTGCTGAAGAAAAGGTGTCCCACATGGTCAAAGTCTGGATCGATCAAGATCTCTGTACCGGAGACGGTCTCTGCGCTGAGATCGCCCCCGATGTCTTCTTCGGAATGGACGACGGCCTGTATTACGTCAAAGAGGACGCCGGGAACTTCGGCGCCGAGAAGCTCTTCGACGGCACCAACAACCCGGCCGGCGCCGAAGGCATGGCCCGGGTTCCCGACGACGGCCTCGAGCGAGTGATCGAGTCGGCCGAGGAGTGCCCCGGCGAGTGCATCTTCATCGACGTCGAGTAACCACTCAAACAATCCGCTCGTGAGCTGACGAACTGGGCCATATGGCTCAGTTCGTCGCAGTTTTGGCCGATGGTTCCGGATGCGTGCCGTCAAGCTCGTTCTCCTCGCCGTCCTTGTGGTCGGCTGGTGGCAGCTCTGGAATCAACGCGAGTTCGTCGTGGCCGCCTACACCGAGGAGCGCGACCCTCTTGCGCTCGAACTCGGTGGCGTCAGCGCCGTCCCGATCGCATCGGACCGATCGGTGTCGCCGTACGCCCTCTCGTCGGTCGGTTTCGGCCGAAGGCCGACGTACCTCCCGCAGGACGCGACCGACGACACCGAACCATCGGCGGTGGAGCTGACCGGGGGGACAGTGACCCTCGACGGCTCGGTGCTGCTCCCTGACGGGACACCCGTCGCCGGCGCCACGATCCGCATCGAGCGGTTCACCACTGCCGGCCAGGCGGTGGGCGAAACGGTGAGCGACGAAGAAGGCAACTGGCAGGCAACGGGTCTCCAAGCTGGTCGACTGCGCATCCGGGCGTTCGCTCCGAACCTCCTTGCCTCGGTCGACCCGGTCGTCATCGTGTTGAGCCACACCGGCTCGGCCACGATCGCCCTCCAGGTCAGGGCGCCCGCGCCATCGACCACCTTCGAGCTGGTCGGGCCTCCCGGTGTCGCCATCGGTACACAGGCGACGGTTGCCGTGGTGGTCAGTCGCGAACTCGTTGACGAGAACGGTCGGCTCATCCAAGTGCCGATGACGGACCAACCATTGCTCATGTCCGTTCCGGCTCCGGCTCGCGTGTTGTCGGCCGATCTCGTGACGACAGACGCGGGTGGTGCCGCCCGCTACCTCGTCACCTGTGATGCCGAGGGCACTCCGACGGCGAACATGCTGTTCGACACCGAACGAGCGACCTTGGCGTTGCCTCCGTGTCTCACCCTCGAGGCGCTGGCCGAGTTGGAGGCTGCGGCATCCGCCGAAGCCGAGGTCGACCCATGAAACGACAACGCACGACGTCTCGAAATCGCAGCGGGAGCCGAGAACGCGGTGCCTCGAGCGGGATCGGCACCTTGCTGCGCGTGATCGTTGCGCTCGCCATCTCGGCCGTGATCGTGCCGCCGGTCGCAGGAGCGATCGCCGGTCTGACACTGCTACGAGCTCCGCTCCCCGGAGACCTCCCCGATGAACGGCCGCAGATCGAAGCTGTGCCCTCGACCGTCTTCGATCGTCAAGGCAACGAGATCGCCGTCTTCCGGGGCTTCGACAGAACCGTCGAGGTCGACATCGACGACGTTCCGGAGATCATGAACCTCGCGGTCGTCGCGATCGAGGACCAGCGGTTCTACGAACACAACGGCGTCGACCTCGAAGGTGTGGCTCGCGCGGCACAGGTCAACCTGGAGCTGGGCGAGATCGTCCAGGGTGGCTCGACGATCACCCAGCAGTACATCAAGAACGTCTATCTCACCGGCGACCGGACCTTCGAACGCAAGTTCCGTGAGGCGCTCCTCGCTGCCGAGCTCGAAGAGCAGCTCAGCAAGGACGAGATCCTCTTCCGATATCTCGAGACGAGCTATTTCGGGTCTGGCGCCTACGGCATCGGGGCCGCCGCCGAGGTCTACTTCGCCAAGCCGGTCAGCGAGCTCGACATCTCCGAAGCAGCGACCCTCGCCGGAATCCTGCAGGCGCCGACCCGTCTGTCGCCTCGCGTCGACATCGAAGCCTCGAACGACCGGCGACTGTTGGTCCTCCAGGCCATGCTCGATCAGGACATCATCACGATCGAGGAGCACGCACGGGAAGCAGCGAGGACTCTGTGGTCGGCCACCGATCCCAATCACCCTGGAGGCACCGTGACTGTGGTCGCTCCGCCTCCGCCGAACGGAGCACTCGATCACCCGTACTTCGTCGACTGGATCGAAGCCCAGTTGGTCGAGGAACTCGGACCGGACCTGCTCTATCGCGGCGGACTCGAGATCCACACGACGATCGAGCCCACGCTGCAACGTGCCGCCGAGCGGGCGGTGGCCGCCCGGCTGCAGGGCACGGAATACCCGGTCGAGATGAGCCTCGTGTCCATCGAACCGGTGACGGGACATGTGGTGGCGATGGTCGGCGGACGAGACCACGACGCCAGTCAGGTCAACCTGGCAACGGGTGGAACGACGGGCTTCCAGCCCGGCAGCTCGTTCAAACCCATCGTGTTGGCCGAGGCGTTCTCGCAGGGTATCGGCCCCGACACGATCTATCCGGCGCCCGCAGAATGGATCGTGCCCGGATGCACCGGTTCGCAGTGCACCTTGAGCAACTACGACTTCGCCGACCGCGGCGACATCACGCTTCGTGAGGCCACCCGGGCCTCGGTCAACACGGTGTTCGCAGAGCTGATCACCGACGTGTCGATCGAACGGACCGTCGCTCTGGCCCGGGCGCTCGGCCTCGAACGCCTCGACTCCTCTGTCGACTACGGCCCGAGCCTGGCGCTTGGATCGGCGGAGACCTCGACGCTGGAGATGGCCTCGGCCTACGGGACGTTCGCCAATCACGGAGTTCGGGTGGCCCCGATCGGTGTGGTGCGGGTGATCGACCTGAAGGGCAACGTGCTCATCGATCGGATCGCGACCGGTGGCACACAAGTCCTCGATGCTGCGGTCGCCGACAACGTGACCGACGTCCTCGTCGACGTCGTCACCGAAGGCACCGGCACCCGCGCCGCGGTGGCCGGTCATCCGATCGCGGGCAAGACGGGTACCGGCCAGGAATATCGGGCTGCGTGGTTCGTCGGGTATACGCCGACGCTGGCGACGGCGGTGTGGATGGGTCACGCCGACGGCCTCGCGTCGCTCCGCAACATCAATGGTGTTGCTCGAGTGACCGGCGGCAGCCATCCGGCGATCGCCTTCAGCGACTTCATGACCGCAGCACTCGCCGGTGTGGAACCTCAGGCCTTTCCGCCGCCGCCCGAGCTGGTGCAGTTCGCCACGTCGGATGACGTCGTGGCCGTGCTCGAGGAGAATGGACCAGGCGTCCGTGGTTCGGTGGATGTGATCGATCCCGATTGTGATGGGACGTGTCGAGTGGACGGTGTTCCCGACCCGACCCTCGACCCACCGACGCCAACCACCGTCCCGCCGACGACGACCTCGACGGCTCCGTCATCGACCGCTCCGTCATCGACCGATCCTGCGGGACCGACGGTCCCGGCGTCGCCGACCTCGGTTGGGCAGACCACGAACTCGTCGACGACTCACCCGTCGTCGACCACGAGCACCACCACGAAAGCCGGAGGCTGACAATGGCCAAGACACCTGCAGGCACGAAACGAGGATCGGTGCCGACCAGCATCCTCGACGAAGCAAAACAACACTTCGATGCAGCTCGGTCGAGCGACGTCGCCTCCCAGGTCGTCGCTCCTGACGTCGCTGACGTCGCTGATGCCGCCGCAGCGACGCCGAAGAAGACGGCGACGGCAGTGTCCCGGCCAGCGATGAAGGCTCGACGACGTACGGCCGGTGGGGTCGCCCCCTTCGTGAAACCACCCAGTCGATTCGCCCGTTGGCGTCACATGAACGGATGGCGGCGCCAGGGTTTCGTGCCGCTCAGCCCGGGCCGGGAGAAGCGGCGCCATCGCATCCTTCCGAGGACCGTGATCGGCATCTGCACGATGCTGATGTCGGCCGGGATCGGCGCCGGGTTCGCCGGCGCTGCCTTCTACGCGTACTACGACGATCGCCTGGCCGAGAACGAGGAGCAAGTGGCTGGGTTCGTCGAGACGTTCGACACCCAGTTCGGGGGTGCGGCACTGGCCATCGAGGCGCAGCGCGACGCAGCGCTCGAGGACGTACGAGCCGAACTCCTGCCGCTCGAGGCGTATGTGGCCGATGCCAACGGCGTGGCCACGCTTCCCGATGTGGCCGGACCCTCGGTGTGGTCCATCCGCTCACTCGACGACAACGGCCGCGCCACCAACGGCACGGCGTTCGCCCTGGTCGAACACGAGGGCGGGGTCGGGCTCATCACCCAGTTCGACGTCGTCAGCGCGTCGACGGTTGCTCCTGCCCCCCCGATCGAACTGGTGAAGGGCGACACTGTGGTCGCCGCGACTCTGTGGTCGTGGGACGAGGCGAACGGTCTCGCACTCGTGGTGACCGCCGAGAAGATGCCGCTGCTCACGGTGGCCGACCCGGGAGAGGCCGATCTGTTGATCGGACGATCGGTGTTCGCCATGAACGGATTCGGCAGCCGCGGATCGATCGCATCGCCTGGCGTGCTCCTCGACCGTTCGAAGCTCGGTGTTCAGCACACCGCAGCCACCGGCCCGTTGTTCGCCGGCGGTCCGATCGTCGACGGTCTGGGGCGTGTCCTTGGTATGACGACCGCGCTGACGGGCGCCGAAGGTGGTCAGATCACGACCGGAATCGACGCGTCGGTCTTCTGCGAGCGGGTCCTGCGCTGCGTCAACGGTCTCGAAGCCCCCGCCAACTGACCTCCGTCCCACCGTTCTGCGCGATTGGGGTCAGACCCTCACAACTTCACAACTCGACGCCGTCCCTGCGTTCTGCGTCGCGTTTGCAGCGGAATTCGTGAAGAACGCAACGCAGAACGGGGTGACGGAGTGTGAAGGGGCCGGCTTGTCTGACAGGTCGTCTCAGCCCTTCTTCTTGTTGAAGTACGTGGCGTCTAGTTGGTGGCGGTTTTGATGCGGAATTCTGGGCTGTCGGCGAAGAAGCGCATCAGGCCCGAGCGGGTGAGGCCACTGTCGAGACGGTCGAGCCAGAAGGCCTTGCCGCCGGCGTCGCTGTTGCGGCACATGACGTTGTTGTAGACGAGTTCGATGAACTCGGCGTCCGTGGTGGCTCCGTAGCGGTTCTTGAACTCGACGGAGTCGATGAAGAAGTCGGCGATGGTGGCGAGGCCGGTGCCGTCGGCGTGCCGGTTCTGCCAGTAGGCGAAGCCGCCGGCGTCCGGGTTGCGGGTGAACACGGCTTCGTAGAGGCGCGCGAGGTCGGCGTCGCTGCCGGTGATGTCGGCGTATGGGCCGGTCAGGGTACGGACACACGCCGGAGCGAGTGGGGCGGGGGTGGCTGCGCTGATCTTGCGGATCCGGTGATTGCCATAGTCGGCGATGTAGACATGCCCGTCGGTGTCGACGTCGACGCTCCACGGACCAGAAAGCTGGGAACCGGTGGCAGTGGGGTTGGTGGGGTCATCGTCAGTACCGCCGGAGGTACCGGTTCCGGCGATGGTGGTGATGAGGCCGTCGGTGGTCACCTTGCGGACGCGATTGTTGTTGGTGTCAGCGATGTAGAGGTTCCCGTCGTTGTCGACTGCCACCCCACGTGGGTCCTGCAACCGGGAGCCAGTGGCCGTGTGGCCTTCGTCGTCGGCGCTGCCGTTGGAGCCTGTGATGCCGGCGACCGTGGTGATGAGGCCGTCGGTGGTGACCTTGCGGATTCGGTGGTTGCCGCTGTCGACGATGTAGAGGTTGTCGTCGTTGTCGACGGCGATGCCGATGGGGAAGTTGAGTTGGGATCCGATGGCGGTGTGGCCTTCGTCGTCGGCGCTGCCGTTGGAGCCTGTGATGCCGGCGACCGTGGTGATGAGGCCCTTCGTGCTTACTTTGCGCACGCGATGGTTGCTGACTTCGACGATGTACAGATCGCCGTCGCTACCGATGGCGATGGCACCGGGGGAGTCCAGTTGGGATCCGGTGGCGGTGTGGCCTTCGTCGTCGGTGTTGCCCTGGATTCCGGTTCCGGCGATGGTGGTGATGAGGCCGTCGGTGGTGACTTTGCGGATGCGGTGGTTGGCGTATTCGGCGATGTAGAGGTTGCCGTCGGCGTCGACGGCGATGCCGATGGGGAAGAAGAGTTGGGATCCGGTGGCGGTGTGGCCTTCGTCGTCGGTGTTGCCTGGGGTGCCGGTTCCGGCGATGGTGGTGATGACACCGTCGGTGGTGACCTTGCGGACGCGGTGGTTGGACGAGTCGGCGATGTAGAGGTTGCCGTCGGCGTCGACGTCGAGGCCCTGGGGGTGGCTGAGTTGCGAGCCGGCGGCTGTGGTGGGCTCGTCGTCGACGTTGCCTTGGGTGCCGGTGCCGGCAACGGTAGCGATGGTGTCGGCGCCGTCGACGGCTGCCGCTGGGCTGGCGGTGAGGCCAGCCAGGAAGAGCAGCACGACGATCAGTGCTGTGGGGGTTTTGCGCATTGTTGTCGCCTCTGGAGTCTTGACCGCCCGAGGGAGGGCGGCGCGGTGAGTCGGCTCAACGTAGGGTTCGATGCGAACTTGCTGGTGGATGCCCCAACAAGAACCTGGCGACCCGCTGTTCTGCGTCGCGTTTGCAGCTGAATCCGTGGAAAACGCAACGTAGAACAGGGTGACTGGGCGGGGTGCGGGCGGTGGCGAGCAGGTCCGGCCGGCAGGGTCAGGCGAGCAGGGGGCCGGCAGTTGCGGCCCAGGCGGCAACGGTTTCGTCGAGGCTGTCCATCGCCGTGTCCAGCACGTACAGGCCGCGGGTCGGCACGGATGCGCCGAGCTCGACGAGCAGCGGGCGAAGGTGGACCTCCGGAGCCAAGGCGTGCTGAGGTGCCGCCCCGACCATGACCGGGACTGCCTTGCAGCCGGCGAGGCCGTCATTGCCGTACTGGTCGAGGAACGCCTTCAGCAGCCCGGTGTAGGTGGCCTTGTAGGTGGGGCAGGCGGTGATGATCACGTCGGCCGATGCGACCTGTTCTGTCAGGGCTTTGATGTCTTCGTTGCCCCATTCGAAGAGGTGGCCGGCGATGGTGGCCAGCTCGATCGTGGTGACCTCCTCGCCACCGCGAGCCTCGGCCACGGCGGCACCGACCGTCTCGCCGACCGTGGTGGTTCGACCGCCCGGATTCGGGTTTCCGATGACGACGATCACGCTCATGAGCGGCTCTCCATCAGAGGCATGACCTTCTCTCCGAACTCCTTCGTCGCGACCGGATAGTCGTCGAACACGCACATGGTCCCCTTGACCCCTGGGATGGCCGCCACCTCGTCGAGCCTCGCTGCGATGGTGGCATGGCTGCCGACGATGGGCCCGATGTTGAGGTTGAACGCGCCCTGCATCTCGGTGATCTTGTCCGCCGTTGCTCCTGCCGTGTCGAGCTCGGCCTGGCCGGTCATGAACTTGATGGCCTCGAGATCGGCGCCGTCCTTGTAGTGCTGCCACTTGGCCTCGGCCTCGGCCTCGGTCTCGCCCATCGTGATCTGGAAGAGGACGTAGATGCCGACGTCTCGCCCGGTCTTCTCCGCCGCAGCAACCAAACGAGCTGCGTCACCCCGAACGACGTCGAGGTCGCCGGTGCCGATGATGAACTGGTAGTCGCCGTAGGTGGCACAGAACTCCATGCCTCGATCGGACTGGCCGGCGCAGACGAGAGGGATCGTGCCGTCGGCGGGCGGCGGGCTGAGCCGACAGTCGTCCATCTGGAAGTACTCGCCCTTGAGGTCGCTGACGCCGGTGCTCCACAACTCCTGCATGATCTTGACGTACTCGGTGGCGTAGTCGTAACGCTTCTCGTAGTACCAGTCGCCGGGCCACACGCCCATCTGGCTGTATTCGATCTGGTTCCATCCGGACACGATGTTGATCCCGAATCGACCGCCGCTGATGTCGTCGATCGTGGTCGCCATACGGGCCACCATCGCCGGCTCCATCGTGGGTAACGCAACCGATGCGAACAGGCCGATCTTCTCGGTGGCAGCGGCCAGCCCCGCCATGAGCGTGAACGACTCCAGGTTGTGATCCCAGAACTCGGTCTCGCCGCCGAACCCTCGAAGCTTCACCATCGACAGGAGGAAATCGAACCCCTGGGCCTCGGCCTCGAGTGCCGTTGTCTTGTTGAGGTCGAAGCTCGGCATGTACTGCGGAGCGTTCTTCGACATCATCCAGCCGTTGTTGCCGATGGGAATGAAGATGCCAACGTCCATGGTTGCCCCTTTTGTGCTGGCTGCGGATGACAGCCGGTCGTGGGACTCTGGTTAGCACCCTTGGCCGAGTCGATGCCCAGCTGACCGGCGAAAATCAGGATCGAAGTTGTAGGAGCACGGCGTCGAGTCGCTCGACGTCTGCGTACTTGGCGTCGAGGTCGAACAAGCTGGCCTCGTGGACGATCGCCGTTCGGTCGCCGCAGGCCTCGGGCACGACGATGGGGACGAGGTCGTGCTGACAGGCATCGAGTGCTGTGGCTCGCACGCACCCGCTCGTCGACACTCCGCCGATGACGACCGTGTCGACGCCGTCATCCCGGAGCTGTTCGGCCAGATCGGTGCCGAAGAACGACGATGCTGCCTGCTTCGTGACGACGAGATCGTGCGGCTCCGGGGTCAGTTCCGGCAACCAGTCGCCCAGTGGGTTGCCGCGGTCGAACGACGAGAGTGCGCCGACCTTCCGATAGAAGACGCCGCCGTCTGCGCCGCCCGGTTCGTACTCGACGTGAGTCCACACGATTGGCACCTCTGCAGCTCGTGCGGCGTCGACCAGGGCGACACATCCGTCGATCGCCGATCTGTCGCCGAGGTCGAGCGGCGAGCCCTCGGTGAAATAGGCGCAACACATGTCGACGATCACCACGGCGGGTCGGCTGCCGAAGCCGAGGCGTTGGTTGAACGCGGTGCTGGGTGCTGATTCGGCCGATGCCGAGTCGTCGGTCATGAGGCAATCATTGCACTGGCGGCGTGGACCTGTGCAAAGCGCCCGCATGTCGCAACGAGCCTCCGCATGGGGCGTCGTCACAGCAGGTAGCTGGACGCCCGTGATCTGGGCGACGGTGGCAAACCACTAGCTTGCGTTCATGGCTGATCTCATCCGCTCCCGCACAAGCGGTCCTGCCGCTCTTCGCTCGCTCCTTGCTACGGCGGTCGCAGACAAGCAGCCGTTGGTGGTGCCGGGCTGCTACGACGCACTCGGGGCTCGTCTGATCGAACAAGCCGGCTTCGACGCGGCGTACATGACCGGCTTCGGTAGTGCCGCCGGGCTGCTCGGTCGGCCCGATGTCGGCCTCCTCGGTCTCTCCGAGATGGTCGACAACGCCCGCCGCATCACGTCGGCCATCGATCTCCCTCTCGTCGCCGACGCTGACACTGGCTATGGCAACCAGATCAACGTGATTCGGACGGTGCAGGAGTACGAACGGGCCGGTGTTGCCGGCGTTCACCTCGAGGATCAGGTCATGCCCAAGAAGTGCGGCCACATGGAGAACAAGGAAGTCGTCGACATCGATGAGTTCGTCGGCAAGATCCGTGCCGCTGCATCGGCCAGGCAGGACCCGGACTTCGTGTTGATCGCCCGCACTGATGCTCGGGCGCCTCATGGTCTCGATGAGGCGATCGAACGAGCCCGCGCCGCCGTCGATGCCGGCGCCGACATGCTCTTTGTGGAAGCACTCCAGAGTGTCGACGAGATCAAGGCGGTCGCCGACGAGTTCACCGACGTTCCGTTGCTCTTCAACTGGGCCGAGGGTGGCAAGACTCCGCCGCTGACCCATGGCGAGATCGCCGAGCTCGGTTTCGCCATGATCATCATGCCGATCGGCACGATGCTGGCAGCGACGCGTGCCATGCAGCAGTTCCTGGCACGACTCAAGGATGAGGGAACTCCCGCAGGTTTCGTCGACGAGCTCATGGGCTTCAGCGAGTTCACCGACACGATCGGCCTGCCCGAGATCATCGATCTCGAGCGCCGCTTCGCCTGACGGGTTCGTGTGTCGAGACCTTGGTTCGTGCGTCGAGACCTTGGTCAGCCGGTGACAGACCAGTAGACGAGGAAGAACAACCAGACCGAGACGGGGAGGCCGACGAGAACCGTCCACATTGCACGCTTGCCCGTCCGGATGGTGCCGCCAACCACGGATGCGGACAGCAGGCCAATGCAGATGCCGGGCACCAGGCCCGCCACGGCCAGCGGACCATCGGCTGGAACGCCGCTGAATCTTTCGATTTCCTCGACCGACATGAGCCCGAGCAGAAACGAGGTCGGGGAGAGCGCCACGACAGCGATGAACGTCAGTCCCCACTTTCCGGGCCAAGCCATGAGATCTCTGATCCATCGGACGATGGCGAGCCAACCTCCGCAGCCGATCGTTGCACACGTCAAGGAGACGATGAGCAACGCCGCCATGCCGTTGCCGTCGTCAGAGTCACTGCCCTGCTCCCACCCTGCAGCCCTGCTGACGATCTGGTAAGCGAGGACCCCCAGGAGCAGCGCGACGATGGCGACCGCAGGCACCGCCGCGATGACGGCGGCAAGGAAGCCAATGGGTGACCGCCGAGTAGGCGATGGCAGTGGGTCGACCCGTGGTGACAGCTGAAGAACAGGAGGGCCGGCGGGGGTCGACCCCATGCTCGGAGGACCGAGCGGCGCATCGCCGAAAGGTGAGCGCTGGTCTCGGGAATTCGGATCCATGGCCGTCACCCATCGGCAGCCATGGAGCACACCTGAGTGAGTCGAAACGCGAACTGGCACCAGCGACTGCTGCGTGAGCAACACTCGCTGGCGCCAGTTGCGGGGAGAGCGAGGGATCAGTTGTTGGAGTTCGTGGCTCGCGCCTGCCAGTTGATGGTGCCGACACCGTTGCCGGCACCGGTGCCGGTCGAGATGACGATGGCGCCGCGGAGCTCTCGACCCGGTGCGAGCGTGATGGTGCCCGTCGAGGTCTCAGAGACGTTGCCGCCTGCGTCGACCACGATCGGCAGTGCATCCCAGCCGCTTCCGGCTCCGACGTCGCCGGGAAGGCCGGCGGGGGCCTTCTCGCTCGCATCGGCAGCGCCGATGACATCGGATGACGTCGACAGGTAGATCCGGGCTGAGCGGTCGGTCCAATCACCGACGCCGTTGTTCGAGTCGGCGACGAGCGTGATCTGGAGTGGCACGTTGCATCGGTTCTGGTAGCGGACGATGTCGGTGTAGACGACACGGTCGCCCGTCATGCCCCGAACCGCGATGTTCTCCTGGATCAGGTTGCTGCCGTCGACCTGGATCGTCTGGGTTGCGTCGAACGCCACGAATGGATCGTCGCTGTCGGCTCCGGTGTAGGTGACGGTGTCGTCGCCGGCTGCCTTGAAGAAGCAGGGATCGGCAGCGGAGATGTCGGCCTGCATGAAGTTCTGGATCACCAGGGACGCCATGGCTGGTGTTGCGAACACCAAGGTCGCCACGATCAGGAGGGCACCGCGGTTGGTCAACTTGCTGAGCATCAGGAACTCTTCTCGTGTACGGGTTCGTGGGTGAACGTTGGTCGGTAGGCGATGAAGACGACGGAGACGGCGACGACGTAGGCCAGCGCTTGGCTGAGGATCCACAGATCCACGAGCGGCGGGTGGATCAGGTGCCGGACCCAATGCATGCCGATGAGGATGATCGACATGGCCAGGCCGCTGGCCCAGCCGAGCACGAGGGAGGGAGTGTCCCGGCGGCGCCAGAGGTGCCAGAGGGCGGCGGTGGCGGTGAAACCGACGGCGAGGGCGATTGACCACGAGATGAGCGGAACGAAGTCGCTGGGCGTGGTCTGGATTCCGAGGAAGGGGATGAAACCGGCGGCGAACCGGATGTCGACCGCTGTTCCGTTGCCGTTGGCAAGGAGAATCGACGCCGCCATTTGGGCGCCGAAAAGCGTCACCGCTGCTTGCAGCGCGCCGAGCACCAACTGCTGCGGGTTGATGGAGTCATCCATGACCCCTCCATCGGCAGCACCTCGTGGATCTTGAGACCCACCATGGGCCTTTTGGCGTGTTTCGAATGGGTCGAACCAACCCCTCGATGGTTCAGCCTCGACCGAGGACGATCAGTGCGCCGATGGCTGCGGCAGCCTTGCCGAAGCTCAGCGGGTCGGCCTTCTTCTTCTGCTTCGCTGACAGCGCTGCGGCGAGCGGATCGATGTCTGCATCCTCGTTCATGGCGTTCACCTCGGCCCCGATCACGATCGCGATCGCGGTGAGCTGCAGGAAGATGATGATGGCGGCGATCGCACCGAGAATGCTGTAGCTGGCGGGAAGGGAGCCGGCGGCGAAACGGAAGTAGAGGCTGAACACCAGAGCGAAGACGAGGAACATGCCGGCCCCGGCGAGAGCACCCGGGTTCTTCCACGGTGTCTTCGGGGTGCGGTCGGGTCCGTAGCGGTAGAGCACGGTGAAAGCGAGCATCATGAACAACAGCATTCCTACGTAGCTGCCGATGCTCACCAACGCGTTGAGCCCGCTTCCCAGCCCGATCGAATCGAGGATGGCTGGGAGGGCACCGAAGACGAAACCCATCAACGCCACGGTGACGATGCCGCCAGCGGTCAATCCGTAGGCAATCGCTCTGACCTTCAGCCCGCCCCGCGCCTCGGTGGCTCCGTACGCAAGCGCGATGACGTTCATGAGTTTCTGCAATGCGCCTGACGCAGCCCACAACGCCACCAGGATGCCGATCACGAGAGCGACGACGCCGCTGCCCTTCGCGTCCTCGACAGCGAGTGCGACCTGCTCGTTGATGAAGTCGGCCGAGTCGGCCTCCATGTTCTCGGTGAGACCCTCGATCTGGCTGGCGATTTCAGCCGGGTCGGTCACGAGCGAATACACGGAGATGACGGCGACGATGGTCGGGATCAGGGCAAGGAGCCCATAGAACGCGATGCCGGCGGCGATCACCACCACGTTGTGGGCTTTGATCCTGGCCATGACTTCTTTGGCCTTGGGAACGAACCTGGCGGGGTTCTCGGTCGTGGTGGTTGCGGTCATGGTGTTGGTCCTGGGGAGCATGGATTGGCCTGGGGCGTGCGGGTGCTTGGCGTGCGGGCGGTCGAGCTGTTGGTGCCGTTGCCGGCACTCCTCATCGTCAGAGCTCGTCGTCGTCGATGATGTGAGCGCCGGTGCGATCGCGAGCGGCTCGACCCTTGTGGTCTACCGCTACCGCCTTGGGTCGAAACCGTTTCTGCGGAAAATTCAGCCGGTCGATCAGCACGGCGATCAGGCCGACGATGATTGCTGCACCGATCAGGAGGAAGACGTACGTCTGGGTCATCAGGTTTGCCGTTCGTCAGAGCACCGCGTCGCCGATGGCGCGCCATGCTTCGAGGGGAATTGAGGTCCGATCGGCTTCGAGCACTTGGATGCAGACGTGATCAGCGCCGGCATCGTGATGTGCCTTCACTCGTTCGAGCACCGTGTCGAGTGTGCCCCAGGCAACGACGGCGTCCACGACGCGATCGTCGGCGTTGGTGATCTCGTCCTCGGAGTACCCGAGCCGCATCAAGTTATTGGCGTAGTTCGGCAGGCCCAGGTAAACCGCCATGTGTTGGCGGGCGATCTCCCGAGCGGAGCTGGGATCGGTCTCGAGCACCACCATCTGCTCGGTGGCCAGATATTTGTCCGGCCCGATCACGGTGCGGGCGATCTCTGTGTGTTCGACGGGGACGAAATAGGGGTGCGCGCCGTCTGCAGCCGCAGCCGAGAGCTCGAGCATCTTCGGGCCGAGCGCAGCGATCAGGCGCATGGTCGGTTGCTCGGGCTCGACGCCATGGAACATCGAGGCATCCATGCGTTCGAGGTACTCGCGCATCTTCGTGAGCGGTTTGGAGTAGTCGTGTTTGCGAACCCACTCGGTCAGCGTGTGGTGGCTGACGCCGAGACCGAGCACGAAGCGTCCGTCGTAAGCCTCGTTGAGGGTGCGACTGGCGTTCGCCGTCGTCATGGCGTCTCGGGCCCAGATCGAGGCGATGCCGGTGGCGACCTGGAGATTCTGGGTGGCCTCCAACATGATCGCTGCCGACACGAACGGGTCCCTCGACACCGTTTCGGGAATCCAGAGGGTGGGCCAACCGGCCTCGTCGAGTTCGGCGACGACCTCCCGCACCTTGTTGGCCGGGTGGGCATCGAGCACGCCCTGCCAGATGCCGACACGTCCGAGATCGTTCATGGTCGCCAAAACTAGCCGATTCGGCGCCGACGACTCGCTTCGGGCCGACGCACGATCAGCGACATCGATGCCTCGGAATGGTCGGCCCAGCGTCGCTTGTACTCCATGTCCATCCCCATGTCGTAGGTGTGGACGGCCTCTCGTTCGAGCTGGCGAATCGTGTGGTGCTGCAACAGGTGGCTGACCGACAGGTGGCGGGCTGATTCGACGAAACTCAGCTGCAGGCCCCGGTACCGGCCGTTGCGGATGCCGCCGAAGATGAAGCCGACGTCTTGTTCGCCGATGACGGCCACGGTCGCCCGGAATCGGCCGGCGCCCTGGAGCCGACCGGTCATGATGTCGTAGAAGCGGCGCATTCCCGGGCTGGTGATGCCGTCGTCGATTCGGCCCTTCCAACTCGCCCGTTCGATGGCGACGCAACGCGTGTAGGCGTTTGGGTCGTTCGACACGTCGACGAACCGAAGACCGCCGTCGGTGGCCTCTCGATGCGCCTTGTGCAGTGCTCTGCGGAACCGGGGGCTCCGGGCAGCGAACCACGGATCGTGGCCGCCGGTCAGGTCTGCTACCTGTCGAACGATCCCGTAGGTCGCCTGGACCTCGCCGAGCGAGCGAAAAGGACTGGCGAGGTGGCCGGCGAGATCGCTTGACAGCGGAAGGCCGCCGATGATCGCGAACTGCCAGCCATCGAGGGCCGAGAGGTGTTCGGCCGCGAGCTCGCCGAGATCGCCCAGATCCGGCCCGAGCAGCGGTGAAGCAAAGCCCCACATCGGTTCGAGCCCTGAGACGATCGACGCCCCGTCCGGCGTTTCGGCCATACCCAGGAGGACGGCGCCGGTCCCCGGCTCCGACCAGAGCAGAGGCCGGACCGGGCCGTCGAAAACCGACTCGGCGAACGCATCGTGCGCCGGCAGGAACCAGTCCGGTCCAGAGCACCATGGGTCGATGCCGGGGGTCTGATCGACGAGGTCTTCCACCGCCTGGCTGTCGGCGTCGAGAGCGGAGATCGACGGCCAGGTCATGGCCGAGAGTGTGCCAGCCGGTCCGCAGTGCGCCCCAGTCGACTAGGTGAAAATACCGCTTGAGTCGGGTGGCGAACACGCCGAGAAACACAAAGTGACTGTTCGTCCCCTTCGCCCAAGCCGACTCGCCAATACTGTGATCGATCGCCCGGAAGAGGCGGACGAACAGTGGGTGGTGCCGGACCCGCCCGCCAAGCCTGCTTCGCCCACGCCGGCGACCACCAAGCGACGCTCATCGGATCAGACCTCGCCGCTTCCGCAGCATCGTGCGAACCGGCCGGAGTATGTCGGTCGCTTCGCTTCCGAGAGCGTGGACGCCAGTCATCCTCGGGCTCCGCGAACCATCGCCGAGGCCGGGATCCCTGGCGGCCTGGTCGAGGACATCTTCATGCGGTGGCTCCTCGGAGCAAAACGGGCGACCACGAGCGAAATCGGTTCGGCACTGGCGCTCGGACCCTCGATCGTTCAACAGGTGGCAGACGACCTTCGCGACAAGGGCTACCTGGAATACCTCGGGTTGGACGGCCGTGAGTATCGATTCACGCTGACCGAGGCCGGGCACGCAGCGACCCTCGAGCGGATGAAGATCTCGCTGTACGCCAGCTATGCGCCGGTGTCGGTCGCCGACTACGACAGCGTGGTCAACAGCCAGCGGGCGGTCTACGAGGTCGACCACGCGCGGGTCAGCGAACTCTTCTCCGACATGATCGTGCCCTCGGCGCTGATCGACAAGATCGGTTTCGCTCTGCTCAACGACGGGGCCATGTTCCTCTACGGGCCCCCAGGAACGGGCAAGACCAGCATCGCCGAGCGGATGCGCGGCGTGTTCAGTGATCCGATCCTCGTGCCGCACTGCATCGAGGCCGACGGGCAGATCGTGATGGTGTTCGACCCGGTCGTGCATCGCCCGCTCGAGCCGCAACCGGCCGCCCTCGACCCCCGTTGGGTACTGTGCGAGCGGCCGTTGGTGATCGTCGGTGGCGAGCTCAGTCTCGAGATGCTCGACCTCAGCTATGAAAGCGTGGCCGGCGTCTACACCGCTCCGATCCAGCTCCTCGCCAACAACGGGATCCTCGTGATCGACGACTTCGGCCGGCAGGCGATCACCCCCGACGAGATCCTGAACAGATGGATCGTGCCGCTGTCACGCAACGTGGACTATCTGAAGCTGAACAACGGGGCCAAGTTCACTGTCCCGTTCGCCGTGAAACTCGTGGTCTCGAGCAACTTCGAGCCGAAGCGACTCGGTGACGACGCGTTCCTTCGCCGGCTTCGCAACAAAGTGTTCGTTGGTTCGTGCACGCCCGAGGCGTTCGACGGAATTCTCGTCAAGACGGCTGAGTCCATGGGTATCGAACTGGCAGACGGGACGGCCGAATACCTCCGCGAGGTTGCTGTCGCCAACATCGGCGAACTGAGGCCGTACGTTGCTGTCGACTTCTGCGATCTGCAGCGGGGCATTGCCCGCTATCGCGATGCGCTCCCGATGCTCGATCGTGCGGCGGTCGACGAGGTGGCCGAGATCTACTTCGGCGATCCGGACGCCCTCTCCTCGAGCTGGTAGCGCAACCAACCCGAGGCAATGACCCCCGGAAATGGGGGCCCCAAACCTCGGGTTTGAGCCCCACAGAATCGGGGGTCGTAGCCTCGGGTTCGGGCTTTGGGGTGGGCACTACGTGCGGGAGGTCAGCTGAGGTCAGCGGGATCGTCGAGGCGTCGCAGCCATTGCGGGCGCGTCGCGACCGCAAGTCCGGTCACCACGATCGCGCTCCCTGCCCCGGACACGACGATGCGGGGACTCCACGCATCCGAGAGTCGGGTCTGCACCAGAGCCCCGATCGGATACGACGCCGTGAAGGTCATGATGCGCAACGCCATCACCCGCCCCCTGATTCGATCGGCCACGATCGACTGCACCGCCGTGTTGCTCGTGGCGACGATCGCCATGAAGCAGGTGCCGGCAGCAAGTAGACCGACCGAGCCCTGGATCGGTCCCGTCGATGAACCGAAGAGCAGGATCGCCGCTCCGTAGAGGGGGAGAGCGATCCGGACGATCTTGCCTCGCTCGAGATCGCCGAACATCCCGCTGACGACCGGCGCACCGAGGATGGCACCCAGCCCCAGGAGCGCGCTCAGGATCCCGAGGCCGAGCGGTCCGACGTCGTAGACCTGGTCAGCGAAAACCACGACGAATGTGACGACGGGGAATCCGAGGAAGGCGACGATCGCGGCGATGCCGATGCCCATCAGGATCCCCGGCTGCCCCCGTGCGTAGCGAACGGCCTCGATGAAGCCGGCCACGATCGGCCGACGCTCTCGCACCTGACTCGTGTCGCCGGGGTTGATCACGAGCAGCGCGATCACGACGGCTGCAAAACTCATCGCATTGGCGAAGAACGCCGAGGTCGGCCCTGCGACGGCAATGAATGCGCCGCCGGCCGCAGGACCTATGGCCCGGGCAGCATTGAACTGCAGGCTGTTCATTGTGATCGCCGAGGGAAGATCCTCCACAGGCACGAGCAGCGGAATGAACGATTGCCAGGTCGGAATGGTGAACGCATTGATCAGGCCGCCGATGGCGGCGACGCCGACAATGAGCTTCGGGTCTCTCTGCCCTGATGCGTAGGTGGCCCACAACCCGAGCGCAGCGCAGGCGGACAACGTTTGACCGACGATCAGGACTCGCCGACGATCGAATCGATCGGCCACGTTTCCTGCAATCGGAGCGAGGAGTACCGACGGGAACAGCGATGCGAAAACCGAGATTCCAGCCCACGTGGCCTGGCCGGTGATCTGAAGCAGGACATAGGGCAGAGTGAGATTCTGCAGCCAGGTCCCCGAGTTGGACACGAGCGCTCCCAGCCAGAACCGGCGAAAATTCTGATGCTGAAAGGCTCGCAGGCCGTGCGAGAAACCGCTCGGTCCATCACTCACTTGGCGGCTCCACGCGGTACACCTCCGCACGGTAGGTCACCGAAGCGAGGGCAGCGAACAGCCCGATCTGGCTGTGGCCGACGGCGGCAAACGGACCGTCCCACTCGGCGACGGACGCGGAGTCGCGAGCATTCCTGCGCCAGACTGACGCGGTGAACCCGCCGGACACCCCCGAACAGCGAACGATCGTGCGAGGCACGGTCGTGACCATGGATCAGGATCGGACGGTGATCGGCGATGGGGCGGTGGCCATCGACGGCTCGATCATCCAAGCAGTTGGCCGGTTCGAGGAGGTTCGGGCCGCCCATCCACATCACGACGTCGTCGGCTCGATCACCGATCTCGTGGTCCCCGGTTACATCAACGGTCACCAGCACCTCACCGGTGATCGATTGATCCAGAGCTCGATTCCTGATGATCTCGCTCCCGGCGAGGCGATCTTCACCTGGGTCGTGCCGGTCCACGGTGAGCACACCGGCGACGATGATGAGCTGTCGGCAACTCTCGCACTCGCCGAGTCCCTCACCAACGGCATCACCACCACGTTCGAGGCGGGCACGGTCGCGCACCCGGAACGAATCAAGGAGGCAGCGCTGCGCGTCGGCGCTCGTCTGACGTTGGGCACGTGGGGCTGGGACATCGAGGAAGGTCCCTTCACGGGATCGGTCGACGAGGTACTGGATCGTCAGCGAGCCTCGTTGGCTCTGGCCGACGGCGGCCTGATCTCGAGCTGGGTCACGTTGGTCGGCCACGACCTGATGTCGGACGACCTCCTGGTCGCGGCGAACGATCTGGCCCGAGGCCGCGGTGTCGGCATGACGTTCCATCTCTCGCCGAGCACGAGCGACACCGAGCAGTACCTCATCAACACCGGCAAGGCCCCGGTCGTACACCTCGACTCGCTCGGAGTCCTGGGGCCGCACCTGGCGATCGGCCACGCCGTACACATCGATGACGAGGAACTCGAGATTCTGCTGCGGACCGAGACTGCCGTGGTGTCGTGCCCGTGGGCATATCTGCGGCTCGGTCAGGGATTGTCGAGTCGATTCCGCCACCTCGACATCTGGAAGGCCGACGGGCGCTTGGCGCTCGGCTGCGATTCGGAGAACGCCGGCGACATGGTTGACGGACTTCGCAGCGCCGCCCTCTTTGCTGGAATGGCAAAGGACACCTCGATGGACCCCACGGTGTTCGGCGCCCACGACGCGTTGGAGTTGCTCACGATCCGAGGGGCCGAGGCGCTCGGCATCGCCGATCGGGTGGGTTCGATCGAGGTCGGAAAGCAGGCAGACCTCGTGGTGCACGACCGGACCCGGGTGGAGTGGATCCCGCCAAGCCCCGATCCGGTGCTGCAGTTGGTGTGGGGCGGTGATGGCCGCTCGGTGCGATCGGTCTACGTCGCCGGCCGTGTGGTGGTGCGGGATGGTTCGGTGACCGGGGTCGATGTGGCCTCGTTGGTCGACGACGCCGTTGCCGCGGGGACGGCCTTGCGGCATAGAGCCGATGTTGCTGCTGTCGCCCGCTGGCCCGTTCAGTAAGGTCTGACCAACAGACCAGTTCAACAAGCAGTGAGCCCAAACAAGGAGTCCCATGAGCTATCCCAATGCCCTCGTCTTCGTCGACTTCCCCGTGACCGACGTGGACGCTGCGAACACGTTCTACTCCGAGGTCTTCGGTTGGGAGGTCGAGGAACGAATCCCCGGCGTCTTCCATCGGATCATCCCGGGCCAGAACTTCAAGCTCGACGACGGCACGCAGGGCCCGACCGGCAACCTCCACATGGGTATCTCCAATGCGGCCAACATGCGTCCGCACCCCAACCCCGCGCCGCCGTCGCCGCACGAGGTGACCGCTGGGCGCGCCACTCGGGCTTGGATCCTGATCAGCGAAGATGATTCCTTCGACGGCATTCTCGAACGGGCAGCGGCCCACGGCGCCGAGATCCTCTGGCGCGATCACTTTTGGACCGAGTTCGGTGGTGCCAACGCATCGTTCCTGGATCCGTGGGGCAACCAGCTGATGCTCTGGCAGCACCTCGAGGGTGCCGAGCAGGACGAGGACACCCACGAGGTCGTGGGCGAGTGGAGCGTTCCCGAGGGTTGGACCGTGGAGTAGGAACGCCGGGGCCCGGCGGCGGGAGAAGCCAAGACTCCCGACGTTCGACCCTGTTAGGTTCCAGCGACCCCGCTCAGGCTCGAGGGAGAGCGGGAATTCTCGCGGTCTCGAAGGGGAGAACCAGATGGAACAGTTGTGGCGTCGTATCGGCCAAGCCCTGGCATCGAACACGAAAGCGGTGCTGGCGGTCTGTGCCGTCGTCACCGCGGTCACCGCCATCGGTCTGACCAATCTGGAGTTCGCCACGGGACAGGACAGCTATCTCGATTCCGAGTCCGACATCGCTCAGGACAACGAGCGCTATCAGGATCTGTTCGGCGGAGAGAACATGGTGGTGCTGTTCACCGTTGACGAGGGCTCGACGGTCGTCGACTTGTTCACCCCGTCGAATCTGGCGGCCTTCGCAGAGATAGACGCCGAACTCGAGGCAAACGAGGCGCTCGACGTCGTCATCACACCCGTGAGCGCCATGAAGTGGACCGAGAACCTTGTGCTTTCGGGAACCGCCACCCAGATCCTCGGCGACGCCATCGCTCGGGAACCCGATCCCGACGGGGCGGCCATTCGCGTAGCTGACGGGGCCATCACCGTGCAGCGTCTCACCGCAGCTGGAGCACCCGAATTCGAAAATCCGGACTGGGTCCGGTTCCTGCTCTTCGACAACTCCGGCTTCGAGGTGACCGAGAGCGGCGAGTTGGTTGTGCCGCCGGATTCGGAGCTGAAGATCCGCAAGGCGCTGCAGTCCTTCTTCCCCGATCCCACCCACGCACTCATGGCTGCAACCGTCGTTGGCAACGCCTCTCTCGACGAGCTCGCGCTCGGTTCCGAGGCAATTCAGGACGCTGTCGGGAGCAGGAGCTTCGAGAACGCGACGGTGATCATCACCGGCACCCCCACGTTCCTCACTGACATCAACGACTACCTCCAGGGTGGCATGCTGACCCTCGGGGCGATCGCCCTCGGCGTGATGCTGATCGTGCTGGCGGTTGCGTTCCCGGTTCGTTGGAGGTTGCTCCCGCTGGCTTCGGTGGTGGCCGGTGTGATCTGGGGCTTCGGAATCTTCGGCTATCTCGGGATCGGGTTGTCGCTCGTCACGATTTCCGGACTCCCCATCCTCATTGGCATCGGGATCGACTTCGCCATCCAGGTCCACGCAAGGGTGGAGGAGGAGTGCGGCGTCCGACCCGATGCATCCCCATTCGCCGAGACCATGGCTCGTATCGGGCCGCCGCTGCTGATGGCGCTCGTTGCCGCCGTCATTTCCTTCATGGTCATGCAGATTTCCCGAGTTCCGATGATTCGGGACTTTGGCGTGCTGTTGTCGATCGGCATCGTTTCGCTTCTGGCGGCCGGCATCGCAATCCCCGTGAGTGTGCTCGCCGATCATGAACGCAAGTCGCCCTCGAAGGGCGCCGCGGAAGGCGGAGTCGTCGAGCGGGCCGTGGTCAGGCTCGGTTCTCTGCCGCGAGCTGCAATCCCTGCGCTCGTCGCCCTCGCAGTTGCGCTGCCAATCGTCGGGTTGATTCTCGAAGGAGGCTCGGAGATCGAGAGCGATCCCATCAACTGGGCCGACCAGGGCTCTGACTCGGTCATCAACGCCAGACAACTCGAGGACGAAGTCGGGTTTGCGACCACGATGGGCGTCTTCATCCAGACCGACGGTGCCGCCGAGAACGGGATTTTCACCGATGAGATGGCGGCCTTCGTTCATGACGCAGCGCGGGCCAACCTCGAGGCCGAGCCGACCCTCGTGCAGGCTTCCAGCCTGGTGACCACGGTTTCGTACCTTCTCGAGATCCCGGGGGCGACATCGCTTCCGCCGACGGGTGCCGATCTCCTCGCCGCCTATCAGGTTGCCCCGCCCGCCGTACAACGACTCCTCGTCGGTCCCGAGGGGAACACCGCACAGATCCTGTTCCGCGTCGGTCCCTCTTCGCTCGACGATCGGGCCGGTCTCATCGACAGAATCGAGGCCAACCTTGCCGACCCAGGCGACGGTGCCGCTCGACCAGCGGATTCCTCGGTCACTGTTGCCGGTCTGGCTCGTGTCGGAGTCGGCCTGCTGAACAACCTCGAGGCCAATCGATCGGCGTTGACGGTGGTGGCCCTTCTGCTTGTTGCTGCATGGGTGCTGGCGAGGTCGCTGAACGTGGCGCAGACGGCGCTCACGATGGTGCCGATCCTTTTGGCTGTTGGCACCTCGGCCACCGTGGTCGCCGTGCTCGGCATCACCCTGAGCCCGCTCACAACCGTGGGCGGTCCGCTGGTGATCGCCACTTGTGCCGAGTTCTCCGTGCTGTTGATCGCCCGATACAAGGACGAACGTCGTCGCGGGCTCGACGCTGTGGAGGCGTCGGCGATGGCATCGCGGCGAACCGGCCGGGCCTTCACGGCCTCGGCACTCACCACGATTGGTGGCTTCGGCGTGCTGATCTTCGCTGCGTTGCCCCTCCTGCAGGACTTCGGCGCGATCGTCACGCTCAACATCGCCATCGCACTCCTCAGTGCGCTGATCGTCGTGCCACCACTTGTGGTGTGGGCCGATCAGAAGGGGTTCTTCGTGGCCGACACGCCGATCGGAACCCGACCGGTGATGGGTCCGGCCACGGCGCTGGCCGGAGTCACGTTCCTCGCCCTCCTGATCGTTGGCGGGATCATCATTGCCGACGCGGTCGAGGAGCCGGCCGAGGCCAGCCTGACGGCGGTCACCGTGCCGGCAGGCTCGCCCGCCACGATCCCACCGGCTACCACGACGCCACCGACCACCGAACCGGCTGTCGGTGACACGTTGCCGCCTGGTCCGGCGGAGCGGCCGGGCGGTTTGGTTTCCGGGGCGATCTACGATGCCTTCACTGGTGCGGGCGTGGATCCTGGTGTGGCTCGGTGTGCGGCTGATGAGTTGGTGGCGACGACGCCGGAGGCTGATCTGCTGGTTCTGGGGATCGCGAGCACTCCTCGTTCTGAGGAGGCGAGTGCGTTGATCGTCGAGGCTGCGTTGGCCTGCGGGGTTCCCCCTGAGGTGCTCGATGCTCTGGCCGGCACCCCGCCGCCTTCTGACGGTGAGACGGCTGCAACGACGTTGCCGCCTGGTCCGGCGGAGCGGCCGGGCGGTTTGGTTTCCGGGGCGATCTACGATGCCTTCACTGGTGCGGGCGTGGATCCTGGTGTGGCTCGGTGTGCGGCTGATGAGTTGGTGGCGACGACGCCGGAGGCTGATCTGCTGGTTCTGGGGATCGCGAGCACTCCTCGTTCTGAGGAGGCGAGTGCGTTGATCGTCGAGGCTGCGTTGGCCTGCGGGGTTCCCCCTGAGGTGCTCGATGCTCTGGCCGGGGCCACCGGCTGAGGTCGGTTGTCCGCCGGGCCTTTGACGGGCGGGGCCCGGCGCGCTCAGCGGGCAACGAGCCGTTCCTGTTCGGCTCTAGGGGGATTCGTCGAACGAGCCGAGGAACTCGTCGTCGATGTCGTCCGGCACCATCGGATCGGCTCCCACACTTGGCCCGTCGCCTTTGTGGAACGCCTCGCTCAACCATTCGAGGAGTTCGTCATCGACCTGTGCCGCGCTCGTCAGATTGACCACGTGGTAGAACTTGCCCTGGTAGTCGATCACTTTGCGAGAGAAACGCGTGCTCACCACTCTTCTTCGGAGGGTGAAGCCGAGTGCCACCCACTTCGTCATCGACTCCAAGATGGCGATGGTGGGGCCGTTCTTGAACAGAATCTTCTTGCTCAGCGGATCGACGATCAGGTCTCCATCCAGGGTTTCCAGGTGAGCGTTGATCACCTCGAATATCGGCGCGGCTTCCGGCCTGGCCGCCGCGAAGTGCTCCTCGAGGGTCAGCCCAGGCTGACACATGTGGTTTCGCCCCTTCGCCCCAAAGGAACGCTTGCAGTCAGGGCAGGTCCATGCCATGGCGAAACCGTAGTCGCCGGGCCCGAACGAGCTGCCGAGCCGGTGTGGCCAGCGCTCCGACACGCGGCTCTTCCTTCCTTCGATTCGTCTTGCAACGAGCCATCCGGACAAGATGTGGCCAGATGCATGCGAGGCCGATCATGCTGTTCGCCGTTGTGGCGTTGGTGCTGATTGCGGCGTGCGGCGAAACCGCTGGTCGGGCCGGCGTCGAGTCGGTGTCCACGACCGTTTCCACCCCTACCGAGGAGGCAGCAGCAAACGCTGATTCGGTCGGCAGCGCCGCCGACCCCGGTGCCACGACCCCAACGACGACGGAGCCTGAGCCCATGTCGACCCTGGACAACCCGCCGGACAACCGTCGGAGGCTGACCGATTTCACCTCTGACGACGACAATCGTGAATGGCTCGTCGTCAACGACAACGTGATGGGAGGACGATCGCTCGGTGGGTTGTCCTTCGCTGGCGGGTCGCTCATCTTCGAGGGAGAGATCAACACCGACGGTGGTGGATTCTCGTCGCTCCGCCTCCCGCTCGAGCCAGAAGCTCTCGCCGATCACGATCGGATCGTCTTTCGGGCACGATCGGACAGCCGCCGCTACATGGTCACCTTCGACGACAGCCTCGAATCCCGCAATCGTCGAGTATCCCATCGAGCGCCGATCGAGTTCGAAGCCGCCGGCGACTGGCAGACGGTCTCGGTCTCGTTCGACGATCTGTTCCCTGCCATCTTCGGCAACCCGGTCGACGACGTGCCCTTCCGAAAGGACCTGGCCACGCGTCTGGGATTGATGATCAGCGACGGGGTCGACGGGCCCTTCCGGCTCGAGATCGACTGGATCGATCTCTGCGGCGAGTAGCTCAGCGAAGCTGATCGAGCATCTCGCGGGCGCCACGGATCGTTTCGCCCAGTCCCTCGAACATCGAGTCTCTGCTTCGAATGTGCACGTCATCGTGACCCCGAGAGTTGTGAATGTGAAGCTCCGACCCCATTTCAGAGGAGGGGCCACTTGGACTTGTCCGGCAGTCCGGAGCGGGCGGTGATCGCCTCACCCGCCCGTTGGCACTTCTGGTAGAACGTGGCCTCGTCGACCGTGGTCATCACGCCGGCGTCGACCACCTTCTTGCCGTCGACGAAGACGGTGTGCACGCCGCGCCCGTCGGCCGACCACACCAGTTGGTTGATGACGTTCAACAGCGGACGCCATTCCGGACGGTCGGTGTCGTGCAACACGACGTCTGCCTTCTTGCCGACTTCCAGCGACCCGATCGAGTCGGTCATTTGCATGGTCTTCGCCCCGCCAATGGTGGCCATCTCGTAGGCCATCTCGGCCGGGAACATCTGCGGGTCCTGCCGGCCGTCCTTGAACAGCCCGGCCACGAGGTACGTGGCCCGCATCAGGTCGGAGTAGTTGGATGCGTTGTTGCCGTCGGTGCCGATGCTGAGGTTGATCCCGTTCTGCATCATCTCTGGCATCTTGCCGACGCGGGTGACCCCGTAGCTGACCTTCAAGGCCGTGGTCGGACAGTGGGCCACTGAGACGCCGGCTTCGCCCATGATGGCGAGTTCGTGATCGTCGATCTGGACAGCGTGGGTGATGGCGACATCGGGGCCGAGAATGCCGAGCTCGGCGAGATGGACCATCGGGCGATGGCCGAACTCTGCAATGAAACCCTCGGGGTCGAGTTTTGCCGGCGACATGTGGAAGCTCAGGCCGGTGCCATGCTCGGTCGCCAGCTCTCGAGCAGCCAGCCACAGCGGGTCTGACGCGGTCGTGTGGCCGACGAGAGTCGACCACGCGCCGAGCCGACCGCCCTCGACCGACGCGAAGTCCTCCAGTTGGCGCTGGAGGAACGCAATCGACTGGTCGGTGTTCTGCTTGTAGACGTCTGGCTCGGGCGGCAGGTCCCACACCCACTTCCCGACACGTCCGCGAATCCCGACCTCCACCAGCCCGTCGATGACCTCGTCGAGAAATCGAATCGTGCCGGCCTCGAGGAAGGTGGTTGTGCCGGACTTCAGCATCTCGACGGCCGCCAACTGGGCCGACAATCGTTCCTCTTCGGCGGTGTGGACCGCGTACAGGGGGCAGAGCCACATGAACACGTTCTCCTCGAACGGCGTGTCGTCCGGGACGTAGCCGCGGGTCAGTGGCTCACCGGTGATGTGGATGTGGGTGTTGACGAGGCCGGGGGTCACGACGAAACGGTCACCGCCGACGGTCTCGGTAGCGGAATAGCGAGCCTCGAGGTCGGTTCGTTTGCCGACATCGATGATCTCGGTGCCGCGCAACGCAACGGCCCCATCGGTGATGATGTCGCGCGTTTCGTTCACGGTGACGACATGGCTTCCGCACACGAGAGTGTCAATCGATTCAGGAGCGGTCTGCATGGGGTGCCCTTTCGGGGTCGTGGTGGTCATGTGGATGGTGTCGGTGCCGAGCGGCGGGTTTCGTGGCCACGAAGCTCTGTTGGAACCCAATGGGTTCGATAAGGCGAAGGCGTTCGAAGCCGGCGGCACGGAGCCACTCGGAGAACTGTTCGTGGGTGAAGCAGAAACCCTTCTCGGTGCTCGCCATCATGGTCGTGCCCATGATCACGGCGTGGGGGTTCATCTTTCGTTCGATGTCAGGGAAGTAGTCGGCGAGGATCAGACGACCTTCGGGCTTCAGCGCAGCGAACGCCCGCTCGATGAGATGCTGCGACCCGTCCGCTCCTTCCGCGCGGCACACGTGGCCGAGCACCACGATGTCGTAGTGCTCCGGTTCGATGTCGACGGAGTGAAAGTCGCCCTCACGGAATTCGCAGCGATCGGCCACATCGTGGTCGGCGGTCTTTCGCCGAGCGACGTCAAGGACACCGGGAAGGTCGTTGATGACGGCGCTGCCATCGGCGCATGCCTCGAGCATGGCGATGGCCCACGGGGCCCCGCCGGCGCCGAGATCGAGAATTCGGGGTGAGCGAAGGGCCGAGTAACGGATCTTGAGATCGGCCCGCGATGCGCACCGATACATCGTGGTGAACGTGCCTTCGACCAGCGGAACGTAGAACGCCGCAGCATCGTCTTCGATCGGTGTGGCCGGCCGGCCGTTCCGGATCGTGTCGGCGAGGTGCGTCCAGTTCTCGTGGGGCCCGGGTGCGACCGGAATGAGGTCGGCCATCGACGCCGGGCCGTCCGAAACGAGATACCGCTTTGCCGCATCGTTCAAGTCGTAGATGTCGGTGAACTGATCGAGCAGCTCCAGCGCAACGACGCCGTCGAGCAGCGATCGGAGGTGATCGACGGGCAGCTCCATCGTCTCGCTGAGGGTCTCGACGGTGACCGGCCCCGTCCGCTGGAGGACGTCGAAAAGATCGAGGTCGAGCGCAGCGAGCAGGATGTAGTAGCGACCGAGCCCCTCGATGGCAGCCCAGACCGGTGCAGCAGCCGGTGGCTTGTAGTCGGTCCAGGGGCGGCCCGTGTGGGCCATCGTGTGGGTCTTCTTCAACTCGGGATAGGGGGCGTCCCTCGGCTCCGCGGGCATCAGGGCCGGAGAAGGATCTTGCCGAAGAAGTCGTTGCTGAGCATCTTGTTCTGCGCTTCGGCTGCATCGGTGAGCGCGAACTCGGAGTCGATGACGACCTCGAAGTCACCGCGGCAGAACGTGTCCCAAACCGGACCGAACTCCTCCGGCCGATATGGGTCCGATCCCATGATCTTGATCCCCGAGTGGAAGAGGTAGCCGAGGGACGGAATGGTCGCTTCGTCGCCGGACGAGTTGCCGCAACACACGAGCCGGCCGTGCACTCCGAGCCCGAACAACGAGGGCCCGAACAAGGCGGTACCGACGTGATCGAACACCATGTCGACGCCCTTGCCATGCGTGACCTCTCTGGCAAAACCGGCCACGTCGTCTGTTCGGTTGTTGGCCGTGTGGTCGGCGCCGAGCGCCAGCGCCCGCTCGCATTTCTCCTGGGATCCGGCCGTGGCCAGAACGGTGGCGCCGACGTTCTTCGCCAGTTGGATGGCTGCGGTCGACACCCCCGAACCGGCAGCGTGGATCATGAGCGTCTCGCCTCGTTCGAGGCCTCCGACCTTGAACAGGGCGTGCGCCGCTGTGAGATAACAGGTTGGGAACGTTGCTGCGTGTTCGATGGGCATGTCGGCCGGCAGCACGTAGACGTGGGAGGCCGGCACCAGGCACTTCTCGGCATAACCGCCGGCGACGGTGCCGCCGATGATGCCGAGATCGCCGAAGAGGTCTCCCATCCCGGTCAGTTTCGAGTTGTCTGCGACGCCGGCGAGTGACGGGTCGACGACCACACGATCCCCGACGGCCACTCTGGTCACCGCATCGCCGATCGAGCTCACGGTGCCTGCGATGTCCATCCCGGCGATGTGGGGATAGCTGAAGCCCGGCATCTGGAACCAACCGTTCCGTTGGACCACATCGAGCCGGTTGAGTGCAGCGGCTCCGACGTCGACGATGACGTCACCGGGGCCGGGCTCGGGATCTGGTACGTCGCTGTACTGCAGCACTTCAGGGCCGCCGGCCTCTTGGTAGAGCGTCGCTTTCATCAGTTGCCTTCCGTCGGTTGATAGGGCCATTTCACGCCCGGAGGAATAGTCGGGTCAGGGCAGCGACTGGTCTGCCGCAGGCCTTGCTACTCGACGGTCCAGCCTTTGGGGACGTTGAATTCGCCGACGACCTCGTGGGTCTCGTCATCGGTCTCGGCGCCTTCGAGGTGCGACCAGAGCATGATCTGATTGCCCCATGGATCGACGAAGGAGGCGTTGGCTCCGCCGAACTCCGTCCAGAAGTGATCACGCCAAAGTTCGGTGCCGCCGAGGCGAATGGCGGCCTCGAGAATGCGCTCGAACGAGTCGTCATCGCTCACCAGGATCCACGCTCGGATGGCTCGTCCGCCGGGATTCAGGTTGGTCGGAGCGTCTGGTGCATGTGCTGGCCGGGGTCTCGAGTCTGCAGCCTTGGAAATGCCCATGTGCAGGTTGCCGATGGTGCTCTGGCTACCGTCCTCGAGCTTCATGTTTTGACCGGGCACGATGCGAGCAAAAGTGTCGGCGATGCGGTCCTCGACCTCCCAGTTGAACACCTCGGCGTAGAAGTCTCGAGCAGCGTGGACGTCGTCAGACGGGAAGTCGACAAATACGAGCACGTTTGGGTAGGTCATGGATCCCCCTTGAAGCGGCGTTCGCCACGTCACTAGTTTTTGGCTTGATGGTCTTATCACGTCCTCGGAATCGGCGAGACATGTGTGGTCAGCGGGTTTGTTGCTGCGTGGTCGTCGAGTCAGCGTGTTCCCCGAGAAACCGGCGGATGTTCGCTACGGCGAGTCGTGACATTGCGGTGTCGGTAAACCAGTGAAAGCCGTGGCCACAGTCGGGATAGACAGCAAGCTCGGTCTCGTTTCCTGCCACTGCCCATCGTGAGGACATCAGGACAGAGTCGTCGAACATGTGATCGAGTGTTCCCACGGTGAACAGCGCTGGCGGCATACCGCTCAGTTCCGCAAACGCGGGCGAGATTGTGTCATCACGACGTTGGTCATCGGTCAAGTCGGGTAAGTAGAAGTCAGCGAACTGGGCCATTGCGTCGGGGCTCAGCCAATCGGGTCCGCTGGCCGGTCGATACCCTCTTTGGCTAGGAGAACGACCCCAGTCGAAGACGCCGAATACGAAGTTGGCCGCGACGAACGAGGTCGGGGTTGAGCTTTCCCGAAGCGATAGAAGGGCCATCGAGGCGAGGTATGCACCCGATGATTCGCCCCCGATGAGGCAGGTTGAGGTCCCGAATTCTCGATCGCTGTTTTCGAGCAGCCAGCGTGCGACCGTTGTGCTGTCGTCGATGGCAGCTGGATATGGATGCTCTGGCGCGAGTCGATAGTCGACCGAAACGACGGTGAGTCCTAGCTCATCGGCGAGGGCGAGGTTTTCGTCGTCGTTGAGCTCGGCGCTCGCCAGGCACATTCCGCCCCCGTGGAAGTGGAGGTACACGCCGGTGGGAGTTTCAGGTGCTGCGATGACCCGACAGGGAACTCCCTCGATTGTGCGGCTGGCTGCAATGTCCGCTCGGAATGGAAAGAGTTCTGGTGCGCCAGAACGCGCTGCCATGAGGTCGTCGAGCGGATCTCCTGGGTGTGAATCAGGGTCGCCGGCGAGCTTGCTGTACGCCACCTCGGCGGCACGACGGGCTTCGGGTCGGTGTTGGTCAAACTCTTCGGGCCAGAGTCTCATGGCTGCGGGACTTCCGTTGTTTGAACGAGATGTGGCCATCACAGTAGTTTGGTCTGATGGTCTTACCGCTTGGGTTCACGATGGAAAGCCTGCGCAAGTCGAGTGGCACGTTCGAGACGGCGGTTGGTCTCCCGCCGCAGGTCTATGCAGATGCCGATTTCCACCGATTCGAGATGGACGCCGTGTTCGGATCAGAGTGGTTGTGCGTTGGTCGTCAGGAGCAGATCCCCAACACAGGCGACTATCTGGCTGTCACTCGGGCAGGTGAGCCGTTGATTGTTGTTCGCGCCGGCGACGGAGGAATTCGGGTCATGTCGGCCGTTTGCCAACACAGAGCGATGTGTATCACGGCGTCGGTGGATCGGACTGACGACGACATGCTCGACGCTCCCGATCTCCAGTCGGGCTCTGGAAGGACGTTTCGATGCCCATATCACTATTGGGTGTACGACCTCGAAGGTCAGCTCGTTGGCGCGCCCGAGATGAGCAGGACCACCGGCTTTGCGGTAGAGGACGTTCAGCTGCCTGGACTTGTCGTGGAACTCTGGCAGGGCTTCATCTTTGCCAATTTCGATGGGGAGGCAGACCGCCTCGGTCCACGCCTCGCCAAGCTTGACGCGCTGCTCACGAACTACGACGTCGCATCATTGGTCACCGTCGATCCGGTCACAATCCCAGACGTGCCGTTCAACTGGAAGATCATGATCGAGAACTTCATGGAGATGTATCACAACAGCCGGTTGCACCACGGAATTCATGACTTCGCTCCATCGTCCAACGCGTGGTACGAGGACTTCAGCCCAGGCGACGTGGCGATGTTCGGTACGACGGGCACCGTTCATCCCGATGGCGGGTTCAACCCAACCTTCAAGGCACTCTTCCCCGCGTTGCCTGGGATCACGGCTGCGGAGCGGGATCGCGTCATCTTTGCGCTCGTGGCCCCGTCGTTGTTGATGGGCTTCCAATCAGACTCGGCGTTCTGGTTCTACGTCGATCCCACCGGCCCGACGACCCACGCGTTGAGCATGGCGTATCTCTTTCCGGAGTCGACGATCGAGCTGTCCGACTTCGGCGAGACTCTTGGGGAGGCCATTACGGGCGTGTCGAATTTCAACCGGCAAGATATGCCGACGAACGTGGCAACGCAGCTGGGAATGCAGTCGCAGTTCGCGCCGCGTGGGCGCTACTCGTGGCAAGAACGTGTCCTCGCCCAATTCAACACCTGGCTCGTCGAGCGCTACGAGGCCGCGAGCAAGTAGTCGACTCAAGGTCTGGTTCACACCACGCCTGAGTGAGTCAGCCCTCGTTCGGTCTCGCCAGGAACTCGCGGTACTGACGACGCCACTCGAGGGATGCCTTGTCGGACTGCACATCGACCAGGGCGCCGCGTTCGAGCGAGAGCTCGCCAGACAGGTTTTCGAGCATCGTCTGATCTTCTCTGGCGACTTCCTCTTCGAAGTCCACGATGGCTTGGCCGGTCTCGGAGACGTCGTCGTTGCGCCAGAGCACGAAGGTGAAATAGCTGCGTTCGGCGCTGATGGGCGCTGCGGTCATGAACAGGGTCTGCTCGATGCCGGTCTCGTACGACATTGTGCTTCGCACCGAGTAGGGCAGAGCGAAACCCGTTGACATGTCGAGGCCGATCACGTCCTCTCCACCTCCAGACATCGTCTTGGCCTCTCCCTCGTTGTTGATGACGACGCTGTACTCGTAGCCGGTGAACGTTTCATCGAGCTGCGTGATGGTGAAGTTCGGGACCACCTTTTCTTGTTCGCGTCCGAACGTTCCCGCGTGTGTGTACGGAAAGTGGGCCACGTCGAGCATGTTGTCGATCATGCGAGTCACCGAACAGTCCCAGGTCTGCATTGCCGCGTTCAAGCGAGTGAAGGTGCCGTCGTCGTCGACGTCAAGATGTGGGATTGCATACTTCGGGTCTGCCGGGCTCAACCAGATGAGGCCGTAGCGTTCCGATACCTGCACGGACGCCAAGTGCGCCGTTCGAGGAATCGCAGCGTCTTTACCAGACGATGGAATTTCGACGCAACGCCCGTCGCTCCCAAACGTCCAGCCGTGATACGGGCATTGAAGGCAGCCATCGTTGAGTGTTCCGAGTGACAGCCGAGCTTGACGGTGGGGGCACTGGTCTGCAGCAGCAGTCAGCAGCCCGTCCAGGCCACGCCAGATGACGTATCGAGTGCCGAGGAGTTCCACCGCGAGCGGCTGGTTTTGAATCGCGCCAGTGGTCGATACTGCGTGCCAACAGTGATCGAGGGGCGAGCTCGTGGTCATTGGTGGATGTCTCCTCGATTGGACTGATGGTCACAACATCCTCTCATGTCAGCCCTCGCACGAATGGTTGGGCGAGCGCCTTCGGCGGCCGAACACGAGCCGCAAAGAAGAGAACCACGGCGAGTGCAACGACATAGGGCGCCGAGTCGAGAATGAATGGGTCGACCGAGTAGCCCTTGACCGATATGGCGATGGTCGCCGCCTCGACGACGCCGAACACGATGCAACCGATCACTGTTCCGCGGAGCGTCCAGCCGCCAAAGATCACGGCGGCGAGGGCAATGAACCCCCGGCCGTTGATGATGCTCGGCTGAAACTGACCCACCTGACCGACGACGATGAATGCTCCACCGAAGCCGCTTGTCAACCCGGCGAGGAGGATGGCTTGCCTACGGCGAGCGTTGACATCGATGCCGGAAACGTCGGCGGCTTGCGGATTGTCACCCGAGGCTCTGACCTCGAGACCCCATCGAGTTCGGAAGGCCAGCCAATAGACCGCTGGAACAAAGGCGTATACGAGGTAGGCCGGCCATGGGCGGCCGAAGAGGGCTTCGCCGACAAACGGGGTGTCGGCAAGTACCGGGATCCGCCACGTGGCTGCTCGTACCTGGCCGAGGTCGAGGGCTGAGTCGAGGAAGGCGGTGAGGCCAAGAACCAGGACGTTCAAGGCGAGACCGACGACGAACTGGTTGGCAGTGAGCCGGTGGCTCATTTGCCCTTGCACGACGGCGACTGCCCCGCCGCACAACACGCCGAACAACACCGCGAATATCATTCCGGACGTCAGGTGGAAGCCCACGCTCGCGCCGAACGCACCGGCGAGAAGCATGCCCTCAATGGAGATGTTGAGTGTCCCCGCCCGTTCGGCGACGAACTCACCCGCGGCGGCGAACACGAACAGGACCGACAATTGAAACGCCGAGTTGTAGATCGCCTCGCCGCCGAACACGTCTGCCATGGCCGACAAGAAGCCGCTCATTGTTCGCTCGTTTCGAGCGGGGTCGAGAGTGGGCGTCGAGCTTGGATCGCGGCGAACGCAGTCGGCAGGAGTAGCGCCAGGACCAACAATGCTTGCACGACATCGGTCATCTTCCGGTCGACGCCGGTTGACGCGAGGAAGCTCGATCCGGTTCGGAGCATGGCGAAGACGAACGCCATCGGTACGACGCGGCTGATCTTGTCCTGCGCGAGCAGAGCAACCAGGAGGCCGTCCCACCCGAAGTTGTTGCTCATCCCACCGGTGACTCGGTCGCCGGATGCACCCCCGTGCAGCAGCACTGCGCCAGCGACGCCAGCGAACGCCCCTGATGCGATGAGGGATCCAGCAAGGTAGGAGTTGCTCGGCACGCCGAACCGTTGGGCCGTTCGCTGGTTCAAGCCCAACAACTGGATCCGAAATCCCAGGAGTGTGCGATTGAGGAGCCAACCCAGTCCCAGCGCCAGTATCACGCCAAGGAAGAGTCCTGAGTCGATGTCGTTGTTGAACAGGTGAAGGTCCGGGAGCAGTGTGTCTCCGGGTATCTGATCGCCAGAGTTCACGTGGTTGATGCGTGTGTTGTCTCGATCAAGCAGCAGCGAGCGGTGCCGGAGGCCGAGGAGCACGAGCGGGAACGCGATGAAGACCAACAGCAGTGTGCTCAAGACCTCGGGCACTGCTCGGCGTACCCGGAGCCAGGCTGCGATTCCCGCCCACAATCCGCCGCCGAATGCTGCGGCAACGAAGGAGAGGACGAGCACGACGGGGCCCGGTCCGGGTAGCCGTGTGGAGAAATAGGCAGCGAACACGATGCCAAGCAGCACTTGGCCTTCCTGCCCAATGTTCACCAATCCGGCCCGGGTGGCGATGAGCGTTCCCGTGGCCACGATCAACAACGGCGCCATGGTGGTGAGTGTGACCCCCCAGGCACCAGGAGACCGGAGACTTCCGTCGAGCAACGCCGAGAGAACCGCAGTCGGTGAGCCGCCGGTCGCTGCCACCAGCAAAGCGGAGAGGAACAGTGCCCCACCAACCGATGAGATGTACCAGAGCGTGAGCGAACCAGTTGCAGATTGGGCTCTGCCGCCCATGGAACGCTGACGTTCGCCAGATGTCGGAGCTTCGGCCGTAGTCACGCTCGTGTTCCACCCATCAAAAGTCCGATTCGTTCAAGGCTGGCGTCGGCTCGGGGCATCGATCCAACAATTGACCCTCGGTACATGACGACGATGTGATCTGCGAGATGAAGCAGTTCTTCGAGCTCACTCGAAATCAGGAGTACGGCTGCGCCGTCATCAGCTGCAGTGCGAAGCCGTTCGGACATGAACTCGATGGCGCCAACGTCGAGCCCACGGGTCGGCTGCGAAGCGACAAGGACGCGGGGGTTCGAGGACAGCTCTCTCGCTACAACGACGCGCTGCTGATTCCCGCCCGACAGCGATCTGAACGGAGCCTCGGGGCCTGAGGTTTGAATGCCGTATTCGGCGATCAGTTCTTCAGAGCGCTGACGTAAAGATTCGGTGTCATAGCGTTGGAATGCACGTCCGTCACAGAGCGAACCCAGATGAAGGTTCTCGGCCACGCTCATGTCGAGGACACAACCAGCATCGTGTCGATCTTCGGGAATCAGAGCCACGCCGGCGGCTCGCATCCCGCCAGCCACGCCAGTACCCACACGTGCGCCGAGGACGTCTACTGTGCCGCCGGACACCGTCAAGAGGCTTGCGAGCACGTCTCCGAGATCGGTCTGACCGTTTCCCTCAACGCCTGCCACTCCCACGATCTCGCCAGCGTGGACATCGAGGTCCAAGCCATCGAGACCGACCGACCCGTCTCGGCGCCGAGTGGACAGGCCCTTCAAAACCAATGCGGCCTCGCCGGGTCGCCGGCTTGGCTCGGATGCGTTCGCCTCTGTGGCAAGTCCGAGGGCACCCGCCTCCTCACGTAGAGAGACGGGCCGTCCGACCATTGCCTGCGCAAGGGATCGAGCGTCGGCCGAGGCTGTCTCCATCGCGTCCGCAACGGCACCTTTTCGGAGAATGGTCACGCGGTCGGTAGCCGAAAGGATCTCGTCGAGCTTGTGGCTCACGAGCACAACAGCCTTGTTCTCCCCCAGAACCGCAGCACGTAGAACCTCGAACAGCTGCTCCGACTCCTGGGGAGTCAGAACCGACGTCGGCTCGTCGAAGATCACGATGTCTGGGTCTCGGCGGAGGCACTTGATGATCTCGACGCGTTGCCGTAACCCAGCGGAAAGGTCAGCTACGCGTGCATCAGGGTCGACCCTGATGCCATACCGTTCGCCGATCTCTCGGACGAGGGATCGTCCACCGCGAGCGTTCAGACGCTCGTTACTCCCGAGCACGACGTTTTCCCAGACACGTAGGGGTTCGACGAGGCTGAAGTGTTGGTGGACCATTCCGATCCCGTGCTGCGATGCCGCCTGCGGGCTGTCGATCACCACCCGGTTCCCATCGATCTCAATGGACCCGCTATCGGGGAGAGTAAGCCCGATGAGTATTTTCATCAGCGTGGATTTTCCCGCTCCATTCTCGCCGAGCAGGCCGTGGATCTGGCCACGTTCCACCTCGAGGGTGATGTCATCGCAGGCGCGGACATCACCGAAGGTCTTCGTGATGTTCCGCAGATGAACCGCCGGCACGGCCGGGAGAGACAAAGCGCTCCCGGCCGTGCCCTTGTCGGAGGGGTTGGTCATCTAGAAGCCGTAGGCGGTTGCCGCGATCTGGTAGAGCGCATCAGCCATCTCGCCGTTGACGAGGCGCTCCCGCGCAGCATCGAGTTGAGCTTGGGCTTCTGCTGAACCACCGCACAACTTCGCTCCGACGAAGTCGAACTCGGCTGGTGTGAACAGCAACACGTCACCTTCACCGAAGTCGCCGGTGAGGATGCGATTGAATATGGTCTCGAGGTAGTCAGCTGCAGAGAACTGCACGGCTATCTGGTAGCTGAGATCAGTTCGTTCACACACGTCGGATGCACCTGCTGACATCGTGATCACGTTGTTTTCGTTGGCCAGACCGACAACGGCCTCATGGGCACCGCCCAGGAATGGATAGACCGCACCCATCCCCGACTCGAGGGCCTGGTTGAACGCTTCAGTCGCACCGGCGACATCGTTGAAGTCGCCGGTGGGGATGTAAGTCGCAGTAAACGACGCATCGACATCGGTGATACCAAGCGCCCACGCATTGAAAGCCTCTTGTTCGAAGTCGAGGTCACAGCACCCGAGGAAGAACGCCTTGGTGGCGCCGCCCTCTTGCATCAGTGCAGCCGTTGCAACGCCGGCGGTGTAGCTGATCTGGCCTGAATCGTCGGTGGCTTGAGCGAGGCCTTCAGTTGGCTGAGCTCCTGCACCGCAGTTGCAGTACCAGAAGATGTCTGCGAACTCGGCGCTGAGGGCTTCGAGAGGATCGGACAACTCGCCAGCACCGACGGCGATCACGTCGACGTTCTGCCTTGCGAGGTTCCGCAACTCGGTCTCGGCCTCAGCGATGGGAATGTTGTCGACGATGATCGGCGGTTCGAATCCGTTCGCAGCTGAGAAGTCCTCGACTCCCTCGACCAGCGATTGATAGAAGGCTCCATCATCCCGAGGGCCGGGTGTGGCGATGCCGAATACCACCATGCCATCGCCGTTGGTGTCGAGCACTGACGCATCGGCCATTGCCTCGGTCGTGTCGGTCGTGTCGTCTGTTGCTTCGGTCGTGTCGGTGCTTGCTTCGGTGGTGTCGGTGCTTGCTTCGGTGGTGTCGGAACTCTCCGAGGCGCCATCGCTGCCGCTACCGCAGGCGGCGGCGACCATCATCAAGGCGAACAACAACGCCATCAGCTTCTGGACATTTCTGGACATGGGCTATCTCCCCTGTTGTGACTTGCTGTTGTGACATTGCGTGTTGAAACTCATGAGGCCGCAGTGGGCCAGGCATTGCGGTAACGCTGCACGAGCCACCGGTTGAACTGGATGTGGCTCTCCTCCTGCCACGAGTAGCGACCCCGAGGTGCGAAACGGGACCGTAGACCGCGTTGGACCTTCGTGGTTGCGTCCTGATCCTGCTCGACGAACACTTGCACGCCGGCATCTGACAGCGCCATCTTCTGCTCGAACAACGGGTCCTCGAGCGATGACGGATGGAAGATGTAGCCGATCTCGACGTCGATGGTCTCGGGTCCGGTCGGGCGGACGAGGAAGAAGAAGCACTGATCGGGCGCGGTGCCGAAACACAGAGTGGGCGGCATCAATGCAAACGTCGAGCGGTTGCGTTCCTCGTCGGTGAGGTTGGGGAAGATCTCCATGATCGCCCGGTGGGTGGCGTTGAAGCCGCCGTCCTTGTGGGTGTAGCCCGCAGTGCGGAAGATGACGTTCGAGTCGTCCGACCACGGCACCGGAAAGTCGGTCATCGACGATGGACAGAAGTCCTGGACGTACTGGTGCAAGCGGTTGGCGTGGTAGCCGTCGTTGAAGTTCTCGAACATGACCTTCCAGTTCCACGGCAGATTCTCGAGCGTGAACGTGCCAGGACAGATCGCCTTTTCGAGGTCGTAGTTGTGAACGAACGATGCATAGCGCTCGAGTGTCGGTGCCAGGGGAGCCGGGTCGTCGTCGAAATTGACGAAGATGAATCCCATCCACTCCTCGACGGCGATGTTGGGCAGCCCGTAGTCGGCCTTCTCGAAACCCTCGGTGCGCTCCATGGCCGGTGCGCCGAGGAGTCGACCGTCCAGTCCGTACGTCCAGTGGTGGTATGGACACTTGAACGTGGAGCTGTTACCCGTGCCCTCACAAACCTGCATGGCGCGGTGTTGACACACCGCAGACATGGCACGGACGGCGCCCTCCTTGTCCCGGGTGATGATCAGTGGCTCGCCGACCATGTCGACGGTGAACCAGTCGCCCACCTCGGGGATTCGTTCGGCCCGGCCGACGCAGAGCCACTCCTTCATGAACAACGACTCGATCTCGAAGTCGAGGAATTCACCCGAGGTGTAGAGCTCGGGTGGCATGGTGGCTGCGGTGGCGACATCGTCGATGGAGTCACTGAGGCTGTCGAGCAGCCCCGGGGTGAGCATCGATGACGGGTGGATCGCCACGGGTGTGTCGGTGGGGTCGAGGGTGTCGGTCACGATGCGGGAACCTCGTCGTTCGGTCGGTTGCGCTGCGTCTCGGGAGCGCGTGGCTTGGGGGAGGAGTTGTCTCGAAGTACGAAGCTTCGGATCTTGCCAACACTGGTTCGTGGGAGCTCGTCGAGGAAGGTGATGTCACGCGGTTGTTTTGCCTTCGTCAATCGGGTGCGGCACCAGTCCAGCAGTTCGTCTGCGGTCGGAGGGTTCGCCCCATCGGCTGCCACCACGAACGCAACGGGCACTTCGTCGCGGATCGGGTCAGGCACTCCGACGACAGCAGCCTCGAGCACCCCGGGGTGCGCAGTGAGGACGCCTGCGACCTCGACGGTGGAGACGTTCTCGCCTGCGACCTTGAGCACGTCTGATCGCCGCCCATCGAAGAAGAATCGTCCTTCGGCGTCGCGGCGGGCGCGGTCGCCGGTGCGGAACCACGAATCGCAGAAACTTGCTGCTGTTGTCTCGGGATCGTCGAGGTAGCCGGCAAAGAGCGTGATTCCCGGTTCGCCGCCGACGACGATCTCGCCAACCTCACCCGGCCCCACCGATCGGCCGGCGGTGTCCTGGAGGTCGACCGAGCACCCCGGTGTCGGAAAGCCCATCGAGTCTGGCCGCGTGTCGGTGGCTCGATCGGTGAGCACAGCGGGAATGGTCTCGGTCATGCCGTACAGCTGGCGGGGGCGGACTCCGAACCAGGTGCTGATCGTCTCATACTGGTCGTCGGCCAGGTTCTGGGCGAACCAGCAGTGGCGAAGGCGAAGGCCGTTGACCGGGCCGCCGCGGGCGAGGATCATTCGCATGGGGGCGGCGAAGAGACTGGCGCAGGTGGCCTCGTGGCGCGCCGCTTGGGAAAGAAAGCCGCTGGCGGAGAACGTGTGCATCAGCGCCACCGATGCGCCCGCCCAGATCGCCGAGGCGAACGAGTAGTACTGGGCGTTGGCGTGGAACAGCGGGAGGACGACGAGCTGGCGATCGGTGTGGGTCAACTCGGCGGCTTCCGCCATGGTCTTGCCGGCGAAGGCATAGTTGGCCTGGGTGATCTCGACGCCCTTGGGGCGACCCGTGGTGCCGCTGGTGAACATGATCGCTGCACGAGCGGTGGCATTGGGTGCGGCCCAGTCGGCGAACTCGGGGTCGCGGCCTCCGTCCGGGTGGAACGATGCAACGCTGACGGCGGATTCATCGACCTCGATGATCGTCAGATCGTCCTGGGCTGCCGCTCGGTAGACGTCGGAGCGGGACGTGGAGCAGAATCCGACGATTGGATTCGTTCGCTCCATGTGATCCTGGAGTTCTTCTGTGGTGCCCATTGGATCACTGGGGACGATGGTCGCACCGAGACGGTTGGCTGCGAGCCACACGGCCAGGAAGGTCGGGCAGTTGGTGAGCGCCAGATGAACCGTGCTGCCGGCAACGACCCCAATCTCGCGCAGGTGTGATCCGACGCTTGCGACCTCCCGGTCGAAGTCGCCATACGTCCATTCAGCGACGCGCCCAGTCGGTCCCTCGAAGACCAGGAAACTCAGGCTCGCGTGCGCCGCGACGGATTCGGCCCATACGCCGGCGAACGTGAGCGGCGGGTCGAAGGTCGTCGATGACGAGCGACGGGTGGACGGCGGAGCCATGGCTACTGCGGGGCCCCGTACCCGCCGCCGCCGGGAAGCTCGAGGCGGATCACGTCGTCGCCCGAGAGGGTGATGCGGGCCTGCGTCTGAACGGGCTCACCGTTGACCTTGAAGCTGCCCGCCTCGCCCGCCTCGCCTCCGAAGATGCCGAGGGGCGGATCGGCCAGCCGACTGGTCACGGCGTTGAGCTGCCAGGGACGCTCGGTGTCGACGGTGAACTCGATTGCCTGGCCCAAGCCACCGATCTGCGTTCCGGCGCCACCCGAACCGGGCCGGAGCGACTTCTCGCGGAATCGGATCGGAGCGGATGCCTCGACCACCTCGATCGGCACGGCCGAGACACCGGTCGGATAGGAGCAGGCGCTGAGGCCTGGCTTTCCCGCTCTGGCACCCACACCTCCGGCGTACGTGAACATGGCCGTGATGAACGGTGAGCCGTCCGGGTGATTCCCGTTGACCTGCATCGTCCACACGGCGCCGGCCCCCTCGGCCATTGCCGCTTCGGGTCGCACCTGAGCCAGAGCCTTCAGCAGCGCGTTCGGCAGGAACATGCCGACGACGTGGCGGGCAGTGCCTGGCTGGGGCGAGACGGCGTTGACGATCGATCCTTCTGGCGCCTTGACCAGAATCGGAGCGAGGCTGCCGTGGTTGTTCGGGATGTCGGGGTTGAGGACTGACCTCACCGTGAACGTGGTGTAGGCGTGGGTGTAGTTCATGACCACGTTGATTCCCCACGGCGAGGCCTCCGACGTGCCCTCGTAGTCGACGGTGATCTCGCCGGCAGAGGCGTCGACGATGAGCGCACACACGATGTCGATCTTCGATCCGTCGGCGAGGTCGAGGACGGCGCTGGCTTTGTAGGTACCGCTCGGCAGCTCGCTGATGCTCTTGCGGGTCGCCGCCTCGGAGCGGGTGATGATCTCGTCGGCGAGTGCCTCGATGTCGTCGAGACCGTGGGCTTCGCACAACGTGTTGAGCCGCTGGGCCCCGATCTCGCCGGACGCCATCTGTGCGTGGAGATCGCCGGCCATGTGGTCTGGCTGGCGGACGTTCGACAGGATGAACTTCCACACATCGTCGTTGCGTTCGCCGTTCTTCATCAGCTTGCAGATGGGAATCCACAGGCCCTCTTCGAACACGTCGCGTCCGCCGGCTCCGATGCCGTAGCCGCCGACATCGGTGTGGTGAATGGTCGAGCCGAACAAGGCGATGATCTGGCCGTTGCGCCACGCCGGGACCAGAACGGTGACGTCGAGTAGCTGGCCGGCGGTCTTGTATGGATCGTTGGTGATGAGGATGTCGCCGGGTTCGAGCGTGTCGATCGGGTACTCGTCAAGCATCTTCGATGCACCGATTGCGAGTGAGTTGATGTGGCCGGGGGTGCCGGTGACGGCTTGGGCGACCATGCGGCCTCGCCGATCGAACACGGCATTGGCCAGGTCGCCCGCCTCGCGCACGATCGGGGAGAATGCCGAGCGTTGCAGCGCCCGTGCTTGTTCGTTGACCGTCGAGATCAGCGACTGCCAGAGGATCTCCAGCTCGATCGGGTCGAAGCCTGCTCGTTGCGCATCGATCGTGGTCATGGGGACACCTCGGTGGTTGCGGCTCTGGTTCGGGTGGCGATCAAGCTGCCGTCGGCGGCGACATCGACCCGCCAGCCGGGCCGGATGACCGATGTGGTCTCTCGCTCCTCGACGACCGCGGGGCCGTCGAAAGTGGCACCCGCGCCCAGGTCGGATCGGGCGTAGACCGGAGATTCCACGGCGGCGATGCCTCGATCGAAGACCATCGGTCGCGTGCCCTTCGGTGCGGGTGGCCCATCGGCGGGAGCGAGTGTGAGATCCGGCTCGACGATGGAGGTGGTGGCCGATGCCGACAAGCGCCATGTGATGGCCTCGACCGCCACGTCGGGAATGGTCATGCCGTAGATCCGGCGGTACTCGGACTCGAACGACGCGACGACGTCGGTAGCCGTTGCCGGCCAGTCCTCACCCTCGCCGACCCAGATCGTGATCTCGTTGCCCTGGCCGGCGTAGCGGGCGTCGACGCCGTAGCGGAACACCACCGAATCGCTCGGCACGCCGGCAGCAATCAGGACACGTCGACCTTCGGCTCGCAACTCGTCGAGGAGAGCATCGCGTTCCCCGCCGTCGATCGAATCGATCATGCGGGGGAGCGAGCGGGCCAGGTCGATTCGAACCGGCGACACGAGTGTGCCGAACGCTGAGAGCACGCTGGCGTTCACCGGGAACACCACGGTGTCGGCGTCGAGCAGCTCGGCGACGCCGCACGCGTGTACTGGCCCCGCACCCCCGAAGGCGATCAGTGGGACGCCCCGAAGATCGATGCCCATCTCGACGCCGTGCATGCTGGCTGCAGCGGCCATGTTCTGGTTGACGACCTCGTGAATGCCGGCGGCGGTGTCGATCACATCGAGCCCGAGGCCGTCGGCCACGACCTTCGCTGCAGCCTCGGCCAGCGATGCGTCGAGGGGCATGTCGCCGCCGAGGAAACCAGCGGGGTCGAGCAGGCCGAGCAACACATCGGCGTCGGTCACCGCGGGGACGCTGCCGCCCTGGCCGTAGCTGGCGGGTCCGGGATCGGCCCCGGCTGATTCGGGACCCACCTTCAGCAGACCGAACTGGTCGATGCGGGCGAGGCTGCCGCCGCCGGCTCCGATCTCGACGAGGTCGACCGATGGCACCGACACCGGGAACCCTGAACCTTTCTTGAAGCGGTAGGCCCGCGCGACCTCGAACGTGTTGGTGAGCTCTGGCTGGCCGTGCTCGATCAGGCAGGCCTTTGCGGTCGTGCCACCCATGTCGAAACACAGGAGGCGGTCGACACCGAGACGACGGGCGAACCAGCTCCCGGCCAGGGCGCCAGCCGCAGGGCCGGACTCGACGAGGCGGATCGGACCGCGGGCGGCGTCGTCAGCCGACACCACACCGCCGTTGGAGAGCATCATCAGCACCGAGCCGCCGAATCCCTCGGCTGTCAGCCAGGTCTGGAGTTCGTCGAGATAGGGGCCGATGACCGGCATCGTCGCCGCGTTACACGCCGTGGTGACCATGCGCGGGTACTCACGGATCTGGGGCGAGACCTCGGCCGAGATGCAGACCGGCACATCGAGTGCTTCGCGCAGATGCGCGGCCACAGCGATTTCGTTGGACGCATTGACGTAGGAGTTGAGCAGGCAGATCGCCACCGACTCGACGTCGGCAGACCGAAGCTCCTCGGCCAGCGCATCGAGCGCCTCGGCGGTGGGGTGCGTGAGCACTTGCCCCTGGGCACTCACGCGCTCATCGACCTCGAAGGTCAGGTCCCGCGGGATCGGGGGAGCGGGGAACTCGATCTGGAGGTCGTACATGTCGTAGCGATGCTCGTCGCGAATGAGCAGCGTGTCGCCGAAACCCTTGGTCGTGACCAGCCCGGCACGACCGGTCTTGCCCTCGATGAGGGCATTGGTGATCAGGGTGGTGGCGTGGACGATGGGAGCCGTGATCTCGGCCGGGGTCACCCCGGCCTTCGCCAACAGCTGGGTGACTCCTGTTCGCACGCCGTTGAGGGGCGCTCCCGGTGTGGTCAGCGTCTTGTCGACGACCACGCGGCCGCTCTCACCATCGAGCAGGACCACATCGGTGAAGGTTCCACCGATGTCGACGGCCAGTCGCCAGTCCGCCATCAGCCCTTCCCCGTCGTGTTGCGCAGATCGTCGCGCGGGGGCGAGAACACGTCGAGGATCCAGCACTCGTTCAGTTCGTCGTCACCGACGAACACGCTCTGGCCGTGCCACACACCCTTCGGTGCCAGGTACACCTGGTGGGTCCCGATGACATCACGACTCTCGTCGGCCTGGTCGTCGGTGATGCGGAAGTCGAGGGCGCCTCGCACGACGATTCCGAGCTGCTCGTTGTCGTCGTGTTTGTGGAGGAACGATCCTTCGGATCCGCCGTCGATGCGCCAGAAGCACAGCTGCAGATGGTCTCCGGTGATGACTCGGCGCCGGAAGCCCGGCCGATCGGTCTCGACGAACTCGTCCTCGTCGAAGAAGTAGCAGTACTTGTTGGCGAGATTCACGCGCTCGACTCCATCAGGGCAGCGAACTTCTGGACATCGGCGTCGAGGTCGAGCGGCCGAATGATCGCCTGGTTCTCTTCGTCGCCCCAGAACTCTGCGGGCACGAGCCACATCACCTCGAACTCGAGGCCGTCTGGGTCCTTGCAGTACAGGCTCTTGTTGACGCCGTGGTCGGAGGATCCGGCGAGTGATCCGACCGCCTGGAGCTTGTCCCGCATGGCGACGAGTTCAGCCAGCGTGGGGACCTCCCAGGCGAGGTGGTACATGCCCACGGTCGACCGGCCGGCGTCTGATGGTCCGGCCTCAGAGCCGATCGTGAAGAACGCGATGTCGTGGTGGTTCTCGGATTTGGGGGCGCGCATGAAAGCGTATTGCCCTGGCGCTTCGGAGACCGTGGCGAAGCCGAGGACGTCCTCGTAGAACTGGCGGTGGACCCGGGAGTCTCTGACGTACAAGACGGCGTGGTTCAAGCCGGAAATGCTCATGGTGCGCTCCCTGTGGACGAGGTTGGGACGGTTGGTGGAGGTGTCGAAACGGGCGAGCTCGCGATCAGGTCGACGAGGCGCCGGCGCCATTCGACCGATGGTTTGTCTGACTGCACATTGGCCAGACCGACACGATCGAGGGGCAACGTGCCCGGAATCTGTTCGAGCATGACTTTGTCCTCGGCGCCGATCGCTCGGTCGAAGGCGATGATCTCCTCCGCGTCGGTGTCGAAGTCGTCGTTGCGCCAGACCACGAAGGTGAAAAGGGAGTTGGTGTCGTCGACCGGTGTGGAGCACAGGAGCAGGATGTGTTCGAGGCCGTCGGCGTACCGGATGGTCGATCGCACGATGAAGGGGAGATGGAACCCGGTCGACATGTGACGATGGACGACGGCATCGGTGCTGCCGCTCGTTGCGGTGGCCTCGTCTGGATTCGAAGCGTCGACTTCGTAGGCGTAACCGAAGAAATCGGGATCGAGCTGTTCGAGATCGAGCTTGGGAACGATGGGATCCTGAGCTCCGCCGAAGGTGCCGGTGTGCACCCACGGGAAATGGCTGAAGTCCATGAAGTTGTCGACCATCCGTGGCGCCGATACGGCCCACGGTTCGATACCGGTGTTGATGCGACGGAACTCGTGATCGGTGTCCCATTTCATGGCGGGAAGAGCATGGGCCGGCTTGCCTGGGCACATCCAGACGAGGCCGTACCGTTCCTCCACCGTGACGCAAGGGAGGTGGGCACTCGGTGGAACAGCGGCCCCCGGTCCGGAGGACGGAACCTCGACACAAGTACCGCCGTCCCCGAACGACCAGCCGTGGTAGGCGCAGGAGAGCACGCCGTCCTTCACCTCGCCGATCGAGAGCGGCGCTTCGCGGTGTGGGCATCTGTCTGGCGCAGCGACGAGAGCAGCGTCGGTTCCCCGCCAGAGCACGTATTCCTTCGCCAGCAGGCGAACGGCATACGCCCGGTCGCCGATGTCGGCGGATTCCGCGACGGGGTACCAGCAGGTCTCGAGGGCCGATTGATGCACGAACCGAGTCATGAGCCTCCCCACTGGCGTGGTCAGACCAACTGACCACCTCAGTGACGGACCTTAGCTCAGCGTTGTTTCGGCGGCGAGAGCACTTCAGGCGAGGTCGGTCACCATCGAGTGTTCGACATCGTCGAGGTGTTTGACGCTCTCGGCTCGGCACGCCTCGGCGTCGCCCGCTGCGAAGGCCTTGGCGATGGCGCGGTGGGCACTCGAAGATGCGGCGACGAGGCGACGCACCTCGTCCTTGTTCTGTTCTGCCCTGAGCAGCGAGTCGAACTCGTGTGAGCGGAAGAGCTGATCGAGCACCTTGCCGTAGAGCTCGATCAGGAGCGGGTTGTTGCAGCTTGCGGCGATCGTGGTGTGGAACGCTCGGTCGAGCCGCCTGAACTCGTCGAGCTCGAGGTCTTCGTCGAACCGGCGGGCGAGGTCGGCAACGGCGGCACGAGCTGAATCATCGGCTCGGGAAGCTGCCATCTCGAAGATCGGCACCTCGAGGACTCGTCGTGTCTCGAAGAGGTCGGCGACGAACGAGGTGTGTGCTTCGTGTTGCTCGACTTGGACGTCCGGCAAGTGCTCGGCCACGTAGGAACGGTTGCCTCTTCGCTCGACCACACCCATGGACACCAAACCCTGCATGGCCTCTCGTACCGAGGTCCGGGCGACGGCGAACTGCTCAGAGAGCGTTCGTTCCGACGGCATCTGGCTGCCAGGGGCGAGCTCGCCGGTGGTCATGCGCTGGAGAAGCTGGAAGCGGATCTGGCCGCTGACCGTCTCGCGGGAGATGGGTTCGAAGGTGGGGATGTCGTCCATGGCTGCATTCACTCGTTTGGTCCATTGGTCGGACCATCGGGCCAAACCCTAGTCCCGGCCCTGTCGCCCATGTCCAGCGGCGCTGGTCTGACCAACTGACCGATGGTACCGTCTTGACCATTCCTGACCAGCTGCCCGACGGTGCTTGCGCCGCCGATCCCGTCCACCGGAGCGCCCCGTGAGTGAGCACGTCCCGACCTACACCCTGCATCCCAAGGAGCCCAGGTGGACGCACATCGCACTTCGGGTCAGTGACATCGATGCCACGATCGCGTGGTACGAGGACTTCACGCCGCTGCGCCTGATCGACAAGCGCGAGGACGACGCCGGCTACGGAGCTTGGCTGGGTATGCCGGGGGAGACGAACAACCCGTTCATCCTCGTCGTCGCACAGTTCTTCCCCGGCAAGGATCCGTTCGGTGCGGCGCCGATGGCAACGTTGGCTCCGTTCGCGCATTTCGGCATCGAGATGCCGGCCCGTGACGACATCGATGCCATCGCCGAGAGAGCGAAGGCCGCCGACTGTCTCGGCATGCCTCCAACGGTGATGCCGGCGCCCATCGGCTACATCACGATGCTGCGCGATCCCGATGGCAACACCGTCGAGTTCTCATGGGACCAGGGTGTGTACGCGACCCTGTCGGAACGCTGGGCCTCCGAGTCCTGAGCCGAAAGGATCGTGGGGCGGTCGGCGGGGCGAGACCACGGCCAACCCGAGGCTGTTGCCCCCGATTCTGTGGGGCGCAAACCCGAGGTTTGAGGCATGCATTTCCGGGGGTCACGGCCTCGGGTTTGAGGAGAGCTGACCTTGCGTTCAGCTGCGGAGGGCGGGGAGGACCTCGGAGCCCATCAGGTCGAGGGCCTCGTGTAGCTCGCGCTCAGGTAGGGCGCCGACATCCATCAGGAACAGCTGGCGGTCGAGTCCCAACAGGTCGTTGATCTCCATGGTCCGTTCGATCACCTCGGCCGGGCTGCCACAGATCGCGGGACCGCTGATCAGCGAATCGAAGTCAGTCGGGCGGCCGAAACTGCTGCGAGTCCCGAGGGCGAAATCGACGTAGTGGTCGAGGTGCGGACGCCAGCGCGCCTTGGCCTCCTGGGACGTCCGGGCAACGTGGAGGTAGCTCGGGAAGCCAACACGTGCTCGGTGGCCGTGCCGTTCACTCTCGGTCCGGTAGAAGTCGGTGACCTCGGTGTAGTCGACAGGCCATCGGAACAGACTCGGTAGGTGGAAGGGCAGGCCGAGTTCGGCGGCGAGACCGGCCGAGACCTCCGATAGGCCGCCACCGATCCAGAACGCGTCGCTTGGCGTCTGGATCGGTCGAGGTTCGAGTCGAAGACCCTCGATCGGACTTCGGAACTCTCCTTCCCAGGTGACCTCGTCCTCGGTCAGGAGGCGAAGGACGAGGCGGAGATGCTCGTCGAAGATCGGTCGCAGCTGGTCGAAGTCCTCGATCCCGAAGACTTGCGCGGTTCGCTCGGAGACACCGCGGGCAAACGTCGCCTCGGCCCGACCACCCGACAGAAGATCCAGGACAGCGAAGGCCTCGGCGTACCGGACCGGGTCGCGTTTGGCCAACAACGTGACCGAGGTGCCGAGCCGAATCGTTGAGGTACGAGCTGCGACGTGGGAGAGGAGGAGCTCGGGTGCGGGGAGAATGTAGTTGCTGAAGTGATGCTCGCCGACGCCGAAAATGCTGAACCCCGCCTGCTCGGCCCGCACTGCCTGGTCGCTGATGCTGTGCAGCCGTTGGCCCTGGGTTTCCGGGGCGCCGCCTCCGGGTGATGCGAGGTGATCGCAGAGGCTGATCACGCCGTATTCGACCATCCGGGCGAGCCTACGGCATCGGTCATCCCACGCACATTCGTAGCTCAGTCGGCAAGAACGGCGACGCCCTCGATCTCGACCACCGCAGCGTCGAGGAACAACGACTGCACGCCGATCAGAGTGATGGGAACGAGTGGGAGTCGGGTTGACGCGCCGGCGAGTCCGGCGAACAATTCGGGTTGACGACCCTCGGTCCAGTCGACGATGTAGACCGTGACTTTCGCGAGGTCCTCTGGACCGGCATCGGCGGCGGCGAGCGCAGCGATCATGTTGTCGAGCGCCTGGCTCGTCTGAGCCGCGAGTCCGTCGACCAGGTCGCCGTTTCCGTCACTACCGATCTGGCCTGCGAGGTGTACGACGCGACCGGCGGGAGCGATCGACACGTGGCTGAACCCGGCCGGTTCTGGCAGGGAGACTGCATTGCGGAGTTCGATGGTCATGACGACTCGCTAGCACCGGATGCGCTGTGCCGCCAAGGCTGATTCGATCTTGGAGCTTCGCTCGATACGTCGAATCGGCCGTAGATCTAAGGTCAGGTGATGGCATCGAACCGGCTCGTGACCGTGGTCTTGACGGTGAAGGATCTCGACCGATCGGTGATGCTCTACCGGGACGCCTTCGGACTCGACCTCCACATCGATGACCACGAGGGAGAGGAGTCGTGGACGACTGGTCGACACGGAGCGACAACCTGGACCGAGGGCGAATTCGTGCACTTCGCTCTCTACGAAACGAAGAACGGTTCGGTCAGCAGCGGGGCGCAGGTCGCTTTTCGGGTGGCTGACATCGACGCCGCTCATCACCAGGCCGTGGAAGCAGGAGCCCATGTGGTGCATGCGCCGACGTCGCAGCCATGGGGTCGTTCGGCGCGCTACTCGGATCCCGACGGTCATGTCATCGAGCTGACCCAACCCGTCTGAGTCGGTGGATCGTCGTTCGAGTTGACGTCGGTCCGGGGCGCTTGACCAGCCCCCGTTCTAAGCTGCGCGAGTGGATCACCGACGCCTCCAGCTATGACACGAACACGCAGCGAGTACCGCCTGTCACCCGTGACGGTTCGATCGTCATCGAGCGAGCTGGCGATACGCCCAGTGCTCGATACCGACCGAGATGAGCTGGCCGCCCTGATGCTCGACGCGTATCAGGGCACGATCGATGACGAAGGGGAAGATTTCGACGACGCCCTCGCCGCTGTCGACCAATACATGGGTCGCATGCTCGAGGAGTACTCGTTCCTCGTGACAGAGGGCGACACGGTGATTGCCATGGCCTTTGTCGTGATCGCTTCCGGCGTGCACTATGTCGACCCCATCGTCGTTGCGTCCGAACGAAAACGGACCGGTCTCGGCCGAGACGCAGTGCGATTGCTGCTCGAGTCACTGTCGGCCGCAGGAATCACCGAGGTCGGGGCGACAATCACCGACGGCAATACGGCGTCGGAACGCCTCTTCCTCGGGCTGGGCTTCGTTCGGCGAGGGCCCTGGAGCTGACCGTCGGCGGTACCGCCCCTCGATTGCCTTGGTCGTGTGACGGCAAACGATAGGCTTCGCAGCTTGTTGAGTACAGAACTCAACCGACAGGCCCAATGCCTGCGAGAGAGGCGAAGGGACGGGAGTCCCTGCGCTCCCTCCCCCAATTTCCAGGAGATCAGCTGTCGTGGCCGCAAACAAGCTCACACCACTGCAAGAGTCAGAAGCTCGCCGGAAGGCAACTGAAGAAGCCAACAAGACCAAGAAGACCGTCACTCGGTCAGACGCCGAGAAGGCAGCCCGCAAAGAGCGCGTCGGAAAAGCCAAAGACGCTCTCACGCGCTCAGTCGGTATGAAGGGCGACCACGTCGTTGCCGGTCGGTCTGCGCTCAAGGACTACTTGCGCCGTCTCAACGAGCCAAAGCAGCCTGACGATGCTCGATTCGAATCGCTGATCGAAGCGCCGTTCAAGTCTCCACCGAAGAAGAAGACGAACGACCGCTTCTAGTAGGTCGTTCCTTTCGCAGTCGCACGCGACTGGATCGGCAGCAGCCTCGCCTGCTTCCCGCTGATCGTCGGGTAGTAGTTGGCCGCTGCGCGACCTTCGCCGGTTCACACTGCCGAAACATGTGAGAAACACAGCCGACGCACGCTGACGGCAACCTGTCGCCGTTCTGTTTCCACGACGAAAGGTCCGCCATGGACTCCGGTGACAATGCATGGATCATGATCTCCGCGGCACTTGTGCTGTTCATGGTTCCCGGCCTGGCGTTGTTCTACGGCGGCATGAGCCGTTCGAAGAACATGCTGAACATGCTGATGATGAACATGATCTGCCTCGGCATCATCCCGATCGTGTGGTACCTGTTCGGCTACAGCCTGAGCTCGACCGGCACGAACCAGTTCATCGGCACCTTCGACAACGTGTTGCTGCGCGACATCAGCGGCGACGCACTGCGAGACGTGTTCTTCGCCCTGACGTTCGCCTCGATCACCCCGGCTCTCATCTCGGGTGCGGTGGCTGGTCGCATGAAGTTCGCGGCCTGGGTCGCGTTCGTGCCGATCTGGTTCACGATCGTGTTCATCCCGGCGTGGGCGTGGGTCTTCCGATTCAACGGTGCGGATGGTGCCGAGAGCGGCTTCCTGAACATGCGGGGCAGCCTCGACTTCGCCGGTGGCACCGTGGTTCACGTCGCGGCCGGCGCGAGCGCGCTCGCCCTTGCCATCGTGCTCGGCAAGCGCCGCGGCTGGCCGCACGAACCCATGCTGCCGCACAACTTGCCGTTCACGTTGATCGGTGCCGGCATCCTCTGGTTCGGCTGGTTCGGGTTCAACGCAGGCTCGGCCTTCGCCGCTGACACGCTCGCCATCCAGGCCTTTGCCAACACCTTCATCGCAGGGGCAGCAGCAATGTTGTCGTGGCTCGTTGTCGAGAAGGTGCTCGACGGGCACGCGACCACGCTCGGCGCTGCGTCCGGAATCGTTGCCGGCCTGGTGGGCATCACGCCCGGGGCGGGGTTCATGGGTGTCAACGGCGCGCTCGCCGTTGGCCTCGCCGCCGGCGCGGTGTGCGCCTATGCCGTTCGGCTGAAGGTTCGGTTCGGCTACGACGACGCCCTCGACGTTGTCGGCGTTCACATGGTGGGTGGTCTCGTCGGGGGCCTGTTGATTGGTGTCTTCGCCAGCCCCTCGGCGCTCGGCGGTGCATTCGAGGGGGGTCTGATCGAGGGCGACGGGGCCGGTCTGTTGCTCGAGCAGATCTTCGCCAACGGCGTTGTCGGGCTCTTTGCCTTCGTGGCGACGTTCGCCATCGCCAAGGCGCTCGATCTCTCGATTGGGTTGCGGGTCACTCCAGAGCAGGAGCTCGCCGGACTCGATACCACCCAGCACAGCGAGACCGCCTACAACTGAGAGTTGCCCCGGGTCAGCGGGTCGGGTCAGGGTCGGAAGCTCTGGCAATCCGGGCCGGGCTGCAACGTGCGTCTGGCGAGGTGGACCCAGTCGCACAGCATTGGTCTGGTGTCGCGGGGATCGATGATCTGTTCGATCTCGTAGAACTCAGCCGACCGGTGGGGCGAGCGATAGCGATTCAGGCGATCGGCGATCTCGGCCCGCAACGCTTCCGGATCATCGGAATCGGCCAGCTCCGCCTTGTAGGCGACATCGAGACCCCCTTCGAGCGGGAGTGATCCCCAGTCGCCGGAAGGCCACGCCATTCGCATGGAGTTGGTGCCGGGTTTGCGATTCGATGCTCCGGCGATGCCGAACGCCTTGCGGATCACGACCGTGCAGTACGGCACGCGAGCGCGATGGAGGGCGACGAGGGCGGTCGACCCGGCTCGCACCGTGGCGTCCTGTTCGGACTGCTTGCCGATCACGAACCCTGGGCAGTCCTCGAGGTGGATGATCGGGAGGTTGAACAGCGAGGCGAGATCGACGAGCCGGGTGAGCTTCTTGCACGAATCGGCAGTCCAACCGCCGCCATAGATCCGCGGGTTCTCGGCGTAGAGCGCAACGGGAACGCCGTCGAGGCGTGCGAAGCCGCCGATGATCGACGTCCCCCAGTGCCGGCCGATCTCGAAGAAGCTCTCGTGGTCGACGACGGCCTCGATGATGTGGCGCATGTCGTAGGCCTGTCGACTCTCGCGAGGGACGATGTCGATCAGCGACTCGTCCCGACGGCCGGGGTCGTCCTTCCAGTTCTCGATCGGGGGCAGCTCGTCGATGCTGCTCGGCAGATACGAAAGGAAGTGAATGGCTCGCTCGAATGCCTCCTCCTCGCTGTCGACGGCATCGTCGATCGCGCCGTTGCGAGTGTGGATCGATGCGTGGCCCAACTCTTCCTTGCTCACCGACCCGAGGCCAGCCTGCTCCACCAGGGCCGGGCCGGCAATCATCATCTGCGATGATTCCCGCACCATCACCGAGTAGTGCGAGGTGGTCGCCCTGGCGGCGCCGAATCCGGCGACCGATCCGAGGACGAGCGACACGGAGGGAGCGATGTCGAGGTGGTCGATGACGGTGTGCCAGCCAGGCAACACGGGGATGTAGGTCCGCCCGGCCATCTCGATCGTCTTGACCGAGCCGCCACCCGACATGCCGTCCAGAAGGCGCACGTGGGGGAGCCGCATCTCGACGGCCATGCTCTCCGACGCTTCCCGCTTGGCCGAGATCGACGCATCGTTCGAACCTCCACGCACCGTGAAGTCGTCGCCCGAGATCACGACGGGTCTGCCTTCGAGTTCGGCGAGGCCGAACACGAAGTTGGACGGAAGGAGGTCGAGCAGATTGCCCTCGTCGTCGTAGGTGGCGGCGCCGGCTGTCTTTCCGAGTTCCCAGAGCGAGCCCTTGTCGACGATGGCCTCCACGCGTTCCCGCACGGTCAGCTTGTTGAAGTGGTGCTGTCGTTCGATCTTGTCGACCCCGCCCAGCCGCTCGGCCAACGCCTCCCGTCGACGCAGCTCTTCGAGTTCTGGTTCCCAACCGGACATGACGCCGAGTCTTCCACGACTGGTGCCGCGTCTTCATCTCGCCAGGAGACCGCCGGCCGATGCCCCGGCGTATGGTGTCCCATGACCGACGAAGCACCGATCAGAGAATCGATCACTGCGGATGAGATCGACACCGCATCGGTCGACGCAGCCCTGACCACGACTCGTGCCGTTCGCAAGCGCCTCGATCTCGAGCGCCCCGTCGACATCGATCTCCTGATGGACTGCATCGACATCGCCGAGCAGGCACCGTCTGGCGGAAGTCAGGGCAGCCGGAGGTGGATCATCGTCACCGACCCGACGGTGAAGGCGGCCATCGCGGAGCTCTATATGGCGACCGGTGGCGAGTTCATGATCTCGGCTCGTGACCGCATCGCCGGGACGGATCACCCACAGGAGCGGGTGATGGAATCGGCGGCATACCTGGCCGAGCATCTTGCTCAGGTGCCGGCGATTGTCATTCCCACGATCATCGGCGTTCACGACGCGAGCGGCCGTCCCGGTCTGTTCGACTCGGTGATCCAGTCGGTGTGGAGCTTCTGCGTCGCACTGCGAGCCCGAGGTCTTGGCTCGGTATGGACCACTGCCATTCTCGGGAAGCAGACCGAGCTCGTCGACCTGCTCGGGATACCAGCCGAGAACACGCCAATCGCCATGATCCCCGTTGCGTGGACCACTGGCACCGGGTTCCGGAGCGCACCGCGCTACCCGGCCAGGGAGATCACGTTCATCGACACTTACGGGTTGGCGTGGGCGAGCGGCCCTTCGGATACGCCGTGTCTTGCCGACGGTCCGGGCACCGTGGTCGAGGTCGACATCAAGGCGAAACCGGCAGACGTGTGGGCGATGGTCTCAGATCCTGCGCTGAGCGCCCAGTTCAGTGAGGAATCGGTTGGAGCGAGGTGGGATGACGGCATCGACGGCCCGGCACTCGGGGCCACCTTCACCGGCAAGAACAAGCACGACGCCATCGGCGATTGGGAGGTGTCGTGCTTCGTGAACCGATTCGTCGAAGGCAACGAGTTCGGTTGGGTCACCTCTGACCCCGAGAACCCCGGAGCGCAGTGGCGTTTCGAAGTGGCATCGATCGCCGGCTCGGTTCGCCTCCGTTATTCGCTGACGATCGGCCCGGGCCCGTCCGGCATCTCGGCCGCGATCGAGCGCATGCCCGATCGCGAAGCCGACATCCTCCGCTACCGCGTTCGCGAGCATCGGGCGAACATGCAGCGAGTCCTCGATGGCGTGAAAGCTGCGTTGCACGAAGAGCCCGATCCACAGAAGGCGAACCCGATCTTCGATTGACGCGTCACACTTTGGTGACCTGATCGGTCTCCAGCACGTGACCGCCGAACGCGCCCGAAGGGCAACGACCATCACCGACGACTTCGAGATCTTCGATGCGCTCTATCGCCAACTCCGTCGGTTCGCCGCGGTCGTTGCCGACAGCGACATGGATCCAGACGATCTCGTTCAGGACGCGCTCGTCGCGACCCTGCGCCGCCACGATCTGTCGGAACTCGAACACCCCGCCGCTTACCTCAAGATGGCGATCGTCAACTCCGCAGCATCGGATCGACGGCGGCGGGGCGTGTTCCGGCGATTGCTCCCTCGCCTTGCAGGTGACAGTGAGTCGCTCGACGTCTACCCGTCAGACCTCAGTGTTCTCGATGCACTCTCGCCTCTCGATCGTGCTGTCATCTTCCTCGCCGACGTTGAAGGTCTGAAGCATGCGGCAGTTGCGGAAGAACTGGGCCTGACTCACTCGGCGGTCCGCAAACGGGTCAGCCGGGCCCGAGCCGAGTTGCGAACCGCCATCAATCCGAACATCACTGCACTTCCCAAGGACGAATCATGAACGCTCGACAGCTACTCGAAGAACGATCGGAGCGGGGCACGCCGCGCGGCTCTGCAAACGTGTGGACCGACGCCAACATGGCGCGGGCCGAGGCTCGCTCGACTTCGTGGAGTGGATCGCTGATTGCACTCCGCCTGTCACTTGCCTTGTCGGTTGTGTGCTTGGTTGCCGCCGGGCTCAGCTGGGCCGGCGGCGACGATGCAATCGTCGAGAGCGCCACTCAGAACGAGGTGGCAGAGGACAGCCCGGGTCCGACCACACCAGAACCCGCCCACCTCCTCGTCGACGGCTACACCCTCGACCACGTGCAAGCGCCGATGATGGATCTGGTCGGCGACGAGTTCGGTTCGTCCGGCATCGAGCTGACTCGTGTCTTCGCTGATGCCGATGACCCATTCGGCCAACCAGTTCTCGGCGTCGACTCACTCGACGGAGGTGGGTTCCAGCCGTGGGGCGTGAACGTTTCGACGAGCGGCCTCGACGCGCTGGCCGGTGATGTCGTTCGGACCGATGACGGCTGGGGCCTGCCTGCTGGCTCGGATCTTGTCGAGGTTGCACGCTTCACAACGCAGCCGGCCGACGCGCTCAGGCACGGCTGGCAGTTCGACCATGCTGATGGTTCGAACGGAGCGACTCTCCAGGCGCAGCCGGACGACGATGCCGGTCTTTGGGTGTGGGTCGCGCTGCTGGCACGGTCGGAGGTCGACCCGATCGAACTCAGCGAATTCGATGTGCTCGGGAATGCCGGGGTCGTGCTCGCCAGGCCGCCGTGGGCAGAGGATCAACCTGCGTTCGATGAAGTCGTCTGGGCTGCGGACGGCTTCGCTTACCGACTCACCGCCAATGAGCTCACGAAGGACACCGAGTGGGGCCGATCTGCCTCTGAGGTCACAGGGCTGTTGACAGTGGTCGACAACACAGATTGGGCGAACGCAGTCGGCGATGCCGGGCGCACGTCCACAGGTGAGAACGCTGCGATCTGGCTCGGTCTCTTGACCATGGCCGGCTGGCTTCTGAGTTCCATCTGGTTCCTGGTTCGAGGGCCGTGGCAACTCGCCATCTTCGGACTCGTCGTGGTCCTGACGTCGCTCTTCTTCTTCCCCGATCTGCTGATGGCGTTGATCGCGGCGCTCGCCTTGGTTGTGGCGTGGTTCGCCGCTCGTCGACGAGAAGGGCAGCCGACACCGGGCATGTCAGAACACTCGTCGTCGTAGGACTGCAGCTTGGAAAGTTTCCTTGACATATGGAAAGTTTCCTTTACCATCAGTTCCATGGTGAAAACATCCTCGAAAAGTGAAGTCGATCGACGGGCCGGGGCGGCCTACGCCCGTGACTTCGGTCCTGCGGTGGTCGGTTACGTGGTGGCAATCTTTGCCGTCACGTTGTTGGTCGATTTCGACCCGGCCGCCTGGTGGGAAATCGCACTGGCACTCACGCCGGTCATCCCCGCGTTGTGGGGAGTCCGAGCCGTGGTCAGGCACCTCGGCCGGATCGACGAAATGCAGCGTGACATACACCTGTCGGCCATGGCACTCGGGTTCGGCGTGGCGATGGTCATGTCCCTCACCGTCGGGTTCTTGGCGATGGCCGGTCTCGACACCAACCGCTGGGGACCGTGGGTGATCTATGCAGCTGGGATGGCGGCGTGGTCGGTCGCTGCGGCCCGCCGGGGGGCACCCGTCTGATGGACAACCGGGTTCGTGAGCTGCGCACGGCAAAGTCATGGAGTCAGGGCACGCTCGGCGACGCGCTCGGCGTGTCGCGCCAGACCATCAACGCGATCGAGAACGGGCGATACGACCCGAGCCTCCCGTTGGCGTTCAAGATCGCTGCAGTGTTCGGCGAGTCGATCGAGGCGTTGTTCACGCCTGACGTTGCCGCCGACTGATCGTTAAGGTCGGAGCATGTCAACGACGGTCGATCCCGCCTGGCTTCGCCAGCTTCCCAAAGTGGAGCTTCACATCCACCTCGAGGGGTCGATGTCGGTGGACACCGTGGCCGCCTTGTCGGGACGGCACGGTGTCGATCCCACAGGAATCTGGCCGGACGGGCTCCCTGAACGGTTCTCGTTCGACGGCTTCCCCGACTTCGCTCGGCAGTTCTTCTACGGGCTCTCGTTGCTCCGCTCCGGTGAGGATCTGGCCACGATCACCGAAGATCTGGCCGCCACGATGGCGAGTCAGAACGTCCGGTATGCGGAGGTCACGACCACGGCCTTCACCCATCTCTACGACCGTGAGGATCGCCGTGGCATGGCGCCGGACGAGTATCGGGACGGTTTGGACGAAGGTCGCCGCCGGGCTGCATCGCTCGGGGTCGAGTTGGCCTGGGTCATCGACGTCCCCCGCGACATCGAAACTCCTGGCGACGAGATCACGATCGACTATCTCGAGGGGCCGAACACTCCGAACGGCCTCGTCGCGATCGGACTCGGTGGCTACGAGGTCGGCTTCCCGGCGAAGCCGTACGCGGACCAGTTCACTCGGGCTCGCGCACTCGGATTGCACTCCTTGCCGCACGCCGGCGAGACCGAGGGTGCCCACAGCATCTGGGCCGCGATCGACGACCTCGGCGCCGAACGCATCGGCCACGGCGTCCGTTGTCTCGAGGACCCAACGCTGGTCGCCCAGCTCGTCGAACGCGGGATCATGCTCGAGGTATGCCCCACGTCGAATGACCTCCTCCAAGTCGTCGAGGGGATCGACGCTCACCCGCTCCCGGCGCTCATCGATGCCGGTCTGAACGTCTCGATCAACACTGACGATCCGGGGTGGTTCGCCACGGATCTGGTGACCGAGCTCGAGATCGCAGCCGGCCTCCTCGGGCTCGACGAAAGGGGCTTGGTGGATTTGCAGCGAGCGGCCCTCGATGCTTCGTTCGCCCCGGCGGCGCTCAAGCAGAAGATCGTCGATGAGCTGGCGGACGTGGAGCCCCGACCATGAGGACCCACGGTCCATGGCTCGATCTTCACGCCCACCCCGGTCGCTGCTTTCTCGCCGGGTACGAGGACACGTCGCCCATTGTCGAGTTGCTCGGGTCATCGACCGCAGCGGCATCCATTCGACAGGCCGCCGACGCCGGGGTGTGTTGTGTGAGTGTGTCGACGGTCGCCGACCTCGCCGTGCTGCGGCCGACGGCAACCGGGGGGTTGGCGGCGGGCCGCTCGTTCGAGCCAGGCGAGGCCAGGGCCGATCACGATCAACAGCTGGCTGGGCTCCGGTCGGTATTCGATGAGGTACGACAGGTCCGGGTCGCTTCCGACATCGAAACGGCGCACGCCGATGGGCGAGGTTCGGCGTTCGTCTCGTGTGAGGGCGCCGACTTCCTCGACGGCCGGCTCGACGGGCTGATCGAGGCTGCCGATCTCGGCGCTCGGATGATCACCCTCGTGCACTACCGCGTCAACGAGCTCGGGGACATTCAAACCGAGGCTCCCCGACACGGTGGACTGACGCCGTTCGGCGCCGAGGTCGTCAACGAGATGAACCGACTGGGGATGATCATCGATCTCGCCCACGCCACCTTCGACACGACGGTTGGGGCCCTCGAGGTCTCGGCCGACCCGCTCGTCATCTCCCACAGTCACTTGGCCGGGCCGGGTTCGGAGCACCCTCGTCTGCTCACCGATGATCATGCTCGCGTCGTTGCTGACGCCGGTGGTCTGATCGGGGCGTGGCCGGCGGGTGTCACGGCAACGGCGCTTGGGGAGTACGTCGACGAGATCTGCCGGTTGGTCGAGCTGGTCGGTACCGACTGCGTTGCCATCGGCACCGATCTCGACGCCAACTACAAACCCGTGCTCACCGAGTACCGGCAATTCGGCGACGTGGCCGCAGACTTGATCGGTAGAGGATTCCACGCCGACGAAGTCGACAAGGTCCTCGGGGGCAACGCTGTGAGGTTGTTCCGTCAGGTCTGTGGCTAGTCGTCTTCGCGGCGCCGCGGGGCTCCGACGAGCATGAGCGTCCGGCCGGTGATGATCAGCCCTCCGGCGATGAGAAGGAGCAACAGGAGCGAGCCGCCTGTGTAGGCGAGGTTCGGGATGCTGGTGGTCGTGGTGGCGTTGATCACGGTGACCGGCACGGTCGACAGGTTGTTTGTCTGCGTCGTCTCGGTCAGGCCGTTGGAGAGAGCGACCTCGGCGGTGGCGGAGATGGTGCCGGCACGGACGGGTTCGATCACGAGCGTGATCGAAGGGGTCGCTTCGCCGGGGGCGAGCGTGTCTGGCCGAGTGGCCGTGACCAGTCCGTTTGCGACGGTGATCGTCCAGCCGGTTCCGGCCGCCGAGACGAAGGTGGTGTTGGTCGGTACCGGGATGGTCACTGTGACGCCGCCGATGATCGGCACGTTCCCCGCGTTGGTGACAGTGACGACGAACTGCACGTCGTCGCCGATCTCGACGGTGGTCTTCGGCGTGGTGATCTCGATCGCGACGTCCTGCGCGATCTCCATGAGTCCGGCATCGATGTCGGTGACGACCTGCCCCGGTGCCAACCGCACGGGCACCTGGCCGGTCGACGGATCGACATCGGAATCGATGGCGTCGTCGGTGCCGACGTTCGGAGCCGTGAAGGCGTTGCCGGTGGGCGGTGCGATCGTGACGGTGTAGTCGCCGGCCGGGAGACCCATGAAGACGTAGTGACCTGCAGCGTCGGTGGTCGTCGTGGCCACAACACCGCCGGCGTCGCTCAGCGTGACGGTCACTCCGACGCGAGGCGTGGTCTGGTCGTCGACGCCGTTCATGTCGTCGTCGCCGAACACGGCACCGGAGATGGCCCCTGCCTGCTCGCCGAAGTCGACGCCGCTCAGGCCGGTGACCGGCAGAACGACGAGAATGTCGTTCGGGGTGATCGAACCCCACTCCGGGGGCTGAGTCTGGCGGACGGTGTAGGTACCGACCACGAGGCCGCCGATGGCGTAGGTGCCGTCAGGGGAGGTGGTCGTGGTGGCGATGATGGATCCGTCCTGCCCGATCAGATCGATCGTGATCCCGCTGAGGTCGAGGTCCTCGGTCGGGTCAGGGGCACCGTCGTCGGTGCGGTCGAGCCAGACCCGTCCGGTGAGGACGGTGCCGGTCTCGGTGAAGTCGTACCCGGCGGCGTCGAGGGCGGCTGTGAGCGGGATGCTGCTGATGACGTCGTCGACTGTCGCGTCGCCGCCGGCGGTGCCGACCCGTTCCGGACCATCCACGAAGACGACAGGCTGGGTTTCGGTGATGGTGTAGTCGCCGGCCAGGAGGCCGTCGAAGAGGTAGGTGCCGTCGGTGGCGCTCGTGGTTGACGTGGCGACTGTTGCGCCGGTGAGGTCGGTGCCCGTCAGGTCAACGGTGACACCGGCGATCGGTGCCTCGCCGGAGGTAGTCACCTGGACCACGGCGCCGGCGAGACTGCTGGTCGTCTCATCGAAATCGTAGTCCTTCCCGGTGCTGCCCGAAGTGAGCACGATGCCGCTGGTCTCATCGTTGATGGTGTCGTCGCCGACGGTGGTGCCGTCGACGGAGCCGGCGCTTTCGCCGCCGTCCCCGTAGCCGATGGGCTGGGTTTCGGAGACGGTGTAGGTGCCGGGGCGGAGGTCGGTGAAGGTATAGGTGCCATCGGCGGCTGTGGTGATGGTCGCTGCCACCGGGTTTCCGAGATCGTCGGTGCCGGTGAGGGTGATGGCCGTTCCGGGAATCGGACGACCGAGGTCGTCGCTCACCGAGCCACCGATCGACGACGGCTCGATCTCGCCGAAGTCGTAGTTGGTGGCATCGACGCCGGGGGCGAGCGGAACTGCACTGATCTGATCGTCTGACACGGTGCCACCGACCGAGCCGGCAGATTCGCCGCCGTCGAGGTAGCCCGCAGGCTGAGTTTCGGTGACGGTGTAGGTACCGGCGAGCAGATCGCCGAAGGTGTAGGTGCCGTCTGCGGCCGTCGTGGTGGACTCCGAGATCGGAGCGCCGTCGACGGTGGTGCCGGTGAGGTCGACGGTCACTCCGCCGATTCCGATCTCGCCGGTGTCAGCAGAGCCGTCGCCGTTGGTGTCGACCACGACGGTGCCCGAGATCGACATGCGGGTCTCGTCGAAGTCGTAGTTGATACCGGCTTCGCCGGAGCCGACAGCGATGGCGGTGATGGTGTCGTCGGCGGTGTCGTCACCCACAGTGATGCCGCCGATGGTGCCGGCTGTCTCGCTGCCGTCGCCGTAGGCCGTGGGCTGCGTTTCGGTGATCGTGTAGGTCCCGGGCGCAAGTAGATCGAACAGGTAGGTGCCGTCTGCGGCCGTCGTGGTGGTGATCGAGATGGCAGTGCCGAAGTGGTTGGTTCCGGTCAGCGTGACCGTGACTCCGGCGATGCCGTTGCCACCGTCGTCGAGGACTGATCCGCTGAGGCTGCCGGCCTCGACCTCGCTGAAGTTGTTGTCGGTCGAATCCGCTCCGGGCGCGACCGGGATACCGGAGATGAGATCGCCCCCGGGGTTGTTGTCGGCTGTGCCGCCGGTCGAACCAGGAGAGTCGATGCCGTCGATCAGGACGGCGGGCTGCGTCTCGGCCACCGAGTAGGTGCCGGCCAGGAGATGGTCGAAGGTGTACGTGCCGTCTGCTGCCGTCGTAGTGGTCGCCGACACCGCTGCGCCGTTGACGTCGATGCCAACGAGGTCGATCGTCACGCCGCTGAGGTCGGTGTCGCCCGTGCTCGGGACGGTGTCGCCGTCGGCATCGAGGAAGACGAGGCCGCTGATGGTGCCGGTGAACTCGTCGAAGTCGTAGTTGATGCCGGTCTGGCCAGAGCCGAGAGTGATGGCGGTGATCATGTCGTCGGCGGTGTCGTCGCCGACTGTGGTGCCGTTGATGGTTCCTGCGGTCTCGCCGCCGTCCGCGTAGGCCGTGGGCTGGGTTTCGGTGAGGGTGTAGGTGCCGGGGCGGAGACCGGCGAAGGTGTAGGTGCCGTCGGCCGCTGTGGTCGTGGTGACGGAAACGGGCGAGCCGAGGTCGTCGGTGCCCTCGAGTGTGATCGTCACAGCGCTGATCGGGGCCCCGAAGTCGTCTGAGACAGCGCCGGAGATCGCTGCTGGGGCGAGCTCGCCGAAGTCGTAGTCGGTGCCGCTGTCGCCGGAGGCGAGGGCGATGCCGTTGATCCGATCAGGGGCAAGGGTGCCGCCTGCCGAGCCGACGCTGTCGACGCCGTCGAGGTAGGCCGCCGGTTGCACTTCCGCGACCGAGTACGTGCCCGGACGGAGGCTGGAGAAGCTGTAGGTGCCGTCCGCCGCAGTTGTCGTGGAGATCGAGACAGCTTGACCGAGATCGTCGATGCCGTTGAGGTTCACCCCGACCGACCCGATGCCGGACTCTCCGGCGTCGGGGGTTCCGTCGTTGTCGTCATCGACGAACACCGAGCCGGCCAGGCTCACGGAGCGAACCTCGGCGAACAGGTAGCCGGACTCGTCGGTTCCCGGACCGATCGGGATGGCAGAGACCTGGTCGTTCTGGGTGGTGTCGTCGCCGCCGGCGGTACCGGCGGTGTCTGCGCCGTCGACGAAGCCGGCCGGCTGGGTCTCGATCAGTGTGTAGGTGCCGGAGAGCAGTCCGTCGAAGCTGAAGTTGCCGCTGCTGTCCGACGTCGTGGTGCGGTTGATGGTCGAGCCGACGTCATCGGTTCCCGTCAACGTGACGGTGACGGAGGGGATGCCCGGTTCGCCCCCCTGTGGGGTGGCGTTGCTGTTCAGATCGTCGAAGATGCTGCCGCTGATGGAGCTGCGTGTTTCGTCGAAGTTGTTGTCGATGGCGTCGGTGTCCGGCCCGAGCACGATATTCGAGATCTGGTCGTCCACGACTGTGCCGCCGGTCGGTCCTGCGGTTTCGCCGCCGTCGCCGTAGCCCACAGGCTGGGTCTCGGTGACGGTGTAGGTGCCGGGGCGGAGTCCGTCGAAGGAGTACACACCGGTGGCAACAGTCGTATTGGTGAGCAGGACGGCTGCACCGAGATCGTCGGTACCGGTGAGGGTGATTGTTGTCCCCGGGATCGGGTTGCCGGCATCATCGACGACCGAGCCGGACACGCTGGCCGCATCGATCTCGCCGAAGTCGTAGCCCGTCTCATCGGCCCCACCGGTGCTGGTGATGTTGGAGATCACGTCGTTGATGGTGGTGTCGCCGCCGGCGGATCCAGCGGACTCCGCTCCGTCGAGATAGCCGGCCGGCTGGGTCTCGGTCAGCGCGTAGGTTCCGCCGACCAGGCCGGTGAAGGTGTAGGTGCCATCCGATGCGGTGACGGTGGTGGTGTTGACTGCAGCGCCGTTGACGTCGGTGCCGGTGAGCCCGACGGTGGTGCCGCCGATGCCGGTGTCGCCTCCGCCGAGGGTCCCGCTGCCGTCGGCGTCGTCATAGACGCTGCCGCTCAGCGAACCCAGGGTCTCGATGAAGTCGTAGTCGACACCGTTCTCGTTCGGTCCGAGCACGATGTCGGCGATCTGGTCGTCGGTTGCGGTGCCGACGGTTGTGCCGCTGACCGTGCCGACCTGTTCACCGCCGTCGCCGTAGGCGGCGGGCTGGGTCTCGTTGATCGTGTATGTGCCCGGGGTCAGGCCGGTGAAGGCGTAGGTGCCATCGGTGCCCGTCGTGGCATTGCCAGTCACGGGAGCGCCGTTGTCGTCGGTTCCGCTCAGCGTGAACGTGACGTTCGGGATCGGTCGGCCGAGCTCGTCGACGACGGAGCCGGCGATGATCGCGTTCTCCCATTCGCCGAAGAGGTAGCCGGTGGCGTTCTGGCCCGGCGCAAGAGCGATGTCGGTGATGGTGTCGTTCGTGACGGGTGTGTTGCCGGCGATGCCGCCCGCAGTGCCTGCTTCTTCTCGCCCGTCGATCTGGCCGGCCGGCTGCGTCGGCTCCGTGACCGCGAAGTCGCCGGAGAGGAGATCGGTGAACGAGTAGGTGCCGTCTGCGGCCGTGGTGGTGGTCAGCGACACGGGGTTGCCGAGGTCGTCGTCGCCAACGAGGGTGATCTCGACGCCGCCGATTCCGATCTCGGCGCCGTTGCGGGTCCCGTTGCCGTCGAGGTCGAGGTAAACCGAGCCGGAGATGGAACCGCGGGTCTCGTCGAAGTCGTAGTCGCTTCCGATCGCCCCAGAGGTGACGACGACGTCGGTGATCTGGTCGTTGCCGGTGTCGTCGCCGATCGGGTTTCCGTCAACGGTGCCGGCGGTTTCGCCGCCGTCGCCGTAGCCGGTGGGTTGGGTTTCGGTGATGGTGTAGGTGCCGGGGCGGAGGCCTGTGAACCGGTAGGTGCCGTCGGCCGCAGTCGTGGTCGACAGGCTCACCGGATTGCCGAGGTCATCGGTTCCAGAAAGGGTGAGTGAGACGTTCCGGATGGGGTTGCCGCCGTCGTCGACAACGGTGCCTCCGACGCTGGCTCCCACGAGCTCGCCGAAGTCGTAGCCGCTGCCGGAGTCTCCTGAGCCGAGCACGATGTCGGAGACCGAGTCATTGGCGAGCGTGCCACCGGCGGTGCCGACGGCGTCGATGCCGTCGCTGTACGCGCCGGGCTGGGTTTCAGCGATCGTGTAGTTGCCGGGCCGGAGGTTGGTGAATGAGTAGGTGCCGTCGGCGGCGGTGGAGGTGGTCAGTGAGATCGGTGAGCCGAGGTCATCCACGCCGGCGAGGTCCAATTGGACTCCGGCGATGCCGGTTTCGGCTGCGTCGAACACCCCCGAGTTGTCGGTGTCGATGTAGACCGAGCCGGAGAGGTCGCCCGGGACGACTTCGCCGAAGTCGTAGGTGGTGGCGTTGGCGCCGCCGGGGAGGTTGATGG